>DASSIT010000023.1:0-56418 GCA_035691545.1 Pseudolabrys sp. | reverse complement strand
TGCCTGAAGTAGAGACTGTGCGGCGCGGCCTCGCGCCAGCCATGGAAGGTGCGCGCTTCGCCAAGGTCGAAGTGCGGCGTGGCGATCTCCGTTGGCCCCTGCCCAAGGGGTTTGCCGAAAATCTGCATGGCAAGACGGTCGAAGGACTCGGCCGCCGCGCGAAATATTTGCTGGCTGATCTTTCCTCCGGTGAGGTGCTGATGATGCATCTCGGCATGTCTGGTTCGTTTCGCCTCGGCAAGGACAGCACGCCCGGAAAATATCATCACGAGCGGAGCAAGAGCGGCGCGCACGACCATGTGGTCTTCCACATGTCGAATGGCGCGACGGTGACCTTCAATGACCCGCGGCGTTTCGGTTCGATGAAGCTCGTTGCGCGCGCCAAGCTCGACCAGGAACCGCTGCTGCGCGCGCTTGGTCCCGAACCATTGGGCAATGAATTCGACGCCGCGATGCTTGCGCAAGCCTGTGCGGGCAAGAAGACCTCGCTCAAGGCCGCGCTCAGCGACCAGCGCGTCGTTGCCGGGCTCGGCAATATCTATGTTTGCGAGGCGTTGTTCCGGGCCGGTCTTTCGCCGAAGCGGCGCGCCTCAACCATCGCCGATCGTGAGGGCAAACCGAACGTTCGCGCCGTAAGTCTCGTCGTTGCCATCAAGGCTGTACTCGCGGACGCGATCGACGCGGGAGGCTCTTCGCTGCGTGATCATCGCAGGGCCGATGGATCGCTTGGCGATTTTCAGCACAATTTTCGAGTGTACGATCGCGAAGGCGAGCCTTGCCCTGGTTGCCGGGGCAGGATCAAACGCATCGTGCAGGTGGGGCGCTCCACTTTCTATTGCCCGTCGTGCCAGAAATAGGCCACGCTACGCTGCCTGGAAGCGGGGGACAGTCGCCATGCGCAGTTTCGGCCCGATAGCAGTCATGCTTGCCGCCACACTGACGACGGCGTCGGCGGCGGAATATCCGGATCATCCAATCCGGTTTATCGTTCCGCAGGCCGCGGGCAGTGCGACCGATAATATCGCTCGCATCGTCGCAGCCGAAATTTCAAAACAACTGAACCAGCAAGTCATAGTCGATGACCGGCCCGGTGGCGCGCTCACGATCGGCCTCGACCTGGTGGCGAAATCGCCCCCGGACGGATACACGATCGGCATGGGGCCCATCGGCGCGCTGGCGATTACCCGACACATGGTGGCGAAGCTGCCATACAACATCGAACGGGATTTCCAGCCTATCGCGCTGATCGCGCGCGGGCACCTGCTGCTTGCAGTATCGCCGAAATTGCCGATCCATTCCGTGCAGGAACTGATCGACTACGCGAAGAAAAACCCCGGCAAGCTGACCAATGCGTCGTCCAGCAACGGCTCACCCGGCCATGTCGGGGGCGAATTGTTCAAGTACATGACGGGGACCAAGATCGTCCATGTGCCTTATCGCGGCGGTGCGCCGGCGATAACCGACCTGATGGCAGGCCATGTTGATCTCATGTTTGAAAGCCTGCAATCGATCGCGCCTTTCGCACGCGATGGAAAGGTGCGCGCACTCGGCGTCAGCGGGGCGAGCCGCTCGCCTGCGTTTCCGGATCTGCCCACAATCGGCGAGACCGTGCGCGGCTATCTGGCGCCAACCTGGACCGGTGTGATCGCGCCGGCAGGCGTGCCGCGACCGATCGTCGAAAAGCTCAACACCGCGATAAACAAAGCGCTCGGTTCGGACTCGTTCAAGGAAAAGTTCGCCAAGATCGGCGACGAACCGGCTGGCGGCACGCCTGAGGATTTTGCGGAAACGATCAGAACCGATTCCGCAAAATGGGGTGATGTCGTGCGCCGTTCCGGCGCAAAACTCGAGTGAGCCAAGGACCGGATCATGAGCTATCAGAATATTGTCGTCGAAACACGCGGCCGGGTTGGCATCATCCGCCTCAATCGCCCGGAGGCTCTCAACGCGCTCAACAAAGCCCTGATAACGGAACTGACCCAGGCCATCGAGGCCTTCGATGCCGACGACAAGATAGGCTGCCTGCTTATTACCGGCAGCGAAAAAGCATTTGCTGCTGGAGCAGATATCAAGGAGATGGCCGACAAGTCGTTCATCGAAGCCTATCTCGGTGATTTCGTTTCAAACTGGAATGCCGCGGCACGCGCGCGCAAGCCGATCGTTGCCGCGGTTGCAGGTTTTGCGCTCGGTGGCGGCTGTGAGCTTGCGATGCAGTGCGACATCGTGATTGCGGCAGACACCGCCAAGTTCGGTCAGCCGGAAATCAAGCTCGGGGTCATCCCCGGTATCGGCGGGACACAAAGGCTCACGCGCGCGATCGGAAAAGCAAAAGCAATGGACCTGATCTTGACCGGCCGCATGATGGACGCTGTCGAGGCGGAAAAGTCCGGATTGGTGGCGCGCGTGGTGCCGGCGGCCAATTTGATGGCAGAGGCTACAAAAGTAGCCGAAGTCATCGGCAATATGTCGCTGCCGTCCGTGCTTGCCGGCAAGGAGGCAATCAACGCCGCGTTCGAAACGTCATTGGCCGAGGGCGCGCGCTTTGAAAGGCGCATCTTCCAGTCGCTGTTCGCGACGAAAGATCAAAAGGAGGGAATGAGGGCCTTCGTCGAGAAGCGGCCGCCGAAATGGAAAAACGAATAATGTCGTCGCTGGCCATTTGGGATTGCAGGCTGCGCTGGCAGAACGGCTGACGAATTATTTTCTTACGCAGATAATCCTGACCACCGCTGCCACCGCGGCCGTCTTGGCGTCGCCGGCCTGCGTCACCGGAGTCACGCCGTGTGCTGCAAGAAAAGCGCGAATCGCCTCGGTAGGCACGAGGCGAACCGGTGGTGCGGCCGGTTCGGTGCTGGCGAGCACAAAATTGCGCATTTCCATGATGCCAAGAAATTGACCTTGGCCATCAATAGCAGCGGCACCGGAGAAACCCGCCATCGGCACCGGCTGGCGCAGCTCGATACCGCTCGCCTGCGTCAGTCGTACCTTGATTTCGGTGAGCTTCTTTGCGCCGTTCTGCTCTTTTGGATCGGGAATGCCGACCAAGGTGACGTCGCCTTTGGGCGAAACGCTCGGCATAAGAGCAATCGGAGTGACCTTGAGCGGGCCGTACACGCGCAAGAGAGCAAGCCCATTTTCATGGTCCTCGGCAACGCGGTCGGCATCGCCTAGACCGGCCGCAACGATCACCTGACAACCCGCCGCAAGCTTGCGGTCGGTCACAATGTGGCCCTGTCTGCTCACGACCAGTCCCGTTCCGTATTCAACGGATTTGGCGGTTGCTGCAAACGGCAGGGTACGCCCGGGGAACGGTGCAAATGCACTGGTCATCGCGGCCATCGCCGGCGCAACTATGGTTTCCATCATCTGATCGAAAAGAACGGTGACGCCGCGAATTTCGCCGTCGCGCGCATAGGCGCGCACGGTGAATTTCTTCAGACCCTGCATGCCGCTGATGACGAAATCTTCATCGTGCAACGTGCTGGTTTCGACCGTGCGGTTAGCAGGCTCCTTCTTCTGCTGATCGAAGAATGCACTAAGCGTGAGATCCGGATTTTTGACACGGAAGGTTTCGACTTGCACTTCACCATGCGCCGATGACCAGCGCGTACCGCGGGCAGCGTCGCGCACCTGCGACACGAGTTTCAGCGGGAGGCCGATTCGTACCCCGGTCGCTGGGTCGACAACGACTGTCCAGCCGAATTCGTTTTCGTGGGTCTGAGCCGCTGCGAGCAAGGCCGCCCGCTCCGTGGCGGAAAGCACGCCCGTAATTTTCGATTTCGCGCGTCTTTGGTAGTTTTTGACGGCGGCCGCGAACGGATCTTCTGCGCCGATCGAACCGGTAAAATCGCCCGACCAGAACAGAGCCGATTGAATTTTGACGCGCTCGCCGTCGGGAATTGCCGGTTCGGTTGAGGGATCGAGCTTAACCGGTTCTACGGCCGCCGCCGTGGACTTCGCAGGTATGGTCGCGGGGGCGGAAATCTTCGGTGCAGCGGCGATCGCGGAAGATTTGGCAATTTTAGCTCGCGGCGCGACATGGACCGGTTTTGGCTTTGCGGCGGGCTGCGTGGGCGCCGGGATGAGTCCGAGCGATTCCTGCGCCGGCGCCGAAGCGGCGCCGAGCACGAGCGCAAGGATCATCGTAGACCCAGCCAAACGCATTGCGTGAATGCCCCGACCTCATTTTTTTCGAACCTTAGCCCATGGGGACGAAGGTGCAAGGCGGGCTGGGGACTGCGGCCGCCGCGCATATATGCTGCAGGGCTGGCCCAAAGCTTTGCGGGGCCATATAGGGTTAACCACCATGCTCGATGGCAAAGAACTCGAACGTTACGCGCGCCATATCGTGCTGCGTGAAGTGGGCGGACCCGGCCAAGCGAAGCTGAAAGCTGCGCGCGTGCTTGTCGTCGGCGCCGGCGGACTGGGCGCGCCGGTGATGCTCTATCTTGCCGCGGCTGGCGTGGGAACCCTTGGCGTCGTCGACGATGACGCGGTATCGCTATCCAATCTTCAGCGGCAGGTGATCTTTGCGACCGCCGATATCGGCAAGCCGAAGGTCGATCGCGCGGCCGACGCGGTGACGAAGCTCAACCCGCACGTCGCGGTTAAAACACACCACGTGCGAATAACCGCTGCCAACGCCCTCGATCTGATCGAGCGCTACGATATTGTCGCGGACGGTTCGGATAACTTCGCGACACGTTACCTTGTTTCCGACGCCTGCTATTTCGCAAAAAAACCGCTCATCACCGCTGCGGTGGGGACGTTTGACGGCTCGCTCACGTCAATCCGCGCACACGAAACGCGTATCGACGGATTACCCAATCCGACCTATCGATGCCTGTTTCCGGAACCGCCTCCGGCGGGTTCGGTGCCCGCCTGCGCCGAAGCCGGAATTCTCGGCGCCCTGCCAGGGGTGCTCGGTTCGCTGATGGCGCTTGAGATCATCAGAGAGGTCGTGGGCTTCGGCGAAGGGCTGGTCGGTCGCCTGCTGATGGTTGACGCCCGTTCGATGCGGTTCGAGACGTTGAACTATGCCTGGGATCCGGACAATCCGCTGACAGGCAAAAAGGCGACGATCAAGAACCTGGACGCTCACGCCCGATAGTTGCTTCACAGCATTGAAGGAAGAACTCGATCGGGCGGCCGATGGCCGTCCATGAATGTCTTGATGTTGATGATGACTTTCTCGCCCATGTCGACACGGCCTTCGATCGTTGCCGAGCCGGTGTGCGGCAGCAACACGACCTTTCCGGCGCGAGCGAGTTTGACCAGCTTGGGATTGACCGCGGGTTCATGTTCAAAGACGTCGAGACCCGCGCCGGCGATGTCGCCCGCTTCGATCAAACGGGCGAGGGCGTTCTCATCGATCACCTCGCCGCGCGATGTGTTCACGATAAAGGCGTCCGGTCGCAGCAATTTGAGCCGGCGTGCCGAGAGCAGGTGATAAGTTGCCGGAGTGTGAGGACAATTGACCGACACGATGTCCATGCGGGCGAGCATCTGGTCGAGGCTCTCCCAATAGGTCGCGTCAAGCTCCTCCTCGGTCTTCGGCGCCACCCGCCGCCGATTGTGATAGTGAATTTGCAATCCGAACGCGCGCGCGCGCCGTGCGACCGCTTGGCCGATGCGTCCCATCCCGATGATGCCCAGACGCTTGCCCCAAATGCGGTGGCCGAGCATCCAGGTCGGCGACCAGCCCGTCCAGTCAGTATCCGTAGTCAAGACGTGGGAACTTTCCACTAGACGGCGGGGAACCGCGAGTATCAATGCCATCGTCATGTCCGCAGTGTCCTCAGTGAGCACACCAGGCGTATTGGTGACGGTTATCCCGCGTTGAACCGCTGTGGCGACATCGATGTTGTCGACGCCGTTGCCGAAATTCGCGATGAGCTTGAGCTGGTCCCCCGACTTGCTGAGAACCGAAGCGTCAATACGGTCGGTCACTGTCGGCACCAGCACGTCGGCCGTTTTGACCGCTTCGGCGAGCTCGGCTTGCGTCATCGGTTTGTCATCGGGATTGAGGCGGGTATCAAAAAGTTCCCGCATCCGCAGCTCGACAGCGTCGGGCAGCTTGCGAGTCACGATAACCAGCGGCTTTTTTGTCTTCGCCATCTCATCTCAACTGGAGAAATTGGCGGCTTGGCCGCCAGTGCCTGCAGATTTAGCTCTCATTAACCGTGCTCGTCGACACTGCGCACCACACCAAAATTCGTCGTTTTTCCTACCAGATGAGCCAGACAACACAAAGCTTCCGAACCGCGCTGGCCTGCCTCGTCTTGGCGGCCGGCCTCGCGGCGTTGCAGCCGGAGCCCGCCCGCTCTGCGGGTGATCTTGCCACGGGCTCGGTCAGCGGCCTTCCGGTTCCGCGCTTCGTCAGTCTCAAATCGGACCGGGTCAATGTCCGCTCGGGTCCGAACAAGGACCAGGATGTCCGCTGGGTCTACACTCACGCCGGAATGCCGGTCGAAATTACCGCGGAATTCGAAAACTGGCGCCGCATCCGCGATTGGGAGGGGGCGGAAGGCTGGGTCTACCATTCGCTGCTTTCGGGCAGGCGCATGGCCATGGTGCTTTCGAAATCAAAAGACGAGCTTGTCGCGCTTTATGAGAATCCTGACGCCGAATCGGCAGTGACCGCGCGCCTGCAATCCGGGGTGCTGGGATTACTCAAATCCTGCGACGGCACTTGGTGCCAGTTCAGCGGTAAAGGCTTTGATGGCTATATCCGGCAGGAACGGTTGTGGGGTGCCTACCCGAACGAAAAGGTGGATTAAAAGACTGCTAAATAATCGCGGATTCAGCTTTTGCGCCGCAGCCGCACGACAACATCGACGCGCGCGATTTCAAAGCCTTCGGGCGGCATCGGCGTTTTGCCGATGATCACCTCGGCGCCGGGTATGTCGAGGACTTCATCCTCACCTTCGACAAAGAAGTGATGATGTGCGGTGACGTTCGTGTCGAAGTAGGCCTTTGATCCGTCGACCGCGACCTGGCGCAGGAGCCCGACTTCCGTGAATTGGTGGAGAGTGTTGTAGATCGTCGCGAGTGACACCGGGACTTTCGCGCGCGTGGCTTCCTCGTAAAGCATTTCGGCGGTGAGGTGACGGTCGCCCTTGCCGAAGAGAATCCAACCCAATGCCATACGCTGGCGCGTCGGCCGTAGTCCGACCTGACGCAGCATTGCCTTCACGTCGTGCCATGGGCAACCGGTGAGCGCGGACCGATCAGGTGAAGGATGTTCGCCGGCGATCAGCTTCGGTATCACCGCATTGCGAGTAACGGTCATGCTATTCATGCCTAAACGGCCGGCCCCACGCGAGGACCAGCGAAAAACAGTTTCATATGCAACATATACGAACTGACCGGCCAGATGCAACCGCCTCGCAACTGACCAAAATTGTGTCCTGTCAAGGTATTACGTGCCAGATCCGACGCTCATCCGCGTCTCGCCATCTTTGCCCGTTAGGTTTGGTATGTTACCTAACTAGGTATGGGAATTCAGCCAAGCCAACGGCATGAGGACGCGACGTCTATGGAACCGCGGCGGCACAGCTTCGAATACGAAGATCTGCTCGCTTGCGGCCGTGGCGAGTTGTTCGGCACGGGCAATGCGCAATTGCCGCTGCCGCCGATGCTGATGTTTGATCGCATCGCCGAAATCAGCGAGGCGGGCGGCGAGCACGGCAAGGGCATGATCCGTGCAGAGCTCGCGGTGAAGCCTGAGCTCTGGTTTTTCCTCTGCCATTTCAAAGGCGACCCTGTGATGCCGGGATGTCTTGGTCTCGACGCATTATGGCAGCTGGTCGGCTTTTTCCTCGGTTGGCTCGGTGCGCCGGGCAAGGGCCGTGCGCTTGGTCTCGGCGAGTTGAAATTTTCCGGACAGGTCCTGCCGACGGTGAAGAAAGTGATTTACGGCATCGACATCAAGCGCGTCATGCGCTCGAAGCTGGTGCTGGGTGTTGCCGATGGTTGGCTTTCGGCGGACGGCAATATCATTTACCGCGCCAGTGACCTCAAGGTCGGCTTGTTCAAGCAGGATGAGGCTTTACTGCCGAGCAGCGCTTGAGCGGGGGCTTGCGGAGTTGTCTCAGCGGGCCAATCTTTGGCCAATCAGCGACAGACCGCGGCGGCAATTTAGGGGTCATAACACCATGCGACGAGTCGTCGTCACCGGAATGGGCATCGTCTCATCCATCGGTAACAATACGCAGGAAGTGCTGGCCAGCCTGCGCGAAGCCAAGTCCGGCATCGTACGTGCCGATAAATATGCCGAACTCGGGTTTAGGTGCCAGGTCCACGGCGCGCCGCGACTCGACCCGGAAGAAGTCGTCGATCGTCGGGCCATGCGTTTTCTTGGCGGCGGCGCCGCGTGGAATCATGTGGCCATGGAACAGGCAATCCGCGATTCCGGTATTGAAGATCGTGACATATCCAACGAGCGCACCGGCATCGTGATGGGGTCGGGTGGGCCGTCGTGCCGCGCTCTCGTGGAAGCGGCCGATACGGCCCGCACAAAAGGCCCTAAGCGCGTCGGCCCATTTGCCGTGCCGAAGGCAATGTCTTCGACGGCTTCCGCAACGCTTGCGACCTGGTTCAAGATCAAGGGCGTGAACTATTCGATCTCGTCCGCCTGCGCGACGTCAAATCACTGCATCGGCAATGCCGCTGAACTGATCCAGTGGGGCAAGCAAGATCTGATCTTCGCCGGCGGCTGCGAGGAACTCGACTGGTCGCTTTCGGTACTTTTCGACGCTATGGGCGCGATGTCCTCGAAATTCAACGCGACGCCCGAAAAGGCTTCGCGGGCATATGACAAGGATCGGGACGGATTCGTTATCGCCGGCGGTGCGGGCGTGCTGGTTCTGGAAGAGCTGGAACACGCCAAAGCGCGCGGGGCCAAGATTTACGCCGAGGTCGGCGGATACGGCGCCACGTCCGACGGCTATGACATGGTAGCTCCATCAGGGGAGGGCGCGGTTCGTTGCATGAAAATGGCACTGGAAAATGTCAGGGCGCCGGTCGACTACATCAATCCGCATGCCACTTCGACGCCGATAGGCGACCTGAAGGAAATCGAGGCGATCCGCGAGGTGTTCGGCGCAAAATGTCCGCCTATCTCGGCGACCAAGTCGCTTACCGGCCATTCCCTCGGTGCCACCGGCGTGCAGGAGGCAATCTATTCGCTGCTGATGATGCAGAGCGGGTTCATATGTGAAAGCGCAAATATCGAGAATCTCGATCCGGCTTTTGCCGACATACCGATCGTGCGCGAGCGCAAGGACAATATTTCGCTTGGCTGCGTGCTGTCGAATTCGTTCGGCTTCGGTGGCACCAACGCATCAGTAGTGTTCAAGCGGCTGGATGCGTAACGGATGACATGGCTGCGCGAGAAAATTTCTGGACGTCGTGGCCGGGCATAGCCGTTCGCAGAAAGGCGTGCTTTCACACGCCTATGTCCCGGCCATCCGCGTCTTTAAGACACCGAAGCAGGACGGAAGATGTCGATGCCCCTCACAAAGGCGGGCATGACGACGGAGAGGCGAGACGATGCAAGGGCTGATGGAGGGAAAACGCGGGCTGATCATGGGGGTCGCAAACGATCACTCGATCGCTTGGGGTATTGCAAAAACCTTGGCGCAGCACGGCGCAAAACTGGCCTTCACGTACCAAGGCGATGCCCTCGCCAAGCGTGTAAAGCCGCTCGCTGAAGAGGCGGGATCGACATTTATAATGCCATGCGACGTTGAGGACATTGCCTCGGTCGAAGCCGTTTTCGACGCAATCAAGAAACAATGGGGCACGATGGATTTCCTCGTGCATGCGGTCGCCTTTTCCGACAAGAATGAATTGAAGGGCCGTTACGCTGACTCCACGCGCGAAAACTTCATTCGCACCATGGTGATCTCCTGTTATGCATTCACAGAAGCCGCCAAGCGTGCCGCGTCGCTGATGCCGAATGGTGGCGCCATGGTAACGCTGACATACAATGGCGGCCTTCGTGCCATGCCGAACTACAACGTGATGGGAGTTGCCAAGGCGGCCCTTGAAGCTTCGGTTCGTTACCTGGCAGTAGATTTCGGAGCGCAGGAGATCCGCGTCAATGCCATTTCGGCGGGCCCGATCCGCACGCTTGCCGGCGCCGGAATCACCGATGCCCGTTATATGTTTGCATTCCAGCAGAAATATTCCCCGCTGGGTCGGGGCGTGACACTGGAGGAGCTGGGCGGCGCCGGACTTTACCTTCTTTCCGATTTATCGAATGGCGTCACCGGCGAAATCCATTTCGTCGATTCCGGGTACAATGTGATCGCGATGCCGCATCCGCAGGCGCTTAAGAATGCCGGCGGCGCGGTGGAAGGAAACAACAACGACGGACAGTAAGAGCGGTTCCATATATAAGGCGGCCGGGAATTTCCCGGCCGTTTTGCATTTCATTGGCCTTCACTACTCATGGCCGGGCTTGTCCCGGCCATCTCGCTTAGGCACGCGCTCTGCCTTTCTCATCGGGATCAGCGGGTCACGGCGCTCGCGCGCCGGCCCGGTGATGACGACTGATCTCGATCAGGCAAGGTCGAAGCGGTCCAGGTTCATCACCTTGGTCCACGCCGCCACGAAGTCTTTCACAAACTTCTCCTTCGAGTCCGCACACGCATAAACTTCCGCCAGCGCCCGCAGCTGCGAGTGCGAGCCGAAGATCAGGTCGACGCGGTTCCCGGCCCACTTGACCGCATTTGTCTTGCGGTCGCGGCCCTCGTATGCGCCATCAGAGCCGGCGGGCTGCCATTGCGTGCGCATATCGAGCAGGTTGATGAAGAAGTCGTTGGTGAGCGTGCCGGGCTTCTTTGTGAAGACGCCATGCTTGGAGCCGCCTGTATTGGCGCCGAGAACGCGCAGGCCGCCCACGAGAACCGTCATCTCCGGCCCCGTCAACCGCAGCAATTGCGCTCGATCCACCAATGCCTCTTCAGGCGTCATGAATTGCCGCTTGCCGCTGATGTAGTTGCGGAATCCGTCTGCCCGCGGCTCAAGCGGTGCGAAGGATTCGACGTCGGTTTGCTCCTGCGTAGCGTCCATGCGTCCGGGCTTGAAGGGCACTTTTACTTTGTAACCGGCGTCCTTCGCGGCTTTTTCGATCGCGGCACAACCGCCGAGAACGATGAGGTCGGCAAGCGAAACCTTCTTGCCGAACTTCTGCTGGATCGCTTCGAGCTTTTGCAGAACCGTCTTGAGCTGTGCCGGCTGGTTCACCTCCCAGTCCTTCTGGGGGCTGAGGCGAATGCGCGCGCCGTTCGCACCGCCGCGCTTGTCGGAGCCGCGAAACGTTGACGCCGACGCCCAGGCGGTTGAGACCAGCTGCGACACCGACAGGCCCGAGGCGAGAATCTTGGCCTTCAACGTTGCAATTTCCTTGTCCCCGATCAGCTTGTGATTCACCGAAGGTATCGGGTCTTGCCAGATCAGCGTCTCCTTCGGAACGAGCGGGCCGAGATAGCGCGCACGAGGACCCATGTCGCGATGCGTGAGCTTGAACCACGCGCGGGCGAACGCGTCTGCGAACTGGTCCGGATGCTCGTAGAAGCGCCGCGAGATCTTTTCGTAGGCCGGATCCAAGCGCAGCGATAGGTCCGTCGTCAGCATGGTCGGCACATGCTTCTTCGACTTGTCGAAAGCGTCGGGGATGGACGCTTCCGCGCCCTTCGCCTTCCACTGCTTTGCGCCGGCCGGGCTTTTCGTCAGCTCCCACTCGTTTTCGAACAGGTTCTTGAAGAAGAGATTGCTCCATTTGGTCGGCGTCTGCGTCCAGGTAACTTCGGGCCCGCCAGTGATGGTGTCGGCGCCAATGCCCTTGCCATGTTTGCTCTTCCAACCGAGGCCTTGCGCTTCGAGGGGAGCGCTTTCCGGCTCCGGGCCGATCAGCGACGGGTCGCCCGCACCGTGAGTCTTGCCAAAACTGTGGCCACCGGCAATCAGCGCGACGGTCTCCTCGTCGTTCATCGCCATGCGGAAAAATGTTTCACGGATATCCTTGGCTGCAGCGACCGGGTCCGGATTGCCGTTCGGGCCTTCCGGATTTACGTAAATGAGACCCATCTGCACGGCGCCGAGCGGTTCCGCTAGCTGGCGTTCGCCGCTGTAGCGCTCGTCACCGAGCCACGTGCCCTCCGGGCCCCAATAGAGTTCTTCGGGCTCCCAGACATCAGCGCGGCCACCGGCAAAACCGAAGGTCTTGAAGCCCATCGACTCTAGCGCGACGTTGCCGGCAAGGATCATCAGGTCGGCCCAGGAAATTTTCTGGCCGTATTTCTGTTTGATAGGCCACAGCAGGCGGCGCGCCTTGTCGAGGTTGGTGTTGTCCGGCCAGGAGTTGAGTGGGGCGAAGCGCTGTTGCCCGGCGCCGGCGCCCCCTCGGCCGTCGGTGATGCGGTATGTGCCTGCGCTGTGCCACGCCATTCGGATCATCAGACCGCCGTAGTGGCCGAAGTCGGCCGGCCACCACTCCTGAGAATTCGTCATCAGGGCGCGCAGGTCCTTGATTACCGCCTTTAGGTCGAGCTTCTTGAACTCCTTGGCGTAGGCGAAATCCTTGCCCATCGGATCAGACAGATTGGAATTCCGATGGAGCACCTGGATGTCCAGAGTTTCCGGCCACCAGTCTCGGTTGCTTCTCGTGTGCATGACCGGGCATTTGCCCACATTCTTGTCGTCAGTCTTAGCGTCCATCTCGTCCTCCAATCGCGGCTTGAGCGCACAAGTAGCGCACGCGTACGGCGCTTTTACGAACTGACGCCGATCAGGTCTAATCGTATTGAATCAGTCTTCTGATAAGTCTAGCTTATCGGCATGATCACATTGCGCCAATTGCGTTATTTGTCATCGCTTGCGCGGATGAAGCATTTCGGCAGGGCCGCGAAGGATTGCGCAGTCACCCAGCCGGCGCTGTCGATGCAGGTGCGCGAGCTCGAACGCGAAATCGGCGCCGAACTGGTCGAGCGGCGGCCAAACGACATCGCGCTCACCGATACTGGCCTGGAAGTCGCGGAGCGCGCCGAGCGCATTCTTGCGGCCACCCGAGACCTCATTGATTTTGCACGCCACCGCGACGTGCTCAGCGGAGCGCTCAAACTCGGCATCATCCCGACGCTGGCGCCTTACGTGTTGCCGCGCGTGTTGCCGCGGCTGCAAGCGGCGTATCCGCGGCTACGGCTGGAGGTGCGCGAGACTCAAACCAAGATGCTGCTCGAGGAATTGGTGCGCGGCGAACTCGATGGCGTGATGTTGGCACTTCCGGTGGAAGGCGCCGACATCGAAACATTGCAATTGTTCGACGATCCATTCCTGCTGGCTGTGCCGGCTGCCGACGAGCGTCCGCTGCGCGGTCGTATTGATATTGCCGATGTTGACCGGGGCCGATTGATTTTGCTGGAGGAGGGACACTGCCTGCGCGACCAAGCACTGGCATTTTGCGCGACCCCGCATCGCAATGCGCCGGCCGGCTTGGGGGCCACTTCGCTCGCGACGGTGATGCAAATGGTGGCAAATGGCTATGGCGTAACGCTGCTGCCGGAAGTTGCCGCTGAAATCGAGGTGCGCGATGAACGCGTGAAGCTGCTGCGCTTTGCCGAACCGCAGCCAGCACGCACGATCGGCCTCGCTTGGCGGCGCACCTCGCCGCGACGCAAGGACTTCGCGGCGCTCGGCGATCTCGTCACGAAAGCGCTCGGCACGGCAAGTGCGTGGCGCGCGCCTGCGCGCAGGGTAAAATAAAAAGGGCGGTCGCTGTGACCGCCCCTTCGATTCATTGATAAATGATGCCTATTCGGCGCCGGCGGCCTGCTGGCGATCGCCGCCTTCCGCTTTCTGCTTGGCTTCGAGATCCTCGCCGGTCGTTTGGTCAACGGCTTTCATGGACAGCCGAACTTTACCGCGCTCATCCATGCCGAGCAGCTTGACCTTCACTACGTCGCCTTCCTTAACGACGTCGTTGACCTTGTTGACGCGATGCGACGCAAGCTGGCTGATGTGCACCAGGCCATCCTTGGCGCCGAAGAAGTTCACGAAGGCGCCGAAGTCCATCACCTTCACCACCTTGCCCTCATAGATTTTGCCGGGCTCCGGATCGGAAGCAATCGACTTGATCCAGTTGATCGCGGCCTTGATCGACTCGCCGTCGGCCGAAGCAACCTTAACTGAGCCGTCGTCCTCGATGTTGATCTTCGCGCCGGTCTTCTCGACGATCTCGCGGATCACCTTGCCGCCGGTCCCGATCACCTCGCGGATCTTGTCGGTCGGGATTTTGAATGTCTCGATGCGCGGAGCATGCTCGCCAAGTTCCGCGCGCGCGGCGGTCAGTGCCTTGCCCATTTCACCGAGGATATGCAGACGGCCGTCTTTGGCCTGGGCCAGAGCGACCTTCATGATTTCTTCGGTGATGCCGGCGATCTTGATATCCATCTGCAGCGAGGTGACGCCGTTCTCGGTGCCGGCAACTTTGAAGTCCATGTCGCCGAGATGATCCTCGTCACCGAGAATGTCGGACAGGACCGCAAAACGCTTGTCCTCGAGAATGAGGCCCATGGCGATGCCGGCAGTTGGCCGCTTGAGGGGCACGCCGGCATCCATCAGCGCAAGCGACGAGCCGCACACCGATGCCATCGACGATGAGCCGTTCGATTCGGTGATCTCCGACACGACGCGGATGGTATAGGGGAACTCGGCCGGCGTCGGCAGCATCGGGTGGATGGCGCGCCATGCCAGCTTGCCATGGCCGATTTCACGCCGACCCGGTGCTCCCATGCGGCCGGTCTCGCCCACCGAATAAGGCGGGAAATTGTAATGCAGCAGGAATGTCTCTTTGTAAGTTCCCTGCAGCGCGTCAATGAACTGTTCGTCCTCGGCGGTGCCGAGCGTGGCGACGACCAGCGCCTGAGTCTCGCCGCGCGTAAATAGCGCCGAGCCATGGGTGCGTGGCAGCACGCCGACTTCCGCGGTGATCGGGCGTACGGTTTTGAGGTCGCGCCCGTCGATACGCTTGTTAGTATCGAGAATGTTCCAGCGCACAATCTTGGCTTCGAGCTCCTTGAATACGCCGGCTACCGCGGCCTTGTCGAATTTCGGCTCGGCGCCTTCCGGGAAGAAATGCGCCATCACCTTTTCCTTCACCGCGGCGACAGCGTCTTGGCGATCCTGCTTTTTGACGGTCGCATAGGCTGCGCGCAGGTCTTTCTCGGCGAGGCCGAGGATCTCTTTTTCCAGCGCCTTGTTGTCAGGTACAACGAGATCGCGTGGCTCTTTCGCCGCCTTTTCGGCCAGCTTGATGATGGCTTCGATGACCGGCTGGAAGTGGCGGTGACCAAACATTACGGCACCGAGCATGATCTCTTCGGACAGCTCCTTGGCTTCCGATTCCACCATCATTACCGCGTCTTGCGTGCCGGCAATGACGAGATCGAGCTGGCTTTCCGGCATCTCGTCGAGCGACGGATTGAGCACATACTCATTGTTGATGAAGCCGACGCGCGCACCGCCGATCGGGCCCATGAAGGGAGCGCCGGACAGTGTGAGCGCCGCGGAGGCTGCGACCATCGCGACGATGTCGGGGTCATTTTCCATATCGTGCGAAAGCACGGTAACCGTGACCTGCGTATCGCAGCGCCAGCCCTCGGCGAACAGCGGGCGGATCGGGCGGTCGATCAGGCGTGAAGTCAGCGTGTCCTTTTCAGTCGGGCCGCGCTCTCGCTTGAAGTATCCGCCCGGAATACGGCCGGCTGCATAGTATTTTTCCGTATAGTTGACGGTCAGCGGAAGGAAATCGATTCCCTCCTTAGGTTGTTTAGCCGCAACCACTGCGGCGAGCACTGTGGTTTCGCCATAGGTGGCGAGCACGGCGCCGTCGGCTTGGCGCGCGACCCTGCCAGTCTCAAGGGTTAGCTTGCGCCCACCCCAATCGAGTTCAACTCGATGCATATCGAACATTGTGTCTTTCTCTCATGTTTTTCGGCGAGCCCCGAAAGCCATGAGCAAGACGGCGAGAAGCTGTCGCGCATCATCGCGATGCGAAGAGCAACAGCGTCCAGCGATCCTGCCATGGCGTTCCGAACCTTGCCTTACCGCAAGAGGCGATCCTTATCGGCTCTTGCCAAATCACCGGCCGCGCCTATCGCCGCCGGCTTGATCCGGTCGAAAGCGGCTTGCGCTTTCGCCGCACTAGACGCGCAGAACGCACAGGTCCTGCGCGGAATAAATCACCGGCGGATGCCGAGTTTCTCGATCAAATTTTTGTAGCTCGCTTCGTTGGTGCGACGCAGATAATCGAGCAGCTGTCGGCGCTGCCCCACCATCTTGAGCAACCCACGACGCGAGTGATTGTCTTTGACGTGAGATTTGAAATGCTCGGTGAGATTGTTGATTCGTTCGGAGAGGATCGCCACTTGCACTTCGGGCGACCCGGTGTCTCCGGGCTTCTTGGCATAGGTCTTGATTACTTCGGCCTTGCGGCCGGCGGTCACCGACATCGGTCATCCTTTCTTGCGCGCGGCTCTGCCCATCAGGCCGGCGAGGTTGAATACGCGCTTGGGGACGATCTCGCCACGATCCAGTTCGGCCAGGGCCAACAACTGGCCCGATACCGTTACGTAGATTGTGCCGCGGAAATTGGGTGCGTCCCGTCCGCGCAACAAGACGGCCTGGCCTCGCTGAAGCCTTGCCGCATCTGCCCGGCTGACAGCCAGCGCCGGGATGTCGTCCAGCGCGGTCTCAACGGGCATTAGAGCGTCCGCGAGGCTTGCCTCGCCGGACGCGGCTCTATGGCACAGAGCCTCCAGTTGTTCCAGCGAAATCATGGTTTCTTCGCCAAATGGCCCAACCGCGGCCCGTCGCAGGGCGCTTACATGGCCAAAACACCCTAAAGCGCGGCCAAGATCGCGCGCGACCGAGCGTACATAGGTGCCTTTGCCGCATTCGGCCTCGAGCACCGCGTGGTCGCGATCGGGAACATTAACGAGCTCCAGCCGCCCAATTTCAACGGGGCGCGCAGCGAGCTCCACATGTTCGCCGTCACGGGCAAGATCATAGGCGCGCTCGCCATCGATCTTGATGGCCGAATAGCGGGGCGGAACTTGTTGGATCAGTCCGGTAAACGCCGGGAGCCGCGCGCAAATGGCGTCGGTGGACGGGCGGTCATCGCTGGTCGCCACGGTACGTCCTTCAGCGTCGTCGGTATCCCGCTCCTCGCCCCACCGAACGGTGAACCGGTAGAGTTTGCGACCGTCCATGACGAACGGGACCGTCTTGGTCGCTTCACCGAGCGCAATCGGCAACGCTCCCGACGCAAGCGGATCGAGCGTACCGGCGTGGCCGGCACGCTTGGCCGTGAACAGCCGCTTAACCACGCTAACGGCATGAGTCGATGTCATCCCGACCGGCTTGTCGAGCACGACCCAGCCGTGCACGTCGCGCTTGTCGCGCTTCTTTTGCTTCGGCTTTTCTGTGACCTGTTCCGAACGCGTTTCGAAGGCGCTGTGCAGGGGAAGGTCCTTCACTTCTTCTTCGCTCACTCGCCGTCCTCGTCGTGCTTTAAATCGCGTTTCACGTCCGGCGAACGCAGCAATTTTTCAATGCGCTCCGCCTCCGCGAAGCGATCGTCGACGCGGAATCGGACGTCCGGTGCGAATTTCAAATTGATGCGGCGCGCAATTTCGGCACGCAAAAACTTTTTGTGATGTTCGAAGGCTGCGACCACGTTATCGGCATCGCGTCCGCCAAGCGGCATCACATAAACCGTCGCGAGCCGCAGATCGGCGGTTACACGCACTTCCGGAATCGTGATCAAATGGCGCTCAATCACCGGGTCGTGGATGTCTCCGCGCGTGAGCATGTCGGCGAGGGCGTGGCGTACCAGTTCGCCGACGCGCAATGCGCGTTGCGAGCCTCCGGGTGGTGTATCGCGGTGATTTTTTTTGCTTCGCGTCATGTTGATCCAGAAATTTCATTCGTCATGGCCGGGCTTGTCCCGGCCATCTCGCTTAGGAAGGCACGCGCCGTGCCTTCCTCATCGGGATGCCCGGAACAAGCCCGGGCATGACAGTGGAAAAGGCGGAGTGTTTCTGACCTACGCGGTGAGGCTTGGACTCACAGCGAGCGTTGAATCTGCTCCACCCGGTAGCATTCGATCACGTCGCCTTGCCGCATATCCTGATAGTTCTCGAAGGCCATGCCGCATTCCATGCCGGCACTGACTTCGCGCACGTCATCCTTGAAGCGCTTGAGCTGCGACAGCTTGCCTTCGTGCACGACGACGTTGTCGCGGATGAGGCGTACATTCGCGCCGCGTTCCACGGTGCCGTCGGTGACGCGGCAGCCGGCGATATTGCCGACCTTGGACACCTTGAATATCTCCAGGATCTGCGCATTGCCCAGCATGGTCTCACGCAAGGTCGGCGGCAGCAGACCGGACATGGCCTTCTTAACGTCGTCGACCAGGTCGTAGATGATGTTGTAGTAGCGGATTTCGATGCCCGCACGCTCGGCCGCCTCGCGCGCTTCCTTGTTGGCGCGCACGTTGAACGCGATAATCGGGACGCCGGAGGCCTCCGCAAGAGTCACGTCGGATTCGGAAATACCGCCGACGCCGGCGTGCAGTACGCGGGCAGCGACTTCTTCAGTGCCCAGCTTCTCAAGCGCGCCGATGATCGCTTCCAGCGAGCCTTGCACGTCCGCCTTGACGACCAGCGGAAATTCCTTGCGGCCCGAGGTCTTGGCCTGGGCCATCATCTGCTCGAGCGAGCCGCGCATGCCGGTGGCGCGTGCAGCGGTCTTCTCTCGTTTCTGTCGTGCCCGGTAGTCGGTGACTTCGCGCGCGCGCGCCTCGCTGTCGACGACGGCCAGACGATCCCCGGCGTCGGGCGTGCCGGAGAAGCCCAGGACTTCAACTGGTGTTGACGGCCCGGCGGTTTCGATTGGCGTGCCGGTGTCCGAGACAAGAGCGCGTACGCGGCCCCACTCGGCGCCGGCTACCACAAGATTGCCGACGCGCAGCGTGCCGCGCTGGATAAGTACCGTCGCCACGGGTCCGCGGCCGCGATCAAGCTTGGCCTCGATCACGGTGCCTTCCGCGGGGCGATTCGGATTGGCCTTGAGGTCCAGGATTTCCGCCTGCAAGCCGAGCATTTCAAGCAGCTTGTCGATATTCGTCTTCTTGGTGGCGGACACTTCAACGTCCACTACTTCGCCGCCCATGGATTCAACCTGAATCTCGTGCTGCAGCAGGTCGGTGCGCACGCGATCTGGCTTGGCGTCAGGTTTGTCGATCTTGTTGATGGCGACAATGATTGGCACCTTCGCCGCCTTGGCATGGTGAATCGCTTCCACCGTCTGCGGCATCACGCCATCGTCTGCCGCAACCACGAGCACGACGATGTCGGTGACTTTGGCGCCGCGCGCACGCATGGCCGTAAATGCGGCGTGGCCGGGTGTATCAATGAACGTGATCTTTGCTCCGGACGGCGCAGCGACCTGATATGCACCGATGTGTTGCGTAATGCCGCCTGCTTCGCCCGCCGCCACGTCGGAAGAGCGTATGGCATCGAGCAGCGACGTCTTCCCGTGATCGACGTGGCCCATGACGGTGACGACCGGCGCGCGCGGCTCCAGTTGAGCCGGGTCGTCGGCAACGTCGAATAGGCCCTCTTCTACGTCGGCCTCGGCCACGCGGCGCACGCTATGGCCCATTTCCTCGGCGATAAGCTGAGCGGTATCGGCATCGATCATGTCATTGATCGTTGCCATTTGTCCCTGCTTCATCAGCAGGCGGATGACGTCGACCGCACGCTCGGACATGCGGTTGGCAAGATCCTGGATCGTGATTGCCTCGGGGATCGTGACTTCGCGCACGAGCTTCTCTTTCGGCTCGTTTGAGGCTGCGCCCTTGAGTCGCTGGGTGCGGCGGCGGAACGAAGCAACCGAGCGCTCACGCACTTCGTCGGCATTCAATGCATTGATGACCGTAAGACGGCCACGTTGCTTCGCGGCTCCGACGCGCGGTGCCGCGCGCGGCGCGGCAGCCGGACGTCCGGCCCCGCGTCGCGCGCGCGGTGCTTCGTCTTCGTCGGCCTCGAGCGTAAGGCGAGCCCCAGGGCCGGGACGCGTTACTTCGTCGACGCCAAAGCGTTTCTTGGCGACTTCGCCGGCCTTGCGCTTGGATTCCTCTTCACGCTTGTGACGGTCTTCTTCCTCGCGCTTGCGGGCATCGGCGGCTTCCCGTTCGGTACGGTCGACGGCTTCCCGGCTGGCGCGGCGGCGTAACTCTTCTTCGGCAATCTTGCGCTCTTCCGCTTCGCGCACGCGCGAGTCGGCGAGGGCATGCGCGCGCGCGGTGCGCTCTTCCTCGGTGAGGGTACGCAGAACGACGCCGGACGCCTTCGGCTTTGCCTCGACCTGAGACAGTCCCGCGGCGGCAGCCGGAGCGGGCGTCGGCCTGTTCGGAGCCGGCTTCTTCTTCGCCTCGACTGGCGGCGGCGGTTCGGCCTTGGCTTCGCCAGGTCCGCCCACAACACGGCGTTTGACCTTCTCGACGACGACTTGCTTGCTTCGGCCATGGCTGAAGCTCTGACGCACCACGCCCGTCTCGGTGCGCGGCTTGAGCGTCAGTGTCTTGCCCGACACGCTCAGTTTCTTTTCGCCAGGGTTCTTTGTTTCGCTCATTCCGTACTGTGTCCTTGTGCGCCGTCCGTCGGCGCATGCGCGCTAACTGCATCGGGCGAAAATCCGGTCCGAAATCGCCTCAAACGCGCGGCGCGCGTGAGAAAAGTCTCGCTTCCGGGCCCGGCAAGCAGGGCTGCATGTACCACATTTGGCCGGCTCAGTGCCAAATCCAATTGGGGGCCGGTAAAGGCATCGATCAACGCGATTTCGCGGGGTTCCTCGGCCGTATTGCGGTGCAAAGCGCCGGCAAGTTTGCGCCGGCCATCGTCGCTGGCGTCGGAGGCGTGGATGAGAGCCCGAAGATCGTCTCGGCCAAGCGCGGCCTCCACCTTGGAAAATCCGGTAACAACCGTCCCCGCTTTCCCTGCGATCGCCAGCGCGTCGAGGGCGGCACGCTCGATCAGGCTTTCGGTCTGCGCCGCAAGATCGGCGGGGACACGGACGTCGCGCTTGAACCCGCGAGCGAACACATTTCGCCGGGCGGCATCCTCGACCGCAGCCCGGGTCGAGGTGACCCAAATGCCGCGGCCAGGCAGCTTGCGCTTGACGTCGGGAATCGCCTCTCCAGCGGGGCCGACGACGAAGCGCAGCAGCTCCGCCACCGGCTTGAGTTCGCGGGTAAGCGCGCAGGTGCGCACTGTATCGGGGGCGACACTGGCCGCCCCGCGATCGAGTTCACTCTCCTGCGCCGTTGCGAGCATTGCGGTTATCCGATTCCCTTAAGCTTGTGGCTGCGCCGCTTCTTCCGTCGCCTCGGGGGCCGGTGGCGGCGCAAGCTCCGCCTCGGTCACCCAGCCCGCCTTCAGGCGGGCCTGCATGATCATGGACTCGGCGTCCTCACGCGAGATATTGAAGCCGTCGAGATAGCCCGGGTTGTGGGTCGATTCGCCGTCTTTGCGCTCGGTCCAGCCGGTCAGGTCGTCGGTCGCACAGCCGGCAAGATCCTCGACCGTCTTCACGCCATTTTCGCCGAAAGCAACCAGCATCCGGGTGGTCACGCCGGGGATTTCCTTGACCGCGTCTTCCACGCCAAGTTCCGTGCGCTTTGCATCGAGTTCGGCCTCCTGCTGCGCAAGATATTCCTTGGCGCGCTCCTGCAGTTCCCGCGCGGTGTCCTCGTCAAAGCCTTCGATGCCGGCGACTTCCTTTTCGTCAACCAGCGCGAGTTCCTCGATCGAGCCGAAGCCTTCCGAGGCGAGCAGTTGTCCGACAACCTCGTCCAGATTGAGCGCCTCAACGAAGATCTTGGTTCGATTCTCGAACTCGGCCTGGCGGCGCTCGGATTCCTCCTGCTCGGTGAGAATGTCGATGTCCCAGCCGGTGAGCTGCGAGGCAAGCCGTACGTTCTGCCCGCGACGGCCGATAGCCAACGACAGCTGTTGATCCGGCACTACGACTTCGATGCGCTCCTTGTCTTCGTCGAGCACGACTTTGGCGACTTCCGCCGGCGCCAGCGCATTCACCACGAAGGTGGCGATATCGGGCGACCACGGAATGATATCAATCTTCTCGCCCTGCAATTCGTTCACGACTGCCTGGACGCGTGAGCCGCGCATGCCGACGCAGGCGCCGACCGGATCTACCGATGAATCACGCGAGATTACCGCGATCTTGGCGCGCGACCCGGGATCGCGGGCGACTGCCTTGACCTCGACGATACCGTCATAGATTTCCGGCACTTCCTGCGCAAACAGCTTGGAAGTGAATTGCGGATGTGTGCGCGACAGGAAAATCTGCGGGCCGCGCGGCTCGCGCCTTACGTCATAGATATAGGCGCGGATGCGGTCGCCGTTGCGGAAAACCTCGCGCGGCAATAATTCGTCGCGTCGTACGATTGCTTCGCCGCGGCCGAGATCGACCACCACGTTGCCGTATTCCACCCGCTTGACGATGCCGTTGACGATGTCGCCGATGCGATCCTTGTATTCGGCATATTGCCGATCGCGCTCGGCTTCGCGCACTTTCTGGACAATCACCTGTTTTGCCGATTGCGCTGCGATGCGGCCGTATTCGAGCGGTGGCAGCGGGTCGGCAATCGTGTCACCGACTTGTGCCGCCGGATGACGCTTACGTGCGTCTTCAAGCGTAATTTGATTCGACGAATTTTCGACGGCCTCGACCACGAGCATGTGGCGCATGAGCTTGAGTTCGCCGGTTTTTGGCTCGATCTCGGCGTGCACGTCGGTCTCCGCGCCGTAGCGCGAGCGCGCAGCCTTCGCGATAGCGTCTTCCATCGCGGTAATGACGATGCCGCGGTCGATCGATTTCTCGCGCGCTACCGCATCCGCGATCTGCAGCAGTTCGAGCCTGTTGGCGCTGACAGCCATAGCTCATTCTCCTCCTCTGGCGGCTGACCGTTGCGGCCGATGCCGTGAATGTCTCTCTTTACGTCTTTCTTCCTTCCGTGCCTGGCGCGCCTCGCGCTTGGCAGATCTTTCACGCCGCAGGGCCTCGGTCACGAGATCGTCCGTCAGGACGAGCTTAGCTTCGCTCATTTCCTCGATGGGAAGAAGCACCTCGGCTTTTTCGCCTTCCGTCGCGTCGTCGCGGCGGATGCGTACGGTTTCACCTTCGGTACCCAACAGCGCACCGCGAAATCGCTTGCGGCCATCAAAAGGTACCGCGGTTTCGATCTTGACGAGATGGCCAACATACCGCTCGAAATCGGATTTGCGCACGAGCGGCCGGTCAATGCCCGGAGATGAAATCTCCAGCCGATACGCACGATCGATCGGATCCGCCACATCGAGAACCGGCGAAAGTGCGCGAGAGACGATTTCGCAGTCCTCGACCGACATGGTGCCGTCGGGCCGCTCAGCCATGATCTGCACCGTGCAGCCCTCGGAGCCAGATACACGGACGCGCACCAGACGAAAACCGAGCTGCTCTATGACCGGCTCGGCAATGACGGCGACGCGCGCCGGCAACCCCGGCTCGGTGATGAGCCGCGGATCGAGCGCGGCATCTGATGCCGCCATTGCCTGCAATGTCTCGCGTATAGGCATCCGGTAACAAAAAAGAGCGGGTCCCGCGGGACCCACTCTCAAAACCCGTTCGGTTATGAGGGTGTTTAGTAACGTTGGGAAATATAGCGATTTTGCCGATCCGCGCAAGGGCGGCAGCGCGTTAACGACTAACCCTTCCTTCAGAATCTGCCGTTAAATTTGGGTAAAACCCCCGACCCCCGGGCGATTTCACGGCGTTTTGCAGGTTTTGTATGGGTGTTCCCGCATCACTGCTTCCCGAGTTGGAAGACGTCGTTCAACATGGCTCGGCCGAAAAGCGCGCGGAGACGCTGCGCCGCATCACCACCTTATTTCTCGACGGCGTCCCCAGTTTCAATGCCGAACATGTGGCATTGTTCGACGACGTTATTGGTTGTCTGATCGAGGAGATCGAGGCAAAGGCCCTGGCAGAACTCGCGCGCCGCATCGCGCCGATTCCGCACGCGCCGGCCGGCGTCGTCAGCACCCTCGCCAAGAATGACGACATTGAGGTTGCCGGGCCGGTGCTCAAGCAGGCGCGCCTTGCGGATCGCGATTTGCTGCAGATCGCCGAGACAAAGAGCCAGGCGCACCTGCTCGCAATGTCAACTCGGCTCGGGATCAGCGAGGCGCTGGCGGACATTCTGGTCGACCGCGGCGACCGGAACGTCGTGCGTTCGATTGCCAACAATCAACACGCGCAGCTTTCAGATGGCGCTTTCACGACGCTCGTGAAACGCGCGGAGCAGGACGGTGTGCTCGCTGAAAAGGTCGGCATGCGCACCGACATTCCGCCGCGTCTTTTCCGCCAGCTCCTGATGCAGGCGAGCGAAGTGGTGCAGAGACGCCTGCTGTCAAAGGCCAAGCCAGAAACGCAGGCCGAAATCCGGCGAATCCTCGCACAAGTCACCGACGAGGTCGCGGCGAAGGCCGCACCGCGCAACTATGCCGCCGCACTTGCTGCTGTCCGTGCGCTCCATAAAGAGCGCAAACTGAGCGAAGAAGACATCGCCGAATTTGCCAAGGCGGAAAAATACGAGGAAACGATCGCAGCGCTTGCAACAATGTGCGCTGTCCCGGTGGAGGTCGTCGACCGGCTCATGAACGGAGAACGCGCCGATCCGGTCTTGATATTGGCGCGCGCCGCAGGATTTGGCTGGCCGACCGTAAGGACCATTCTCAAGGCGCGGACAGGCGTGAAGCCGTCCCCCCAATCGCTCGATGCCGCGCGCGAGAACTTCGAACGATTGACCGCGACCACGGCGCAACGCGTCGTTCGTTTCTGGCAGGTGCGCCAGGGGACCGGGGAATAGTCAGCCGCGCCTGAAGATAAAATAGGCCGGTGTGCGGCCTTCGCGCTTGGCCTTGGCCTCGTAGCGCGTGCCGGCGAAATCGGGCCAAGGCTTGCGCCAATCGTCCGCACATTCGGCGGTCCACTCAAAATCGGTCGAACGCAACACGCGCGCCAGGACATAGTCGGCATAGTCGGCGATATCGGTGGCGAAACGCAGCTCACCGCTCTTTTTAAGGATACGAGCGAGTCTCTTTAAGCTGTGATCCTGGATGAAGCGCCGCTTCCAGTGCCTGCGTTTCGGCCAAGGGTCCGGATAAAGCAGGTCGGCGCGCGCAATCATCCCGTCGGGAAGCCAGTCCAGTAGTTCGCTGGCATCTCCAAAATGGAGACGAATGTTTCCCACTGCTTTTGCGTCGATTGCCGTGAGCGCCTTCGCGACTGAATTGACGAAAGCGTCAGTGCCGATAAATCCGATTTGCGGATTTGATTGCGCCTGCGCGATCAGATGCTCAGCGCCACCGAAACCGATTTCAAGTCGCAGCTCATCGATCCGGCCACCGAACAGTGTTGCCAGACTTGCAGGCGCGGGTTTGCCGAGATCGAGTGCAATTCGCGGCAATAGTGCTTCGAACAGTGCCGCTTGCCGCGGCTTGAGCGGATGGCCCTTGCGGCGGCCAAAGAACGCGCGCTGGCGACGGCTGTTTTCCATCGATTGTCATGCCCGCGCATAGTCGTTCGAAAAACGGCACGCTTTCGCACGCCTATGCTGCGGGCATCCACGTCTTTGTTTTCTGCGCTGACAGTGAAGCAAGACGTGGATGGAATCGGAAGTGGGGTCAGCCCGACTTCCGCATGAATTATGCGCCGCAAGTCGGGTAAAGCCGGCTCACGGTGACAAGGCCAGCGATGACAAATCATACGTCCGCATCGTTCGATCCGCGCGTTCGTGGGGGTGAACGGCCGTCGTCGCTTATTTGACTGCGCTTCTGATGGCCGCGGCGAGGTCGGTTTTCTCCCACGAGAAACCGCCATCCTTGTCCGGCGCACGGCCAAAGTGCCCATAGGCTGCGGTGCGCTTGTAGATTGGCCGATTGAGCTTGAGCGTGCGGCGGATGTTCGTTGGCGTAAGGCGGAAGAGCTCAGGCAGGACCTTCTCGAGCTTCTTCTCCTCGACCTTGCCCGTACCGTGCGTATCGACCAGCACGGACATCGGGTCTGCCACGCCAATCGCGTAGGCAACCTGGATGGTGCAGCGCTCTGCGACGCCGGCGGCGACGACGTTCTTCGCAAGATAGCGTGCGGCATATGCGGCCGAGCGGTCGACCTTGGTCGGGTCCTTGCCCGAGAAGGCGCCGCCGCCGTGCGGAGCGTAACCACCATAGGTGTCGACGATAATCTTGCGGCCAGTGAGGCCGCAGTCGCCGTCAGGTCCGCCGATCACGAAATTACCGGTCGGATTGACAAGGAAATCGGATGGCTTTTTCGGCATCCACCCTTTCGGCAACGCCGATTCCACGGCATCGGAAATCATCTCCCTGATGAGACCGGGAGTATATTTCTTGCCGTTGCGGCTCTGGGCATTGTGCTGGGTGGATACCACCACTTTGGTGCAGCCGATCGGCTTGCCGTCGACGTAGCGAATGGTGACCTGACTCTTCGCGTCGGGCTGCAGATCAAAGAGCTGGCCGGCGCGGCGCTTGTCCGAAAGCACTTTCAGAATCTTGTGCGCGAAATATATCGGCGCCGGCATGAAAGAGTTTTTCTCGTACACCTCGCTCTCGGTGCAGGCGAAACCGAACATCATGCCCTGATCGCCGGCGCCTTCTTCTTCGCCTCCCTTTTTCTTCTTGGCATTCACGCCCATGGCAATATCAGGTGACTGCCCGTGCAGCAGCACTTCGACGTCGGCGCCGTAATACGAGAAACCGTCCTGGTCGTAGCCGATATCCCGAACCACATCGCGCGCGATTTTGGTGATGAGTTCGCGATCTACGACCGCTTTGTCGCCATGTTTGCGAAACAGCGGCGCCTGGCCACGGCCTTCGCCGGCGATGACGATCTTGTTCGTGGTCGCGAGCGTCTCGCAGCCAAGCCGGGTGTTCACCTGGCTGTCATCGGCGATGCCGAGTTTGATGTCGTTTTCCAGGAACGCATCGAGCACTGCGTCGGAAATTTGATCGCAAACCTTGTCGGGATGACCTTCGGATACCGACTCGCTGGTGAATAGAAAATTGGTATGAGCCACCGTTGCAACTCCTCCCGTGGCGCGGCTGCGCTGCCGCCTTGTGCCGTGTCGGGGTGGTTCTTGCAGCGACGGCGGTGCAGGTCAAGGTGCGGGCAGTGGTGGGCAGGTGCCACTTGAACGATGGGATCGGCCCCTTCGCTCAGTCGACGCCTGCGATCTGCTCGACAAGGTCGACGATACGACGGCGCAGCTTGCTGCTCTTGATGCGCATAAAGGCCTTGGTCAACGAAAGTCCATCGGAAGTGGCGAGGAAGTCGGCGACGTAGGCCGGTGACGGCGCTTCGCCCATGCCGCCGGTGTGGCCGGGGGAATGCGGTGCACCTTCGAAAAAAAATGAAACCGGAACTTGCATAATGTGCGCGATTTGCTGCAGTCGACTGGCGCCGATGCGGTTGGTGCCCTTTTCGTATTTCTGCACTTGCTGGAATGTCAGGCCCAAGGCATCGCCCAGTTTTTCCTGGCTCATGCTCAGCATCATCCGGCGCATCCGCACGCGGGATCCCACATGCTTGTCGATCGGATTAGGTGCCTTCTTCGCCATAGATAACTCCTATGCCCCCATTTTTAGGCATAGTTGTCACAAGTGAAGGCGCTAAAGCAATCAGTGATTCCCTGTAATCGAGAATGCAATTGTAAATAATACAAAGATTTCCGGAGTTTTCGCGGGACAATAGTGCGGCGATAATAGTGTAAAGCGCCTGAGAACGCGCGTTTTTCGCCGGCAACCTAAACAGGCATAGCCTGACGATTCAATTCAAGCGCGAAGCCGGCGACGGAGTGCGATCAACAGGCTGAGCGCCAGCACGCCGATCAGAATGTAGTTGCCGTATCTCACAAAAACCGTTGGCTCGATCGGCGTCGGCAGCCGGGCGTCGAGCACGCCCTCGATGCCCAGCGGCAGTGCGTCGACAATGCGCCCGACCGGATCGACAACTGCCGATATCCCCGTATTGGCGGCGCGGACCAACGGCAACCCTTCGGCGATGGCAAGAACGCGCGCCTGCTGAAAGTGCTGGTACGGTCCGGAGCTTATTCCGAACCAGCCGTCGTTGGTGACGTTGACCATCCAACCCGGCCGCTCGCCCGGTGGTACCGCAGCGCCCGGAAAAATCGCCTCATAGCAGATCAACGGCAACATCTTGGGTGCGCCGAGGACATCCATCGTGTGGCGGCGGTCGCCGGAAAGAAAGCCGCCGACGACCTTCGTCAATTGCATCAGGCCGACGCGCTCCAGCAGACGTTGGAACGGAAGATATTCGCCGAATGGAACCAGATGAACCTTGTCGTAGATGCCGCGGATCGATCCATCCGGGTCAACCACGTAGATCGAGTTGTAGGCGCGCGGGTTGCGCGGGTTGGCGTCGGATGCCGCGCGAACCGCGCCTGTAATCAATTCGGTCGACGGCTTTAGCAACGTGGCGATCTGCGCCATGGCGTCAGGCTCGCGTGTGAGAAAGAACGGAAATGCCGCCTCGGGCCAGATCAGATGCGTCACATCATGAACGCCGTTCGATTGCGGGTTCGTGGCGCGATCGGAAAGGCGGAGATAGCGACTCATTACTTCGGCCTTGGCGGAATAATTGAACTTGTCGTCCTGCTGTAGATTTGGCTGCATGATGCGAAGCTTCACACCGCTCACGTATCGGGTCGGATGCGACCATAGTCTCGCCGCGCCGTATCCGGCGAGCACGACGAGAATGCACAGGCCCATGATCAAGGGCCGATAGGGATGCCGGGTATCTGCTTTGTCGTCGGTCAAGACGGCGGGACTTGCGCAAACCGCAATGCAGAGAAAGGTCAGCGTCCAGACACCGACGAGGGATGCGCTTTGCGCGAGCGCCAGCGGCTGGGTGAGCGCGTAGCCGAACGTATTCCAAGGAAACCCGCTGAGCAGGTGGCCACGCAGCCATTCTGCGCCGGTCAAGGTGGCGGCGAGCGCCAGAATTCGTTCCGGTCCACGAACCCACACCAGGCGTGCCGCGGCGAGACCGAGCGCCGTATAAAGCGCGAGGTAGGCCGGCAGTCCCGTTACCGCAATAGGCAACAGCCAGCCAAAGGTCTTGGCGTCGACAAGGAAAGCGTAGCCGATCCAATAAAGACCGGCGACGAAATACCCGAAGCCGAAACACCAGCCGGCGACGGCCGCGGTTATCGCGCCGCTCCAGCGCCCGGCGGCGGAGCCGTCGACGAGCCAGACGAGGACTGTAAACGTCACAAACAGGATCGGCCAGGCATTGACCGGCGCCATTGCCAGCGCAGACGCAACGCCTGCGGCAAACGCTATGAGTGCCCGCTTCCATCCGAAAGCGAGCACAATGCCGTGTGCGATGCGGGTGAGGGTCACGGCTGGCGCGCGCCCGCCGGACCTGCATCTTTCGAAGTTGCAGGTAAATCTTCAGCGCCCGCAGCCGGAGCCGCGCCGGTGGCTTCGTTTTCCACACGCCGGCGTGTTTCGCGCGGCCGGTCACGCCGCTCCTTGAGTCGCACAATGCGGATACGTTTGACACGGCGCGGGTCGGCGTCGAGAACTTCGAATTCGAACAGATCCGGGCCCGGAACGATTTCGCCGCGCAGCGGCAGACGGCCCGCCCGCGTCACCAGATAACCGCCGATCGTATCGACGTCTTCAGCCGCATCGCCGACGTCGAAATCATTTCCTACCGTCGCGACGACGTCGTCGATTTTGGCGCGCGCGTCGGCGACGTAGGAGCCGTCCGGCTGCTGCACTATTGCAGGGGCTGAATCCTCATCATGCTCATCCGCGATGTCGCCGACGATTTGTTCGACAATGTCCTCGATCGAGGCCAGGCCATCAGTGCCGCCATATTCGTCGACCACCAGCGAAAGGTGAATTCGCGTTGCCTGCATGCGCGCGAGCAGGTCCATCACGCGCATCGATGGCGGCACAAACAGAATCTCGCGCACGATCTTGGTCGCCGATAGCGGTGCTCCAAGATTGATGGCCTTAAAGTCGAGGCCGGCCGGCAATGGTTTTTTGCGTTTTGCGTTTTTTTCCGGGTCGACCGCAGCGCGCGCGGTCATGAAGGCGATCAGATCGCGGATGTGCACCATGCCGACCGGATCGTCGAGCGTGTCGTTGTAGACTACCAGCCGCGAGTGGCCGGCTCCCTCGAAGACGCGCATCAATTCACCAAGCTTGATGTCCTGCTGCACGGCGATGATATCCGCCCGCGGGACCATGACATCGCCGACGCGTCGCTCGCGCAACCCGAGGATGTTCCTGAGCATCCGGCTTTCGTCGGGTGAAAAACCGGAGTCGCCGGGCCCCATCGCGTCGAGTATGTCTTTGAGGTCTGCTCGTACACTGCTCGGCTTCCAGCCGAACAAAGAACGCAACGCGCGCAAGAACCAATTCCGGCTGCCTTCCGATGCCGGCGCGACTGGTACGGGAAGATTGCGCGGTTCGTAGGGGGCACCGCTCGCACTCGAACCAGCTAGGTCTATGTCAGGCATGGTTCAGGCGTTGCCTAGATCACGGGCTGCGTAGGGGTCGGGCATGTGCAGGCGCGTCATAATTTTGGATTCGAGTCCTTCCATTTCCTCGGCCTGTGCATCGTCCTGGTGATCGTAGCCAATGAGATGGAGAAAACCATGCACGGTGAGGTGGGAAAGATGATGAATGAATGCGCGTTTTTCTTCAGCGCATTCCCGTTCAAGCGTCTCGTAGGCAATGACAATGTCGCCGAGCAAACCTCCGTCTTCGCCGCATTTGGGCCCGGTTGCGGGAAAGGACAGCACGTTGGTTGCGCTGTCGATGCCGCGCCAATCGCGATTAAGCGACCGAATCGTCGAATCGTCGGTGAGTACAATACTCACTTCGCCGCCCGCTGTTGAGAGTGCGGCGACCGCCGCCAAGATCGCGTCACGGACGGCTTTTTCGGCCAAGGGTTGTTTGCCCCACTGGGGGGATTTGATCTCAATATCGATCTGCGGCGGAGAGGCAGGCCGCCTGGGCGCGTGCCTCATCCCTTGCTCTCTCGCGACGGGCCGTTGCGGTCGTAGGCTTCCACGATGCGCGCCACGAGTTCGTGACGTATCACGTCCTCATGGGTGAACGCGACATGCCCGACACCATCAATTCCGTCGAGCAACTTGACCGCCTCCGCAAGTCCCGACGCCTGTCCGTGCGGCAGGTCGACCTGGCTCGGATCGCCTGTCACGATCATGCGACTGTTTTCTCCCAGTCGCGTGAGAAACATCTTCATTTGCATCGAGGTCGTATTCTGCGCCTCGTCGAGGATCACTGCGGCATTGGACAGCGTTCGTCCGCGCATGAAGGCGAGTGGAGCAATCTCGATTTCCCCAGCCTGCAAGGCCCGCTCGACGATGCGTGCGTCCATCAGGTCATATAGTGCGTCGTAGATCGGACGCAGGTAGGGATCAACCTTTTCGCGCATGTCACCGGGCAGAAATCCGAGACGCTCGCCGGCCTCCACTGCCGGCCGCGAGAGGATGATGCGGTCGACCTCCTTGCGTTCGAACATTTGAAGCGCGCGGGCGACCGCGAGCCAGGTCTTTCCGGTGCCGGCCGGGCCCGTTCCAAACACCAGAGGGTGCCGCTTGAGCGCGCGGATATAGGCATCTTGCGCAGCGGTCCGCGCGCGGACCGGGCGCTTGCGCAGATTGATCTCTTCGAAGGCAGGCCGTGCGGCGGCCGGGTCATAGTCGAACAGCGACCCTTGCGCGATTGCCTGGCGGATCGCGCCTTCTACATCGCCCTGGGTTAAGTCGCGGCCGCGCTTGAGCTGCTCGTAGAGTCCTTCGAGCACGCGGCGCGCCTGCTCGCAGGCGCCCCGCGAGCCGTCAATCGTGACGTGATTGCCGCGCTGTTCCGCGATCACGCCAAGACGCCGTTCGATCAAGGCGAGGTTTTGCCCGTATTGTCCGAACAATACCGACGCAAGCTTATTGTCCTCGAAAGCAAGCACGGTCTGGGTGGTGGCGGTCTCTTCCGAGGCCGCCGCGGCTGGGATCACGGAATCCGGTGTGCGCAAAGGTCTCTCAGGCTCCTGCTGTGGCAAGTGTTCGAACGAAGGATTCGTCAGCAAACGTTCCGAACAGGCTGTTGGTCCCGATTTTGTTAATGGTCACGCGCTTGACTGAACCGATAAATTGGGCGGGCGCCATTACTTGTACGGCAAGAAGGTGCGGCGAGCGGCCGACCAGTTGCCCGGCAAGCTTGCCTGTTTTTTCCAAAAGCACATCGAGCGTTTGGCCGAAAAACCCTGCGTTGAAAGCGCGCTGATGACGGACGATGGTCGCTTGCAGGCGCTGCAGGCGCTCGGATTTTTCTTCTGGCGGTATCTGGCCATTCATCTCGGCTGCTGGCGTTCCCGGACGCGGCGAATATACGAAGGAGTACGCGCCGGCGAATCCAACGTCGTCGATCAGCGCCAGTGTGTCTTGGAAGTCGGCCTCCGTTTCACCGGGAAAACCGACGATGAAATCGGATGTAAAAGCAAGATCCATGCGGCCGGCACGCAGGCGCTCGATGACGTCGAGATAGTCGTCGCGCGTGTGCCTGCGATTCATCGCTGCCAGAATGCGGTCGGAGCCGGATTGTACGGGCAAGTGCACGTAAGGCATAAGAGCCGGAAGTTCGCGGTGCGCGGCGATCAGATCGTCGTCCATATCGCGCGGGTGACTCGTCGTGTACCGCAGACGCAATATTCCGGGCACGTCGGCAAGCCGGCGCAGCAATTTCCCAAGACCTGACGGCGTGCCATTTCGATCGAGCCCATGATAGGCGTTCACATTCTGCCCGATCAGAGTGATCTCGCGCACGCCGCCTTGGGCCAGCCGCTCCACTTCGGCGGCGATTTTTTCAACCGGCCGCGAGACTTCGGCGCCGCGCGTATACGGCACCACGCAGAAGGTGCAGAACTTGTCGCAGCCTTCCTGCACCGTGACGAATGCGGAAATGCCGCGCCGGGCGATCACGTCTTTTCCGGGCGCTGCCAGCGCATCAAACTTGTCCTCGACCGGGAATTCGGTGTCGACGACTTTCTCACCGCCTTGCGCGCGGGCGATCATCTCCGGCAGCCGGTGATAATTCTGCGAGCCGACGACCAAATCGACGGCCCCGGCGCGACGGATGATTTCCTTGCCTTCAGCCTGAGCCACGCACCCGGCGACCGCGATCAGCATTTGGCGGCCATCGCGCGCGGCAGCGTCTTTCAATTCGCGGATGCGGCCGATTTCAGAATAGACTTTATCGGCCGCCTTTTCGCGGATGTGGCAGGTATTGAGGATGACAAGGTCGGCGTCTTCGGGGCGCGCGGTTTCGCTGAACCCCGCCGGCGCCAAGGTGTCCGCCATACGATGGGAATCGTAGACGTTCATCTGGCAGCCGAAAGATTTAACGTGGACTTTGCGAGGTCTGCTCATGCCGTTTCGGTTCGAAGCCGGACCAATCTAGCCTGTCGGCGCGGGATTTGTCCCGTTGAACCATATATTTGATTTTACAACGATTTTAAGACCCGGCGGCGCCGAGCTTAAATTTAACCGGTCTCGTCCACAGCGTGCGCGGCGACCGGCCTTCCGCGCAAAGCGGCCACGAGCAGCGCGCGAATGACCGTTTCCAGGCGTTTGGTCATCGCCTTTCGATCCGCGCGACCATCAATGGCAATCGGGTTTCCATAATTAACGACGGCATCAACGACGCCTAGCGCGATGAAGGCCCTGATGTGGGGCAGGAAATCGAGATCGCCATACCAGGCCACCAGTGGGCGGTGCTGACGGCCCATCGGCATGCCGTGCAAACCGGTGTAGCAGATCGACATCGGCTGCGTCAGAAAGCCACCGGTGGCATCTTGTGCGGCGGCTTCTTCCACGGCGCCCAGCAGCGCGGAGCGAAAAGGCAGGACGCGGTTGCCGTCGCTCGATGTTCCCTCCGCAAACAACACAACCGAGACGCCGTCGTTCAGCCGCCTGACGATTTCATTGACCGCTTCGCCCGTTTGATGGCGGCGAGTGCGGTCGACAAACACCGTGCGCTGTAGCTTGGCGGTAATTCCGACCAGCGGCCAGCTTGCGACTTCGCGCTTGGCGACAAACGCGACAGGCGTAACCGAGCCGATGACCAGAATGTCCACCCAAGATACGTGATTGGAAACAAACAGGATCGCCCTGTCGCGCACCGGTTCGCCGTTGATCCGTACGCGTATTCGCAGCAATGAGCACAACACTCGATAGTAGTTCGAATTGATAAAGCCCCAACCGGGTAATTTGAGTTTGCCGAGCAACCACTGGATCGAGATCAACAGTGGCGTCATTGTGAAGAAGACCGCCGCGATAAAAAGCGCCCGCGCCATCGGCATCTAGACCGTTGCCGTCATGTGCTAGCGTTTCTTGTCGCCGTCGAGCGGCACAGCGTATAGCTCGAGCCGGTGGTCGACCAGTTTGTAGCCAAGTTTGCGTGCAACCTCGGCCTGGAGACGTTCGATGTCCTCGGACTGAAACTCGATCACTTCGCCGGTGCGCAGATTGATCAGGTGATCATGGTGGGCTTCGGTGGTGGCCTCGTAACGCGCCCGGCCTTCGCGAAAGTCGTGCCGCTCGATGATGCCGGCATCCTCGAACAGCCGCATTGTCCGGTACACTGTAGAAATCGAAATGTGCTCGTCGACCTTGGCGCAGCGGTGGTAAAGCTCTTCAACGTTGGGATGATCATCCGAATCCGCCAGGACGCGCGCAATGACGCGGCGTTGCTCCGTCATGCGCATGCCCTTGGCCGCACAAAGCGCCTCGAAGTTTTTTCTCTCGATCGTTTGCTTGTCTGCAGCACTCACATCAAGGTCTCTTACATCTATTCGAGTAACGGGCCATTATCGCCAACATCATATTGATTGCAGCGGATATGTGTCCACCGGACGCTCACCTTAGGTCACGGCGCAAAACCAGCGCGGCGGCGGCTCCGTCCGCGCCCGGATAATAGCTGGGGCGACGTGACACCTCACGAAAGCCGGCCCTTCGATAAAGGCGCAGCGCGGGTGTATTGCTTTCATCAACCTCCAGAAATACCGCGAACGTGCCGAGGCCGGCCAGACGGCGCAGGTGAAGATCGAGCAGCCGCCGCGCTAGGCCACGGCCACGTTGGCTGCTCGCAACGGCGACCGACAGGATTTCAGCCTCATCCTCGACACGCCGCGACATGATGAACCCCCCAAGCTTTTTGGCTGTAAGTGCGCGATGTGCAATGACATGCGGATCGAGCAGCAAGCCTTCCATTTCCTGCTCACTCCAGCCACGCCGGAATGACGCTGCGTGCAGGGATGCCATAGCCGAAGCATCGCGCGCGCTCGCTTCGAACAGCGCAGGTTCGCCCCGACTGAACAGATTGCTGATGAATCCGATCATCGACGTGCCAATTGCACCGAGTCCTGTGGATGAGCGTCGGGCGCGCGCAGGTAAAATGGCTTCGGCGGCGTATCAAGATCAGTTGCGGCCGCTCCGAGCCGCGCCACCCAGCCGATATCCGGCGCGCCACGCTGCTCAACTCGGATCGGCGGACGTTCGCCGGTGGGCCAGGCCGCAGCCAACTTGCTGGCCGCCGTACCCGTTATGCGCGGCGCGCCGGTCGACGAAACGCGCAGCGCCTCCCGCAACGGGGCAATTCGCGGCGCAACCAGTGTACGGCCGCCGGGACCGAAAACCTGGAAGTAGACATGGTCATGCTTTGCGTCGATCGCCACGACCACGGGCAGTGTATCATCAGCGGCAATGAACGGCGCCGCAAAAGCCGCGAGCGTCGTCAAGCCGATCGCCGGCTTGCCGGCGGCGAGAGCAATTCCGCGCGCCGCGGCGATTCCCACCCGTAGTCCGGTAAAGCTGCCGGGTCCCGTGGTAACGGCGATGCGATCAATGTCGGCGACATCGAGCCCGGCACGGTCGAGTATGCGTGCCACGAGCGGCATCAGGGCTTCGGCATGCCCGCGCTGCATCGGCAGCGAATCCTGAGCGCCCGTTTTGGCGTGCTCGGTATCGAGAATGGCAACCGAGCAGGCTTCAAGGGCGGTATCGATGGCGAGAACGCGCATCTATTGATGTTTCCCGCAGGTGAGCTAGCGCGAATCTAGCACTGTTGCGAGGGGTGCAAATACCTCCCGTCTCGGCGCCGGCGAGGCGTAACAACACCATGGTCTACAAATGAATCGGAGATTATGCCCTGGCACAGCCGGTTATGCGACCGTGCGGCCCGCCAGAGGTACGGCCTGGGCTCGGTCTGCACTCGGGCGGGACAGCAACAACCCTACATCGGCCGTACTTCGACGACGTCGGGTACGAAATGCTTCAGCAGATTTTGGATGCCGTGCTTGAGGGTGGCGGTCGATGACGGACAACCCGAGCAGGCGCCCGTCATATTGAGATAGACGATTCCTTCCTTGTAGCCGCGGAAGGTGATGTCGCCGCCATCTCCGGCGACTGCCGGTCGCACGCGCGTTTCAATCAGGTCTTTGATGGTAGCGACGGTCTCGGCGTCCTTGGCGTCGAAGAATTCATCGACTGCGGCCTCGCCCGGTTTCGCATCACCCGCCAGCAAGGGTGAGCCGGACATGTAGTGCTCCATGATGGCGCCGAGAATCGCCGGCTTCATCTGTTGCCAGTCGCCGTCGCTCTTAGTCACCGCGATAAAATCGGACCCGAAGAACACCGCTCCGACATTGGGGACGTCGAAAAGCCGCGCGGCGAGAGGCGACTGTGTAGCGGCTTCGCGCGTTGGCATGTCAAGCGTGCCGGTTTCGAGCACAACTCGCCCTGGCAGGAATTTCAGCGTTGCCGGATTAGGCGTAGCTTCAGTCTGGATGAACATCGCGATCTCCTTGCCTCAAACGGGTTAAAGGCCCGCGGGCCGTCAGATAAGACATAAATGGCGTTTGCACCGGTCTTGGTCAACCACCGTCTTTATCCCGTCATCCCGAGGCGCGGGCGCGCTGCTGGATGGCGCATTTCGCGCGAGAATCCTCATTCGTGCGCGAGCCTTCCCGGCCGCGGCCGGGTGGCAGGCAGGCTAAGTTGCCGCGCCGAGCCTAAGAGCTTGCGTCGATATCGTCGTCACTGAGATGCCCCGGCACGACCGCCACCGGAATCGGGAACGTGCCGGCCGTTTTCGCAAGGTTCGTCACAAGCGGGCCAGGCCCTTCCTTTCCGGTGCCGGCGGCCAGGACAAGGATTCCGATATCGGCATCCTCGTCGATCAGCTTGATGATCTCTTCGGCCGTATCGCCTTCGCGGATCACCCGGTCAGGTGCGATGCGGGCGATTTTTTTTGCGCGCGCCGCGAATTTGTCGAGCGCCGCATTAGCCGCTTCGTGCGCTTCCGCCATCATGAGATCGGCAACGCCGAGCCATTGTTGATTGCGGTCACCGGGCTCAATGACACGCAACATTACGATCTGCGACTTCGTGCGACCCGCGCGCTTGGCCGCCCAATAGACGGCGCGATCGCATTCCTCGCTGTCGTCAATGACCACAAGGTATTTGCGCTTGTGTCCCTTTTCGTAGCTGCGGCGCTTGCTGCTCATGGTCGCGACGCTCCCGTCCGATCATATGCGCAATAATATGCGCACAAGCGGGTAATGGTGGCACGGCTGCTGCCGCGCCGACAAGGCGGGTGTTCCGCGCTGCAAACTAACGGCGCACGAAGCCGACGATATCCTTGACAGCCTTCATGGTTTCGGCGGCGATTGCCTGCGCGCGTTGCGAACCGTCTGCAAGGACGGAGTCGATAAAGACCGGGTCCTGCACCAGCTTCTTCATCTCGGCGCCGATCGGTCCAAGCTTTGCAACGGCAAGATCGACGAGGGCGGATTTGAAAGTGGAAAACTGGCCGCCGCCAAACTGGCCGAGCACCTCGGCTTTGCTTGTGTCCTGCAGTGCCGCATAGATGCCCACCAGATTGTCCGCCTCCGGTCGCGGCGCGAGATCCTTTTCCTCGCTCGGCAAGGGTTCAGGATCAGTTTTAGCTTTGCGGATTTTTTGTGCGATGGCGTCGGCGTCGTCGGTGAGATTGATGCGCGAATAGTCCGACGCCTCCGACTTCGACATCTTTTTTGAGCCGTCGCGCAAAGACATCACCCGCGTCGCCGGTCCCTGGATCAGCGGTTCCGGTTGCGGAAAGAAGGCCTCGCCATAGCCGTGTGCGTGGATCGAAGCAGCGAAGTCATTGTTGAATTTCTGAGCAATGTCACGCGACAGTTCGAGATGCTGCTTCTGGTCTTCACCGACGGGCACGTGGGTCGCGCGATAGACCAGAATGTCGGCGGCCATCAGATTCGGATAGACATAGAGGCCCACGGAAGCGTTCTCGCGATCCTTGCCGGCCTTTTCCTTGAACTGGGTCATGCGGTTGAGCCAGCCGACGCGCGCGATGCAGTTGAACACCCAGGCGAGCTCGGCGTGCTCGGCAACCTGGCTCTGATTGAAGATGATGTTCTTCTTCGGATCGATCCCACAGGCGAGGAATGCTGCGGTCACCTCGCGCGTCGCGCGCGGCAATTCGCTTGGATCTTGCCAGACCGTGATCGCGTGAAGATCGACGACGCAATAGATGCAGTCGTAGCGATCCTGTAGCGCCACGAATTTGGTGATGGCGCCGAGATAATTGCCGAGGTGCAGATTGCCGGTCGGCTGCACGCCGGAAAACACGCGTTCCTTGAACGCCATTGCTCGTCCTCATTGCTTGTGCGCGGAGCCATGCCACGCCGGAGGTCCGAAGCGCAAGTCCTCGGAAGGTCTTCTCCGAATGTGTCCTTGGATGCTGTTCTTCTTGGATACTGTCACTTGGAAAATGATCCTCAGGATTTGCGGCGCAGGGCTACCGCCAGCGCCTCAAGCTTAACGGCGCCCAGCAATTGCAGCGACGCGAGATAAATTACGACGCCCAGCGTCACCAGCACAGCAAGGATTAGCAAGCGGCCAAGCGACGAGGCCGGCTGCGCCGGGCCGAGCATATGAGTAGAGTAGTAGATAGCGCCGGCCATTATGATCGTGGCGATGGCGATCCGTGGCAGCCGCCGGCGCGCGTCGGCGTCGAGGCGCAGCCAGTGGCGGCGATACAGGATGATACTGAGCAATCCTGCGCCGACCCAGCCAGATATGGCAATCGCGCCCGCTACGCCGACGTGACCGAAGCGCGGGAATAGAAGCACACCGCCGCCGATGGCTGTAGCAAGGCCGGCGAGCGCGGCAACCATCGGGGTATGCGTGTCCTCATGAGCGAATGATACCGCACCAAAGACCTTTTCCAGCACGTGGCCCGGCAACCCCGCGCAAATCGCCATCAAGGCGGCTGCTACCGCATCCGTATCATGAGCAACGAATGCGCCGCGCTCGAACAGCCCGCGGGCGATCGGTTCTGCGAGCAGCGCAAAGCCGGTGGCGGCAGGCAGCGCCAACCCGGCGGCAATTTCATACGCGCGCGACTGTGCCGCGGCGATTGCGATCTTGTCGTTGGCATGGACGCTGGCGGCGATGCGCGGAACGATGACCGCCGCGACGGCGATGGAGGCAATGCCGAGCGGCAACTCATAAAGACGGTTTGCGTAATAGAGCCACGACACCGCGGCCGGCGAGGCGGACGCGATGGCGGTTGCCGCGATCAACTTGAGCTGTGGAATGCCGGTCGCGATCAGGCCAGGAAAGGCCCGCTTGAAAAACACGCCGGTCTGGTCGCGCACATATGTGCGATTGCGCCGCCAGCGCTTGCCGGTCGACAGCCAGGCGCCTGCCGTTACGAGGAGTTGGGCGATGCCCGCCACGGTCACGGCACATGCAAGCCAAGTGGTGAGGTAGAAATGGTCAAACTCTCCACGCGAGAGCAAGACCAGCGCCAGAACCATCACCAAATTGAACAGGACCGCACTGCCTGCAACGATACCGACGCGGCCTTCAGCACTCAATGCGGCCGCCAATGCCGCGACGAGCCCCGCCAGGACGACATATGGCGCCACAATCAAAAGGAGAAACACTGCAAGCAATTGCCGCGCCTGATCAAACCCCGGGGCGACGGCTGCGATCACGGACTGTCCGAAAAAAATGGCAAGCAATCCGATAGTGCCGGCAATGCAGAATAGCGTCACCAAGACCCGCCATGTGAAACGGTCGGCGTTCGAAGCGCCGTCCTTGCTTCTGCGCAACTTGAGCCAGATCGGCACAAAGGCGCCGTTGAGCGCGCCCTCCGACAAGAGGCGGCGAAAGAAATTGACCACCTGCAGCACGACAAAGAAAGCTTCCGAATATGGCCCGGCGCCCAATAGCGCGGCGATCCAGGCATCGCGCAGATAGGCGAGGAGCCGCGACATCAACGTGCCGCCGCCGACGGTAGTGATATCGCGTGCCAGCGACATGCCGTGACTCCTTTGCGGGCCACTTTAATCCGGTGGGCCTGCGCCCGTCACCCACGCGATACGCTCGCGCTTGCCGGGGCGTGTTCGCTCGATATAGTGCGCGCGCCAACCACGAGGACAAGGCATGACCGCTTCCCAATATGACGTGCTCGGCATCGGCAACGCCATTGTCGATGTGATCGCCCGCGCCGAGGATGATTTCCTGGTGGCGCAAGGCATGCACAAGGGCACCATGGCGCTCATCGACGAAGCACGTGCGCAAGCCATCTATGCGGCGATGGGATCCGCGGTGGAAAGCTCGGGCGGCTCGGCCGCCAATACGATCGTCGGAGTTGCCAGTTTTGGCGCGCGCGCGGCATTTATCGGCAAGGTCAGGAATGACGAGCTTGGCACGACCTTCGCCCACGACATTCGTGCCGCGGGCGTCGGCTTTGATACCAAGCCGGCAGACAAAGGTCCTTCCACCGCGCGCTGCTATATCATGGTAACGCCGGACGGCGAGCGCACCATGAATACATATCTCGGCGCCGCGCAAGATCTGCGCCCATCTGACATTGATGAAACCCAAGTAGCGAGCGCGGCAGTGACCTATCTCGAGGGCTATTTATGGGATCCGCCGCAGGCGAAGGAAGCGTTCGTCAGAGCGGCGGGAATTGCGCACAAGGCCGGCCGCCGCGTGGCTCTCACTTTATCGGATGCATTCTGCGTCGATCGCTATCGTACGGAATTCCTCGACCTCATCCGCAAGGGCACGGTCGACATCGTCTTCGCCAATGAGCGCGAATTGCACAGTCTTTATGAGACCGCGGATTTCGACACGGCGGTTAAGGCACTGCGCGGTGAAGCAAGGCTGGCCGTCGTGACGCGCAGCGAAAAAGGCTGCGTCGTTGTGTCTCGTGACGCAGTCGAAGCCGTGGCCGCCGAGCCGGTCGAGCAGATCGCCGATGTGACCGGCGCCGGCGATTTGTTTGCGGCGGGGTTTCTTGTAGGCCTGTCGCGCGGCAAGGATCATCGCACCGCCGCGCGTCTCGGCTCGCTCGCGGCGGCCGAAGTTATTCAGCACATCGGCGCAAGGCCCGCGGTATCGCTCAAAGCGCGGGCGGCAGAGCTGGGCCTCGCCGTTTAGGCGGCAATATCAATGCAATTTGTCGGGTGAGGTTTATGCGTGAGATGCCAGTATTACGCTGGCACCTCACGCGGACCGATGGACGCCCGGTGCGACGTTATCCGGGCGCGGTGCAGGGGTCCTCGTCATTGTTAGGTCGCCGCAACCGCCGGCCGCAAGCGAACGGTAACCAATTGGTAACGAAACGTGGTTACCGATCGGTGAACAACCATTCGAAGGACGCCGCGCCATGGCCAAGCGCAAGACGATCGTCGAAACCAGCAGCGACGCAGCGGCAAATTCGGACGAAACGCCCGAACGCGAGCACAATGCCGAATTGCCGTTCTTTCAATCGCCTTCGGTCTCGCCTGCCGAGTCTGAGCCGGCGGAAGCCGTCATAGCAGACACACCAGCGCCGGTTGTCGCCGCGGAAATCACCGAGGCCGAAGCGCCGGACCTAGCAGTGAATTCCGAGGAAATGAAAGCCCCCATTTCGGCGCGTGTACGCTCTTTACTTGCGCGTCGGCCAAAATTCGCTCTGCGTCCGCGCCACAAGCGTTATGCCGTCCTCGCCGTGTCCGTCGCAGTTGCGGCGGCGGTAGGTGCCGTGTCCGGTATCGCGGCAACCGGCGGATGGTCGAAACGGGCCACCACTATTGCTCGCGTGGACGAGAGCACGGCTGCGCAACAGTCCATCGCCCGCCTGACCAGGGAAATCAGCGGGCTGAAGGCGAGCCTAGAGGCCGCCAATAAGTCGGCGCACAGCCAATTCGCCAAGATCAGTGATCGTCTCAACCGCGAAAGTGCGGAGATCACGGGTACGGTCACTCCGCCGCAAACCGTTCCGCCAGCGTCAGCTCCGTTGCCGGCCCCGCGTCCGCAAACGGCGGCCGCCGAAGCGACTCGTCCCTCGGTCGTGCTGGATTGGTCGATCCGCGAGATGCGAGACGGCTATGTCTATGTCCAGGGCCATGGCGACATCTATCAGGTGGTGCCGGGTGCACCGCTGCCGGGACTCGGTCCGGTCGAACAGATCAAGCGACAGGACGGCCGCTGGGTCGTGGTTACGCCGAAGGGCATCATCGTATCGATGCGTGACCGTCGCTATTTCGAGTAGTTCTGACTTTCGCGGCAGCGGGTAGCCGGCGGCGCCTCCGGGCGCCGCTGTTCATTTGCGCGTGAGGCCGGTAGCAGACCCAGCGAAAGCATGTCAGATTTGCCGCGCTCCATTGGCGCGAGACCCCTGACATGCATCACGTCCTGCTCAAAATCGTCGCCGTATCGGCGACAGTCTTTGCCGGCGGGATGCAGGCACAGGCGCAGGGCGCTGCGCCGCCGGCGGCCAAACCTGAAATGTTGCAAAGTTGTCCCGGCCTCGTGGCGGCACGGCCTCCCTTCGCCGCGCCGGTCGCGCTGGAGCGCGACCAGGTACGCTTGAGTTATATCGGGCATTCAACCTTTTTGATCGAAAGCCCGCAACTCGTGCGCATCGCCACCGATTACAACGATTATGTCAGGCCGCCCGTGATTCCCGACATTGCAACGATGAATCACGCGCATTCCACCCATTACACCATGTCACCCGATCCAAGCATCAAATACGTTCTGCACGGCTGGGCCGACGATGAAAAGCCGGCGCGGATCGATCTCCAGTATAGGGATGTTCGCGTGCGCAACGTGCCGACCAACATACGCACGTTTGATGGAGGCACTGAACGGCATGGCAACTCGATTTTCATTTTCGAAATTGCCAATCTATGCATTGCTCATCTTGGCCATCTGCATCACACATTGACGCAGCAGCAACTCAACGAGATCGGCCGTCCCGACGTCGTCCTGGTGCCGGTGGACGGCTCGTACACGCTCGACTTGGACGGCATGGTCGAAGTACTGCATTCGCTCAAGGCGCCGCTGATGATTCCGATGCATTATTTCAGCACTTACACCCTTGACCGGTTTCTCCAGCGTGTGCGCCAGGAATGGGACGTCGAAGTCGCTGAGGTGCCATCATTGGTAGTGTCGAAAACAAGTCTCCCGGCAAAGCCGAAGGTGCTCGTGCTGCCGGGTCATTAACGCTCGCCGTTAACCGCGCTAATTAGCGTAAATTCGGGAAGCTTGCGGCTCTCCCAATTTCAACGGCGAATGCCTATTTATCAACAGACGCCGTTGACCTATTGGAACAAATGATTAGTTGTCGCGTTCTTGGTGCGCCTTTTTGATCGCTTTAGAGGATATTTTTATGGTTCAGACTTGGAGTAGTTGGAAACGCTTTCCTGATGCGCAGCGTGGGGGTCATGTCGAAGCGCCGATCGGTCCGGGCGTCTATGAGGTCCGCCACACCATGACCGGACGAGTTGTTGCATTCGGCCATTCAGGCAACGTCGCAAATTCGCTTGCAGACCTAAAGCTCAATGGTGGGGCTAGCGCCTTCTCGCGCCTCTTTCGCAAGCAGCCGCTGGTTTCGCGCGTTTCCGATCTTGAGTATCGGACTTGTGCGGCAACCAGCCGCGCCGAAGCCAAAACCGCTGCAAGTCGCTTGATGGGCCTGCGCCAGACCGCATGGCGCCGGCGCGTGGACACGGGCGGGGTTGCCCGCCACTAGACTGAATGTGACCGTTTGGCGAGGTTGTGGCCGGCCCTTGTGCCGGCCGCTTTGTTTTTCCGGGCACGCCCACCGCTTTCGGTCAGTTGCGAAGATCGTATAGACTCGCCGCTTCAGCGAAGGGGACGATTGCCGATGTTGAGCGGGCAGCAAAACGATCTCATTACGCGCACGGGTGCAGGCACGGCTGCGGGCGGTCTCATGCGGCGCTACTGGCAGCCCGCCGCACTGGTTGACGAGCTTTCCGGCAACCGGCCGGTCAAGCCGATCCGGCTACTCGGCGAAGACCTGGTGATCTTCAAGGACGAGCAGGGGCGTTACGGCCTGATTGGCCGCCGTTGTCCGCATCGGGGCACGGACCTCGCTTATGGCCGGCTTGAAAACGGCGGATTGCGATGCGCCTTTCATGGCTGGTTGTTTGATGTGCACGGGAAGTGCCTTGAAACGCCGGCCGAGCCCGATGACAGCAAGCTCTGCGCGAACGTGCGGCAGAAATCCTACCCAGTAATGGAGAAGAGCGGCATCCTGTTTGCCTATCTTGGGCCGGGCGAGCCGCCGGCGTTTCCGCATTTTGACTGCTTTGTTGCGCCTGGAAGCCATACCTTTGCGTTCAAAGGCATGATCGACTGCAACTGGCTTCAATCGCTCGAGGTCGGTATCGATCCGGTCCATACCTCGTTCCTTCATCGCTTCTTCCAAGACGAAGATCCAAGCCAGGGTTACGGAAAATTATTCCGCGATACTTCGCGCGATTCCGACATGCCGATGTCGCGCATCATGCGGGAATTCACGCGCCCGAGGATCGAGGTAGAGCCGACCGAGTTCGGTTTCCGGCTTGTCACGCTGCGACAGATCAGCGACACGAGCACGCACGTGCGTGTGACCAACTTGATGTTTCCCAATGCATTCGTGATCCCGATGAGCCGGGAGATGACCATCACTCAGTGGCACGTGCCTATCGACGACGAGAAGCATTATTGGTATGCAATTTTCACCAGCTTCGGTGCGCCTGTAAACAAAGAAGAAATGCGGCGGCAGCGTCTCGCGCTCTACCAGCTGCCGGACTACATACCGAACAAGAACAAGAGCAACGATTACGGTTTCGATCCGCACGAGCAGGAACACGAAACCTTCACGGGGATGGGCGCCGATATCAACGTGCACGATCAGTGGGCCTGTGAGTCGATGGGTGCTATCCAGGATCGCACTAACGAGCATCTCGGAACCTCGGATAAGGCGATCAGCGCCTACCGCAAGCTGTTGCGCCACGCGATTGAGCAGTCTGATAAAGGCGAAAGGCCGATCATGGTGCTCGATCCGCGCGCGGCCGCGAGCATCACAGGACCGGCGGCGATCGACGGCATTGGACCTTCAGACGACTGGCAGGGCTATTGGCGGAAAAGCGAGTCGAGCAAGCGCGAGTCGGCGAGCTGGACGAACGGCACTGAACGATAATGCCGCCACGTTCGCGTAAGAGTGCCAGCTTCGTAGAACGTCATGGCTTGTGGACCGACGCCGAGACGAAAATCGCGGCACAAGTCGAGCGCATCATCAAGAAAGAAAAAATCGAGGTTGTGCGGTTTTCTTTCGCCGACCAGCACGGCGTCTTGCGTGGCAAGACCCTGCTTGCATCGGAAGTCGCCAACGCGATGCGTAACGGCGTCACGATGACCACGACACTTCTGGCCAAGGATACCGCCCATCGAACCGCTTATCCTGTATTCACGCCCGGCGGCGGCTTTGCCATGGCCGAAATGCAGGGCGGCAGCGATTTTGTCATGGTCGCCGACCCGACTACATTTCACATTCTGCCCTGGGCAGAAAGCACCGCGTGGCTCCTATGCGACATCTATTTTACCAACGGCAAGCCGGTGCCATTCTCAACGCGCGCGAGGTGTCGCGATGCGTTGAAGACGCTTGCCAATGCGGGCTTTGAATTTTTCGCCGGGCTTGAAGTCCAATTCCACCTTTTCAAGCTCGAGAATCCGCGTCTCGCGCCCGCCGATGCGACCTGGCCGCCGGAAGCGCCCGAGGTCAGCTTCCTGACGCAGGGCTATCAGTATCTCACGGAGTCGCGTTTCGACATGCTGGCACCGGCGGTGGACATCCTGCGGCGCGGCATGGAGCAACTGGGTCTACCGCTCCGTTCTGTCGAAGTGGAGCTGGGGCCAAGCCAGTGCGAATTCACTTTCGGGCCGCAAACGGGCCTTGCCGGCGCTGACAGCATGGTCCTGTTCCGCTCGGCTGCAAAACAGATCGCGCGACGTCATGGATATCTCGCAAGTTTCATGTGCCGGCCGGCGCTGCCCAATGTGATGTCGAGCGGATGGCACCTTCACCAGTCGTTGATCGAGGCCAAATCGAAGCGGAATCCATTCGCATTCGATCATCCTGACGGACTATCCACGGTCGGCCGCTATTATCTGGGTGGCTTGCTCACACATGCGCGCGCGGCCGCGGCATTCACGACGCCGACAATCAACGGCTACAAGCGTTATCGGCCCTATTCACTCGCGCCGGATCGTGCCATCTGGGCACGCGATAACCGCGGCGTGATGATCCGCGTGCTTGGTCAGCCCGGCGATCCGGCGACGCGTCTGGAAAACCGCGTCGGCGAGCCCGCAGCAAATCCGTACCTCTACTTCGCGTCGCAGATATACTCCGGGCTCGACGGCATCGCGCGCAGACTTGATCCCGGCCCGTCCGCCGACACGCCATACGAAGCGACGGCTGCGTTTCTTCCGAAAAATCTGACCGAGGCCCTGCTGGCTTTGCGCGCCGACGAGGTGTTCCGCGCCGGATTCGGCGAGGGTTTCATTGACTACTACACGCATATAAAAGCGGCCGAACTCGAGCGCTTCCAAAAAGATGCTCAAGACCGATCAGACGTCACACCCTGGGAACAAAAAGAATATCTGGATCTGTTTTGACGTCCTAGTAATCGAGCTTCGGAGCACGCTGGCGCACGCGACTTATCAGGCACGCTCCCAAAGTCCCGGCCATGCCGACAATTGCGCAGAATAGTCTGGTTTTTTCTGCGGCTCCAGCGCCAAGCGTTGTAGCGTAATCGGCAATGATCGGGTCACTCGCGATGACGTCGCCGGCGATCCATCCGAGTAACGCCGCTCCTGCCCATATGATGAGCGGAAAATAAGTCAGCATTGTCATGATGACATTAGCGCCCGCGACGATCGCCGGAATACTGACACCAAGGCCGAACACCAGCAGCGCCAGATTCCCGTCGGCGACCGCCGCTACGGCGATGACGTTATCAAGGCTCATGACAATATCGGCGACGGCAATAAGTTTCACGGCTCGCCAGAGGCTGTCGGACGTGGATTTACCGTGGCCGGATCCTTCGCCCGGCGCCATCAGTTTCACCGCGATCCAAAAGAGTGCCGCACCACCCGCGATCTTGACGTAGGGGAGCAGCATAAGTGTCGATACGATAGTTGCAAAAATCAAACGCAGAATGAGGGCGACGCCGGTGCCCAGCACCATTCCCCTAAGACGCTGTTTTTCGGGCAGGTTGCGGCATGCGAGTGCAATGACGATTGCATTGTCGCCCGACAGCAGAACATTGATCCAGATTATCTGAACGACCGAAATCCAGAATTGCGGCTGCGTATTGATGCCGATACCGTTCAATAGGTCGGTCATTCTCGATCCTGCACGTTTCGGTCAAACCGCCGTTTCGGTTGGCCCGTCGATGGTTTTCTTGCGAAATGGAAATCCGTGCCGGTGGCGCCACGCAGGATCGAGTGCCTGGCTCCATGCCGCGTAGAGCACGCTGACAAGTCCGAGCGTTCCCACGACCAGCAAAGACCATTGAAGAATTTCGGATCGTGCGACGTCGATGTGCAGGCGGTCGAGCAGCGTCAGATATGGAAGTGCCCAAAGAGCCACGAGCGCAGCCCAGTTCACGAGAATTGATCCGGCCGACAAACGCACCGGGTCGCCGCATATGTTGCGCCGAAGCCAGGGCATGCGGCCGCCGTCAGTGCGTTGCTGACGAATTAGATTCGCCTGACCGGTCAATGGATGACGATTTGGCACGGCGTCAAACCGCCAGCCGCGCAACGAGGTTTTGCATGCAGGCAGAATAGGATTCTTAAAATTGCCTACAATTCAGGATGAACACCCGGGTTGTTGCCCTTGGGTAATTTCCCCTAGGCGTTAATATCCGGGGTGTGATCGCGACGAAGGTCTAGAATGATGGTCAGCAGCGGCAAGGCGGAGCGATTGCGAGCGATGTCTTTTCCGCGAGTTTTCGACGCTCACAAGCTGATCATCGGGCTCGTTTACCTCGCGGCCTACGCGGTGCTCGACTGGATCAGTTTCATTGAGCCGTATGCAAATCTCGGAATTACGGCTTGGAATCCCGGCACGGGCTTGAGCTTCGCCCTGCTGTTGCTATTTGGCTTGCGGATGATTCCCTTCCTGCTGGTGAGCCCCTTGCTTGCGGACTTGCTAACGCAGCAATTTGCAATGCCGTGGCATGTCGAGATCCTGGCATCTGCGCTGGTCGGTGGCGGCTATTCGATTGCATTGACGTTTCTGCTGCAGAAGAAATTGCGATTTGATCCTGCGCTCGCTTCGATGAATGATCTCGTGCTGTTGATGCTTGTCGCGGTAGTCGGTGCGGCTCTTGTTGCGGTCGGATACATCAGCCTGATGATTATTTCCGGGCTGCTGCCCGCAGCAGATTTCACCGCGGCGGCAATGCGTTACTGGGTTGGCGATGTGATCGGTATCACCGTCGTCACTCCGTTCGCGTTGTTTGCATTGACGCGTCCGCGCATCTTGCCGATGACGGCCGAATCCATCCTGCAATTCGTCGCGATCGGCCTTGCCTTGGCCCTGGTTTTTGGCCTGGTGCAGGAACAGCAATTTCAGCTTTTTTACGTTCTCTTCCTGCCGATTATCTGGCTTGCTGTGCGCGCCGGTTCGGAAGGCGTGAGTGTCGGCATCCTGGTAACGCAACTGGGCTTAATCCTCGGCATTCAGCTCTTTCCGGCAGGCACGTTCGATGTCACGGCCTTTCAGGCTCTCATGCTTGTTCTGGCGGTGACTGGATTGGTGGCGGGCGAGCTCGTCACCGAGCGGCGGCGAACCGAGGCCCAGCTGCGCCAGCAGCAGGACTCGCTATCGCGGCTTGCGCGGCTCGGCAGCATGGGAGAACTCGCCGCCGCGGTTGCCCATGAACTCAATCAGCCGCTAATGGCTGCCGGCACTTATGCGCGGCTGGTAAACGATGCGATGAGCGTAGTGCCGGTCGATGTCGGGACGGTCGGCGAAACCGCAAAGAAGGCGGTAATCCAGGTGGAGCGCGCAGCCGACGTAGTGCGCCGGCTGCGCGCGCTGGTCCGCCTTGATCGCAGTGGCCGGGCTCCCTGCAGACTCCAGAGGATCGTCGACGAAACGCTCGAACTATTCCGTCCAGAACTCGAGCGTGCGCGTGTGACGGTGCGCTCGGCAATTGCGAGCGACCTTCCGCAGGTCATGGTCGATCTGTTGCAGGTCGAGCAGGTCCTGATCAACATCGTGCGTAATGCGACCGAGGCGATCATCGAAAGCGGCAGTCCGCGCGGCGCCATCCTCATTGAAGCCAAGGCTATCGACGGCGATCTGATCGAAGTGCGTGTCGTCGACAGCGGGCCAGGTTTCCCGCCTCAGCTGATCGATAATGCGTTTTTGCCTCTGTCCTCCAGCAAGTCAGAAGGCCTTGGGATCGGCCTGCCGCTGTGCCGGTCGATTGTTGAAGCTCACGGCGGCAAGTTATGGCTCGACCGTTCTTCGCAGGGCGGAGCCGTACACTTTACGCTACCGGTTGCAAAGACTGCCCGCACATGAGCGATCAATTGCATATCGCTGTCGTCGATGACGATGAGGCCGTGATCGACTCGCTGCGACTCTATTTCGCCCGCCACGGCGTCGAAGCATCCTGCTTTGCATCGGCCGGAGCGTTTTTGACTGCAATCGCCGGCGGGAAGCGCTTTGATTGCATCGTTTCGGACGTACGAATGCCCGGCATGTCAGGCCTTGATCTGGTCCGCTCCCTGAAAGGTTCGGGATTATCCTCCCCGGTCATCCTAATTACCGGCCACGGCGATATCGATATGGCGGTAGCTGCAATTAAAGTGGGCGCATTCGACTTCATCGAGAAGCCGTTCGACGAGGCCCGGCTCCTAGACAGCATTCGCAATGCGATGGCTGCAAGAGCAAAACCCGAGGCCGACGCAGTCGAACTGGAAAAGCTGCAAGCCCGGTTTGGCACGCTGTCGACGCGGCAGCGCCAGGTCATGGAGTTCGCGGTGGCGGGGCTGTCGAACAAGGAAATTGCATCCAAACTCAAGATAAGCCCCAAGACGGTCGAGAATCATCGTGCGTGGGTCATGGAGCGTATCGGTGCCCGCAATATTGCCGACCTGGTGCGAATCGCGATGAAGGTCGAGGAAAGCAAGAACAGGTAATCGGCAAATCCGCGCAGTCCGCAGATATCGCTTGACGGCGTAAAGAGAAGCCTGAATTTATCCCGATGCCGCATGCGCTCACACCCGACAATGTGAAGCTTTATTACGAAGAGGTGGGCCAAGGTGTGCCGGTCCTGTTCGTTCATGAGTTTGCCGGCGACCATCGCAGCTGGGAGCCGCAGCTGCGCGAGTTCGGCAAACGCTACCGTTGCATCGTTTATGCCGCGCGCGGCTACAAGCCGTCCGATGTCCCGACCGATCCTGCCGCCTATAGTTATCTCCATGTGATGCGCGACGCTGTTGCGATACTTGATCATCTGAAAATCGACAGGGCTCATATCATCGGCCTTTCGATGGGCGGCTACACCGCTCTACAGGTCGCGCTCAATCATCCGGGCCGGGTGCGTTCGCTCGTGCTTGCCGGCACGGGATCCGGCAGCGAGCGCTGGTACACCGAAGAATTCCACAAACATTCACGTGAGCTCGCGGCGCAGTTCGAACGAGAAGGTTCAGGCGCCGTCGCTCAGACCTATGGCCGCAGCGCCAGCCGCATTCCGTTTGAACTGAAGGATCCGCGCGGCTTTTCGGAATTCGCGAGGCGCCTCGCCGAACACGACGCGCAAGGTTCCGCGCATATGTCGCGGGGGTTTCAGGGCGCGCGTCCCTCACTTTATGATTTCGAGAGTGACATCCGCAAGCTCACGACACCGGCCCTCATTGTCGTCGGTGATGAAGACGAGCGGTGTGTCGAGCCGGGCCTTTTTCTTAAGGGTGCGTTGCCGTCCTCCGGGCTGGTGGTGTTTCCAAAGACCGGTCATGTCGTGAACCTGGAGGAGCCTGATCTGTTCAACCAAGTGGTCGGCGATTTTCTTTCCCGCGTCGACGCCGGCCGCTGGCTGCCGCGCGATCCACGGACCCGCACGTCCAAAACGCCGGTCCCGTGATGGAACCCGGCGGCACCGAAATCCATTATCGGGAAGATATGCCATTGAGGAGGTGCCGATGCTGAAATGGGCCTTCGTGTTCCTTATCATCGCTGTGGTAGCCGGAATTTTCGGATTTACCGGCGTCGAAGCAGCCTCGGCAACGATCGCGCAATGGTTATTCGGGATCTTCCTGGTGCTGTTCCTTGGTGCGCTGATTATCGGTCTGACCATTGGCGCCAGACTGACGTCCTGACGGTGGTCGGCCCGGGGGCCCGCAATTCCCAGCGGTTTTCGAAATTCGCACAAATTTAACCGAAATCGAGAATTTAGCCGACTTTGAAAAAGGCCTTTTGGCTTTGCTCGGTATAGTCCGCAAAGTTTTTGGGGGAGTGCCGTTTATGCGGATCGTGTGCGCAATCCTGGTTTTTGGCTTCTTCGTCTCATTCGGTGGTTCGTCCGATGCCGCGGACCTCTCCGTCGAACATGGGCGCCTGAGCGTGCATCGTTCCGGCGGTTACGACGTGCGGATGCGCGTCGCTGAGCAGGTCCCGTATTGCGGAGACTGTGACAATCTTCTTGGCCACGCACATTCTCCTTATGTGCGGCTGCGCGAGGTTGGATATCCTTTCTGGGAGCAGGGCTGCGCGCTCGGCGGGTGCGCCGCCTACTATCGAGCTATCCAGCGTTGCTGGTTCTGGGGCCTCGAGGGGGTCTGCGACTAGTAACGGCTTCGGTCGGCCTCAGACGTCGACGCTTGCCGCCAGCGCATTGTCCTGAATGAACTGCCGGCGCGGCTCTACCAGATCACCCATCAACTGGTCGAACAGCACATTGGCTTCATCGACTTCCTTGATGCGTACCTGCAAAAGCGAGCGCGCATTGGCGTCGAGCGTGGTCTCCCACAGCTGTTCCGGATTCATCTCGCCAAGACCCTTGTAGCGCTGCATTGTAACGCCCTTGCGCCCCGCGCCGGTTATGGCCTCGAACAGGCCAACCGGCCCATGGATCGCCCAGGTCTCGTCCTTGCGGCGCAGTGAGCCGGGCTTTTCGTAGACCTTCTGCAATGAGGCCGCGTATTCATCGAGTTTGCGTGCGTCAGCCGAGCCGAGCAGCGCGTGATCGATGATAGCGACGGTCTTTACGCCACGCAGCGTCCGGGTGAAAGTAAAACCGGCCTCTTCGCTGAATTCGCCTTCCCAGCCGCGCTCGGTTTCTTCGGAGAGCGCATTAAGGCGTTTGGCGATGTACGGCGCCGCCGCCTTGGCCTTGGCCGGATCGCCGAAGATATCGGAACTTAGCACACCGAGAATGGCGGCCTGCTCGACAACCTGGCGATTATACCGGCTGTGCAGGCCGTTGAGGAGATTGCGGACCGTCCGCGCCAGTTCGACGAGCTTGCGCAAGTCCTCGCCGGCGCGTTCTTCGCCGGAGGCCAGACGCAACACCGCCTCTTCGACGCCGGTCAGGATCAGGTAGTCTTCCAGTGTACGCTCGTCTTTCAAATACTGTTCAGATTTTCCCCGCGCAACTTTGTAGAGCGGTGGCTGCGCGATGTAGATGTGACCGCGCTTGATCAGCTCTTCCATTTGCCGGAAGAAAAACGTCAACAGCAGCGTGCGAATATGTGAGCCGTCCACATCCGCGTCCGTCATGATGATGATCTTGTGATAGCGCAGCTTATCCGGATTGAATTCGTCGCGTCCGATGCCGGTGCCGAGAGCCGTGATCAGCGTGCCGATCTCCTGGCTGCCCAACATCTTGTCGAAACGGGCACGCTCAACATTCAAGATCTTGCCGCGGAGCGGCAACACGGCCTGGAATTCCCGGTTGCGGCCCTGTTTGGCGGAGCCACCTGCGCTGTCGCCCTCGACGATGAACAGCTCGGACTTTGCGGGGTCGCGCTCCTGGCAATCGGCAAGTTTACCGGGAAGGGACGACACATCGAGCGCGCCTTTGCGGCGAGTCAACTCGCGAGCCTTGCGTGCGGCTTCGCGTGCCGCCGCCGCCTCGACCACCTTGCCGACGATAACCCTGGCTTCTTGCGGGTGGATTTCGAACCAGTCCTGCAAAGCCTGGTTGATCACGTTTTCGACCACCGGGCGGACTTCCGAGGAGACCAGTTTGTCCTTGGTCTGCGAGGAGAATTTCGGATCGGGCACCTTGCAGGACAAAACTGCGGTCAGTCCTTCACGGCAGTCGTCGCCGGTGAGCGCAACCTTTTCTTTGCGCGCGGTGCCAACTGTCTCTGCATATTGCGTGATCTGACGGGTCAGCGCGCCGCGGAAGCCGGCAAGATGGGTGCCGCCGTCGCGCTGTGGAATATTGTTGGTAAAGCAAAGTACGCTTTCATGGTAACCGTCATTCCACCACATCGCGCATTCGACCGTGATGCCTTCGCGCTCGGCCTTGATCATGACCGGATTTGGAATGAGTGCGCTCTTGTTGCGATCGAGGAATTTCACGAAGGCCTCAACGCCACCCTCGTATTTCATTTCCTCGCGCTTTTCGACCGCATGCCGCTTGTCGGCGAGGTCGATGGCGACGCCCGAATTAAGGAAGGCCAGCTCACGCAGACGGTGCTCCAGCGTCGCGAAGTCGAATTCGACCATGGTGAAAGTCTTCGTGGACGGCAGGAATGTTACTTCTGTACCGCGCTTGCCCTTCGCATCGCCGACCGCCTTGAGGGGCGCGACCGCGACGCCGTCGCGGAATTCCATGAAGTATTCCTTGCCGTCGCGCCAGACGGTCAACTTGAGCCAGGTCGACAGGGCATTGACCACCGAGACGCCGACGCCGTGCAAACCACCGGAAACCTTGTAAGCGTTCTGATCGAATTTTCCGCCGGCGTGCAATTGGGTCATGATGACTTCGGCGGCCGACACACCTTCACCCTTGTGAATGTCGGTCGGGATGCCGCGGCCGTTGTCGCGCACCGTGCAGGAACCGTCCGGATTGAGCGCCACTGCGACTTCGGTCGCATATCCCGCGAGTGCCTCGTCGATCGCGTTGTCCACCACCTCATAGACCATGTGATGGAGGCCCGACCCGTCGTCGGTGTCGCCGATATACATACCCGGCCGCTTGCGCACCGCATCGAGGCCTTTGAGGACCTTGATCGACTCGGCACCATAGTCGGATGGGTTCTTGCGGGCCGGTTCAGCCATCGACGGCACCCTCGGGACAAGCGGAAAATTGAGTCGGAATGGACGATTTGTGTGACACGAAAAAGGACCCTCGTACAGGCCAAAGTTATGCACTTAATATGTTGATTTAGCTGTATTTTTTAAAGAGGCCGGGCCATAAAAATCCCCACTTTTTTCACCTCTTTTTCCGACCGATTCGGCCTCCTCGCGGGGACCAAGGAAATCGCCTGCGGCGACGCACGAACAACTGCCCCCACGCGCGTTTTTGCGTCGATTTCGAAAGCTTGCACATAGGCGCGTCATAGCATTTAAGCCGGTGGCGTAATGGTGTTTCCCGCCTGACCTGAATTTGATCCGCATGCGCTGGTTTACCCGTCCGCTCGAAGTGCCGCATCGGTTGCGCGCCATTGTGCGCGCCCGGGAATCGAGCGTCATTGTTCTGGCCTTGATCGTCGGCGCATTCGCCGGACTGGCCGTAGCCGCCATGGGCGGGGCGGTCGGTTTCATGCACGAGGTTTTTTTCGGCCTCGATCCGGGCGAGAGGCTTTCCGGCCGCGTGGCGCTCGATCCGGTGCGCGCGTTTCTCGTGCCAAGCATCGGCGGCCTGTTGTTTGGCCTGGTCTCGGCTTTTGTGGCTCGGCGCCGCGGCACCGAAGTCGACCCAATCGAGGCAAACGCGCTTCATGGCGGCCGCATGTCAATGCGCGGCAGCATGATCGTCGCTGCACAGACAATGTGGTCTAGTGGTATCGGCGCCTCGGTCGGGCTTGAAGCGGGCTACACGCAATTTGCCAGCGGCGTGGCTTCGGCAATCGGCCGTTCATTCCGGCTGCGCCGGAGTGACATGCGCGTGCTCGTGGGCTGCGGGGCTGCTGCAGCAATCGCCGGCGCCTTCGGTGCTCCGCTAGGCGGCGCCTTTTACGGGTTCGAACTGATCATCGGCAGTTATTCGATCGCGTCGCTTGCTCCTGTAGGGATGGCGTCGCTGGTGGGCTACTTGACGGCGCAGGTCTTCACACCGGACAGGCTCGGCATCGAAACGGGCGCGGTCACAAACCTCGCCGTCCATGATGTGGTCATTTCCGCCTTCGTCGGCGCGCTGGCCGCCGTGTGCGGCGTCATTCTCATGCGTGGCGTTGCCGCATGCGAATTGCTTTTCACGCGAATGAGGATCAAGCCGGCATTGCGCCCGATGATTGGCGGCGCGCTGGTAGGACTTCTCGCACTCCTGTCGCCCCAGGTGATGTCATCGGGCCACGGGGCCTTGCACTTGACCGGGATTTTCAAGCTGCCAATCGCGACCATCGCGCTGATCTTCGTGCTCAAATCGATCGCCTCGATGATTTCGCTCGGCTCCGGGTTCCGCGGCGGTCTTTTCTTTGCGTCTTTGTTGCTTGGCGCGCTTGGCGGCCAGCTGTTTGCTTTGGGGCTTGGTGCGGTGTTGCCCGGCCTGCACATCGATCCTGATTCCTATGCCATTATCGGAATGTGTGCGCTGTCAGTCTCGGTGATCGGCGGTCCCCTGACCATGACGTTCATCGCGCTCGAGACGACCGGTGACCTGTGGCTGACAACG
>DASSIT010000022.1:0-4387 GCA_035691545.1 Pseudolabrys sp. | reverse complement strand
CGCTCATATGCGTCCGCCCAACCGCGGTCGAAGACGTATTCGCCCTGCGAGTGCGATTTCAAATAGCAGGGCACGATGCCCGCGATCACGCCTTCGCGACGGGCAATGAGATGACGCGGTGCCCACCCAGTCCGCGCACAGGCCGATTGGGATGCTTCCAGCGAAGAGAAAAACGCGTGCGATACGAAAGGGTTATAATAGGGTTTTGAGCTGACGCCGGAATTATCGGCGGAGGCGACAAGGCCGCCGAACCCGTCAAGGGTGGAATCGGGAACGGGATTGGCGCACGCGTTCCAATCTTCAGCCGCGATCTGGCTGACGGAAGAAACGGCTTCAAGCGTTATTTCGGATGAATCCATCTGATATTTGAGCCGTCACGCCTCGCAGCCATCGCCCGCGGTTAAGATCGTGCATTGTATTGGTGACTTCAAGGTGGCTCCTTAAGGACTGATTAAGGCCTGAAACCTTCAAAGATCATCTGGTCGGCATGGCGCGCGGCGCGCTCGCGCTGTCCCGGCGTCCGCACCGTCCAGGTCAAGAGCGGCAGGCCAAAAATATGCCGCGCGATCCACGGAGCAGGTTGCGGCAAATCATCGACGCGGTAGGCGACGAAATGCGGCCGCGTGCGGAAGCCGTGCTTGAGATACAGCATGCCGTTGCGCTGGGCGGAGGTCGCCTCTGGCCAGTCGGTCTCCTTGTAGACGTGCTCGGCAACAATTCCTCGCGTAAAATTTGGCATCATCTCGCGCAAGGCCAGCACCTGATCGGGGTCGAACGACATTCCCGCAACCGGTCCCGAATAGGAGGAGAGCACCTCGGCCACCCGCCGGACAAGTGCGCGGTCGCCATCGAAATGGCTCTTCACCTCGATCACAATTGGGACGCGGCCTCTGACCAGTTCGCAGAGATCGGAAAGCGACATCATCCGTTCCGGCGTATCCTTGAAGCGCACGGCCTTGAGCGCTTGTGCGGTCATGCTGCGCAGGGGAGCAGAACCTTCGGTAAGGCGGCCCAGCGCATCATCGTGATGCACCATGGCTTCGCCGTCCGAAGAGAGCTGGATATCGCATTCGATGGCGAAATTCCCCTCGATTGCAGCAACCGCCGCGGCGGGCATGTTTTCGATGATGCCGCGTGAGCGGTCGTGCAGGCCGCGATGGGCCACCGGCCTCGCCGTCAGCCAGTGCGGCGCGCGCAAGGGAAAACTCCAGGGTCTCCAGTGGTCCGATTCTAACATTCGCATCCCGTTGCAGCAGACTTGTTTGCGAATGTTGAAATCATAGGACCACTAGCAAATAAAAGAATCTAGTGGAGTTTAGGATTTGACATTCGCTTTGCGTGATTGCGGCGAACGGGTAGCGAATGTCAAATCCACTCCACTAGGAAATTTCGAAGAGGCCTTCGACCTCTACAGAGGCATCTGCCGGCAGCGAGGCGACACCCACGGTGGTTCGGGCATGGCGACCCTTGTCGCCGAAGGCTGCGACCATCAGGTCGGAAGCGCCGTTGAGGACCTTCGGTCCGTCGAGAAAGTCAGGCGCGGAATTGACAAAGCCGCCGAGCCGCACGACGCGCACGACCTTGTCGAGGTCGCCGATCGCAGCCTTGACCTGAGCGATGAGATTGATGGCGCAACCGCGGGCGGCGGCGCTGCCCTGTTCGACGGTGACGCCGCCGCCAAGTTTCCCCTTGGCAATCAGCTTGCCTTCCTTGTCGAGGCAAATCTGGCCGGACACGAAAAGAAGATTCCCGGTGCGCACGGAGCCGACGTAATTTGCCACCGGACTTGGCGGCTGGTGCAGGACGATCCCTTGAGCCGCAAGCCTCTGTTCGACGGTTCCTGCCATGTTTTCGTTCCCTTCGATGTGACCAGCACCCGACAATGATGCCATCGGGGCAGCTTTGTTTCGCGCATCAACCAGCCACTTGCAAGGTAGTGCGGTGGATTGGACCACCGGGCCGATTGAGGCGGAAATGCCAAAAAATTGGCAATCGGTCGGAAATTCACGGCTTTCCCCGATAAAGGCCGCAGTTGCGGCGCAATGGCACGGCGAATAATAATGGGTCGAAACATGATCCTTGGGGAGTGCGGGCGTGACCCCTGAGCCCGGATCATATTCCAGCCTAAGGAACAAACATGACTTGCTCGTTGACGATTCCGCTTCGCGATATCGCTTCGTGGCTGCGCGCGTTTGCCGTCGTGGCACTGGCAACAGGGATGGCTGCAGGAAAAGCCGACGCCGCAGCGGGCGGCTCGTTTCTCTCGCATCAGGCGCTCTACGAACTCAGCCTGTTGAAGTCGCGGGGGTCGAATGCGATCAGCAGCGCGCGCGGCCGAATTCTCTACAGTTTCTCAGGCAGTACCTGCGAAGGATACACCTCCGAATTCAGGCAGGTGTCGGAGATGAACAGCGGCGAGGGCAAGGTAACGCTTTCCGACCTGCGCTCCACCTCGTGGGAAGACGCTGAAGGCAAAATGTACCGGTTCAAGATCGATTCGCGCATGAATGATACTGAATCGAGCCCGGTCGACGGCATTGCGGAGCGCAGCGGCGATCATATCACCGTCAAGCTGAAGCAGCCGCAAGCCAAGACGTTCACGATTGACGGCGCGACCGTATTTCCGACCGAGCAGATTCAGCGCATCATCGCCGCTGCGAAGGAAGGGAAATCAGTGCTCGAACTGACCGTCTATGACGGCTCGGACAATGGCGAAAAGATCTTCAACACTCTTTCCGTGATCGGCCAGCCGATACCGGGCGACCGGACGATTGCGTCGCCTGATCCGTCGACCGAAAACGACGTCATGAAATCGATGAAGCGCTGGCCCGTTACGGTGAGCTATTACGAGCGCGAAACCAAAGCCGACGATGGCGTGCAGACGCCGGTCTATTCGATGTCTTTCGAGTTATTCGAAAACGGCGTCTCTCGTGCGCTGGTGCTCGATTACAATGATTTCGTGATTTCCGGCGCCTTGGGAAAATTCGACGTCAAGGATGCCAAGTCCTGCAAATGACGGCTTTTAGCTAATTCTGTTCCGGCCTTTCCGGGCCCTCATAGGCAATCCCTCTGATCACGGCGGCTTCGCCGAATTTTTTCCGTAGATTGTCGATTGCGCGCTCGGCGTTGGCCGAGCGGCGGTCGAGCATGTCGCTGTCGTGGGCTTGCGAGCCCGGACGGAGCGCGCTCACGCCGGCGCCCATCAGGCGGAAGGCGGTGCCGTCGATTTCCTTCGCGAGCATTTCCCGAGACACCGCAAAAATCTTGGCGGCGAGCTGGGTCGGGGCGTGGATCGACTGCGAGCGCGTGCGCTGCCGGAAATCCGCGGTCTTCAGTTTCAGCGTGATGGTCGATCCGGCCAGTTCGCCGCTTTTGAGCCGCGAAGATACTTTTTCCGAGAGGCGCCAGAGGGTCTTTTCAAGGATTGCGAAATCGCGGATGTCGGTTTCGAAGGTTGTCTCGCTCGAAATGGTCTTGGCGTTGCGATCGGGCACCACCTTGCGCTCGTCGATGCCGCGCGAAAGGCGCCACAATCGGCGGCCCTCGGCTCCGAATTGCTTCATCAAGTCGTCTTCGCCCGAGCGCTGCAGATCGGCGATGGTGCGAAAACCGTGCTGGATCAACCGCTCCTGCGTTGCGGGCCCGACGCCGAAGATGAAGCCGACCGGCTTGTCCGCCAGCATCTTGCGGGCCTCATCCTGATCGAGCGCGGCAAAGCCGCGTGGTTTGTCAAGATCGGAAGCGATCTTGGCCAGGAATTTGTTGCAGGAAAGCCCGACCGAAACGGTGATGCCGATATCGCCCTCGACATGGCGGGCAAAACGCGCCAGCACCTTGGCCGGAATCATCCCATGAACGCGCTGGGTGCCGCCGAGATCAAGAAACGCCTCGTCAATCGAAAGCGGTTCGACGAGCGGCGTCAGCGCTAGCATCGCACTCCGCACCTCGCGACCGACCCGGACATATTTGGCCATGTCGGGCCGGATCACGGTGGCGGACGGGCACAGTTCGAGCGCCTTGAACATCGGCATTGCGGAGCGGACACCAAAGGTGCGCGAGATATAGCACGCAGCCAATACCACGCCGCGCTTGCCGCCACCGATGACCACCGGTTTGTCGGCGAGTTCTGGATTGTCGCGTTTCTCGACGGTGGCGTAGAACGCATCGCAATCGATGTGAGCGAGGCTCAGGGATGACAGCAAGCGATGGCGCACCAGGCGAGGCGAACCGCATTCGCCGCAACGCTTGGTGGCAAGGTCCAGATCGCGGAGGCAGTCCCGGCAGAAGCAGGTTGGTCCTTCCACTAATGCCGGATCAAAATCTTTCACGGCACATCGCGCTCCCATTTGGGGTCGTTGAGCGCCTGGTGAGCGGCCGCGATATTGGT
>DASSIT010000021.1:0-9843 GCA_035691545.1 Pseudolabrys sp. | reverse complement strand
TCGGCGAACGCGTTCGCCGACCTATTATCTATCGTTGTGCTTGCAGCCATCGCGGCAATCGCAGCACTGACGTTCCGCGACTACGGCCTGGGCTGGGATGATTACACCCATTCCCAGTATGGTGAGTTGCTACTCTCGTTCTACGGATCGGGATTCAAGGATACGCGCGCGCTTTCATTTGTGAATCTGTACAAATATGGCGGCGGCTTCGACATGGCTGCCGCTCTTGTCGCCAAAGTTTTGCCGTTCGGCCTTTTCGAAACGCGACGGCTCGTCGGCGCGGCCGTCGGCCTCATCGGCTTGGCGGTCACCTGGCGCATGGGCCGGCGTCTTGGCGGTTCCGTCGCCGGCCTCGTCGCGCTCGTGCTGCTTGCAACCTGCCCGCTTTACTATGGCCACATGTTCATGAACGCGAAGGATGCGCCCTTCGCCACCGCGATGGCGGTCCTTCTACTCGGCCTGATGCGGGCGATTGAAGAATATCCACGGCCGGGCTTTCGAGCGATCGCCCTTGCCGCACTCGGACTGGGGCTTGCGTTTGGTTCGCGCGTTCTCGCCGGCATTGCGGCGCCCTATGCGATGATTGCCCTACTCTTCATCGTGGTTGGTGAAACACAGGCTATCGGCCTGCGCGACGCGGCCGCTCGGCTGGGTGGATTCATATGGCGTTTGCTGCCCGCCGCGGTTGTCGGTTACGTCATCATGGGATTGCTTTGGCCCTGGTCGCTTCTGTCGCCGCTTAATCCGATCCGTGCCGTCGAATATTTTGATACGTTTTTCGAAAAACCGTGGCGGGAGCTCTACGCCGGCAAATTGATTTCGGTCACAGACATGCCGGCGAGCTATCTGCCGCATCTGTTCGCGCTCAAGTTACCGGAAATCATGCTGGCCCTTGGGCTTGCCGGCACCGCCGGAGCGATTGCCGCCGCGTTTCGGCGAGATCTGCCGCTCAATCGGCGCGCGAATCTTTTGCTGGTGACTCTGGCGGCTTTCCTGCCGATTGCCATTGCGATGGTCACGCATCCCGCACTGTATAACAGCTTACGTCATTTCGTATTTGTGGTGCCGCCTTTCGCGGTGCTTGGCGGCCTGGCCGGCGGCTGGATTTTCGACCGCGCACGCGCCCGAAGTCGTGCCCCAGCGGTCAACAGGGTGGCCTTGGCGACCGCCGTATTGGCCGGCGGCGTGGCCCTGCCCATCAGCGACATGGTGCGGCTGCATCCGTATCAATACACGGCGTTCAATTGGGCATCCGGTGGCGTGCGAATGGCGCACGACAACTACATGCTCGACTACTGGGGGCTCGCCTTCAAGCAGGCCGGCGACACATTGCGGGCCAAACTCGACGCCATGCATCTCAAGCCGCCTGGCGGCCGGCGCTGGATCGTCGAGATCTGCGGGCCGCAACCTCCGGCCGAAGTCGCGCTTGGGCCGCAATTCGAGACAACCTGGGACCGCAAGCGTGCCGATTTCGCGATGATGCTTGGCACGTTCTACTGCCGCGACCTGGCGGCACCGGTACTGGTCGAAATTGACCGCGAGGGTATCGAGTACGCGCGCGTCTACGACATCCGCGGTCGGCCCGTCCCCAATCTGCTGACCGAACCGCCACCGTGAATGCTGCGGCCGCGTCAATTCGCCGTTTGGCCCAAGACTTCCGCTGCAATGCGATGCGCCTCGTTGGCGGCGGGGATGCCGCAGTACATTGCCAGCAGCAGCAGGACCTCCTGGATTTGCTCGGCGGTGCATCCATTCTTCACGGCGCCCTTGAGGTGCACACGCAACTCATTCGGATGCCCCGCCGCCGCCATCATCGCCACCATTGTCAGCGACTTGACCCCCGGCGCGAGCGCCGACCGTTGCCAGACATCGCCATACGCATAGGCATTGATGATGTGCTGGAGCGGTTTGCCGAATTCGCCCAACGCATTCATTCGCTTGTCGACGGCTTCGCGCCCGAACATATCGACACGCAGCTTGAGTCCGCGCTCAAAACGCTCTCGATCGTCCATACCCGGCCTTCTCCTGTTCATTTTTGACGGATTGCTGTTCGCGTGACGGCTTGTACTATGTCCTCCTATGAAGTCTTCTAAGATAGAATCGTCCACCCGACCATGATCAATGCTGCTGTCATCGGTCTCGGCCGATGGGGAAAAAATATTGTCGAGGCCATACAGGGCAAAAGCGGGCGCCTGCGGATCATCCGCGGCGTCACTAAAGAGCCCGAACTTGCGCGTGAATTTGCGGCAGCCAAGGGCTTCGAGTTGTCGACTGAATTCGAGGAGGCAATCGCCGATCCGCGCGTGCAGGCTGTGTTTCTTGCAACTCCTCACTCGCTCCACGTCGGGCAGATTTCCGCCGTCGCAGCCGCCGGCAAGCCGGTCTGGTGCGAAAAGCCGTTGGCACTGAGCCGCGCGGAGGCTCAACGCGCGATCACTGCCTGCGCGAGGGCCGACGTTCCGTTCGCGCTCGGCAACAACAAACGCTGCTTTCCATGCATGCGGGAGATCAAGCGCATCGTCGCCGCCGGCGATCTCGGCGAAATTCTGCACGTCGAGGGCAATTTCAGCAACGAGCATTCGACGCGCGTGAAGGGCGGCTGGCGCGACGACCCGCGCGAATCCCCAGGCGGCGGGATGACCGGCGCTGGCCTGCACGTGCTGGATGCTTTCGTCAATCTTGCCGGGCCGATCGCCAAAGTGGATGCGAGGGTACACGCGCAGAAGGCTCCGCCCGATCCTCGAGATTCTGCCGCAGCTCTGGTGCAATTCCGCGGCGGCGCTACAGGTCTGCTCGCGACCGTACGGGCCGCGCCGATGTTCTGGCGCATTCACGCATTTGGCACCAAAGGCTGGGCCGAAGCGCGTGAAGAAAACGCGCTTACCGTGGCCGTGATCGGTGGGGCGCCCGAGACACGGACCTTTCAGCCGGTCGATTCACTGGGCGTCCTGCTGGAGTCCTTCGCCGAAACCATCGAGACGGGGAAGCCTTTTCCCGTGTCGACCGCCGACATGCTCGACGTCGTCGGCGCATTTGAAGCGATCATCCAATCGATTGCCCAGGAGAAACCTGTTGCGCTCGCACGCGCTTAGCTTTTACCGCGCCGGCGCACTTCGTTAACGATGGCGCTGTTGTCGAAGTCGGCTTCGCCCGCGCGCATGCAGGCCTCGAGCACATCGGCATGCACTTCGAGCGCGGAAAGCTTCTGGCCGACAGCGGCCGCCTGATCGAGCATCAGGTGGGCGTCCTTCAGCGTCTGCTTGACACGGCCTTCCGGCGAAAAATCGCCGCGCACCATTTTGGGCCCCTTGGTTTCCATCACCTGCGAATAAGATGCCGATCCGCGTGCCACATCAAGAAACGCCGCCGGATCAAGCCCTAATCGCTCGGCAAAGACCAGCCCCTCGGCGAGCGCCAGGCGATTGAGACCGAGAATGAGATTCACGGCGAGCTTTGCACGTCCACCATCGCCGACTTTACCGATGTGAAACGTGCGCGCAAATAATGCGTCCAGAATGTCCTTCACTTCATCGGCAATCGTGATATCGCCGCCTATCAATGCCACACCATCGCCGCGGCGAACCTGATCGCTCGTGCCGGAGACAGGCACGTCCAGGTACCGGATGCCACGCGGGATAACCCGTTTCGCGAGTGCTGCCACCCGATCCGGATCGCAGGTGCTCATGCAGAGCACCGCTTTTCCGGAGCCGTCGCCGAGCGCGGGCAGCAAATTGCTCTCGACTACCTCCTCCACCTGGTCGGTATTGAACACCGCAATGATGATGCAGCGCGCGGAACGAGCCAATTCGGCGATCGATTGAGCCGGTCGGCCGCCCATATCGGCGAGCCGGGCGCAACGTGCACCGTCAACATCGAAACCGGTTACGGGAATATTCGCGTCAAGCAGACGCCGCGCGTAAACTTCGCCCATCAACCCAAGACCGATAATGGCAACGGGCGCGCTCATCACCGGCCACCGAACCGCTTACGCATGCGCAAAGTCCCAATAGAGTTCGCGCGCCTCGCGGTAGAGCGGGCCTGGCTGCAATGAACGGTCGTCAATACGGTTGACGGGCATGACCTTCGAATAATTCCCCGACGAGAAAATCTCGTCGGCATTCTGCACGTCGCTGTAACTCAGGGCCGTTTCAACTACGCTGACACCAGCATCACGCAGGAGCTTGATGACGCGCTGACGGGTAATGCCATTGAGGAATGTGCCGTTCGGCGCAGGCGTGAAAACGGCACCATCTTTCCCGATGAAGAGGTTAGCCGTTGCAAGCTCGGCGACATTTCCCAGCAAGTCGAGCACGACGCAATTGCCAAAGCCCCGCGAATTCGCTTCGAGCAGCGCGCGCGCGTTATTGGGATAAAGGCAGCCCGCCTTGGCGTTGACCGGCATGCATTCGAGACTGGGCTTCCGGAATGGCGAAAGCGTCACCGAGAACCCCTCGGGCCTGCGCATCGGCGCCTCGTAAATACTTAGGCACCATTTGGTCGACTCGGGATCGGGCGCAACCAGCAAAGCGCCGCTCCGTTCGGCCCAATACATCGGACGAATGTAGAGTGCGGCATTCTTGTCGAAGCGTTTGATGCCATCGCGCGTCAACTCGAGCCATTTTTCCGTCGAAACCACAGGCTTCAAATGCATAGTTTCGGCTGAGGCGTTGACCCGCGCGCAATGGAGATCAAGGTCGGGAGAAACGCCTTCAAATGTGCGGGCGCCGTCAAATACCGAGGAGCACAGCCACGCGGCATGGTCGCGCACGCCCATGATCGGGAGATTGCCTTCATGCCAATGCCCCTCGTAAAAGGTCCATGTCGTCGACCAGCCTTGTCCCGGCGTCATCCACTGCTCCCGATTGCGGCCGCCTACTTGGCTTCCCTTGACGGCCACGCCCTGCAACCATAGCGGCCCGGATAAGAGGATACCATGACATCAAATTTCATCTTCGACGCATATGGCACTCTATTCGACGTCCATTCGGCGATAGCACGGCACCGCGACAAGGTAGGGCCCGACGCGGATCGGATTTCGGCGATGTGGCGCACCAAACAACTCGAATACAGCTGGACGTTGACGCTCGCCGGGCACTACGCCGATTTCTGGATCCTAACCGAACGTGCGCTCGACTATGCCCTGGCGTTTGCGGCGCGCGCGGACAAATCGCTCAAGGCAACCCTTCTCGATGCCTATTTCAAGCTCGACGCGTTTCCGGACGCGCGCGTCGCGCTCAAATCTCTCAAGGCAAAAGGTTGCAAGACCGGAATTCTCTCCAACGGCTCGCCCGCCATGCTTAAAGGCGCCGTCGAAGCGGCGCGCATCGGTTCCGACCTTGACGCAGTTTTATCCGTGGACACGCTGAAAATGTTCAAACCGCGGCCGGAGGTCTATAGCCTCGTGACCAAGGAGTTTCGCTGCAGGCCAGCCGATGTCACATTTGTCTCGTCAAACCGTTGGGACGTTATGGCTGGCGTCTCCGTCGGCTTCCGCGGACTTTGGGTCAATCGCGCGAAGCTGCCCGACGAATATGCGGACTTCGCCCCCGCGCGCACGCTTAGCGACCTCAGCGCACTCGCGGAGATCTAGCACTTTCGTCGCAATGGACCCGGCTGGCGCTGCCGACCTTCACGGACTATATCGCGCGGGCGCCCCGCACGATTCCATTCCATATTCCATTCCATGCAACCGATCATTTCCGTCAAAAACCTTTCGAAAAAATACGCGACCGGCTTCAAGGCGCTGAATAACATCAGCCTAGAAATCCGGCGCGGCGAGATATTCGCACTGCTCGGGCCCAATGGCGCCGGTAAAACCACGCTCATCGGAATCGTCTGCGGCATCCTAGTGCCGAGCGAGGGCAAGGTCACCGTCGACGGCCACGACATCGTTTCCGATTACCGCGCTGCACGCTCGCGGATAGGGCTCGTGCCGCAGGAACTGCATACCGACGCATTTGAAAGCGTCTGGGCCACGGTGTCTTTCAGCCGCGGGCTCTTCAACAAGCCGAAAAATCCCGAATATGTCGAGAAAGTGCTGCGTGCGCTGTCGTTGTGGGACAAGAAGGACAACAAGATCATGACGCTTTCGGGCGGCATGAAGCGCCGAGTGCTCATCGCGAAAGCGCTGTCCCACGAGCCCCAGATTCTTTTTCTGGACGAACCGACCGCCGGCGTTGATGTCGAATTGCGCAGAGACATGTGGCAGGTCGTTCGCGACCTGCGGGACTCCGGCGTGACCATTATCCTCACAACCCATTATATCGAAGAAGCCGAGGATATGGCCGACCGCATCGGTGTGATCAACAAGGGCGAGATCATCCTTGTAGAAGACAAGATCGAATTGATGCGCAAGCTCGGACAGAAGCAGTTGACGCTCCATCTCCAGAAAAAACTGGACGCGGTGCCCGGCGAGCTTTCCGCCTACAATCTCAAGCTTGCGGCCGGTGGCATGGAACTGGTCTTTACCTACGATAGCCAAGTCGAGCGGACGGGAATTACCGGCCTGCTTGCCGACCTTAGCAACGCGGGCATTCGTTTCCGCGACCTGCAGACAACACAAAGCTCGCTCGAGGATATCTTCGTCGGGCTGGTGAGTGACCGGCAATGAACCTGCGCGCCATAAATGCGATCTATCGTTTCGAAATGGCGCGTACCGGCCGCACCATCTGGCAGAGCATCGTCTCTCCGGTGCTTTCGACGTCGCTTTATTTCGTCGTTTTCGGCGCGGCCATCGGCTCGCGCATTACGGAGATCGACGGCATCTCGTACGGCGCATTCATCGTGCCGGGTCTGATCATGCTGACCCTGCTGACGCAGAGCACCATGAACGCGTCGTTCGGGATATACTTCCCGCGCTTTACCGGAACGATCTATGAAATATTGTCGGCGCCGGTCTCGCCGTTCGAGATCGTCCTGGGTTATGTCGGCGCAGCGGCTACCAAATCGATCATCCTCGGCTTGATCATACTGGCGACCTCATGGCTTTTCGTGCCGCTGCGGATCGCCCACCCCTTCTGGATGGTCGCCTTCCTCCTGCTCACGGCGGCAACATTCAGCCTGCTTGGTTTCATCATCGGGATATGGGCCGAGGGGTTTGAAAAGCTGCAGATCGTACCGCTATTGGTCATCACGCCGCTGACCTTCCTCGGCGGGACGTTCTACTCCACCAGCGTGCTGCCGCCACTCTGGCAGACGATCGCGCTGTTCAACCCAGTCGTGTACCTGATCAGCGGTTTCCGCTGGAGCTTTTTTGAGATTGCCGATGTGAGCCATGGCGTGAGCGTCGGGATGACGCTGCTTTTCCTTGCCGCTTGCCTGCTCACCGTGTGGTGGATGTTCAAGACGGGTTACAAGCTGAAAAAATAGCCGCTCACATTTGCGTGGCCTTGAAATAAGCGTCCAGCAATGGGGTATGTTCTTGCGGGCTTCACATGCCCGTAGGGAGGCACCTCTAATGTCACGATCTTTGAAAATATTCACAGGCTTGGCTCTGACCGCGGCACTTGCATCAACCGCCACCGCAGAGGGGCTGGTCACACAGAAAAACATCCCGCTTGCCATGGCGCAGGTCATCGCCCAAGGCGCGCTCGCTCAATGCCAGAGCATGGGCTACAAGGTCTCGGTCGCCGTCGTCGACCGCGCAGGCCTCACCCTCGTCATGCTGCGAGGTGATGGCGCCGGCCTCCATACGCCTGAAGGCGCCGAGCGCAAGGCGTTCACGGCACGTACCTTCAGCCAACCCTCCGCCGACTTCGTCAAAAGAATGTCCGAGCGGCCGGACACCGCCGGCTCGGTACACTATACGCATGTGCTGGCATTGCCCGGCGGCCTCCCGATCAAATCCGGCAGCGAAGTTGTTGGAGCGGTCGGCGTCTCCGGTTCGCCCGGCAAGGACGACGTCTGCTCGCAAGCCGGCATCGACAAAGTCGCCGACCAGCTCAAGTAACCGGGAAGTCGCTCTACGCTCCTGCGAGCGCGTCGAGGATACGCGCCCAGGAGCGGATCCCCTTGTGGTAGCATTTGAGATCGAATTTCTCGTTCGGTGAATGGACCCGATCATCGTCGAGCGCAAAGCCGACAAGGAGCGAGTCCATGCCGAGAACGTTTTTGAAATCCGCCACGATTGGAATTGACCCACCGGCGCCGACCGTCACCGCCTTGTGACCCCATTCCTCGGCCAGAACAGTTCGCGCCTTGTTAAGCGCCGGATTGTCGAATGACAGTTGAAGCGGCGGGGCAAGTCCAAAATTGCCAAATTCGACCTTACAGTCGGACGGCAGCCGCGAACGTACGAAGGTACGGAATGAATCGCGTATCTTTTCCGGATCCTGCTCGCCGACAAGGCGAAACGAGACTTTTGCGCTGGCCTCCCCCGGGATGACCGTCTTGGCGCCCTCCCCGGTGTAGCCGCCAATGATACCGTTGACCTCGGCGGTCGGCCGCGTGGTGACCATCTCGATCAGCATGCGGCCCTTTTCACCTGCCGGCTCCTTCAGACCGATCGGCCCAAGGAATTTCTCGGGGGTTAGATCAAGGCTTTTCAAATCGGCCTTGATGTCGCCTGGCAGATCCTTAACCCCGTCGTAGAAGCCGGGGATCGTCACGCGGCCACTGTCGTCCCACATGCCCCCGAGGATTTTTGACAGCAGCCGCAGCGGATTCTGCGCGGCGCCCCCGAACACTCCGGAATGCAGGTCGCGGTCGGCACAGATAATTTTGACGTCTTCGTAGACCAGTCCGCGCAGCGACGTCGTAATTGCCGGCGTCGAGGCATCCCACATCGCGGTATCGCAAACCAGCGCCAAGTCGAGCCTGAATTCTGCTGCGTTGTCACGCACGAATTTGAACAGGTTCCGGGAACCACATTCCTCCTCGCCTTCGATCATCATCGTAATGGGCAGCGGGAGCGTGCCGGTGACTGCCTTGAAGGCCCGGCAGGCCTCAATGAAAGTCATTGCCTGGCCTTTGTCGTCGCAGGCCCCGCGTGCCACGATGATTTTCCGGCCATCGGGCAAGCTTTCGATGCGTGGCTCGAATGGCGGCGTCTTCCACAAATTCAGCGGATCAACCGGCTGAACGTCGTAATGGCCGTAAAACAATACGCGCGGGCCGCCCGTCCCGTTCGATTTCCCGACCACAACCGGATGTCCATCGGTCGGGCGCACGCTTGCCTCAAATCCGATGCTTTTCAGGTCAGCGGCGACATGCTCCGCGGCTGCGCGGCACTGATCCTTGAAGGCGGGGTCAGTGGAAACCGAGGCGATACGGAGCAGCGCAAATAGCCGCTCGAGACTTTGATCGATATCTTGATCGATGCGATCCAGGACCGCGTCGAGGGTTTCCATGGAGAACTCCGCAATGGCAGGAACGGGAAACTAGCAACGCGCACACGCTCTGAAAAGGCAAGTTGCGCGTCTCACGATTGCGGGACGCAGCAATGCTCGCGCATCATGGCAATGCGAGGAAACTGGTTGGGCATGCGACCTTTTCGGTTGAGCAAGCAATAATTCCGCAGGCCAAAGATGGGGGAGGTATATCCTTATTTTTGCGAGGTTTTTCGGTACCGGCTGCGCAGTGTTTTTCAGATCGGGCGACACCGGTGCGCGGCGGGCCAAAATCGGAGAGACCACCAGTCGTCGAAATCATCATGTCCAGGTGCAGGGACCTTGTGAGCTTGGCGCAAGATCGTTCGTCGGTCACGATTCATTTGTTGGTGCGCGCGTTCAATGGATTGTTGCAGCGCAGTCGCACTCTGCGCAAATGCGACCATACCCCGCTTGTCATCGATGAAATCGCTGTTCAATATGCGCGCAATCCGCCACAAGTGCGGGGGGTGAGGGG
>DASSIT010000020.1:0-55506 GCA_035691545.1 Pseudolabrys sp. | reverse complement strand
ATGGAACGCATGCTTCCCGAAACCGCGACACGGCTCGCCCGCATTCAGGCGGGAGCCGGCTCGACGATGGAATTGCCGGACGAGGCGTTCTAGGCCGAGGTGCCGCTCGTCCCCGCGAGCGCGGGGACCCAATCTGCTGCTTCGTATGTTTTCATATTCTGGATTCCGCTTGCGCGGGAATGCGCGGAAATGTCTGCGCGCGCGACGATGTTATGCCGGCGCCAGATCGCCGCTGCGGCGTGAACGCTGCAGCAGCCATGTCATGATCGATACATTGACCAGATTCCAGGCGAGGCCATTGATGAAGGCGGCCCGGTATGAACCGGTAAGGTCGAAGATCCATCCCGACAGCCAGCCCCCAAGCGCCATGCCGAGTAGAGTTGCCATCAACACCAGACCTAGGCGAGTGCCGGCTTCGCGCGGCGGGAAATATTCGCGCACGATAATTGCGTAGCTCGGGACGATGCCGCCTTGAAACAATCCGAACAACGCCGAGATTACATAGAGAGATACGAGTCCGTCGAACCAAAGGTAGAGGAAAAGGGCGCTTCCCTGCAGTACCGAGCCAAGCAGCAAAGTGCGTACGCCGCCGATTCGGTCGGCGATGAAGCCCGACGCGATCCGGCTTATGATTCCGAAGCCAAGCATCAATGACAGCATTTCGGCGCCGCGGGCGACGCCATAACCGAGATCCCCGCAATAGGCGACAATATGAACCTGAGGCATCGACATCGCCACGCAGCAGGCGACGCCGGCAAGGCACATCAGCACTTGCAATGTGAGTGGCGAAAACGGCGCTTCGGCCTGTCGCCGCGCAGCCGCAGCGCCTGCCGCGTCACTGTGATGGTCTTCAATTCGCCGGCGGAGCGCGAAGACCAATGGGAACATCGTTACGAGGCAGAATAGCCCGATGCCGATATGGGTCGCGCGCCAACCCGATGTCGATATGAAATGCTGTACAATCGGCGGCCACACCGTGCCGGCAACATAATTGCCCGCGGCTGCGATGGCGACAGCGATGCCGCGGCGCCGCACGAACCAGTGTGAGACGTCGGCCATCAGCGGGCCGAACGTCGCGGAGCAGCCGAAGCCGATCAGCAGGCCATGCGCAAGCGCAACCTGCCAGAGGCTCGACGACCAGCCGGTTGCGAGGTAGCCGGCAGAAAGGCTTGCTGTGCCGAGTCCAAGCGGCGCCACAATTCCATAGCGGTCGACAAGACGCCCCATGAGCACGCCGCCGCCAGCAAATCCAATCATCTGCATCGTGAACGGAAGCGACGCGTCGGCGCGGGCAATCCCAAACTCGGCCTGAATCGGAGGCAATGCCACCACAAACGACCACATGCCGATGCCGCCGATAGTGGCAAGCAGCACGACAATAGCCAGACGCAGCCATGCCGCAGCGGAGTCGGCGGGCGATTCCGCCTGATCGGCGGCTGGTTGCAACGTCATGTTGAAGAAACCCGGCTGATACCCGTCGCGCTCCTAGCACCTGACGATGCCTGCCGCTAGTTTGATGTGGCCGGCCGGCGGGTCTCGCCGTCAGGACCGGGCGGCTCTATGGTGTCTGACAGAGTGATTCACCCAATGGACGCACTCAATCTGCCGCGCCCGTCGTGGATGACCGAGGACCTCGTTCTGCTCGAGGAGCAAGCGCGGCGGTTCGTCGGCGATGAATTTGCCCCGCATATCGATCGCTGGCAGGAGGCCGGCATCTATGATCGGGATGTGTGGACCAAGGCCGGCGAAGCCGGCCTGCTCTGTGCATCAATCCCGGAGGAATTTGGCGGCGCCGGCGGCAGTTTCGCGCATGAAGCCATCATCAATCGCGAATTTTCGCTCGCCGGCTTCGATAGCTTCGGCGCGCCGCTGCACTCCGGAATCGTCGCGCCTTATATTCTCAACTACGGAACCAACGATCAGAAGAAGCGCTGGCTGCCGAAACTCGCAACCGGCGAGCTGGTTGGCGCCATCGCCATGACCGAGCCTGGCACCGGTTCCGATTTGCAGGGGGTGCGCACTTCGGCAAAGAAATCCGGCAACGGTTATGTGCTCAATGGCTCCAAGACCTTCATCACCAACGGGCAGCATGCCAATCTGGTCATTGTCGTTGCGAAAACCGATCCCAAGGCCGGCGCCAAGGGGACGTCTCTGTTCGTAGTCGAGACCGACGACGCGCAGGGCTTTCGGCGCGGTCGAAAGCTAAAAAAGCTTGGAATGGATTCGGCCGATACCTCGGAATTATTTTTCGAGGACGTCCAGCTGCCGGCTTCGAGCCTGCTCGGCACCGAAGAAGGCCAGGGCTTCTACCAGCTGATGAAGGAGTTGCCGCAGGAACGTCTGATCGTTGCCGTGCATGCAGTTGCGATGATGGAACGCGCGCTTGCGCTTACGATTGACTACGTCAAGCAGCGCAAGGCTTTCGGCAAGGCGATTATCGAGTTCCAGAACACCCAGTTCGAACTCGCCGAATGTAAAACCGACACAACAATCGCCAAGGTCTTTCTCGACCACTGTATCGAGCGTCACGTGAAGGGCGAACTCGATACCGTAACGGCTTCGATGGCCAAATACCGGCTCACCGATACGCAAGGCAAAGTGATCGATCGTTGTCTGCAATTGTTTGGCGGTTATGGCTATATGGATGAGTATCCGATCTCGCGGTTGTACCGCGATGCGCGCGTATTGCGCATTTACGCGGGCACCAACGAGATCATGAAATTGCTGATTGCGAGAAGTTTGTAGTTTTTCTTCCTGTTTCCGCAGGGAAGCGGGTGCCCGAGCCCAGCGAGGGCGGAAGGAGAAGTGCCAATGCCCGATGCATTTATTTTTGACCACGTGCGCACCCCGCGCGGGCGCGGCAAGGCCGATGGGTCCCTGCACGAGGTGACCGCGCTCAATCTTGCCGCGCAAACGCTCGCGGCGGTCAAGGACCGCAACCAGCTCGATCCGGCGATGATAGACGACGTCGTTCTCGGCTGCGTCGATCCGGTAGGTGAGGCGGGTGGCGACATTGCGCGCGCGGCTGCGCTCGTTGCCGGCTTCGGCGACGGCGTACCTGGTGTGCAGATCAATCGCTTTTGCGCCTCCGGCCTCGACGCCATCAATTTCGCTGCCGCCGAAGTGATGTCGGGACAGCATGAAATGACGATCGGCGGCGGAGCCGAGTCGATGAGCCGGATTGGCATTGGCGCGTCCGGCGGGGCGTGGCCCATCGACCCATCGATTGCAGTCACGACCTACTTTCTGCCGCAGGGTATATCGGCGGATCTGATCGCCACAAAATACGGCTTTACGCGCGATGACGTCGATGCCTATGCCGTTGAAAGCCAGAAGCGTGCGGCCAAGGCCTGGGAAGAGGGGCGATTCAAGAATTCGGTGATGACGGTGAAGGACGTCAACGGTCTCACCATCCTGGCCAAGGACGAGCACATGCGGCCCAATACAACTATGCAGACGCTAGCGGCTTTGCAGCCAGCCTTTGTCCAAATGGGCGACATGGCCGGTTTCGATGCGGTCGCCGTGCAGCGTTATCCGGAAATCGAAGTGGTCAATCACGTCCACACGCCCGGCAATTCTTCAGGCATCGTTGACGGCGCCGCCGCAGTGTTGATCGGCAGCAAGGCGGTAGGCAAGGCGGCGGGCCTAAAGCCGCGTGCGCGTATCCGCCAATTTGCCAATATCGGCTCCGAGCCTGCAATCATGCTCACTGGACCAATTCCGGTCACCGAGAAGGTGCTGAAAAAAGCCGGGATGACCAAGAAGGATATCGATCTCTGGGAGCTCAACGAGGCGTTCGCCTCGGTTGTGCTGCGCTACATGCAGGCGCTCAATATTCCTCACGACAAGATCAACGTGAACGGCGGCGCCATAGCCATGGGTCACCCACTCGGTGCGACAGGTGCCATGATTCTCGGCACCGTGCTCGACGAGCTGGAACGCCGCGACAAGGAGACCGCGCTGGTCACGCTCTGCATCGGAGTCGGGATGGGCACCGCGACCATCATTGAACGCGTCTAATAGGGTCAGAGAGAGAATGCCGAAAATAAACATCGATGCGATTCCAGTTGACACCTCGACCGGATATCCGCCGCCCTTCAACAAAGTGGTCGCCGGACGCTCGCGCAAGCGCCTTGGGCGCGCCGCCGGCCTTGCTCATTTCGGAGTCAATATCTGCACGCTCAAGCCCGGAGCGGCATCCTCGCAGCGACATTGGCATGAAAAAGAGGACGAGCTTGTGTACGTGCTCGAGGGCGAAGTGGTGCTGTGCGAGGATGACGGCGATACGGTGCTGAGACCGGGCGATGCCGCCGCCTGGCGGGCCGGCGTTCCAAACGGTCATTGCCTGGTCAATCGTTCCAAACGCGACGCAGTCTTCATCGAAGTTGGCACCCGCGCACCTGCCGAACGCGCACATTATTCCGACATCGACATGATGGTGGTGCGCGACGAAAACGGCGCGCGCTACACGAAAAAGAACGGCGAGCCGTACTAGTGTACGTGCGCTGCGCCAGTGAGAAAGAGGAGAGGCCAAAGCCATGAGCAGCTTCAAGCTCGACGTCGACAGTGACGGAATTGCGCTCATCACGTGGGAGACGGCCGATCGCTCGATGAACGTGATCACGATGGATGTCATCGAGGAACTCGGGGCCGTGGTCGATAAAGTTACTAATGATTCCGCCATCAAGGGCGCGGTGATTACGTCGGGCAAACCGAGCTTTTGCGGGGGCGCCGATCTCACCATGCTGGATCGCCTTGCCGAAATATTCGCGACCATGGCCAAGAACCAGGGCGAACAGGCCGCCGCGAGCATGCTGTTCGAGGAAAGCCGCAAGCTGTCTCAGCTCTATCGACGCATCGAGAACGGCGGGAAGCCATGGGTTTGCGCGCTCAATGGCACGGCGATGGGCGGGGGTTTCGAGCTGGCGCTTGCCTGTCATCATCGCGTCGCGGCCGACGATGCAAAGACGCGGCTCGGCCTGCCCGAGATCAAGATCGGACTCTTTCCGGGCGCCGGCGGCACGCAGCGGGTCGCGCGGATGCTCCCGCCCGCTGACGCGCTGCAGTTCCTGCTCAAGGGGGACCAGCTCAAGGTCGATCGAGCCAAGGCCTTGAAGCTCATCGATGCCGTCGTCGCGCCGGGCGACCTGATCAAGACGGCAAAGGACTGGATCAAGGCCGGCGGCAAGGCCAAGGCGCCGTGGGACGTGGAGGGTTTTCGCCTGCCGGGCGGGCCGGTCTATTCCAAGGCGGGGATGATGACGTTCCCGGCCGCGAACGCGATCTACCGTCGCGAAACCTATGACAACTACCCAGCGGCGCGGGCCATTCTCCAGGTCGTCTACGAAGGCCTGCAATTGCCGTTTGATACGGCGTTACGGGTGGAGTCGCGCTGGTTCGCAAAAATTCTGCGCTCCCCAGAAGCTGCGGCAATGATCCGCTCGCTTTTCGTGTCGATGCAGGATCTCAACAAGGGTGCGCGCCGTCCGGCCAATGAACCGCCCACGAGTTTGAAGAAGATCGGCATCGTTGGGGCTGGATTCATGGGCGCAGGTATCGCGCAGGTGAGCGCGGGGGCGGGCTTGCAGGTAGCGCTCATCGATCGCGACCAGGCGACCGCCGATAAGGGCAAGGCGGCCTTGCACAAGGCACTCAGCGATCGCGTCATGAAAGGGCGCATGAAGGGCGTCGAGCGTGACGAATTGCTGGCGCGAATTACACCCGGGGCGGACTATGGCGCGCTGAAGGATTGCGATCTGGTCATTGAAGCCGTGTATGAGGACCGAAAGATAAAATCCGACGTGATTGCAAAAATCCAGGCAGTCATAGGCGAACGGGCAATATTCGCTTCCAACACCTCAACGCTGCCAATCACTTCGCTTGCGTCCGAGTTCAAGGATCCTGCGCGCTTTATCGGAATTCATTTCTTCTCGCCTGTCGATCGAATGATGCTGGTCGAGATCATTCTTGGCAAGCAGACGGGCAGCAAGACGCTTGCGGTCGCGCTCGACTATGTGCGCGCCATCCGCAAGACGCCGATCGTCGTCAACGACTCCCGCGGCTTCTACACGTCGCGCGTCGTTGGCACCTACATCCGCGAGGGCCATTTGATGCTGACCGAGGGGGTGCCGCCCGCGATGATCGAGAATGTCGGCCGGATGGCTGGCATGCCAGTCGGACCTCTGTCGCTCAACGACGAGGTAGCGGTCGATCTTGCCTGGAAAATTCTCCTGGCGACGGAGGCAGATCTCGGCGTCAAGGCAATCGATCCGCGGCAGAAAGTATTGTTGCGGGAAATGGTCGAGAAGCGGGGACGGTTCGGGCGCAAGAACGGCAAGGGCTTCTACGATTATCCGGCGAACGGACCAAAGCGGCTGTGGCCTGGCCTCGCCGATTTTCAACCGAACCTGCTTGCGCCCGAAGATGTCGACATCGGGGAATTGAAGCTCCGTCTCCTCGGTATTCAGGCGCTGGAAACCGCTCGCTGCTTCGAGGAAAAAGTACTTACCGACGTGCGCGAAGCCGATGTGGGGTCGATTCTCGGTTTTGGCTTTGCGCCGTTTTCCGGCGGCACGTTATCGTGGATCGACATGATGGGCACGAAACGCTTTGTCGCCCTGTGCCGCAAACTTGAGAAAAAATATGGCACGCGCTTTACGCCAAACAAGCTGCTGCTCGAGCTCGCCGATCACAACGAGGGCTTCTACCAGCGATTCGCGCCGGCAAAACGGAAAGAAGCGGCATAGAGCGATGTTCGGCGGCCGTTGGCTTTCGATAGTGGTTGGCAACAGCAATCGCCATTGTTCCGGTCACCACGCAAAATCGGGGGTCCATGGCATATTGCCGGTGCGATGATTTGGCAGGATTTTCCTCGCGGGGGAATAAGCCACAAGGATTTCTGCCCCATGTTCACCCAGCCCCGTTCCATTTTCCGCTGGCGCGAGATTCCCGGCAGTGTCTGGGCGCTGGGATTAGTGTCGCTGTTCATGGATCTCTCCTCCGAAATGATCCATGCGCTACTGCCGCTGTATCTGGTGGGCGTCCTCGGCGCATCCACGCTCACGGTCGGCTTCATCGAGGGCATCGCCGAAGCGACCGCCTCCATCACCAAGATCTTTTCCGGCGCCCTGAGCGACTATCTCGGCAAGCGCAAGCTTCTGGCCGCGCTCGGCTACGGCCTCGCAGCCGTGACCAAACCCGTGTTCCCTCTGGCATCAAGCATTGCCTGGCTTACCGCGGCGCGTTTCGTCGACCGGATCGGCAAAGGCATCCGCGGCGCGCCGCGCGATGCGCTTGTTGCCGATCTTACGCCTGCAGATCTGCGCGGCACGGCCTTCGGTCTTCGGCAGTCGCTCGACACTATCGGCGCCGTGCTCGGCCCGCTCGCGGCAATCGTCTTCATGGCGATATTTGCAGATAAGTTCATCGCCGTATTCTGGATCGCTGTTGTGCCGGCCTTCATTTCGCTTGCGATAATTGTCGTCGTCGTGCGCGAGCCGGATCCAGCTCCGGGCAAGCGTCTCGTGCGATCGCCGTTTTCGCGTTCGGAGCTCGCAAGACTTGATGCCGCCTATTGGATGGTCGTGGCTGTGTCGGCCATCTTTACGCTTGCCCGCTTCAGCGAGGCATTCCTTCTGCTCCGCGCGCAGTCGGTCGGGCTGGACGTCACTGTTGTGCCGACCGTGATGGTCGTGATGAACATTGCTTACACGCTCTCGGCCTGGCCCGCCGGTGCGCTGTCGGACAGAAACGGCCGCTACGGGGTTCTTGTCGTTGGCTTCGCTTTGCTGGTGGTCGCCGATCTCGTGCTGGCGCTTGGCGACAGCGTATGGACCGTGATGGTCGGCGTTGTATTGTGGGGCCTGCATATGGGTCTCACGCAAGGACTACTGGCGGCACTGGTTGCCGATACGGCGCCGCCGGCTCTCCGAGGCACCGGATTCGGAATGTTCAACCTGGTGAGCGGCGTTGCGCTGCTGGCCGCAAGCATAATTGCGGGCGTGCTGTGGGACTTCGTCGGGCCGCGCGGAACGTTTCTCTCTGGCGCGTTGATCACGGCGGTAGCGCTGGCCGTGTTGCCGTTCACGCGCCGGAAGGTCCGTTAAGCCATTCCTTCTGTCGTCCCGGCTCGCGCTCGCTGCTGCCCGTCGTTTTTCGTTCTCCTATACCACCACCGTCAACTTCTTCGCTGCCCGCGTCACGCCGGTGTAAAGCCACCGCTCGCGACTGTCGGGAAACGCGAACGATTCATCGAACAGCACGACATCGTCCCATTGCGAGCCCTGTGCCTTGTGCACGGTGAGTACGTAACCGTAGTCGAATTCGTCATAGGGCTTGCGGCGCTGCCAATCGACCTGCTCGATGCCGCCCGAAAAACATTCCGGCCGGACGGATACTTTTACGCCGCGCGTCGCGGTGTCATCGTCAGGCAAAAGTCGCATCGTCATGATCCCGGCCTTGGCGCCACTCTTGCGTCCGCCGCGATCCTTCACCGTCCACAGCCCGCCGTTGAACAAGCCCTTCTTGCGATTGTTGCGCAGGCACACCAGCTTGTCGCCGGCCGACGGCATCTCGCCTTCGAATCCGCGCCGCTCGCGCAGGCGCGTGTTGTAGGAACGCCGCGTAACATTGCGCCCGACCAGCACCTGATCGGCGTCGAGCACGCGCTGCGGATCGAGGTCGGCCTTGCGGATCACCTCGGTCTCGCCGTAGCGCCCGGGTTCGAGATATTCACCGGCGCGGATGCCCATTGACAGCCGTACGATCGGATCATCCTGTGCCTGCCGATGCACCTCAGTGAGCATGGCGTCGGGCTCTGCCTCGGTGAAGTAGCCTCCGCCTTGAATAGGTGACAACTGCGCCGGATCGCCGAGCACGAGTACCGGCACATCGAAGGACAGCAGGTCGCGGCCAAGTTCGGCATCCACCATCGAGCATTCGTCGATGATTATGAGTTTCGCCTTGGAAGCCGGCGCTTCGTCCCAAAGATCGAAATTCGGGATTTCCTCGCCGCTCTCACGCGCGCGATAGATCAGGCTGTGGATGGTTGAGGCGCCGTGACAGCCCTTGCCGCGCATGACGGAGGCCGCCTTGCCGGTGAAGGCGGCGAACTTCACGTTGCCGTCGGCCTCGTCGGCAATGTGGCGGGCGAGGGTGGTTTTGCCCGTACCGGCAAAACCAAACAGGCGGAATACCTGTGGCGTGCCGTTAGAGCCGGGCTTTGCCCTGAGCCAGTCAGCGACGGAATTGAGAGCATTATTCTGATGGGGGGTGAACAGCGGCATGGCGGATAGCAATAGAGCATGCAGCAGTCGGGGCAAAGAACAAAAATAGAACGCGATTTTGCTTCCTTTCTCAGACAATATTCCTAGCAACGCGGAGGCTCGGGACTGGCGGTTTGGGGAGAACTGGTGCGCCGGTAAAAAGCGTCTCGACCAGTTGGGGACACCTGCAACGTCGGGCCTCCGTGCATTGCCCTTTGCGGTGCAGCATGCTTAACGTCGCGGCCCTTTATTCCGGAACCAGGCATGGCCCGAGACCAGGTCGACATGACGCCGATCGAGACGCGCGACGAACTCGTCGCCTGGCTCGAAGCTGGCTGCAAGGCAAAGACGCAGTTTCGAGTCGGGACCGAGCACGAGAAATTCGCCTTTACCGTCGCCGATCATCGGCCGGTGCCTTATGCCGGAAAGCGGAGCATCCGCGCCCTGCTCGACGGCATGCATGATCTGCTCGGCTGGGAGCCGATCATGGAAGGCGACAATATCATCGGCATGTTCGACGTTACGGGCGGCGGCGCCATCTCATTGGAGCCCGGCGGTCAGTTCGAACTTTCCGGCGCGCCTTACGACAATGTGCACCAGACCGCCGCCGAATTGATGGCGCATCTCGCACAGGTGCGCGAGGTCGCGAAGCCTTTGGGAATAGGCTTTCTCGGCATCGGGATGACGCCGAACTGGACGCGGGCGGACATGCCGAAAATGCCAAAAGGCCGCTACAAGATCATGACGGCCTATATGCCGAAAGTCGGTTCGCTTGGCCTCGACATGATGTATCGAACATGCACCGTGCAGGCGAACCTCGACTTCTCGTCGGAAGCCGACATGGTCAAAAAGCTGCGCGTATCGCTTGCGCTGCAGCCGGTGGCAACGGCGCTATTCGCCAATTCGCCATTCACCGAAGGCAAGCCGAACGGATTCCTCTCGTTTCGTTCGGAAATCTGGCGCGACACGGACAATCATCGCGCCGGAATGCTGCCTTGGGCGTTCGAGGACGGGATGGGCTTCGAGCGCTGGGTTGATTATGCGCTGAATGTGCCGATGTACTTCGTCAAGCGCGGAGATAGTTATATCGATGTTTCTGGCAAATCGTTTCGCGATTTCTTTGCAGGCAAGCTGGCTGAGTTGCCTGGCGAACGCCCAACTATCTCAGACTGGGCAAACCATCTGAGCACGATATTCCCGGAAGTGAGGCTGAAGCGTTATCTTGAGATGCGTGGCGCCGACGGCGGGCCGTGGCGAAGGCTGCCGTCGTTGACGGCTTATTGGGTAGGCCTCCTCTACGACGACGATGCGCTCGACGCGTGCTGGGATATGGTGAAGTCATGGACTGCCGAAGAGCGCCAGAAATTGCGCGATGATGTACCGAGGCTCGGATTTAAGGCTCAGGTCCGAAACCGCAATATTTTCACGCTGGCCCAGGAAACGCTCCGACTTTGTTCGAGCGGGCTCGCGCGCCGCAAGCGGGTTGATCGCAATGGTCGCGATGAAACGCGTTACCTGCGTCCGCTGGAAGAGTCGATCGCACGAGGGATAACGCCGGCCGAGGAACTGCTCGCGAAATTCCACGGCGAATGGGGCGGTACTGTCGATCCGATTTTTGAAGAATACGCGTACTGATTTCCGACTCGGTTATTGCTGGCTCTACCGGGCAATCTCGGTGAGGGCAACCGGCCACGACAGGTTAGAGAAGCCTGCCTTACTCTGCCGCCTGAGCTTCCGACAGGTTGTCGAGCGATGAGATGATATGCTCGGCGAGCGCATCGGCCAGCGCCAATGTCTCGTGCGCGTTACGCACCAGTCCGATGCGGCAGGTCGGCAATTCCGGAAATCCGTCCGACGTGGCAAGCACGCGCATGCCTGGACGCAGTCCGGATTCCGGCAGCACGGATACGGCGAGACCGGCGAGCACCGCAGCCGCTACGGCGCCGGCGTTCGAACTCGAATAAAGGACGCGGAACGGACGGCCGATGGCTTCCAGCCGTTCAATGGCGATGCGGCGCCATGTACAGCTCGGCCGCCCCAGCGCAAGCGGCATTCGCTCCTCGAGATGGGTCGAATGACGATTCGAAGTAACCCACAGAAGACGTTCACGCCGGAAAGTCTCCGATGCGCGCTTACTTTCGCAGTTTGTTACGATCGCGAGGTCGATCTCGTTGGCGTCGATTCGCTCCAGAAGGTCTACGGACGGCTCGCAAATCACCGACAGCTCGACCGCCGGATAACTGTGCGAGAACCGCGCCATGATTTCGGGCAGATAGCGATCGGCGTAGTCGTCGGGAACGCCAAGGCGGACGCGGCCTGACAGTTCGGCATCCGAAAACGCCGCAAGCGTCTCCACATTGAGCTTGACGATGCGGCGCGCGTAATCGAGCAGGCGTTGCCCATCCTCCGTCAGTTTCGATGCACGCCCGTCTCGTGAAAAAATTGGGCGCTCGAGGCGCTCCTCCAACCGCTTCATCTGCATGGACACGGCCGATTGGGTCTTGTTCACGACATCGGCGGCCTTGGTGAAACTGCCGGTCTCGGAGATGGCGATAAAGGTGCGCAATTGGTCAATGTCGAGCATCGCGGTCATGGCAGACGATCCTGACTAGCCCCTTTTGGCGGGCGGGATGGCTATATCATTGTTTCTGATCGATCAGATTAAAAACATTCGTTTCACTAATCAATCCCCGCAGTGCAATATATTTGTGTTTCCAAGGATTCGGGTGGGGAATTCGGGTGGTTCTACGCGGCGCCGAAAGCGATTTTGGGACCGGTAACCCGCGAACTGAATTGGAGAATGAGATGAGTGCCAACTACCCCGTTTTGCCAGTCGCCGGCGGCGCGCTGCTGCGGGCGTTTGCGTCCTTGCTGGCTTTGGTGACCCATTGGCTCAGGGAATTGGCACGCGCGCGCCGGAACCGCCGCGAGGCCAATGTGCTCGCCGGCCTCGATCGCCGCATGCTGGCCGATATTGGCATCACCCGAGCCGATGTGCGCGATGCGTTTTCGGAGCCGTTTTGGGACGACCCGACCGCGCTCCTGCGTGAGCGGGCACTTGAGCGCCGCCTGAGCACAGCGATTTATCGCGTGAAGATTGGTGCCGGCGTGGAGCAGGCGTTCCGCCGCCCGGCGACCGACCGCCCCGCGCGTCACACGGTCTAACGAGCTAGACAAACGGCCGATCCCCTCTCGTCGGCCGCTCGATCCGACACCCGCGATCATCCCCTCTCGCGGCCGGATCCGCGCCCGCCGGCCCCTCCGGCGGGCGCTTTATCTCATGCCGCCCGAAAAATTTCCCCAACGCTCCGGCTGTGTGTGGCTGCATAAGGGGCGTCAGTGCGTTACCATGTCCCGGGCGAAGTTTCTCCGACTCTCGAGTTTCGAGCGGACGCGCATGCAATTGCAAATCGGGCGGTGCAGCGCGTTTGCGCTGATGCTTTTTGCTGCGGCCAGCCAGGTGCAGGCCCAGAACGGGTACGACCGCCGCGGCGGCGACTATCTTAACTTCCAGGTGCGCAACGGCGATCCGTCGGTCTGCGCATCACGTTGTGAGCGCGACGCCCACTGCCGTGCCTGGAGTTTTTCATATCCGCGCACAACCTATGATGCCGCGACATGTTGGCTGAAAAATCAGGTGCCCTCCCGCAACACGGACAGTTGCTGCGTATCGGGAGTTCGCGGGGCCGGTGTGGTTGAGCCGAGACGCGGACCGATCGAATTTTCGATTGACCGTCCCGGAGGCGACTACCGGAATTTTGATGTGACGCCTGATCCGGCCGGCGGACCCTGCAACGCCGCGTGCGAAGCCGAGAACAAATGCCGCGCCTGGTCTTATGTGAGGCCCGGATACATCGGCCCGACCGCGCGTTGCTTCCTCAAGGATCGTATTACGCGGCCACGGCACAAGCCATGTTGTATTTCAGGCGTCGTAAGATAGGGGCCTCAACGCACTGCGGTGAAAAATCGCGACAGCCGCAATCCTGACGGCCATTCCTGAAATGGCCGGCTTCTGACCGCGAGATCCCAGGAGCCAACGAGAGCATCGACGCGCCCGACGAGGTCCTCAACTGGCAACAAGCCGACGCCGCCATTGCGCACAGGGACGCGGCTGTCGGCGGAATTATCGCGATTGTCGCCCATGACGAACAAGTGCCCGGCGGGCACGACAACGTCCGGGATATCGTCAAGTTCGCCGCGCGCAGCCAACTTGAAGATCGGATGTTCGTTGCCGCCTGGCAAAGTCTCGATGTAGCGGGCTGCCGACACCTTGCCGCCATCCTCGGTTTCCATTTCGCCGGTACCGGCCGGACGGATCCCCACCGGCGCGCCATTGATGAAGACCTGTCCATGGCTTAGGCCGATGCGGTCACCAGGCAATCCGATGACCCGCTTGACCCAGACCTGCGATCGGTCGCCTGGCCAGCGGAACACGACTACGTCCCCTCGCCGGGGCAGCGCCGCGAGCACTCTCGGCGTGTTGGGAAACACGAGAAACGACGGCAGCGACGCCGAGCTGTAGCCGTATGGATACTTCACTGCCAGCAATTCATCGCCAATCAGCAAGGTAGGCTCCATCGAGCCCGACGGCACGTAAAAAGGCTCCGCAATCGCGGTTTTCGCTGCCAATACGATGAGCACGATGACGACGATATCGGTGACGTTTTTAATCCAACCACGCAGGCTGGACTCTTTCTGGCCCATACTGAACTCCCGGAAAACTAGGCTGTGCCGCCTACGGTGATCTTGTCCATGCGCAGCGTCGGTTGACCAACACCGACCGGAACTCCTTGCCCGTTCTTGCCGCACGTGCCGATGCCGGGGTCGAGCGCGAAGTCATCGGCGATCATCGTCACGCGATGCAGGTCGGTAGGTCCATTGCCTATCAGCATCGCGCCCTTCACCGGCGCGGCCACTTTGCCATTCTCGATCTTGTAAGCTTCGGTGCACTGGAAGACGTATTTTCCGGAAGTGATATCCACCTGGCCGCCGCCGAAACTCACGGCGTAAAGGCCGTTCTTGACTGAGGCGATAATTTCCTTCGGATCGTGCTTGCCTGCGAGCATGTAGGTGTTCGTCATGCGCGGCATCGGGACATGTGCGTGCGATTCCCTCCGGCCATTCCCGGTCGGTTTCATGCCCATCAATCGTGCGTTCTGCCTGTCCTGCATGTACCCGACCAGAATTCCGTCGTCGATCAACACTGTTCGGTTGGTCGGCGTGCCTTCATCGTCGATGGACAGTGACCCGCGGCGCGCCTGCATGGTGCCATCGTCGACGATAGTGACGCCCTTCGCGGCAACGCGTTGGCCCATCAACCCCGCAAACGCGGATGTCTTCTTGCGGTTGAAATCGCCCTCGAGGCCGTGGCCGACCGCTTCGTGCAGCATAACCCCCGGCCAGCCTGCACCAAGTACGACGTCCATTTCACCGGCCGGAGCCGGCACGGCATCGAGATTTACCAGGGCCTGTCGGATTGCTTCATCGACGGCCCCCTGCCACGCCTGCGGCTCAATGAATCGATGAAAGCCTTCGCGCCCGCCAAAGCCATAACTGCCCGACTCCTGGCGCTCGCCATTGCCCGCGACCACCGCAACATTGAGCCGGACCAGCGGCCGGACATCCCTATAGGTCTCTCCATCCGAACGCAGGATTTCGACGACTTGCCAGCTTGCCGCCACGCTTGCCGTCACTTGCCGCACGCGTGCATCCTTCGCGCGCGCATACGCGTCCATCGATTCGAGCAGTTTCACCTTGGCCTCGAAGGCCGGCGTTCCCAGCGGATTTTCGTCGCCGTAGAGTTTGTGATTTGTGCGGCCCGGCGCATCGGCATAGGTGCCGCTGTGGCCGCCTTTTACCGCGTGCACTGCTTCGGCCGCGCGCGTGATGGCGCCTTCGGACACGTCCGAGGCATGCGCATACCCGACGGCGTCGTCTTTCACAGCGCGAAGACCGAAGCCCTGCGCGGTATCGTAAGTCGCCTGTTTAAGCCGGCCATTGTCGAACGTAAGCGCTTCCACCTGGCGGTATTCGAGGAATAACTCCCCGTCGTCGGCGCCCTCGAGTCCGCGACCGATCAGCTGACGCACTTTTCCGTGCTCCAGTCCGGCGCGCTCGATCAGCGAAGAAATGCCTTTATCCATGGACCCACTGGCCTCCGATGCCGATGACATAAGCCTTCCGTGGCAATTCTGCGAGGGCCCAATCCAGTACCGATTCAAGCCGGCCGAACGTTAACTTTCACGCCGCTGGAGCAGATTTTCCTTGTGCCCGCGAATTTCGGCAGCGAATTTCCGGGCGAGTTGGGACCGCGGCCGCAAATGCAGGATATTCGGCAATGTTGCGACCCTGCCGCTAAGGCAGTTTGTCGTAACCTTCTCCGAAGCCGGCAAGGCTCATCGGGAAACCGATCCCTTCTTCAGGCGTCTGGAAGATGATGAATGTTGCAGTCTTGCCGGTGCGCAGTTTTTTGATCAGCTCGTCATCCATGACGACTTCGGCGATGCAGCCGTTGGGCAGGCAGCGGACGAAGCCGGCGCGGCCAATATCGGCCTGGTCGATCTTTAGCCCCAGGCCCGAGGGGAGCAACACCCCGAGTGGAGCAACGACGCGCATCAATCTGCTCTTTTGATCGGCGGTTTTGAGAACAATGACTGTGAGGCCGACATTGGCGCGGTCTTCCGCGGTGACGCTCTGGATAAGGGCGCATTGCTCAGCTTTGGCGCCGGGCGGGGTATCGCAGCGAATTTGCCAATCTTTGTGCACAGACTTTACGGCCCCTTGGGCGAGCGCGCGGTCAGCGTGCGCAAAAGTCAGCGCCGCAATGAGTGCCAAGAGGATGTGCCGGCCCGCGCCGAATTGGGATTGTCTGTCACGCTTGGAAAATCGCATCATGCAGTTCCTAGGCATCCGGTCGCATCCGCCCTTTCGTTGCGGGAGACTAGGCGAATCGTCGCCCCGTCGGCACTCTAATTTCCCTCGTTGGGTCATGCCGGGCCGGTCCTGTCAAGCAAGCCTTGGCGGCGGTCGGGCGGGGAAAGCTCCGGCTGGCGCGTTAAATGCGCTGCCAGAGCCGGTTTCAGGTACGCTGTTTGTCGCACACAAGAGAGGATGAGGTGCATTGCGGCAGGGCCGGAATTGTGGTTTGAGAAGCCGGGATTTCCCCCCGTCCCGCCGCACCGCCTAAGCTGCCACGCCCGTGGCAAACGCCGTGCTCAGCGGGGTCGCGCCGAACATCATGCCAGTGGTGGGCGGCAAAAGGGGCCTGAACAAGGCCGTTTTTCTCGTCGAAGGAGCGCATTGGACAATGCTGGTGCTCAAGCGGTTGGTCGCATACTTCGTCACGTCCGTGACGGTTCTCGGCACAGGCGCGGCACTGGCCGCGACAGGTCAGCCCGAGCCATGGCAGCTCGGCATGCAGCAGGGCGCTACGCCGGTGATGGACGACATCATCTGGTTCCACAATTTCCTGTTGTGGGTGATTACAGCCATCAGTGTATTTGTGCTCGCGCTACTTATCATCGTGATGTTCAAGTTCAATGCCCGCCGCAATCCGGTGCCCTCGCGCACAACCCATAACACCACAATCGAGGTTATCTGGACGGTCGTTCCGGTACTCATTCTGGTGACGATTGCAGTGCCGTCGTTCCGACTGCTGTTCTATCAACTCAACATGCCGAAAGCGGATGTGACCGTGAAAGCCACCGGGAAGCAGTGGTTCTGGAGCTATAGCTATCCGGACAGCAAGTTCGAGTTTGACTCACTGATGGTGCAGGAAAAAGACCTCAAGCCGGGCCAACCGCGCCTTCTCACGGTCGACAACGAAATGGTCGTTCCGGTGAACAAGGTTGTGCATGTACTCACCACCGGCGCCGACGTTATTCATTCATTCGCGGTGCCTTCATTCGGCATCAAGATCGACGCCATTCCAGGTCGCCTGAATGAGACGTGGTTCAAGGCAGAGCGAGAAGGTACGTATCGCGGTCAGTGTTCCGAGCTTTGCGGCAAGGATCATGCCTTCATGCCGATCGTGGTGCGCGTCGTGAGCGACAAGGAATACACCGCTTGGGTCGAGCAGGCGAAAAAGAAATACGCAAACGACGACAGCCATCCGACTGCGATGGCCGCGGCTGATAGTGCGAAGTAGCAAATACGCGGGCGACAACGACGAAGTCAGGGACGATCACGATGGCTAGCAACACGGCGGCACACGGCGCACACGAGGCCCACGAGCACCATCCGACGGGGTGGCGGCGTTTCGTGTATTCGACCAATCACAAAGATATCGGCACGATGTACCTCGTATTTGCGCTCGGTGCCGGCGTGATCGGTGCATGTTTGTCGATCGCCATCCGCGCGGAGTTGCAAAATCCGGGCATCCAGATCTTTCCGAGTTCGCACGAGTTCGACGTGTTCACGACCGCACACGGCCTGATCATGATCTTTTTCATGGTGATGCCGGCAATGATAGGCGGCTTCGGCAATTGGTTTGTGCCGCTCATGATCGGCGCGCCTGACATGGCGTTCCCACGGATGAACAACGTTTCGTTCTGGCTGCTGCCGGCCTCGTTCGCGTTGCTCATAACGTCAATGTTCGTGGAAGGCGAGCCGGGCTCGCTCGGCGCCGGGACAGGCTGGACCCTGTATGCGCCGCTATCCACCAGCGGACATCCTGGGCCGTCGGTCGATTTTGTCATTCTGTCGCTGCATCTGGCCGGCGCGTCCTCGATCCTTGGCGCTATCAACTTCATAACGACGATCTTCAATATGCGTGCGCCTGGCATGACGCTGCACAAGATGCCGCTATTCGTATGGTCGATTTTGGTAACCGTATTCCTGCTGTTGTTGTCGCTGCCGGTTCTGGCGGGCGCTATCACCATGTTGCTGACGGACCGCAATTTCGGAACGACCTTCTTCTCCGGTGAAGGCGGTGGCGATCCGGTCCTTTTCCAGCATCTGTTCTGGTTCTTCGGCCATCCGGAAGTCTACATCCTGATTCTTCCGGGCTTCGGCATGATCAGCCAGATCGTCGCCACCTTCAGCCGCAAGCCGGTCTTCGGTTATCTCGGCATGGCATACGCGATGGTGGCCATTGGCGGCATCGGGTTCGTGGTGTGGGCCCATCACATGTACACGGTCGGCATGTCGACTGGCGCGCAGGCTTACTTCATCGCGGCGACAATGGTGATCGCGGTTCCCACCGGCGTGAAAATCTTCTCCTGGATCGCGACGATGTGGGGCGGGTCGATTGAGTTCAAGACGCCGATGCTGTGGGCGATGGGATTCATCTTTCTGTTCACGCTTGGGGGCGTCACGGGTGTGGTTTTGGCCAATGCCGGCGTCGATCGGGTGTTGCAGGACACGTATTACGTGGTGGCGCATTTCCACTACGTGCTTTCACTCGGTGCCGTGTTTGCGATCTTCGGTGGCTGGTACTACTGGTTCCCGAAAATGACCGGCTACATGTACAATGAAACGATCGGTAAGCTGCACTTCTGGGTTACTTTTGTCGGGGTAAACTTGGTGTTCTTTCCGCAGCACTTCCTCGGCCTTGCGGGAATGCCGCGTCGCTACGTCGATTACCCGGATGCGTTCCACGGCTGGAATATGGTGTCGTCTTACGGCTCTTATATTTCCGGCGTTGGGCTCATTATCTTCTTCATCGGAATGATCGAGGCGTTCGCGAAGAAACGGGTCGCCGGGAACAATCCATGGGGCGCTGGCGCAACGACGCTCGAGTGGACCTTGTCATCGCCTCCGCCGTTCCACCAGTTCGAAACTCTGCCGCGGATCAAATAGGGCCAAACGGCGCAACTCATGTCGCTCGTCAGTGAAGGCGCGGATTTCCGCGGATCGCTTGCCGCAGGTGCCGGCATTGCCGAGCCGAGCCTTGCGACCTTTGGCGATTACTTCGCGCTGATGAAGCCGCGGGTGATGTCGCTGGTGGTGTTCACCGCGCTTGTGGGACTTGCCGTCGCCCCGGGAGCATTGCATCCGCTCACCGGGTTCACCGCGCTGCTCTGCATCGCGGTCGGCGCCGGTGCCGCCGGTGCGCTTAACATGTGGTACGACGCCGATGTCGACGCGGTTATGATACGGACATCGCGTCGACCGGTGCCGATGGGCCGCATTCAGCCGGGAGAAGCCTTGGCCTTTGGACTGACGCTGGCCGGTTTCGCGGTGGCAACACTCGGCCTGCTGGTAAACTGGCTTTCGGCCAGCCTGCTTGCATTCACAATATTCTTTTACGTTGCCGTCTATACGATCTGGCTCAAGCGCTCTACGCCGCACAATATAGTAATTGGAGGCGCCGCCGGTGCTTTTCCCCCGATGATCGGCTGGGCAGCGACAACCGGTTCCGTGTCGGTTGAGCCAATTCTCTTGTTTCTGATCATTTTCTTCTGGACGCCGCCGCACTTCTGGGCGCTCGCTCTCTATCGCACCGAGGACTATTTGCGCGCCGGCATCCCTATGCTGCCTGTCGTGAATGGCGACCCGAGCACACGGCGGCAAATTCTGCTTTACACGCTGATTCTCGTCCCGCTCGGAATTTCACCGTGGCTCTTCGGCTATGCTGGCGCAATGTATGGCGCGACGGCAATCGTCACCGGCGCAGGTATGGTAACGCTTGCCTGGCAGGTCTTGCGTGAGCGCCGGCCGGTGGAACGCGCCAGCCGGAACCTGTTTGCTTTCTCGATCCTGTACCTATTCCTGCTGTTCGCGGTATTGCTGGTCGAGCGCGGATGGGGCGGGCTGATCGCCCGTTTGGCGACGTGAGCATCGGATCCACCATGGATGAGCAGCGCGACGAGGAGGGCATCGTGCTTACCGAGGCGCAAAAGCGCGCGCGGCGCTCCCGATCGATCGCGATTGCGCTTGCACTCGCGGCGCTGGTTATTTTGTTTTACGTGATGACGCTGGTGAAAGGACCTGGCGTCCTTGTCCGGCCCATCTGACCAAAGAGCTGCCAGCGATGACCGTGCCTGACCAAACCCAAAGAAAGCCGATGCGGCGCGATGTACTGATCGCTGCCTGCTGCGGCGCGTTGGTTGCCGGAATGGTCGGCGCGGCTTATGCGTCGGTGCCGTTTTACACGTGGTTTTGCAGGACGACCGGATTTGGCGGGACCACTCAGGTTGCGGAAAAGGCGCCGGACCACGTTCTCGGCCGCACGGTTACGATTCGCTTCGATTCCAACGTCACGCCCGGACTGCCGTGGAAGTTCGAGCCGGAGCAAAATGAGATCCAGGTGCGGATCGGCGAAGTGGCGACCGTGCACTACAAGGTTGTCAATGAGGCGGCACGCGAAATTGTTGCGCAGGCAGGCTACAACGTATCGCCACCGACAGTCGGAGCCTATTTCGACAAGATCAACTGCTTCTGTTTCACCGAGCAGCGCATGAAGGCCGGTGAGACGCGCGAAATGACGGTGGTCTTCTATGTCGATCCTTCGATCGTCAAGGACCACGATCAGGACGACCTCAGCACAATCACATTGTCATATACATTCTATCGGCTGCGTGATCGGGAACGGCCGGTGGCAGAAACGCCCGACAGGAATTCGAGCAGGCTATAGCGCGCATGCCCCCGGAAAGCGGTGATCGGTTTTCGGGAACACGCATGCGCCAACTTTGAACGGAGACGAGGACGATGGCCGACGCGCATGCCAAGCATCACGACTACCATCTGGTGGACCCGAGCCCGTGGCCGGCTGTCGGTGCAGTGTCCGTCTTTATCATGGCGGTCGGCGGCATAAGCTGGATGCATCATATGTATCCCGCCGCGCCGCTGGTCTTCGGCGTCGGCGTGCTCGGCGTGCTCTATACGTTCGTGGCGTGGTGGCGCGATGTCATCCGGGAAGCTCAATTTGAAGGCTTCCACACGCGCGTAGTTCAGATCTCGCATCGCTACGGGATGATATTATTCATCGCTTCGGAGGTGATGTTCTTCGTTGCCTGGTTCTGGGCTTACTTCAATACCGCCCTGTTTCCCGATGCCGTCAAGGAAGTGGGACGAATTGCGGTGACCGGGGGCGTGTGGCCGCCAAAGGGCATTGAGACTTTCGATCCGTGGCACCTGCCACTGCTCAACACGCTGATATTGCTTACGTCCGGCACCACCGTGACCTGGGCACACCACGCATTGCTGGAAGACGATCGGCAGGGGCTGAAGTGGGGCCTGATCCTCACGATCCTGCTCGGCCTCACGTTTACTTGCGTGCAGGCTTACGAATACTCCCATGCGGCCTTCCACTTCAGCGGTAACATTTATGGCGCAACATTCTTCATGGCGACGGGCTTTCACGGAGCCCATGTCATCATTGGTTCGATCTTCCTGATCGTTTGCCTGTTGCGCGCACTGGCGGGTCACTTCACCCCGAAGCAGCATCTCGGCTTTGAATTCGCCGCCTGGTATTGGCACTTTGTGGACGTGGTATGGCTGTTCCTGTTTGCCTGCATATATGTCTGGGGCGCGGGCGTTCCGCACCCGGAGTGAGCGATGAGGATTGTTCACGAAGAAGGGCGGCGTCATCACGCCGCCCTTTTTGTTTTGTTATTCGGATAATTCGATGGCAGACCAATCATCGTTCAGAAGTTTACCGATCGGCCGCGGTCTTCGCGGCCGTTGTCCGCGTTGCGGCGAGGGGCACTTGTTTCGCGGGTTCCTCTCTTTGCGGAAGAATTGCGAGAGTTGCGGCCTCGATTACAGTTTTGCGGATGCCGGCGATGGACCAGCAGTCTTCGTGATTCTGATCGGCGGCGGAATTGTAGTGTTCGCAGCATTAATCACCGAAGTCGCCTACCAGCCGCCCTATTGGTTGCACGCGGCGCTGTGGCTTCCTTTGATCCTCATTGTGACGCTCGCGCCACTTCGCCTGATCAAGGGCCTGCTGATTGCATTGCAGTATCACCATAAGGCGGCTGAAGGCCGCCTCGAACGTCGAGGCGATGTGTGAACAAAGTGCGGCGCAAGCGCCGGGGTACAGTGCTCGACGCGACAATGTTCGCATTGGCCGGCATGGCGATCCTAGTTGGACTCGGCGTTTGGCAACTTGACCGCAAGGTCTGGAAGGAAAATCTGATCGCGACACTGAATTCGCGGCTCTCGAGCGCACCCGGCGACCTGCCGCCGCGCGCCAACTGGTCCCAACTGCGCGAAAGTGATGAAGAATTTCGCCGCGTCACTTTTCCAGCCGAATTTCTCGCAGGTGAGGAAGCTCTTGTTTATACGGCTGGGTCTGCCTTGCGCCCCGATGTGAGCTGACCGGGATACTGGATTTTTGCGCCAGCGCGTCTCGCGGGAGGCAGCGTGGTCGTCATCAATCGAGGGTTCGTTCCGGCCGACCGCAAGGATCTGTCGACGAGGGCGGAAGGCACAACTCACGGAACAGTGGACATGGTCGGCGTCGTTCGTTGGCCGGAAAAGCGCGACTCATTCACGCCGGAAGACGATCCCAAGAATAACGTGTGGTATCTCCGCGACTCCACTTCAATCGCCGCGTCGAAGAACTGGGGTTCGGCTGCGCCGTTCTACATCGATCTGGAAACGCCGGTTCCGACCGGCGGCTGGCCCAAGCCGGGGAAGCTGGTGGTGAATTTGCCTGACAACCATCTGCAATACGCGATCACCTGGTTTGGCCTCGCACTGGCGCTCGCCGGTGTGTACATCGCCTGGCTCGCACGCCAGCTCTTTCGTCGAGATTGAGCATTTCTTGTGAAAGCAGGCGCCCGAGGGTAGTGTCGCCCCCGATTACGGCCGCCTTTGGCCGATAAACCATAGTTGAATCAATGCGTTATATCTCGACCCGCGGAGAGGCCCCGTCACTCGATTTTGTCGAGGTGATGCTTGCCGGCCTCGCTCGCGACGGCGGGCTCTACGTTCCCGATCGGTGGCCGACACTCGACCCCGCGACCATCGCGGGCTTTTCGGGCAAGCCCTATGCTGAAGTCGCCGTTGAAGTGATCCGGCCTTTCGTCGACGGCACCATTCCGGACGGCGATCTGGCGCGCATGGCGAGCGAGGCCTACGGCGGCATTCGCCATCCGGCAACGACGCCGCTGCTGCAACTCAGCCCTGGCCTGTTCGTGCTCGAACTATTCCACGGCCCCACGCTTGCCTTCAAGGATTTGGCAATGCAGCTGGTGGCACGCCTGATGGATCACGTGCTGCATCAGCGCGGCGAACGCACGACCATTGTCGTGGCAACATCCGGCGATACGGGTGGCGCTGCGGCGGAAGCTTTCAGGGGCCGCGGGCAGGTAGACGTGATTGTATTGTTCCCGCGAGGGCGTATCTCCGAAGTCCAGCGTCGGATGATGACCACCGTCCCCGATGACAATGTGCACGCGGTCGCGATCGACGGCACATTCGACGATTGCCAGGCGTTGGTGAAGGCAATGTTCAATCATCAGGCCTTTCGCGACCACGTGCGTCTTTCCGGCGTCAATTCGATCAACTGGGCGAGGATCGTGGCGCAGACGGTTTACTATTTTGCCGCCGCCGTGGCCCTCGGCTCACCACATCGAAAGGTTGCCTTCACGGTGCCGACCGGAAATTTTGGCGATGTTTATGCTGGTTATGTCGCGTCGCGCATGGGGTTGCCGATTGACCGGCTTGTCGTCGCCACCAACGTCAATGACATTTTGACCCGCACATTCAGCACAGGTTCCTACGAGATTCGCACTGTCGTCGCCACATCGTCGCCGTCGATGGATATCCAAGTTTCTTCGAATTTCGAAAGGCTGCTGTTCGACGCGAATGGACGCGATGCGGCTGCGATACGCGCGCTGATGGGGACGCTGGCGCAGGCACGTCGATTTTCGGTGCCCGCACCGGCCCTCAAAATGTTGCGCGGACTGTTTACGGCCGACCGTGCCGATGAACAGGAATGTGCGGCGGAAATTCGTGCATGGATGAAGGAAGCGAAATACTGCGTTGATCCGCACACTGCGATTGCGCTGGCCGTGGCTGAAAAGGAGACACGCGATCCTTTCGTGCCGATGGTCGTGCTGTCGACCGCACATCCGGCAAAGTTTCCAGACGCGGTCAAAGCGGCCTGTGGGTACGTCCCACAGCTGCCGGATTGGCTTACTGATCTGCCAAAACGCAAGGAACGCGTCACGAACCTGCCGGTGGACCAGGCAGCGGTTGAACGGCACGTAACATCGGTCTCGCGCGCAGCGAGTGAAGGAGCGGCAGCATGAGCGTCCAAGTAACGCGTCTTCCCTCGGGACTCTCGGTTGTGACCGATCAGATGGCGCATCTCGAAACGGCTTCGCTCGGCGTATGGATCGGATCCGGCAGCCGGAACGAGAATCCGGACGAACATGGCATTTCGCATCTCCTTGAACACATGGCTTTCAAGGGGACGAAGCGGCGAACCGCACGCCAAATTGCCGAAGCGATAGAGGCCGTCGGCGGGGATCTCAATGCCGCGACCAGCGTGGAATCCACCGGGTATTTTGCGCGGGTGCTCAAGGCGGATGTTCCGCTCGCCCTCGATGTATTGTCGGATATTCTCTCAGAGCCGGCGTTCGATGCGGAGGAATTGCGGCGCGAGCAGAACGTCATCGTGCAGGAAATCGGCGCCACCGAAGATGCGCCCGATGACCTCGTATTCGACCGCCTTCAGGAAACGGCATTCCCGATGCAGCCGGTCGGCCGCTCAATCCTGGGCACGCCTGACACCGTACGTTCATTCGACGCAACGCGTTTGCAAGCCTATCTGTCGCGCAACTACCGGGCACCCGGCATGGTGCTCGCCGCTGCCGGGGCTGTCGAGCACGATGCGGTCGTGGCTGAAGCGGAAAGGCGCTTCGCCGCCTTTACCGGTCCCGCGGCACCGGCTCCTGAGCGCGCACATTTTCGCGGCGGCACCCGCGTTGAGACACGCGACCTCGAACAGGTGCACATCGCGATGGCATTGGAAGGCCTTCCTGTGCGCGACGAACAACTCTACAGCCTGCAAGTCTTTACCAGCGTGCTCGGCGGGGGAATGTCCTCGCGTCTGTTCCAGGAGGTGCGTGAAATCCGTGGCCTTTGTTACGCCATTCACGCATTTCACATGCCTTACACCGATACAGGACTTTTTGCGCTTTATGCAGGAACGGACGAATCCGACGCACCGGAACTGATGCGCGTCGTGATTGACCAGATCGGCAACGCGACCGAAACGCTCAACGACACTGAAGTCCGCCGGGCAAAAGCCCAGATGAAGGCCGGGCTTTTGATGGCGTTGGAAAGTTCAGAGGCCAGGGTGGGTCAGCTTGCCCGGCAGATGCTGGCCTATGGCCGGGCCATTCCGGTCGACGAAATCGTCGCCAAAGTCGATGCGGTCACTGTCAAAAGCGCACGTGATGCGGGGCAGACTCTGATCGGCCGCGCAAAGCCTGCAATCGCGGCGCTCGGCCCGGGCAGCGGTCTTGCAAGCACTGCCGCGATCGCTGAAAGTCTTGTCCGTCGCGCGGCCTGATCCGCGAGTACTCGGCTAACATCCTCCATGGCGCTTTTCCGTACCGTCAGTTTCAACGAAATCGTGCCGGCCGTCACCGGCGCCGGCGTCACGCTGCGTGCGCCGCAGAGCAGCGACTTCGCCGATTGGGCGGCGTTGCGCGAGATCAGCCGGGATTTTCTCGTGCCGTGGGAGCCTACCTGGCCACCGGATGATCTTACGCGAAGCGCTTTTCGCCGCCGGCTCAAGCGATACGCGGAGGACCAGCGCGGCGATTTGGCCTATGCCTTTTTGATCTTTCGCAGTGAGGACAACGCTATGGTCGGCGGTCTCACTCTTGCCAATATACGCCGCGGCGTCGCGCAGGCGGGCAGCATTGGTTACTGGATCGGCGCGCCGTATGCCCGCAAGGGCTACATGACCGCGGCCGTCCGCGCACTGATTCCCTACGGGTTCTCCACGCTGCGGTTGCATCGATTGGAAGCGGCTTGCATTCCCGACAACACGGCATCGATCCGGCTCCTGGAAAAAACCGGCTTCAGGCGAGAGGGCTACGCGCGCAGCTATCTTTGCATCAATGGAACCTGGCAGGATCATTTGCTTTACGCGCGAATAAAAGATGACGTCGACTAATTCGCGCCTCGTTGTTCGCGTATTGGGACGCCCCTGCTTCAATTGCTACAACGTGAAAATGACGGCGATGTTTCTTGAGTGGGAAAAGATGACGTGATGAAGGAAATGAACGCCACCATCAGGCGAGCCGGCGGACGATCAGTTCTGCTGGGCCTTGCGCTGTTGCTGTCAGGTTGCGGATCGACCAACTTGTTGAGCACCTCGTCGCTGGATCTTTTCAGTACCTCGTCCAAAGCGACGACCGCCGATGCCGGGACAGGCGCGGAATCGAGTAGCGATATTGAGTGCCCAGGAATCGAAGTACGCACCGGCGCTGCGACATTAATGATCGGCAGCAAGCCGGGACAGGGAGAGCCATCGGCGCTTGATCTTCGTTACCAGGCCACAATCGTCCGTACAGCGCGCGAGTGCCATGTCAATTCAGGCATGATGACAATGAAGATTGGTATCGAAGGGCGTGTCATTACCGGCCCCGCGGGCGGGCCGGGCACGATCGATGTGCCGATTCGAATTGCGGTAGTTCAAGAGGGCGTAAACCCCAAAACAATTTTTTCGAAATTTGGGAGCGAGCAGGTCACGGTGGCAAGCGCCGTCGACCGGGTGCCATTTACCCACATTGACTCGGATATATCGTTCCCGTTGCCGCAGCCGCTCGCCGCCATCGATGCATATGTCGTCTATGTGGGATTTGATCCCGCAGGCGCCCAACAGGAAAAGAAAAAGCCCGCCGGCAAAGCGAAGCCAAGGGCAAAGCCGGCGGCGAAGCCGCGCCAAAGCTGAACGAAAACTACCAGCCGCGCAGATCGATGATCGCGCCTTTTAGTGCGCGCAGGTCGGAAATGACCGCATGGGCACCCGCCGATCGCAGTTCGCCGCTGACCTGGCTGCCGGCATGGCTTGCACCGACGAAACCAATCACAGTCATGCCGGCCGCGATGCCGGCGGTAATGCCGACCGTGGAATCTTCCACAACGATGCACTCGGCAGGTCGAACTCCCAATTTTCCGGCGGCGTGCAGGAAAAGGTCGGGGGCCGGTTTGCCGCGGCTTATATCGCTTGCCGAAAACAAGTTAGGCTCGAAGAACTGGATCAGTCCCGTGCTCTCGAGGCTGACACGAATTCGTTCATGGGACGATGAGGAGGCGACGCATTTCGGGCCTCTCAGCCACGACAATGCATAGGCGGCATGAGCGGTGGCACGCAGCTCGCTGCGGAATCGCCGGATAATCATGCCGGCAATCTTGCCAGCGAAATCGCGCGGCAACCGACACCCGGTTGCGTCCTCCACTTGCGCGAACATGTCGGCGTGACTGCGTCCGGTAAAATAGCGCGCTATCACGTCCGGCGTCAGGGGAATGCCGGCGCGCATGAACTCCTGCGATACGATTGCGGTAGCTAACGGCTCACTATCAACCAGTACGCCGTTGCAATCGAAGATGACTACAGGTCCCCCGATGACGCGACCGGCAAATTGGATCGTCTAACAGAGCAGCCGAATCAGTCAGGGAGAATATGGACGGGGCGGAAACGCGCAATAATCGCAAGATACGGCGACCGAGTTGTGCACATAACTAGACTGAATGGCGGGGAAAAGCAGGCGCCGGGACGCCCGGTCCGTCAGTTCAGCTTCTTGCGGACATCCTCGATGCCTTTTGCGACCAATTCGCCGGCGAGCCTGCCCTTTGTCTCGGCGCTGAGGATTTTCTCGGCGGCAGCTACGGCGGCTTCTGCGGCCGCGCTCCTTACATCCGCGGCCGCTTGCGCTTCGGCCTGGGCAATCTTGGTTTCGGCCATCTTCGTGCGGCGGGCAACAAAGTCCTCAATCCGTGCCTTGGCTTCCACAGCAAGCCGCTCGGCCTCGGCCTTCGCGCCTGCGATGATGTCCTGGGCTTCTCCTTCGGCGGTCTGGCGTTTGCGCTGATAGTCCGCCAACAGCTGCGCCGCCTCATCCTTGAGTTTCCGAGCTGCGTCGAGTTCGGCTTTGATGCGCGCCGACCGTTCGTCAAGCGACTTCGCCACCATCCGATGTGCGCCGATATAGCCAAGCCCGACCACGAAAACGCAGAAAGCCAAAGCCACCCAGATTTCCGGTTCCATCAACATGGCTATCGGCCTTTCAACACGTCGGCGACCGCCGCGGCGACCGTGTTTTCGCTCGGCGCCTCGCCGATCAGGCGCTCGACTATGGCGCGCGCGGCGTCTTCGGCGATTGCGCGTACGTTCGTCATGGCTGCCTGCTTGGTGGCGGCAATGGTCTTTTCAGCGCCTGCGAGTTTCGTATTGAGCTGATCTTCGAGCGCCTTACGCCGTGCGTCCGCTTCGGCGACCTGCCGCTCGCGCGTTTCATTGGCGATTGCCTGCGCGCGCGCGCGAGCATCTGCCAAAGCCATTTCGTAAGCCGCGACGGCGGCATCCGACTCGGTTTTGAGACGGGATGCGTCGGCGAGGTCATCGGCGATGTGCTTCTGCCGGTTTTCGATGATCGAACCGACGCGGGGCAGGGCCAATTTTGCCATCAGCACATAGAGGAGAACGAAGGCAATCGCCAGCCAGACTAGTTGGGACGCGAAAGTTTGCGACTGGAATGGCGGAAACGCGCCGTGCCCGCCCTCGGCAGGGTGGCCGGTGCTCGCCGTGTGCGCAGGCTCCGCCATTATCACCTCCGACCCAGACGTGCTCGCTCTAGAGTGCGAACAGAAGCAAGAGTGCGATCAGCAACGAAAAGATACCGAGCGCTTCGGTGATGGCGAACCCGAAGATAAGATTGCCGAACTGGCCTTGTGCGGCCGACGGATTGCGAAGAGCCGCCGCCAGATAGTTGCCGAAAATGATGCCGACGCCGACGCCGGCTCCGCCCATGCCGATGCAGGCAATACCTGCACCGATATATTTTGCTGCGACTGGATCCATAACGAACTCCTTTTGGTTTTCGATCGGGCCGTCAGTGACCCGGGTGAATGGCATCGTTGAGATAGATGCAAGTCAGGATGGCGAAGACGTAGGCCTGCAAGAATGCGACCAGCGTCTCCAGCGCAAATAGAATGACGATCATCAGGAACGGAAGCACGCCTCCGATCCAGCCGACGATGCCAAGACTCGCGCCAAGCAGAATAATGAAGCTGGCGAATACCTGCAGCGTAATGTGGCCCGCCAGCATGTTGGCGAACAGGCGCACGCTGTGCGAGATCGGTCGCGACACGAACGAGAGTATTTCGATCGCGACGATCAGGGGCAGAATGTAGATCGGCACGCCTTTCGGCACGAATAAATTGAAGAAGTGCAACCCATGTCGCACGAGTCCGTATATCAGCACGGTAAAGAACACCGTGAGCGCGAGCGCGGCGGTTACGATGATGTGGCTTGTGACCGTGAAAGAGTAGGGAATCAGGCCGATCATGTTCAGTGTCAGCACAAACATGAAAATCGAGAACACGAAGGGAAAAAACTTCATGCCTTCAGAGCCCGCGGTACTGCGGACGGTTGTGGCCACAAATTCATAGGCGATTTCGGCCGCCGACTGCAGGCGCGAGGGAACAAGGCTGCGGCTTGCGGTCGCGCCGATCAAAAAGAAAGTCAGGCCCAGCACCGCAGCCAGCATGAAGGCGGCCGAATTGGTGAAGATGATTTCGGTCCCGCCGATCTTTGCGACCGGAAACAGGTTCTGAATCTGGAATTGCTCAATAGGATCGACGGCCATGCTCGCTAATCGTTCAGTTGCCTACCGCGAACGACCCCCGCCGCCCGCATTACGTTGAGTACGCCCGCCGCAAAGCCGAGCAGGAGAAACACGATAAGCCCCCACGGCGAAATTCCCAGCCAGCGATCAAGAAGCCAGCCAATGACCGCGCCCACAAGCACGCCCGCGACCAGTTCGGTCGACAGTCGAAAACCGCGGGCGATCGCCGAAGGATCGGCGGTCTGACGAGGACCGGAGCCGTTTTCGGATGGCCGGTTCGCCTGCGCGAGCCGTTCGCCGAGACGCTGGAGCCTCGCGGAGAGAGCGGCCTCGTCGTCCGGCGGTTCGTTGCGATCACCATTACCGCGCGTGCCGTCAGCCATGCTTTCGACTCGCGTGGATTTCAGGTCTCGCGTGTCCCGCCGCCCTAAAAGCCGCGCGGACCATACTTATCGGGTTTCTGCAAGTCAAGGAAACGCCCCCGCGGTATAAGTGATTGATAAAAGGGCATAAACCAACGATTTTTCTGTGCGGAACCAGTATGGTCGCGAGCACTTTGACGCGGTTCCGCACTATCACGTCGGCTGAGTTCAGCGGATGACCCGACGGTGCTAGGCTTAACAAATTCCCGACGTTGAACTGAAGGAAAAACAACATGCGTGCCTCGAAGCTCGCGCTTGCAGCCGTCGTCATTTTCGCCGCCAGGGCCGCGCCGGCGCAGACCGTAATCGATGTCGAGGGTCAAAAGCCGGCCGAGCAGCCAGTGCAGCAGGAAGTCCAGCCACAATCAAACACGGAGCCGCAGCCAAAAATCGGGGATGCGGCACCAGCCCAAACAAAAGAGGCACCGGCGGACGCAGGTCCGGACGGCGGGCGCTACCGTTTCAATCGCGTCGATAACGGTTTCCTGCGTCTCGATAATCTCAACGGCCAAATTGCCTATTGCCGGCCGCAAACCATCGGCTGGAGTTGTGAAGCGGTGCCCGAAAATCGTGCATCGATCGAAGCCGATCTCGCGCGCCTTCAGCAGGAGGTTGCTTCGCTCGGGAAGCTCAAAGCGGAGATCACTCACCTACAGGGAGAAGTTGCGTCTCTGGAGAAAGAGCTCGCTGCCTTGAAGGAGCCGCCACAGCCGCGGCCGCCTGCCGACCTCTCGCCGCCTGCGAACAAGGGTGGCGACGTGACAATCAAGCTGCCGACGCAAGAGGATCTCGCGCGCGCGCGCAAATTCGTGGAAAAGACCTGGCACCGCCTCGTCGAAATGATTACTGCGATCCAGAAGGACGTGATGCAGAAAGGGTAATTCCTTCCGAGCGTGCGCCAAGCCCAATCAAATCCACCGTTTCCGATGTGTGGACGGATATTCCGGTTTTCGGGGTTTCCCGCAACCGGCCACCGCGCGACCTTTTCCTTGGATACGATGGGCCTTAGTGACGCGATCGTTTCTCAGTTTAGCGGCAGCCGCATTCGCTGAGGTCATGATTGGTCAACATCCATATGTTTGAAAACAAAGCGGTTTTTCTTTTGTCCCACCGGCTATTGATGCCGACCAAGGCAGGGGCGCATGATGCGGCAACAGCTTCCCGTCGCGACAGTAACTGGCTGACCGTGATATCGGCCGCTCAATTCGCCGAAAGGTTCTTGTAATTGACTGAAGTGGTGCAGTACCGGCTGGTAATTGCGGATGATCACCCCCTTTTTCGCGGCGCCTTGCGTGAGGCAGCAGCGGGATTGCTGGAACGTGTGGACATCTCCGAAGCCGGCACATTCGACGAGCTTGTCGAATTGCTCGAACGCGGCAGTGACGTCGATCTGGTTTTACTCGACCTCACCATGCCGGGTGCCCGCGGGTTTTCCGGCCTGATGTATATGCGCGCCCAATATCCGGGCGTGCCTGTCATTGTGGTTTCGGCCAACGATGACCCGACGGCGATCCGCCGCTGCATGGAATTCGGCGCGTCGGGCTTCATACCAAAAACGCTCGGCGTTGAGGCCATGCGGGTGGCAATTTCCCGCATTCTCGGCGGTGGCGTCTGGACGCCTCCCGACGTCGATCTTTCTGCCGGTTCGGATGCGGAAGCCGCCGAGTTGATGGCCCGCATGGCGACGCTGACACCGCAGCAGGTGCGTGTGCTCATGATGCTTTCCGAAGGTCTGCTGAATAAGCAGATCGCCTACCAACTCGGCGTGTCGGAAGCGACGGTGAAGGCCCATGTCTCCGCAATCCTTCAGAAACTGCGGGTCGAAAGCAGAACGCAGGCTGTGATTGCGGCAGCCAAGATCGAGACCGGCCAGTGGCCGCAGAATGTTGCAGCGGAAACCTGAGTCGCTCTATTCCGCCGCCGCCATTCGCAGAACGCGCCATTGGGCCAGCATGGCGCGAAGAGCCGCGGGCTTAATCGGTTTGTGCAACACCTGAATGCCTTCCATCCGGGCCTGGTCGCGAACGGTCGGCGAGCGGTCCGCGGTGATCAGGATGGCCGGCAATTCACCGTAACGCAGACGAAGTGCTGCGATGGCCTCAAGGCCATTGCTTTCGTTGAGATGATAGTCGACCAGCAACCCGTTGGGCACCGTCGGATTCCCGGAGACAGCCTCGACCGCAAACGCGAGATCCGCCGCCTTGACCACTTCGCAGCCCCAGCCTCGAAGCAATACTTCCATGCCGTCCAGCACGGAGGGTTCGTTGTCGATGCAGAGCGCAGTAATACCGGCGAGCTGACCGGAATCCGCGCGTGCGCTCTCGCGTGCTGCCATCTCAGTCGGCGGATCGCTCGAGCATGGCACGCAGATCGCGAAGTGCGAGCCTCGCCCGGTTTCCGATTGCAGCTCGATGGACGAACCGAGCACTCGTGCCACACGTTCGACGATTGAAAGGCCCAATCCCAGACCACGCGCGATCTTGGCGCCTTGATCGAGGCGTTGAAACTCGACAAATATGTCGCGCCACTTGGACTGCGGGATGCCGACGCCCGTGTCGTATACGTCAATGCGCACATTGTCGCCGCGAGGGCGGCAGCCGACCAGGACCCGCCCCTCGGGCGTATACTTGATCGCATTTGATACGAGGTTCTGAAGCAGGCGGCGCAGTAATCGCCGATCACTGCGAACAACGGCGGTACAGGGCACAAATGTGAGCTTGAGGCCTTTGGCGCTCGCCAGGGGCGCGAACTCAAGTTCGATCTGGTGCATCAATTCGTTGATGCGGAAACTGCTGAACTCCGGTCTCAGGACGCCGGTGTCGAGCCGTGACATGTCGAGCAGCGCACCCAGGATTTCCTCCACGGCTTCGAGCGAGGCATCGATATTGTCGACGAGTCGGCGGTCCTCGCGTCCGCCGCGCTCAATCAGGCTCGTGACATAGAGCCTCGCGGCGTTGAGCGGCTGGAGAATGTCGTGACTTGCCGCTGCAAGAAATTTTGTTTTGGAAATATTCGCGGCTTCCGCATCGCCTTTTGCCCGCGCGAGTGCGGCATTGAGCAGGGTCAGTTCCTCGGTGCGCTCGCGCACGCGACGTTCGAGTGTTTCGTTCGATCGCTCAAGGGCTTCGGCAGCTTCGACACTGGGGGTGATGTCGGTGAAGGTGGTGACGATGCCGCCGTCGGGCATTCGGTTCGCCCGCACCTCGATGACGGCGCCTTCCGCGGACCTTTCCAGAAATGGCTCGTTGCTGGAAACGTATCGCTCAATCTGCGCTTCGATTCGTTCATCGCTCTGGCCTTCGGAGGCCGAGCCACGGTTTCCATTGAAGCGCAGGATATCTGCGAGTTCGACACCGACACGAATCAGGCTCGGCGGCAGATCCAAAATCTCGCCGAACTGCCGGTTCCAGCAGATCAGCCGCCGCTCCTTGTCGAAGACAGCGATGCCCTGGCGCACATGATCGAGCGCGGTTTGCAGGATCTCTCGATTGTACTGGATTGCGGCGTTGGCATCGTCAAGCAGTTTCAGCGCAGCCTTGGTCGATACCGTGCGCTTGCGCAGCAATAGCGAGAGCACCAGGCGCGAAGAGGCGCCGCCGATTGCCGACGCTAAAATATGCTCGGCGTAGCGGACCAGACGAAAATCGGCGTCGTCCTTCGGCTCGAGGCTGATTCGTTGTGCGACAGCAAAGGTGTCAAAGGCGGAGCGAGTTCGTTCCTCGCCGAGATAGCGCGCGATGGTGGTCGTAAGTTCTTCCACCGTCACCGACGCGCGCCAGAGGCGGAAGCTCGGCGCGATGGGCGTCAGATCCGAGGGCACGAACATATTGGCTTGCAGTCGCTCGATCGGTGATGGTGCGCGGCGCAGTGAAAAGCCGATATAGCCAAGGACGTTGATCAATAGGCTCCAGATCACGCCATGGACCAATGGCGGCGTCTCAAGTCCAAAAAGATGCTGCGGCCGCAACAGGCTCAACCCCCACGGCCCATCGGTCAGGATGCGTTCGCCGATCACCCCAATGTCGGACAGCGTTGGAAGCAGCAGGGTGTAGGCCCAAACGAGGAATCCGGCAGTCATGCCGGCAATAGCTCCGGCGGCGGTACCGCGTCGCCACAGCAAGCCTCCGAAGAAAGCCGGTGCCAACTGGGCAATGGCTGCGAAGGAAAGCAAGCCAATCGACGCGAGTTGTGCTTCGCCGGCCGAACGATAGTAAAAATAGGCCAAGAGGAGGATCGCGAAGATCGCAATCCTCCGCACCGTCAGCAGGAGTGAACCGATATTTTCACGGCCGCTGATCAGCCCCTCGCGCCGCTGCAGAACGAACGGGATAATCAGGTCGTTCGACACCATGATCGAAAGCGCAACCGATTCAACGATGACCATGGCGGTCGCCGCCGAAAGGCCGCCGACGAATGCGACGATCGTGAACACGCTGGAGCCGCTCTGGAGCGGCAGTGCAAGGACGAACATGTCGCTGTCGACTTTTCCGGCAGTAAACGTCAACAGGCCGGCAAGGGCGATTGGCACAACGAACAGGTTGATGAGGACAAGGTAGGCTGGATAAAGCCAGACTGCGCGCTTGACCTCACGCTCGTTATTGTTCTCGACGACTGCGACGTGAAATTGCCTCGGCAACATAATGAACGCTACGAACGACAGCAGCGTCATCGCGACGAGGGTATCGACGCGCGGTTCATGGCTGAAGATGGCAGCCGTCATTGGCCGCTGCATCGCTTCGTTGAAAAGTGCGATCGGGCCATCGAACATCCAGAACGTCACGAAGATTCCGACGGCGAGAAATGCCACGAGCTTGACGATGGATTCGGCGGCCACGGCCAGCATCAGGCCGTCCTGGTGCTCGGTGGCATCGATATGCCGCGTGCCGAACAGCACGGCGAAAGTCGCCATCGACAGCGCCACGAAAAGGGCGATGTCGCCCAACAACGGACGGGTAACATCGGATGCGGGAGTGATCTGGGCGAGGATCGTTTCGAGTGAGCCGGAAACTGCTTTGAGCTGCAGTGCAATGTAGGGAATCGTGCCGACAATCGCGATCAGCGCGACGGTCGCCGCGACCGCCTGGCTCTTGCCGTAACGCGCCGCAATAAAGTCGGCGATCGACGTGATGTTGTGCGTCTTCGCGAGCCGGATGACTCGCAGGAGCAAAGGGCTGCACAAGCCGATCATGAGGGCCGGGCCGACATAGATTGTCAGGAAGTCAAAACCCGTGCGCGAGGCAAAGCCGACGGAACCGAAAAATGTCCATGAGGTGCAGTAGATCGCGAGGGACAAGGGGTAGATCAGCCATCGCGCGCGGCCATCGCGGCCAAGGCCGCGCGTACGGTCACCGTAGCTCGCGACCAGGAACAACAGCCCGATATACGCAAGCGCGACGGCGATGACGACCCAGCCTTGAAGCATGCACTCTCCGCAACACACCCAGCGCGATCCGGCTGCGACTCTACCGTTCCCTGCCGTCCCCGAACACCCCGGCGCTGGCGCCGCGCCAGCCGCCTCGCTGGCATGCTGTCATCACATGTGTCAAATAAGGCCATGTAAACTCACGACTTTTCCGGCCCAGGCAATGATTTGACGCGAGCGTCGCCGCGCGGCATTGATCGCGCCGGATGAGCTGCGGCGCACGAATGCGCCCGGCCCGCGGTGAAAGTATCCATCTTGCCTGCGCCGTCTCCCGACAATCGCCTCGCACTTGTGCGTCATCTCGCCGAAACACTGGTGACCGCGGCCGCCGGGGGTGCAGCGCTTGGTCTGGTTGGCGTTCCTGCGGGGTGGCTATCGGGTTCGATCTTAGCAGTCGCCGGCTCGTCATTGGCAGGACGGCCGCTTTTGATCCCGACCCAGCTGATGCGCGCAATCTTCGTCCTGATCGGGACATCGCTCGGCGCCGTGGTCACTCCGGAAACCTTGCACGGCATGGCGACCTATCCACTCAGCATTGCGGTGCTCATCGTGGCGATGGCTGTCATTTCCGTTAGCGGCGCCGGATATCTTCGCCTTGTCCATCAATGGGACGATGTCGACGCATATCTCGCCGCCGCACCCGGCGGCATGTCGCAAGTGCTGGCGCTCGGCGCCGAACTCGGCGGAGACCTCCGCGCGATTGCCATCGTGCAGAGTATCCGCGTCGTGGTGATCGCCGTTGGTCTGCCGGCCGGATTGTCCTTGCTCGGCCTTGTCGGTCACGCGGCGCCGAGAATAACCGGCGCACTGAGCCTGCAGGTCCTCGACGAATTGGCGATACTGGTTGCCGCGTCAACTATTGTTGCGATCATCGCTTACCGAGTCCGTTTCCCAGGGGGCTTGCTCTTCGGCGCCATGCTCACGTCCGCCATTTTGCATGGCAGCGGGCTCATTCACGCCGTCATGCCCTGGTGGGTAGCAAATACGGCAATGATCGCGATGGGGGCAATCACGGGATCGCGTTTTGCGAATACGTCGCCGCGGGTGCTGCTGAATTTCGTCACCGCTGCGTTCGGCTCATTTGCGGTCGCGGTGGCAATCGCCGCGATTTTTGCGGCCGGCTTGATCAGCATCTTGTCGTTGCGCGCGGCTGAAGTGATGATTGCGTTTGCGCCGGGATCGGTCGATGCCATGATGCTGCTTGCATTGGCGCTCAATCTCGATCCCGTTTACGTCGGTGCCCACCATCTCACGCGCATTTTCTTCGTATCGCTGACGATGCCGTTGATGGCGCGGCGCCGCGCGCGTGCGCTTAAAATCCCCGCCGAGCCAGCGAAGCAGACGGTCAAGCGCCCGACATTCCAGGATTGAAGCCTGGCCGGCTCGCAGCTTTATTCGGCTGCCGCGGCTTGCTGGCCCCGCTGCAGGCCGAGCCGTTCCCAGACGTCCACCAGGGCTTCGGCAAGCGCATCGACCAAGGCATCGTCGTGATAAGGCGATGGCGTAATGCGTAGCCGCTCCATTCCGCGCGGAACGGTCGGATAGTTGATCGGCTGGATGTAGATGCGATGTTCCGAAAGCAGCATGTCACTTGCGGCCTTGCATTTTTCCGGATCGCCGACAAGAACCGGGACGATATGCGTCGTGCTCGGCATCACCGGCAAGCCGGCGGCCTCGAGGACGGCTTTTACCCGTGCGGCGCGCTCTTGATGTCGCACGCGCTCCCAGCTTGATGTTTTCAAATGGCGGATCGCCGAGGTGGCAGCGGCGCAGATCGCCGGCGGGAGGGCGGTCGTGAAGATAAAGCCGGGAGCATAGGAGCGCACGGCGTCGACCACTTCCTCACTCGCGGCGATATACCCCCCGAGGCATCCGAAAGCCTTGGCGAGGGTGCCCTCGATTACGTCCACGCGGCCCATGGCGTTTTCGCGTTCGCAGATACCGCCGCCGCGCGGGCCGTACATGCCGACCGCGTGCACCTCATCGCAGTAGGTCATCGCGCCATACCGCTCGGCGAGATCGCATATCCCGTGCACCGGCGCGATGTCACCATCCATGGAATAGAGACTTTCGAATACGACGAGTTTCGGTCGATTGGGGTCGGCGGCTTTCAGCAGTTCCTCGAGATGGCGCAGGTCATTGTGCCGCCAGATCTGCTTCTCGCAGCCGGATTGGCGCACGCCTTCAATCATGGAATTGTGGTTGAGCGAATCGGACAATAGAAGACAGCCAGGCAATAGCTTCGCGATCGTCGCGATGCCGGTCTCATTCGAAACGTAGCCCGAGGTAAATACCAACGCGGCCGATTTGCCGTGGAGATCGGCGATTTCGCGCTCGAGCTCAACGAGCGGATGATTTGTGCCCGCAATATTGCGGGTCCCGCCCGCGCCGGTACCCATGCGGGTCGCCGCCTCGACCATGGCACCGATGACTTTCGGATGCTGCGCCATGCCGAGATAGTCGTTGGAGCACCAGATCACGACGTCGCGCGGTCCGAGCGGAGAATGCCAGGTGGCATGGGGAAAACGGCCGGCGACGCGCTCGAGATCGGCAAAAACCCTGTAACGCCGCTCGTTCCGTAATTGAGTGAGGGCAGATACAAAAAAACCTTTATAGTCCATGGCTAATTTCTTTCCCGCCCCTCGTGACCATCTTTTAGAAGGGTTCCAGGGTATTTGTCGAGGCGAGATTCGTCGCAGCCGAAAGGCGGATGGAAGCGACAAGCCGCCTCTACCGAAAGGATGACAGCTCGAAATGGCCTTCCAGGCCCGCAAGCAGCAACGCGCCGATATGCAGTTGCAGGACGAATTCACCTGACCGGACGAGCGCAACCAGTTCCTGGTGCGTCACAAGCTTGACCTCGATGCCGGTTTCGCCGGGGAACTGTTCGTCACGCGGGCCGGTCTCGACGAAGAAGGAATGAACCTTGTTGGACAAGCGCGCAGTGCATGGCGAATAGCTCCCAAGTGGATGCACGGTGCTCGCCGGGAATCCGGTTTCCTCCAGCAGTTCGCGGCGGCACGATTCCTCGGCCGTCTCACCCTCATCGATTGTGCCGGCGGGCAATTCCCACGTGTAGGCCTCCACCGCGGGGCGGAATTGCCGGACGATTGGAATCATCCCGTCCGGAGTGCGAGCGACGATTGCGATGTAATCCTGCTGGCCGACGGAGTGATACAGCTCCCGCGGGCCACCCTGATTGAACTCGACGCCGCGTTCGATGAGCTCAAGCCATGGCGAAACGCGTTCAGCGCGACGGCTTACGATTTTTGGCCAAGCCATGGTTGTCGTCCTGTGACATTTTAAGGTGATGGCGACGGACACTTTCTTCCTGCCGCCGGAGATAAGTCGTCGCAAAAGCGTAATTGTACCAGCGCAGGTAATCCGGAAGCCATTTGATGACCTGGAAGCGGCTTGTACCGTGCGCGCGCTGGAACCAGCGCGCGGGCACTTCGCCGATGCGCCAGCCAAGGCGATGGCACTTCACCAGCAGTTCGATGCTGTAACAGAAGCCGCGCTCCGATTCGATCGGAATTTCCACGATTGCGCGGCGTGAGAACAGCCGGAAGCCGTTGCTCGCATCATGGGTTGGCAGGCGGGCGACATAATAGAGTGTGAAATTGGCGGCACGGACGAGCAGCGCCTTCAGCCAAGGGCAGCCGTGCATGCTTCCGCCGGGCATGAAGCGGCTGGCGCAAACAATGTCGCAGCCTGTCCGCGCCTTCTCAATCATCGAGTCGAGAATATCGGCATTGTAGTCATCATCGGCGGGATAGACGAGCACGAACGGTGCATCGCTTGCGGCAAATCCGGTGAGGACCGCGCCGTGCGCTCCGCGGCCGTGATTGCGCACGAATTCGACGGGAAGTGTTCCGAGCGCGCCGCGATTGTTCGTAATCGCGGGCAAGGTATCGTCGTCATCCCGATCGTAGCAGATCAGCACACGTGACGGCGTTTTCACGCCGCGGGCGATGGCGCGCAGCGTTGCCATGATATTGGCGCCCTCGTTGTAGACGGGGATGACGATATCGAGGCGGGCAGGTTCGCTCTCGGTGGTCACGGTTTGACGCCGATGGTGAGCACAAAAGGCCGAAACGCTTTCATGATCGCGAGGTTGAAAACCGAATTGTCGACGAAGTTGTACAGCGGTAAAAGTACGCGCGCACGGCGCGAGGCAACATAGCGATAGGCGAGGCCGCCCAGAAAATCGCTTTGCACCCGAAAGCCTTCTCCACGAAAGATTTCGGCAACTTGCCGAGCCAGCACCGGCCGTTCGTTTTCGGTGACGCCTAGGGAACTATAGAAGGGTGACGCTCGGTCCCGGTAGAGCCACATGAACGGGTTCATTCGGTTCGGATCAAAGGCGACAAATCGTCCCTCGGCCTTGAGGACCCGCTTGACCTCGCGAGCCAGCCGCCGCGGATCCGGAAAATGATGCACAAGCCCGCTCAGCAGCACGCCGTCAAAGCTGCAGCTTTCGAACGGCAGGTTTTCGGCATCGCCTTCGATCAGTTCGATCCCGGGGTATTTGCGGCGGCCAAGCGCCACCAGCTTTGGGCTGATGTCGACACCGACGCTGTCAAATCCATTGCGTCGAAGCAATGCGGTGAAGACACCGGAGCCGCAACCAAGATCGGCCACGCGCGCGCCACGCGGCAAACCGCTCAGCCTGATGAACGCGGCAATGAGCTTTTCATTGGTCTCGGGCGTGAACACGTCATATTCGTCGCTGTCGGCGTGCGCATCGAAGAACGCGATTTCCTTGCTTTTGTCCTGCGCGCTGTCGCCATGCATCGGTTCATGCACCTAGAGAAACCGCGGTACAGGCAACGGCGTGATGAGTTGCCCACGAAATCCCTTGGCCTTCAGTTTCGGTGCCAGTTCATCGGCAATGTGCCAGGAAAATATGACCGCGCAATCGGGCTGGTCGGAGAACAACCGTGCCTCGTCGACAACGGGTATCTGCGTGCCCGGCATATATTTTCCGAGCTTCAGCGAGCCGGCGATCTCGCAAACGTAGTCGATCAATCCTTCGTCGAGCCCGACATAGTTCACGAGCGTGCTTGCGCGCGATGGCGCGCTGATACCTGCGATGCGTGCGCCCTTTTCTTTCACCTCCCGCAGCATCGCGAGCAACCTGAGCTTGGACAGGACTACGTCATGCCGAAAGGCATCGAGCCGCTCTGTCATGGCTTCTCCGCGCGGCTCGGGCGCCAGTATCCGGGCGACGCTTTCCTGGACGGGGCGCGTCCCCTGGCGTGCGGCATAGACGCGGATAGATCCCCCATGGCTCGGGATCGGCCGCGCGTGGAAAACCTCGAGATCATGCATCTCGAGCAGGTGTTTCAGGCTCGTCAGCGAATAGTAGCGCAGGTGTTCATGATAGACGGTGTCGTACTGCAGCGTGTCAAGCAGCGAGATTAGATAGTGCGACTCTGAAATGAATACGCCATCCGGCCTGAGCATCTCCACAATGCCGTCGACGATCGCGTGGATGTCCTCGATGTGTGCAAAGCAGTTGGCGGCGGTGACGACCGTCGCGGGGCCGTGATCGCGTTTCACCTCGCGCGCGACTTCGATGCCGAAGTAGCGTTTCAGCGTTGGGATTCCGCGCTGGTTGGCGATGTCGCCGACATCGGTCGGCTCGATGCCGAGCACGCGCTGGCCGCCGCCCATGAAGTTCGACAGCAAAGTGCCGTCGTTCGAACCGATGTCGACGACCAAGTCCCGGGTGCCCAGACCAAGCATGGCGGCGCTTTCGCGCTGCAGCTCGGCGAAATTGTCCCGCAATAATTTCGTCGTGCCACTTGTGTAGGGGTATTCCGGGGGGAAGATGATGACCGGGTCGACGGCGATGCCGAGCTGGACGAGTTCACATTTGCGGCAATGCAGAAGCGTAGTCGGAAACCACGGCTGCTGCCGCGGCGCTTGTCCGATCGGCACCATCTGGTTCACCGGCGGCATATAGCCCAATGAAAGCGCAGCGTTGAGCGGAGCGTGACCGCAGATCTGGCAGCATTCCACCGGCGCGCTTCCGCCGGTGCCGGCGGCGCGTGCAATTCTAACGGGGCGCGAGGTTTTCGAACTCATGCGATGTCATATGTTGGGCGCGAGCGTGGCATTCCGCCGGTACCAGTCGAGCGTCGGTTTTAACCCTTCGTTCAGCGGCACACGGGGCTTATAGCCGAGCCGCGCCAGCTTCGAAATGTCGGGGCAGCGGCGGGCGGTCCCGCCGGACGCCGGCTTTCCGGCAATCAGCTCCACGTCGCGGCCGGAAATGGCCGCGATCCGGCGCGCCAGCTCCGCAATCGCGACTTCCTCGGTGGTGCCCACGTGATAGATGCCGAGGTGCTCGCCCTTTTCGCGCATCACCATGACCCCGGCGACAAGATCATCGATAAAGCAGAAGCTGCGAGTCTCATTGCCCGTCCCCTGCAATTCGAGCCGAAGTCTGCCCGCGGGTTGTGCCTTCGCGGCAGCATTGAGGCGCAGCGCCATTTGCGGGATCACGTGCTCCCATCCCATGTCCGGTCCATAGATGTTGTGCGGGCGGAAGATCAGCACGCGGTCGAAATATTTTCGTCCGAAATTGATCGCCATCAGCTCGCTGATCAGCTTTCCGCCGCCGTAGGAATAGCGTGGATTAAGCGGGTCGGGAATCGTGAGCGGCGCGGTTTCATCGGTCGGTATTTGTGGCGGCGTCTGGTAGACCTCGGAGCTCGAGGCGAGAATTAGGTGACCGATATGGTGCGTTCGGCAGGCGTCGATGACGTTGATGATGCCGCGAACACCGACGTCGAGCACCAGATCTGGCTGCGAGTAGAAAAACTCGGTGCCGTTGATGAAGGCGAAGTGGTGCACTTCCTCCATCCCTCGCGCTGCCTGCCCGACGGCCGTAACGTCGCGGATATCGCCGGCAATGAATTCAATATCGGAAGCGACGCTGGCAAGGCGCCGCGGACGACCGCGCGAATTGTCGTCGAAGACGCGCACGCGGTGGCCCGCCTTGACCAGCGCCTCTACCAGTGCAGCACCGATGAAACCGCTGCCGCCGGTGACGAGGATACGGCTCACGCGCGCAACTCCTCTTTGATGCCGTCGTGAGGTATGTCGAGCCACCGCCCTTGCTGATGCGAGCGTCTTGCGGCGTCGATGAGCACCTGGACGCGGTAGCCTTCTGCGAATCCGGGGTGAGGAGTCGTCCCGTTAGTGATTGCGTCGAGAAACGCCGTTGCGAGCCGCGACACGGGTGCAATACGGCCGTCCGGATAATTCGCGTCGAGCGGATCCGACACGGGAATCCGTTCAAACGCGGCGGCGGGCCGCCTGGCGCAGAAAAGATCGAAGCCGCGCATATAGTCGGCTCCGGGGTTGTGCAGCACCAGCGTGCCGCCTTCGCCGAAGAATTCGATTTTGTGGCCGCCGCCGAGATAGGAAGCGCAGCTCATCGACAGGCTGACCATCGGGCCGGCGGTGAGCTGGAGCACCATCGCGACGGTTGTTTCCAGCTCCGGGTCGCCCGGCAGGCCCGATACACGAGCCGACAGGCCTGAGATCGAGCCGCAAAACCATTCAATGTAGTGGAAGCAATGGGAAATGAAGTTGCCGAGTACGCCGCCGCCGTCGTCGCCGACGGTCTTCCAGCTGCGCATGCGCGTCTGGATGGCGCGGCTTTCGACGTGCCAATGCACGGTGACATGCCGCAATGCGCCAATCGCACCGTTGGTGAGCATGGCCTTGGCGCGTTGCCAGCTCATAATCTGGTGAAAATTGAAATCGACCATGGTCGGCTGGCGGCTGAGCTTCGCCCGCTCCAGCATGGCGCGCGCGGCGCCAAGGTCGCTCGCGAGTGGCTTTTCCGCGAATACGGGTTTGCCGAGCTCCAAGGCGCGAATTGCAATCTGCGCCTGCAGGCTCGGCAGTGTCGCGATCGCGATGGCCTCCACGTCGCGGTCTTCGACCAGCGCGCGCCAGTCGCCATAGGCCGTCGGTATATTTGCCGCGCGGGCAAGTTCGGCGGTGCGCGTAGAATTGCTCCCGGCAAGCGCCTTGACCTCGCAGCGTGGGTCCGCCCGAAATGCCGGCAATTGGACCGTGCGTCCGTAGTTGCTACCGACTATCCCCAAACGGATCACGGCGTTAAGGCCCCGCAAAACACGGATTTTGCAATGCGCGGCATGGATTTGAGCTAAATCGACATGCTACGCAAGGGCGGAATTGGCCCCGGGGGCGAGACGGCACTCCATGACTGCAACGCGCGCGAACGCTGCCCGCGCCCCATTGCGCAAGTTGGGTACGGTGTTGTTGGGTGCCGCAGCGCTCGGTCTGCCGATCAATAATTTCGCCGACTTCGCTGCGTTACTCATCTTCGCGGTGGCCGTTCTTTGCGGGGCTGTCAGTTCCCGTCCGCGCGACTGGGGCGCCGCTGCGGTCATCGTGTTCGTTGCTGTGTTTGGCCGGTTGCTGATTTCGCCATCTCCGATCGAGGAGGGGCACAATGTGTTTCTGCCGGGGCCGGCGCTCGAACGGGCCTTGCCGGCCGATGTCTATCGTGAGCTGCTGGCTGCCTTTGATGCACAATATCCGCCGGCGCAACGCTGCGACCCGAAGACATTCGGATGCTGGCGCAACGGCGGCATGCCGAAATCCGCTTTCGCCTTCTCGGCCGACAGCATTTGGCGCCCGACTGACTATTCACGGAAAGTGAACGCGCTCGATTTCAGCGATCCGGTGTGGTTGCGGCTCGGCTTCGTCAATGAGCTCCGTTACAACTGGACCACTGACAACGACGTGAAGCGCGCAACGCGCGACGGGCGGTTCTGGATGGGATGGGATCGCTGGCGTCTCACCATGCCGTGGTTCGAAATGATCCGCGTGCCGGTGGGCTATGCCGGTGGCGAGTTATGCTGGCGCGGAACGGTCATGTGGGAAGGACAGGAAGGGCGTTTCTCTCGCTGGCCGGGTGAAGGATGCCGCGCCATCGAAGCAAGCGATATCGGCCGGCGCATTTTCGGCATCGCTGTCGTCCCCGATAGTCTAGCAATGCGCCTGTCGCCGCCTTGGGGTTTGTGGCTCCGGCAGTTCTTCGCCGGAGGGCTGGTGCTGGCAGGCCTTATCGGCCTGATTGCGACACTGGTTGAGCTGCGGCCACGGCGGATGATCCTGCCGTCGATTCTCATCGGTCTTTCAGTTCTTGTTGTCGTGATCGGCGATGCGAGCTTCCTCGGCGGTGTCCGGCCCTTCGACGGTGGCGATGACGGACTGTTTTACGATGGCGTCGGGCGCGTCATCCTGCAGAAACTGCTGCAGGGCGATGTTCGTGGTTTTCTTGAGGGCGGCGAAAGCGTTTTTTACTACGGAGGCCCTGGCCTGAGATATTTCCGGGCGATCGAGCATATTTTCTTCGGCGAAAGCTATCTCGGCTACCTTTCACTCGTGCTCGCGTTTCCGTTTATGGTCTACCGGCTCTTTCGGCGCTTTCTGTCGCAGGAATGGTCGCTGGCGCTGATCCTTGTCTTTGTCGCGATTCCCGCCGGCATCTTGTTCGGCACAAGCTATGTGCAGTACGAGGAGCTTGCCTCTCGCGGTTTCGCCGATCCCGCCGCCTACATATTCTTCATTGCCGGCATTTTGCCGATCATAGGCCGGAGCGAGCCGGGGCCCCTTCATTTTGTACCGGCTTTTTTCGGCGCCTTGCTGCTTGCGCTGGCAATATTCATGAAGCCAATCGTTGCTCCGGCCGCTGCAGTTTTGCTCGGCGGCGCCGGGCTTGCCGCCCTCCACATGCAGCAGTGGAGGAGGCTTGCCGGCCTGTGCCTGGGGTTTTTGCCGGTTTTTTCCATGGCGCTGCACAACTGGGTTTTTGGCCACGCGTTTGTCCTGTTCAGTGCGAATGCGCAGGTCTCGATTGTGTTCGTGATGCCGCCATCCGCCTATGCAGGCGCGGCCCGTGAACTGCTCGCTCTGGATTTCGGGGGGGAACACCTGATGCAGTTTTTTCGTCAGGTCGCCGGCTGGCTGAGTGGGCCGGCGGAGTTCTACACCACGATCCCGCTAAATGCTGCCGGATTTGCGGTGCTCGCTTACGTCGTTATCCGCGGCCGCTATTTCGACCCTTGGCTGCGGCTGATCGGCGCCTCGGCGCTGGCCCAACATTCGATCGCTTTATTTTATACGGCCGCCGTCGCGCGCTATCACTTCCTCAGCTGGTTTTTGACGATGCTGGTGGTTGCCGTCTGGTTCGAGAGGGACGGCATCGAGCAGCTGAAGCGTCGGTACCCGGGCCTTTCCGTGCGCTTCATTGGTTACAGCTGGGTCCGACGGCTTGCATCCGGCCTCGACCGGCTGCAAAGAGTATCGGCATGAATGAAAAATCCGCCGGCATCGCGAACGGCCTCACCAACTATGGTGATCGCGATTTTTCCCTCTACTTGCGCCGGTCTTTCGCGCAGTCGATGGGCTATTCGCTCCCCATGCTGCAGAAGCCGGTCGTCGGCATTGCTTATACGCCGTCGGGCTTCAACAATTGCCACCGCCATTTCCCCGAATTGCTCGATGCCGTAAAGCGCGGTGTGCTGGCGGCCGGCGCGCTGCCGATTGCATTCCCTACAATTTCGCTCGGCGAGGTCTTTCTCAACCCGACCAGCATGAAATTCCGCAACCTCATGTCGATGGACACCGAGGAAATGGTGCGTGCGCAGCCCATGGACGCGGTAGTGCTTATGGGCGGCTGCGACAAGACGGTTCCCGCCCAGCTGATGGGCGCGGTGTCGGCTGGAAAGCCTTCGATCATGCTGGTGGCGGGGCCGATGATGACCGGCCGTCATCGCGGCGAACGGCTGGGTGCCTGCACGGACTGCCGCCGATTCTGGGCACAATACCGCGCCGGCAAGGTCGATGATGCCGAGATTTCCGAAGTCGAGGGCAAGCTCGCCACGACCGCCGGTACCTGCGCGGTGATGGGAACTGCGTCGACCATGGCCTGCATCGCCGAGGCGCTCGGCATGATCCTTCCCGGCACCGCGGCGATTCCCGCCGTGCACGCCGACCGTTTGCGCGCGGCGGAGGCGACCGGCACGGTGGCGGTCAAGCTCATCGGCTCAAAACTGACGCCCGATCGCATCATCACCAAGGCGTCGATTGAGAATGCACTTCGCGTCCTGCTTGCGATCGGCGGCTCCACCAATGCGATCATCCACGTGACGGCGATCGCTGGCCGCGCCGGAATTCCGGTATCGCTGCAGCGCCTCAATGAATTGTCGGACACCACGCCGGTTCTTGTGAACCTGAAGCCGGTGGGCAATGGCTATATGGAGGACTTCTTTGCCGGCGGCGGGATGGGCGCGCTGATGCGCGAACTCAAGGACCTGCTTCATCTCGATTGCCTCACGGTGACGGGTGAGACGCTCGACGAGCGCCTCGCGCATGACGGCGATGGATGGATCGACCGCACGATCATCGCCGAACGCAAGAAGCCGCTCGAGCCGCAAGGCGGGCTCGTGGCGCTGTTCGGAAACCTGGCGCCGCAGGGCGCGATCCTCAAACGCTCGGCCGCCGACGCCGGCTTATTCGAGCATGAGGGCAGGGCGGTCGTGTTCTCCTCGCTTGAGGATCTTGCCGCCCGTATCGACGATCCAAAACTGGACGTCGATGCCAAGGATATTCTTGTGTTGCAAAATGCCGGCCCTCACTCCACGTCGGCCATGCCGGAAGCGGGCTATCTGCCGATCCCGAAAATTCTTGCAGCGCAGGGCGTCAAAGACATGGTGCGCATATCGGATGCGCGCATGAGCGGCACGGCGTTTGGCACGATCGTATTGCATGTGACGCCGGACAGCGCCTCCGGTGGCGTTCTTGGCCTCGTGCGCAATGGCGACCGTATCCGTCTTTCGGTCAAGCAGCGGCGCATCGAGCTCCTTGTGGATGAATCGGAACTCAAGCGGCGCGCGGCCCAATCGAAGCAGTCCGCACCGCATCCCGCACGGGGCTATGCGCGTCTCTACGCCCAGGAAATCCTCGGCGCAGACCAAGGCTGTGATTTCGCGTTTCTAAAGCCGAATTGAGCGCCTAGACCGGAACTATCCAGGCGAAATGCAGCGTGTTCTTCACGCATGCGTAGGCTTAATGTCGATTAACCCTGACCTGTCTCTGAATTTAACACCGCGACAGAGTTGATCGTCCAGAATTGCCCAACCATCGGTAGCTGAGAGCCACGCGCCTCGAACGGCAGGGTGTGACAACCGTGTTTCGGGCTTTGCGGAATTTCGGAACGTCTCGTCACTGGCGTCGCGTCGCCTTCGCCGGCGCATTTGGCGTTGCCGTTGCGCTTGCGATCGCGGGGGCGATCGCCGCCTATAGCGAATCATCAGCGGCATATCTGTCCGCCCTGGCGCTCGTTGCCGCAGCCTTCGCCCTTTGTCTCGTTGCGTCGATACCGGCCTGGCGCATTCGCGGAAAGCTGAGCGAGCAAAATCTTCGGCTCGACGGCGCGCTCAACAACATGAACCAGGGCCTGTGCATGTTCGATGCACAGAACCGGCTTCTCGTCTGGAATGAGCGCTATCGCGAAATGTACAATATCGACCCGGGTAACATCTGGCGGGGCTGCACGATTCGCGATCTTCTTGACGCACGCATAGCGGCAGGGACGTTTCCCCTCGATCCCGGCCGCTACGATGCGGATCTGCGCGAATCGCTCAAGCAGGGCAAGACCTTTACCCTCAATATCGAATTGCAGGATGGCCGCACCATTGCGGTCGTAAACCAGCCGATGAAAAGCGGCGGCTGGGTGGCGACCCATGAAGATATGACGGAGCGCAATCGTGCCGAGCGCGAGCTTGAACGTACGCGCTCGTTTCTGGACACGATCATCGAAAACGTGCCGTCCCCAATCGTGGTGAAGGACATTCCCGATCTGCGTTACCTGCTCATCAACCGCGCGGCTGAAAGATATCTCGGAGTCGATCGTGCCGTTCTGCTGGGCAAGATTGCTGCGGACGTGATGCCGGAGGCTACCGCCGAGGCCATCGAGATCGAAGACCGCAAGCTGCTCGCGTCGGGAACGATCGGATTTGTCGACGAACACGCGGTTGTCACGCCGGGCAACGGGACGCGCGTCGTCACGACGACGCGCCTGCCGGTTCGCGGGCCTGACGGAAAGCCCCAATATCTGATCAGCGTCATCAACGATCTCACCGAACGCAAGCATCACGAGCAGCGTATCGAGCACATGGCGCATCACGATACGCTGACGGATCTGCCGAATCGTAGCGCGTTCAATGATTGCATTGCTTCCACGATCGGGCTCGCGTCCGTGTCCGGCGAGAGCTTTGGCCTGCTCTGCATGGATCTCGACCGCTTCAAATCGGTCAACGACGTGTTTGGTCATGATGTCGGTGATGCGCTGCTGCGCGAGGTGGCGCGCCGCCTCGAAACCGCATGCCAGGGCGCCTTTCTTGCCCGTCTCGGCGGCGACGAATTTTCCGTCATTACACCCACCGGCGCGCAGCCGGCGGCATCGGAAGCGCTCGCCGAACGGCTGACGAATGCGCTTGATTCCGATATCGAGATCAACGGCAACACGTTGCGAGTTGGGCTCACCATCGGCGTCGGCATTTTCCCGCAGGACGGCGTAGATGCGACGGCATTGGTGGCAAACACCGACGCGGCGCTATTCCGCGCCAAATCCGAGATGCGCGGGTCGATCCGGTTTTTCGAAAAGTCGATGGACAAGCAGCTACGCGAGAAACGTGCGCTGCAGCAGGACCTGCGCTCCGCGATCGCGCGCGAGGAGCTCGAACTTCATTATCAGCCGCAAGCCCATATCAATGGAGTGATCACCGGCTTCGAGGCGCTTGTGCGCTGGCATCATCCGCGTCACGGGCTCGTGCCGCCAAGCACATTCATACCGCTCGCCGAGGAAAGCGGCCTGATCATCACGCTCGGCGAGTGGATTCTGCGAACTGCATGCCGCGAGGCTGCATCGTGGCCGCGGCCGCTGCATATCGCCATCAACCTGTCGCCGGTACAGTTCCGCCATGGCGACCTGCCGCGGCTCGTCCACCAAATTCTGCTCGAAAGCGGCCTCGCGCCGTCGCGTCTGGAGCTTGAAATCACCGAAGGCGTCCTGATCGGCGATTTCACGCGTGCCGTCGCGGTTCTGCGGCGCCTGAAGGGCTTTGGCGTGCGGATCGCGATGGATGATTTTGGCACCGGCTATTCGTCGCTGTCTTACCTGCAGTCGTTCCCGTTCGACAAGATGAAGATCGATCAGACCTTCATCGCCAATGTGGGCCACAGCCAGCAAGCGGCTACCATCATTCGCGCCGTGATCGCGCTGGGTCGCGGGCTCAATCTTCCTGTCGTGGCGGAAGGCGTCGAGACCGAGGAGCAGCTTGAATTCCTCGCCGCCGAGAACTGCAACGAGATTCAGGGTTACCTGGTCGGGCGGCCCAAGCCGATCCAGGATTATGCCGAGGTCATCGGGCGCACGCAGGCGCCGCGCCGGCCGCGGGGAAGGAGGTTTGCCGCGGTCGGGTGATCAGCCGTGCAGGTGGCGGGACAGTGAATCGCGGGCAGGCCGTCCGCGATTTGAGTTGTGGTTCGCATTCCGGCGCTGTTCGAACAGCGCGAGCACGAATGCCGTCAAAAAGGCGGCAGCGAAGAGCCAGGCAAAAACGTCAGCCATAGTTGCCGCAATTTTGCCGGGTGTCTCTCCGTTCCAGACGAGCCCGGCGGTGCCTGAGATCATGACCAGCAGCAGGCACACGCCCATCGCAGCGATGAGAATGAAGTTTATCCGTTCGCCGGCCGATAGCGCGTGGTGATCGATATGAGTCGTCATCGGGACACCGCTACGTGCGGCACCACGCAACCCGACAGGTGAATGAGAAGCGCAGGTTCGTGCATGACTTTGGTCCCGCTTCGTCACCCCCGAAGCGGGAATTGTCGCGCCATTTGCGCGCAGCGATCTATAGGCGGAAATATTGCGCGGGATTAATGCCGGGCGGAGTTTGATGGTGCTGCGGTAATGGTTTGAACTCTCAACTTCACCATTCCTATCCCGAGCGCGGATATTCGGATATCGGCGGCCGGGTTTCAGGCATCACCAGCCATACCACCGCAAGCGCGGTCGCCGCGATCATCGCGAGGGCCAAAAATGCGACTTCGCTGCCGAAGCGATCACTGAGGTAGCCGGCAAATATCATGCTGGCCGAAGCACCGAGTCCTGTCGCGGTGCCGGCAATTCCTTGAGCCAGATTAAAGTGGCCAGACCCATAAGTGACGTCGACGACGATCAATGGCACCAAAACGCCAAAGACCGATGCCGCTACGCCGTCAAGAACCTGGACGGCGATGAGAAAATGTGGCTCGCGCACGAACGAAAATAGAAGGCCACGGATCACCAGCGCTCCTATGCCGATTAGCAAGAGCGGGCGGCGCCCCCAAACCTGCGCGCTTCCGCCAACCCAGGGAGATATCGCTGCAACCATGATCTGCGGCATAACCATGCAGGCGCCAATCAGCGCAGGGGCCCACGTACTGGATTGCCTGGTCAGGATACTTCCTACCAGCGGAAGCATCGCTGCGTTGGCAAACTGGAAGAGCATCAGCACCAGCGCGAATTCCAGCAGAGGGCGGTTGCGCCCGAGCATCGCAATACTTGTTGTCCGCGGACGCGTCTTATCGCTACTTGGTATAGCCCCATGCGCGCGGTCGGTGTTGACTTCATCTGCTCGAATGCGCGTAATTGCCACAATTGCTGGAATTGTCAGAGCAACCGTCACGAGAAACACGGCTCGGCTCGAAAATAGATATCCGCAGGTTCCCATTCCCACAGCTGCGACCCCGCTACCGATCGATGCAAAGCGGGCATTACGACCCAACCGCCTGCTGATCGCCGATTGGCCGACAAGGCCGAGACTGATGGCGGCAATCGCCGGGCCCAGCACACAGCTGCTGGCTGCCTGGAGTACCGCAGCGGATAGAACAACCGGGAAAATCGGCCACGCGGCATAGGCCAATGCACTCGCGCCGATCATCGATACCGCCAGACCGGCAACCAACCGTTCGGACCGAGCCCAGTCGACCAATGCTCCACCTGGAATTTGGCCCAGTAGAGCAATCAGGCCGCCAACGGACAGGATCAGGCCGATCTCAATTTGAGTCCATTTTTGCGTTGTCAGATAGACGGCGACGAAGGGGCCGAATCCGGTCTGCACATCAGCGAGGAAAAACACAAACCAGTCGAGCCCACGGGTGCTGCGAACCGAAGGCCCCTGATCCGCGCCCGCGTCAGACGACCAATGGCCGGCGCGGGCCGTCCGCCGGCGATCGCCAAGATCCTCGATGAGCTGTGTTCCGTTGGCAAACAGATCATTTCTCCGGCTCGGCTGGGGGTGGAAAATCCAAAGGTTCGAGGGCGCCGGTTGAGCCAATGACAACCACCGGCTTGCCCTCCTTGTATTCAGGGGCCGGTGCCAGCTGGTCTTGAGTCAATTCCAGTTTCAGGCCACCGCCGTGTTTGAATGCATCGCCGAAATGCAAGGCGTTCCACTCCACCGCAATCTTGCGGCTGCCGACGCCGAGAAAGCCGCCAAAATCGATTATGGCGGCGCGCACATGCCCAGTCGGATCGACGATAATGTCCACAATCCGCCCCATGTCTTTTCCGTCGGCACCCTGAACGGTGCGGCCAAGAATCCCGCGCACCGCCGAGCCATCAATGACGGTCATAGAGGGTTCCGACACAGTCGACGGCGCCGCAGGCTGCGGAGCATCCGCGGCCGGCAGAGGTCGAGGAATGACGAGCAGGCAACTCGCGGCCAAAATGATACCGATGGCAGATCGATTCGTGCGCACGACGTCCTCCTTGTTCAAACGGAGGATGGAAGATAGGGAACCCAATTTGATTGATAATGGTTCCATTGCGCAGAACGGCCGTATTCGAGCGAGCTGCGCGGGCGTTCTACCGATCCAGTGACCGGGATCGTGAATTGATTTTGGCAAACCGCGGTTGCTTGGCAACTTGACCGGACATCGGGCCTGAGTTGCTTGCTTTGAAAAAACTACAGGCTGGCTACGCGGCGCGCCTCGTCAGTCGACTCATTTCCCGGCACATCAGATCATAGTACGCGCCCCTGCGCTTCATCAGCCAATTCGGCGAACCATCCTCCACTACGCGACCCTCTCTCAACACAACAATACGGTCGAAGTTACGCAGGGTCGATAGACGATGCGCAATGGCTATCACTGTGCGTTTCTGCATAAGCCGACCAAGGGCTTCGCGGACCGCTTCCTCTGAATCGCCATCCAAAGAGGCCGTGGCCTCATCAAGCAACAAGATTGGCGCGTCCTTCAGAAAGGCCCGTGCAATGGCAATACGCTGGCGCTCGCCGCCTGAAAGCTTCGCACCGCGATCGCCGACGATCATTGCGAAACCTGCCGGCAGTTCATCGATAAATTCGCATCGTGCCGCACGGGCCGCTTGTACGACCTCATCGTCGGTCGCATCCGGACGCCCGTAGCGGATGTTTTCCATGATCGAACGCTGAAAAAGAGAGATATCCTGCGGGACCAGCGCGATCGCCGAACGCAAGCTGTCTTGCGTAACGCGAGCGATGTCCTGCCCATCAATCAGGACACGGCCATCCTGCACATCATAGAAACGTTGAAGCAGAGCGAACAAGGTCGACTTGCCGCCGCCGGATTCGCCGACCAGTCCGACCCGCTGATTGGATTCAAGTCGCAACCTCAATGCACGGAACACAAGTCTGCCCTCGGGGTAGCGAAACGATACATTCTCGAACTCAATTGACGCGCCACGCTTGACGAGCGGGCCAGCGTCAGGGTGATCCTGCATTTGATGTTGAGCCAAGAGTGTCGCGAGCGCCTCCGAAAGGCGCGCGACGTGTTGCGTCACGTCGACAAGGGCGACCGCAAGATCGCGCGTGGCATGCAGGACCGAAAGCCCCAATGTGCAGGTGAGAACAACGTCGCCAGGCGTGGCTAAACCTCGCTGCCAGAGCGCGACCGCCCAAGCCACCAGTCCAATCGTGAAGGCCGCCGTTAATACGGCGTGCGCAATGCGAAGCCTTTCCAAATAAAGCAAACTTCGACTGCGCGCCGCCATTTCACAATCAACTGTCGCGCCAAAGCGGTCCAGCTCGCGCCTTACTGCGCAGAATGCTTTGACAAGTGACATATTGCTGACGACGTCAACCATCTCGCCGTCAACGGCCGCCGCCTTGGCCGCAAAATCGTGATGAAGATGTTTTCCTGCCGCCGCCAGGTGAAACATTGCAATAACAACGACACTTCCGACGACACTGAGTACAGCCGCCATTGGCACGCTGACCGTCGCAACCAGTGCAATCGCCGAAACCGTTGCCAGGCAGGGGGGTAAAACATTCCAAACGAACATGTTCTCCATGGCGAAGACGGCATTCGAGGTCGCTGTAATCCTGCTGGTGAGCGTCCCCGGCAACTGACCTGTAAAATAACTCGGTGCATGACCGGTCACGTGACGAAACAGATCCCGGCGCAGATCTCCAGTCACGTTGACGAAGGCTGAGCTTGCGACCCAGCTGGCGGCACGCCAAAGCAAGTTGTCAGCTGCGATGAAAGAACACAGCAGCAGGAAGGCCAGCCAGACCTTTTGCGAAAGTCCCGAGGTAAGACCGTCGACGAGGAGTTTGACTCCATACTGCGTGCCGACGGAACACATCACAGCCACCGCAACCGCTGTCACAATTGTCGCATGCGATCGCAATCGCGACCTCAAATAGCGGCCGACAAAAGCAAAAGGCCGGCCCGCGTAGCTGGAAAAGTTATCCGTCGTCAGCGCCTCACCCCTCATTACGCCCGGCGATCGGCATGACGCGGGCCCCCAATTACTCCAGCCTCTCCGCACTATTACATTCAAAGACCTCGCCAAAAGTATGATCGTCTGCACTCTGGGAATACCTCCCATCTCGCCGCGCCCCCGATTTTTGTGGAACAACCGTAACCAGAAAACGTTCCCAGCTTGGGCTTTTCAATCGGGGAAGGTTTTCATGTCCGCGGCGAGGAGTTCAATGCGCATTGCGCAGATAGCCCCATTAACCGAAGCAATTCCCCCCAAGCTTTATGGCGGAACGGAGCGAGTCGTTTTTTGGTTGACTGAAGAGTTGGTCGCCCTCGGTAACGACGTAACACTTTTCGCAAGTGGAGATTCTCGAACCTCTGCAAAACTCGAGGCGACGTGGCCAAGGGCTCTACGGCTAGACGGATCAATTCGTGATCCTAATGCTCTGCACATGGTGATGTTGGAACGCGTGCGTCAGCTAAGTGACGAATTCGACTTGTTGCATTTCCATCTCGACTATTACCCTTTTTCGCTTTTCTCGCGACAACGCACTCCTTTCATCACCACGCTGCATGGCAGACTTGATCTGCCAGAGCATCAACCCGTATTCAGTGCATTCCGCACAACACCACTGATCTCTATCTCGAACTCGCAACGGCGACCGGTGCCGCACGCGAACTGGGTCCGTACGATCTACCATGGCGTCCCCGAAAAACTGTTGACACCGCGCGCGGTGAAGCCGACTTATCTGGCCGCGCTTGGCCGGATTGCACCGGAAAAATCGATGGACCGCGCG
>DASSIT010000019.1:0-17161 GCA_035691545.1 Pseudolabrys sp. | reverse complement strand
TCTCACGGCCTTCGCACCGGCATTGCCGTCACCGCTGCGAAAGACCGCTCCGTATGGACGCCCCGTCCACCGGTTGGGTGACCGTGCTGGCAGGTCTCCTGGCTCGCGGGTCGTCGTCTGGATGGTCCGGCCTTCCCAGTTTCCCAGTGGCCGTATGATTGGACCGCAGACTCGCCGCTCACAGTTGCGGGGGCAGCCACGGATTGCTTCAAATCCTGGTTCGAGAATTCGAAGTGTCCGTGTTCCCTCTTTCGTCCCCGATCTGACTCGGGGAACCAGCACGGCAAAATGTTCCCTTGATCACGCACGCAAGTCAAGTCGGATCGAAATTTCAGACGCGTGGCAGGATTGCGCCCAGCTCACGAAATGTTTTCAAGGTCTGACGGAGCATCTTCGTCAGCCCGTTTGAAAGGGAATCTTGGACGTCATTGGCCCCGCGATGTCTCCTGGATGATCCACCGATGATAGCGGGGGTCGAGGCTATCCACAGGCAGAACGATGATGGCAGGTGTCGTATAGCTGTGCATTTCCTTGACGGCCCCGCACACCGCTTCGGCCAATTCGGCGCGGGTCTTGATGAACATGAGGACTTCCTCTGCCCGCTCGATTTTGCCCTGCCACCAATAATGGGACAGCATTCCCGGCAGGATATTCACGCAGGCCGCCAGCCGCCGCTCAACAATGGCGCGCCCCGACCGCTCCGCCTCGACAATCGATGGCCAAGTCGTATAGACGAGCACCGCGCGTTCCATTGTCATACCTCGAAAAGGTTACCATGAGCCCGCCGCTCAAGCGTTTCCAGCACGTCGCCTTCGTGGCCGGCCAGACGCCGGAAGCACGCGAGGCTTATGCCCGGCTGGAAAAACGCTACGGCAATGCCGATCCCACCAAAGCTGACGTCATTGTCGCGCTTGGAGGTGACGGGCTGATGCTCCAAACCCTGCACAAGTTCATGAAATCGGGCAAGCCGATCTATGGCATGCATCGGGGAACAGTCGGCTTCCTGATGAACGAGTTCGCCGAGGAACGCCTTACCGAACGGCTGGCGAACGCACATATCACGGTCATTCATCCGCTGTTGATGCGCGCTAAAGACGCGCAAGGGCGCACGCACGAACATCACGCCATCAATGAAGTTTCAATGTTCCGGCAAAGCGCGCAAGCGGCGCATCTGCGCATCCTGATCGACGGACGGGAAAGGCTCGCTGAGTTGGTGTCCGATGGCGTGCTGGTTGCCACGCCCGCCGGTTCGACGGCGTACAACCTTTCGGCGCAGGGCGCCATCATTCCGATCAATGCGCCGCTTCTGGCCCTCACACCCATCAGCCCATTCCGGCCACGCCGATGGCGCGGCGCATTGCTGCCGGATAAAGCAAAGGTCACCATCGAAGTCATGGAGGCCGACAAGCGCCCGGTCGCCGCGGTCGCCGATCATGACGAGGTCCGCTCGGTGCGTAACGTCGACATCAGCATGGACCATGCCGTATCGATCAACATGTTGTTCGACCCCGGCCACAATCTCGACGAACGCATTTTGCGCGAGCAATTCGGATTTTAGGAGCGCGCGTGTCCAAACAATTCGAATTTTCAGTCAATGGCCTGCCCGTGAGTGTGTCACTCGACAACGAAGAGACACCACTACTCAATGTTCTGCGTAACGAGCTCGGCCTGATGGGTACTCGTTTCGGCTGCGGGCTTGAGCAGTGCGGCTGCTGCATGGTGCTGATCGATGGCGTAGCCGAGAAGTGCTGCACAAAGCCCATATGGAGTATTTTGGGAAAACAAGTCACGACCGTCAAGGGATTGGGCAGCGCCGACCGTCCGCACCCCCTGCAATCCGCCTTTCTTGGGGAGCAAGCTGGCCAGTGCGGCTACTGCCTTGCGGGAATTCTGGTCTCGGCCAAGGCGCTGCTCGACAAGAACCCGTCGCCAACGCGCGCTGAGATTGCGCAGGCACTCGACGGAAACATTTGCCGTTGCGGTTCTCACAATCGCATCATACGCGCAGTCGAAAAGGCGGCAGCCGCCATACGTGCCGGGGCCGGCCAATGACCGCTGCCCTGCCCGGTCCGCTCGAGGCAAATCCCGATCTCGACCGCTGGGTCGATTTCCCGGCGCCGGGCAAGGTGACCGTCCTCACCGGCCGTGTTGAACTCGGCCAGGGTGTCGTCACCGCAATGGCCCAAATTGCCGCTGACGAGCTTGATGTTGGCATGGAGCGCATCACAATCCGCTCCGGCGATACCGAAAAGGCTCCGAACGAGGGCTATACGGCGGGCAGTCAATCGATCCAGTTCGGCGGTGTCGCAATGCGGCAAGCCTGCGCCGATGTCCGCGCGCTGTTTCTCGAACAGGCGGCGAATGTGCTCCACTGCCCGGTGAACGAACTATCCATCGCTGACGGCAGAATTCTGCGCAACGGCTCTTCTACCGGACAGGATTATTGGACGCTTGCAGGCGGCGTTGATCTTCGCGTCAAGGCAACCGGCACCGGTGCGCGCAAGCGCGTCTCCGATCTCAGGACAATCGGTTCAAACAGCGCGCGCCTCGACTTGCCGGCAAAGATTTTTGGCGATGCGGTCTTCATCCATGACATGCGGATCGACGGCATGATGCACGCGCGCGTCGTGCGTCAACCCAATCGCGGCGCGACCATCGGTTCGATCGATGAAAAAGCTATTCGGCGCGCGGCCAAGGGACCCATCGAATTCGTCCGCAACGGAAATTTCCTGGCGATCATTGGTCCCGATGAAACCTCTGTCGAGGCGGCGGGAGTGGTCGCCGTCAATCATGTGGCCTGGCTGAATGTCGAGACGCCCACGGCGGCCCAACAGGAGGCCGGCTGGCTGCTGCAGCGGCCGGTGGTCGAACGCATATTCGGCGCGCCCGAAGTGGGCAATCCGCAAGGCAGACAACGCTACGAAGCGACCTACACCCGCGGTTATCTGGCGCATGCTTCAGTCTCGCCGTCGTGCGGTCTGGCGCTCTATCGAGACGGCAAGTTGACCGTCTGGACCCATTGTCAGGGCGTCTATCCGTTGCGGACCGCGCTGGCGAGGATGCTCAAGCTCGATCCCGGCTCGATTGTCGTTCATCACGTGCAAGGGTCCGGGTGTTACGGTCACAATGGCGCCGATGATGCCGCCGCGGATGCTGCGATCATCGCTATGCAGCAGCCGGGAAAACCCATCCGTGTGCGCTGGCGCCGGGAAGAGGAATTTATCTACGAGCCTAAAACACCTGCGATGGTCGTGAAGGTGCGGGTGCTCCTCGACGAGGCTGGTAAACCGGTCGACTGGACGCAGGAAATCTGGAGTCCAACGCATAATCTGCGCCCCGGAGCCGGCGGCAACCTGCTGGGGGCGCTCGCTCTGCCCGAGCCGCCGCCCGAGCCGCCGCCGAATGATGTATCGGAGTCGAACGGCGGAGGTGCTACCCGCAACGGCGAGCCACTCTACGACATTCCGGCCAAGCGCATCCTCCATCACCTTGTTACCGAAGCCCCGGTGCGGACCTCGGCACTGCGTGGGCTCGGTGCGATGCCAAATATCTTTGCGATGGAATGCTGCATCGACGATCTCGCCGCGCGCGCGGGACAAGATCCTGTACAGTATCGGCTCTCGATCACTGCCGACGCACGTGCCCGCGCCGTTATCGAGAAAGTCGCCGCGATGGCCAAATGGCATGGCGGCGCGCCCGCTGGTACCGGCCGTGGCCGCGGCATTGCCTTCGCGCGCTACAAGAACCGCGCAGCCTATTGCGCTGTAGTTGTTGAGTTATCAGTCGAGGAAGAAATCCGGCTGCACCATGTCTGGTGCGCAGCCGACGGCGGCCTGATCGTCAACCCCGACGGAGTTATGAATCAGCTCGAAGGAGGCATCATCCAGTCGGCGAGCTGGGTCCTCAAAGAGCAGGTGCGCTTTGATAACGGCGTCGCCTCATTCGATTGGGAGACCTACCCCGTCTTGAAGTTCAGTGAAGTCCCCGAGATTGACGTCGAATTGTTGAACACCAGAGATGACGTACCGCTCGGCGTCGGCGAGGTCACGGCCGGGCCCACGGCGGCCGCAATCGGCAATGCGGTATCCCATGCTCTGGGCACCCGCATCCGAGATTTGCCGCTAACGCGTGAACGCATAATGGCAGGCCTGCTGAAGGATTAGCGAGCGCGCCGCCGTGGCCATCCTAAACCATTCGTTAACGGGGCACCGGTAGCTTCGGCGGGATGGTATCGGGCTGCACAGCATGCCCGAGGCCCGGGGCACCATGGTCCGGATCGATTTCAACCGCCTGCGTTTCCTCGTCATCGACGACAACACGCATATGCGACGCATATTGCGCACGCTTCTGCATGGATTCGGCGCGCGTGAAGTCTATGAGGCGGAAGATGGCGCAGCCGGCCTGGAAGCGTTCACGCATTACCTTCCTGATATCGTGATTACCGACTGGGCCATGCCGATCTTCGACGGGCTGGAACTCGTGCAGATGATCCGTCAACCGGGTGCCAACGCCAATCCCTACGTGGCAATCATCATGCTCACGGGGCATTCCGAGAAGAAGCGTGTCACGGCGGCGCGTGACGCCGGGGTCACCGAATTTCTGGCGAAGCCTATATCCGCAAAGGGACTCTACCAACGGATCATCAACGTGGTCGCGAACCCGCGACCCTTCATAAAGACCAAGACCTATTTCGGACCGGACCGCCGTCGTCTCACGAATTCAAACTATATCGGCCCCGAACGGCGCAAGGGCGGCAAGGCCGACGTGATCCGCCAGACGCCGTTGCTGGAAAAGGCCAGGGCTCCGGTGTGATAGAGGCACTTCCTAATGTCTCACGCGAAGGACTCGTCGACGACCGTGACCTACGGCGACCACGAAGTTATTGTGCCCCAAAATAAATTGCGTGGGGCCGTATCGGCGGGCTCATCCCATTCCGGCGAGGAGGATCCTGTGGCGCGCGCCGAGAAGGCATTGGCGGGGCTTTCTCCTGAATTTGGCAGCTGGATGGATTCCGAATGCGACCGGCTCGACCGTGCTCGCCACGATGTCGTCAAAACCGGCATAACGCAAACCAGCACGGACGCGCTTTTCCGCGCCGCTCACGACATCAAAAGCGAAGCCGCAACGTTCGGCTATCCCGCCATTGCCTCCGCAGCGGAAAGCCTATGCCGCCTCATCGAACACACGCCCGAAATCAGCCGCATCCCCATCGCCTTGATCGGCCAGCATGTGGACGCTATTCGTGCCATCCATCGTGAATACGCGCGTTCAGATGCAAAACAGCTGGCTGCGACATTGACCACGCGGCTGCGCGAGGTCACGAATTATTTTCTGATCAGCGAAAATCGCGACCGTCCGGAAGTGCTCAAGCGGCTCGCTGGACCCTCAATCGTGCCCGAATAAGATCGAGCGCGCTAGCCGCTCCGGCTAAGCCGCGGCCAGTTGCACATCGTCGAACGACTGGTCGGCCTGCATGATGCACGCGTCGGCGATCAGATCATCACAGAACAGCCGCGCCTCTTCGCGCGCCGCCTCAACCGCAAACCGCCGCAACAATGCCAGCAGTGACGCGTTGTCGCCGCCCTGCTCGCACGCACATGCATTCAGCACGCGCTCGGCAACGCGCCGCTTGATTCTGACTGCCCCGCCATGCTCGCCGATCAGCAACCCGGCGCGGATTGCTGCAAGCGCCTCGCGGAAGGCCGGATATGCGAGGTCCGGCAAACCGGCCTTACGATAGAGCGCTCTGAAACCTGAGATGTTCCTGTCATGGATGTAGCCGCTCACGCGATCGATCGGCATCGCAGATAGTTCGGCAAGAGCCTCTTCGAACAGCACGACGTTTCCGGACAGAAGTGCGCGCAGCAGCATCCCCGCCGTCAGTTGTCCGCTCTGACGCAAGTGCTGGACCAACGCGCCAACCTCTTCGTAAGGCGTATCGGCCGCAAGCGCGACGGTCGCTTTTTCGCACGCCTCTCTTGTCGCAAATTCGGCATGCTCGGGCCCCATCCATTGCCGCGCCGCTACAAAGCCGGCAAGCGTCTGCGAAAGTTTCGAGAGCAATGCCTGGCGCATGGCCATCGGCAGATCTTCACGCGCCAGCATATTTTCGCGGATGGGCGCGAGATGACCGAAGCGCTCGATCATTCGGTCCATGGAAAAAGGCGTGATATCGGCGTCGCAATTCTCAAGAAGCGCGAGACACGATTCCGGCGCGCCGACTTCGGCGATCGCCGCGGCCAGCCCGCGCGACAATGGCGCACGGCTGGCGATGGCAACCTGGGCATCCGTTGGTCCGGTTGCAATCAGATCGACCAGATCGTCTTCGAGCAGCAACGGTGAGTGCGTGAGTACGGGCAATGCGACGTCTGGCTGGTCCCCCGCAAGCGCCTGAATGACAACACGCGGCGCCTCCCCGGCAGACGCGAATGCTTCGGCAAGCGCGCGCCGCACCAATGGCGATGGGTCATCCAGCAACATAATCATCGCGCCCTCGGCCGCGGCTCGATCATCGGTCGAGAGTTCGGAGTAAAGATACGCGCGCGCCAGCGCGGACGTGGCCTCCGCCCGCTCCCCGGGCGGCGCTTGGCGTACCCACTGCAAGAACTGACGAACGATCATGGCACGATCAACGCTACTGGAGCCGCCCCCACTGACGGCGCCGAATGAGCGTATCCAAGGAGGCTTAATAAACCGTTCACCATAGAAATTGAGCCGACGTTAAGCATGTGGCAACCGCCTAAAAGCATTTCAGGCTTTGTCGCCCAATAGCTTGCGCTCGTTAGGCCGTGTGTCGGTGAATAGATCGAGCACCTGGACCGATTGGGCGGTTGGCGGCGCTCCTGCCGTCGGCGCCCCCCAAAGATGGTTCACGGTCTGGGCCAGGGGCTGATTGACGCGATCCGTGAACATGGACTGGAACGATGGCCGTGGGCCTGGGGACGGCGGAAGCTGCTCGCTGGCGCGCGCAAAGGCCTGCGTCGTCCCTGCGGTATCGGGCGAGGGAATGGACGCCGGTGGAATTGGCGGCGCAACCGAGGCGACACGCATGCGTGTGCCTGCCGCTGCTCTTATGAGCGGCGCCGAAGCGACGGTCACCGGTGGCGGCAAGGGCGGTGCCGCAATCGCAGCTGCAGTGCCAATCCCGTTCGAAAACCCGCCCTGCGCGACGGCAACGTTGCGGGCGGAATCGAAAAGTCGAGTCAGCTTCCGGTACACCTCGCCGACGCTGCGCGCGCGACCCGTGCCGTCGTAAAAAATGCCATGATTTGCAGCAGCCGCGCTCGGAAACATGGCAGCCGCGCTGGCCGAGGGATGCATTGACGCACTGTTGATCAGCTTGGACGCACCGTCGGCGCCCAGAAAATGCGCTATATAAAGCTCGCCATTGCTCGGCTGACGTCCGATATTGCCACCGACTAAAGCCGCGTTGTTGCGCGTCAGCGCGCCTGCGAGCATGGCGCTCGCCTGCGGATCGCTGCGCAGCCGCAGGATCGCCGTACGCATGGCCGGATCCGAAACGTCGTAGTGGCCGTCCGGCGAGCGCGTGATGGCATCGGCGTAGCGGCCGAGCCCCAAGGCAGCGCCGGCCTGCTTCATTGTGCCGAGCCAGGTCTGATCGATGAATTGATAAAGACCTTTTGCCGACGACGTCGACGCCTGCGCAGACGGATTGAAGTTGGATTCGATCTTCGCAGTCGTCAGCAAATATTCGAAGCTGATGCCGGTGGATTGCGCCGCCTGGCGGATCGCCCCCGTGACTTGTGGGGCCGCACTGATAGCAGCGGGGTTGACGGCCATCGTGTTGCGCCTTGTAGAGGTCTCGGACTATGGGTGATTGACGCGACGCAACAGGTCCCGCGGGCCAACCGAACATGCGGGAACTATGGTAAATGAACGGTAAACGCGGTTCACAAGCCCCTATTTTGCAAGCAAATTCCGGAGGGACCGATGGCGGATACGATTCAGCGGCATAAGCGCGGCGGCCTCTATTTTGAGGATTTCGAGGCCGGCAAAACCTATGAGCACCGGTACACCCGCACGGTGACCCAGATGGACAACATGCTGTTCTCAAACATGACGCTCAACCCGCAGCCGTTGCACATCGATCGACATTTTTGCGAGACCGAAACGGAATGGGGTCAGCCGCTGATGAACTCGCTGTTCACGCTCGGGCTTATGATCGGAATCCAGGTCTCGGACATGACCGTCGGCACCACGATCGCCAATCTTGGAATGACCGATGTGAAATTCCCGAATCCGCTGTTCGAAGGCGATACCGTGCACTGTACGACGCAGGTCGTCAGCAAGCGCGAGTCAAAATCCCGGCCCGGCGCCGGCATCGTCGAATTCCACCACAAGGCATTCAAGCAGGACGGCACGCTGGTTGCGGAGTGCCACCGTCAGGCCTTCATGCGGATGCGGCCGAAATGATGCGCTCGTTTCTTTTCGTACCCGCCGACGGCGGCTCAAAGCTAGACAAGGCTCTCTTGAGTGGCGCCGGCGCGGTGATCATCGACCTGGAGGATTCGATCACTCCCGAGCGTAAGGAAGTTGCGCGCACTGCGGCGCTGGATTTTCTCAAGCGGGCCGGCGCGGCCGGCCAGCGGCCTCGGTTGCTCGTGCGGATCAATGGGCTGGAGACCGGCATGACCGACGCCGATCTCGATGTGATCGTTGCGGGAAAGCCAGACGCTGTCGTTTTTCCCAAGGCGGAAGGCGGGCCGAGCATCGTTCATCTCGACGCCAAGCTTACGGCGCGCGAGGCAATCGCCGGATTGCCGGAGGGACACATCAAGATCCTCGCGCAAGCCGTTGAATCGGCTGCCGGCCTTTTTTCCGCCGGCACATATCGCAATGCGAGTCCACGGCTGATCGGGCTGACATGGGGTCCCGAGGATCTGTCGGCCGAGCTTTTGGCAGAAACCAATCGTGACCCGCAGGGTGAGTTGACTGAGCCTTATCGCCTCGCGCGATCGATCTGCTTGTATGCCGCTGCGGCAGCAAAGGTCCCGGCGATTGAGACGGTCTATGTCGATTTCCGCAACTCCGAAGGTTTACGGCGCGACACTGAGGCCGCGCGACGCGACGGTTTTGCGGGCCGTCTTGCGATTCACCCTACCCAGGTTCCGGTGATCAACGAGGTATTCACCCCGACCGCGGCGCAGATTGAGAAGGCGAAGGCGGTAATCGCCGCTTTTGCGAAACAGCCCGACGCCGGCGCAGTTGGAATTGATGGCAAGATGTACGACCGCCCGCATCTCGCGCGTGCGCAGGCATTGCTCGCGAGCGTAAAGCGCGGCTAGTGGACGGCCATGGCCGGGGCAAGCCCCGCGATCACGACTACTTGTAGACTTTGTCAGGATCAAAAAGCTTTTCCGCCTCGCGGAATTCAAGCGTCACCGAATTGGGTTTGCCCAAAGGCACCGCGCGATAGAAGCACGAGCGCCGGCCGGTGTGGCACGCGCCTGCGCCGAGCTGGTCGACCTTGAGCCAAAGCGCGTCTTGGTCGCAATCAACGCGCAACTCGATGACACGCTGCACGTGACCAGACGTCTCTCCCTTTTTCCACAGCGATTTGCGCGAGCGGCTGTAGTACCACGCCTCGCCGCTTGCGATCGTCTTGCGCAATGCCTCGTCGTTCATATGCGCAACCATCAGTACGTCACCCGAAGCGGCGTCAGTCACAACGGCCGTGACCAAACCCTCGGCGTCGAATTTCGGCGTGAAAGCCAGGCCTTCTTCAATGTCAGTCGATTTGTTCGCCATTGGGGGTGTCGCCCGATGAGGCATGTCAACACGGATTGCTGGGCACAGTCCGGCAACGACAAAAGGAGAAATCGTAACGCTGACCGCTAACGCGCTTATCGCTGACCGCCGCGAAGCATCGTCATGAAACGCACCTGCTCGCTGGTGTCCTCACGAAACTTGCCGGTAAAATACGTCGTTACCGTCAACGCGCCGGGTTTTTCCACCCCGCGCAGCGACATGCACATATGTTCGGCCTCGATCATGACGGCGACGCCACGCGGCTTCAAAATCTCTTCGATGGCGGTCGCTATTTGCGAATTCAGATGCTCCTGCGTCTGAAGACGCCGTGCATAAACATCAACAAGGCGTGCAAGCTTCGACAGACCCACGACACGATCGACCGGCATATAGGCGACATGCGCCTTGCCGTAGAACGGCATCATGTGATGTTCACAGTGCGAATTGAACCCGATATCGCGGACCAGCACGAAATCGTCATAGCCACCGGTCTCGCTGAATGTCCGATCCAGAACTTCGACCGGGCACTCACGATACCCTTGATAAATTTCCTCGTAAGCGCCGATCACTCGCCGTGGAGTCTCCAGCAGACCTTCGCGGGTGGGATCATCGCCGGCATAAGCGATCAGCGTGCGCACGGCTGCTTCCGCCTGCTCGCGCGATGGGCGCGGCTCGATAGGCGCCGGCGCGGCGCGAACATGATCTGACAGCCCTTGTTTGGGCCACGGCTTCACGTTGGTATTTTTGGCATCCATGACGGGTCTCTCCGTTCGACCAGCACTTGCCCGCAAAGGCAGCGCCGGGAGTGTCACCGGGGTGGCCGCGTCGTTTAACCCACGGGGGACGATTTTTGTCCGGCCGCGACATCAGGACGCTGCATTCCCATTCCACATAGCTTACGCCATGCCGGTGCGAAGAACCCCTTCTCGCACCATCGGGTCAATCCCTATATATTCATTTGGACCGCCGAGGCAATCCGCCGATTTCGCATATTCGGTAAGATTTCGATGATTAACGAGGTTTATAATAGCCGAATCCTGGACTTGGCGGGGAACATTCCGCGCCTGGGCCGGCTGCCCGCACCCGACGCTACGGCCACCGCTCATTCGAAACTTTGCGGTTCTACCGTCACCGTCGATCTGAAAGTGCGCGGTGGGGAAGTCACGGATTTTGCCCACGACGTGAAAGCCTGCGCCCTCGGGCAGGCCTCTTCGTCGATCATGGCGCGCCACGTGGTTGGGGCAAAGCCCGCAGAGCTTCGCGAATTACGTGAAACAGTACGCAAGATGCTGAAGGAAAACGGCCCACCCCCTGCGGGGAAATGGGCCGAGATCGCCGTGCTTGAGCCGGTGCGCGATTACAAGGCTCGTCACGCCTCTACGCTGCTTACCTTCGATGCCGTCGTGTCGGCGCTCGACCAGATCGAGGCCAAATCCAACGGCAAGCGCGCGCAGGCTGCGGAATAGCTACTTTGCTGCCGCCAGGCCGCCGGTCTTCACCCGGGTGAGGTCAGCCCGATCACCAATCGGCTTGCTGCAGCCTGCGGACAGCCGCGGCAGATTCTGCGAGGCGCCGGTGTTGCCGAGACGAATCCCGGTCACAAGGTGCGGGCTCTCAGTCGTTACGAGCATCGAATGGCTGCCAATGGCAGCAAACGCACCGATCAGGTTGGCCGGCACGCGTCCGGAGGCGTAGGTCGTGAGTTCGTCGGGTGAGCTGCGCCGCTCTGACGAAACGACTTTCAGTGGAGCGGAATTGCCCCCTACCCGCAGACTGACGCTGTCAAGCGATGCCGGGACGGGGATCTGTTCGCCACTATGCCGGCGCTCGACATACGTCACATCGTAACTATCGCTGCCGGGGCCGCAGGCTACGACGAGATCAAAACTGCCGATCTCCTCACCCTCGACGGTAAGCGGCTGACGCCGCGCAAGCGTCGCAGCGCCGGCGCGATCCACCAGTGCCCATCGTTGTTCGCTGATCGGCGTCGCATGCACGCCGTTGGTCATGCGAGGAACAGGCTGCATGGATGTAGCGGGCGATGAGGTGGCGACCGTTCCCGTTGCTGTGACATTCGCGTCCTCAGTTGTCAGCCGCGTGCGCCGCAATTCATCGCGCGTAAGAGCATGCATCGGCTCCCAAGGGGGTATGCGCAAAGCTACATCGAGAAGATCGATGGATGCACCCATCTCCGCAGTATATTGCGCGAGCCGCCCGATGTCGCGCTGGACCAGCACCAGGTCTTCAGCCGAATAATTTGCTGCAGTCGGATCCTCGCGGCGATCACCGAGCCAAATTTGATGCACCATCACGCGCGAGTCTATCGGGACCGAGCGGTGGACACCGCCAAGCAAAACGAAAGCGCACATTGACTCGCAGTCGCCGCGAGGCGACAGCGTCACGCGCGGCTCGTCCTGGCCCTCGGTGGGAAGATCGATAAGTGTGCCGACGGTGGTCGCGAGCTTCAGGTTACGCAGTTCGCGTCCGAGCGCGATTGCGCCGTGCACTGACCCGCCATCGGAGTCCAGCACAACCGTCGCACCATTGACGTCGTGGCTCTGTGTAAAGAGGAGAAAGTGGCGTGGGGTATCGGCGGTAATCGCGCCCGACGCCGCAACGAATCTTTTGCAGCTTTTACCGCAGGCTTCGGCGGGGCCCTGCACGCGCAATTCAAAGTGCATTGGCAGTGCGCGATCGGACGCGCGAAGTGACGCCGGCAATAGTAGCGTGGGCGCCGCAAGTGCAAGCGCAGCAAACAGGATCGAGCGGTTCATTCTACCCCTGTCTCACCACCGAGCCCGTCTTCTGGCGTGGTCGTTCCACGTTCTGGCAGAGCTTAAGTGGCGTTGATGACCCCCCAACGTTGCTAATACTTAGTGCAGTTGCGAGATTCGGGTCTAGTGTAAAAAAGTCGCTGTACGCAGCATTGCACCAGATCAAATGATCAATAGTTCCATAAACTTGGAACTTCCTGCGGAACTCCCCCGGCAGGGCCTTTAAAGCTTCACTGGAACATGAGCCATGGACATGGCTGAACCTGCCAGCAAACAGCGCTACCTGATGCGCATCCCGCGCCTGGCGGGCCATGGCCTGATCATTGTGTATCGCGCGGCAATTGCACCCCTGATCGGACCACGATGCCGCCATTTACCCGGCTGCTCCGAATATGCCGACGAGGCTATTGGCCGGTTTGGTCTTTGGGCCGGTGGCTGGATGGCCGTGGCGCGCATCCTGCGCTGCAATCCCTGGGGAACGTCGGGCCTTGATTTTGTACCCGAACGACTGCCCGACCGATCGCGATGGTACCTGCCCTGGCGCTATGGCCGCTGGCGCGGCGTCAATGAAGCGCCCCGCGCCTAGTTGCGCGATCCGATTTGCCTGCTATATCGGAATTCACGCTTACCTGCGTTCGTAGGCAGCGAGTGAGCATCAGGAGACGCTTATGGTCGCGCTGACCTTTCCCGACGGCGCACGCCGCGAATACCCCTCAGGCACAACCGGACTCGGCATTGCCAAAGGCATCTCGCCGTCCTTAGCGAAAAGAACCGTCGCGATGGCGCTCGACGGCGTTCTCACCGATCTATCCGATTCAATCGACCGCGACGCCAAAATCGAATTCATCTCGCGCGACGATCCGCGCGCGCTTGAACTGATCCGTCATGACACAGCCCACGTGCTTGCCGAAGCCGTGCAAAATCTTTGGCCGGGCACACAAGTGACGATCGGGCCGGTGATCGAAAACGGCTTTTACTACGATTTTTTCCGAAATCAGCCATTCACGCCTGAAGATCTGCCGGTGATCGAGAAAAAAATGCGCGAGATCATCGCGCGCGACAAGCCTTTCACAAAGGAGGTCTGGTCGCGTGAGCAGACCAAGAAGACGTTCCGCGACATGGGTGAGACCTTCAAGGTCGAGTTGGTCGATGCGATTCCGGCCGACCAGCAGATCAAGATCTACAAGCAGGGTGACTGGTTCGACCTTTGCCGCGGCCCGCACATGACATCGGTAGGCAAGATCGGTAGCGCCTTCAAGCTTATGAAAGTGGCCGGTGCCTATTGGCGCGGCGATTCCAAGAACCCGATGCTCACCCGCATCTACGGCACGGCCTTCGCCAAGCAAGAAGAACTCGATGCCTACCTAAAGCAGATCGAGGAAGCCGAGAAACGCGATCATCGACGAGTCGGCCGGGAGATGGGCCTGTTCCATTTCCAGGAGGAAGCCCCCGGCTCCGTATTCTGGCATCCGAACGGCTGGACTCTGTTCCAGGAGCTCGAGGGTTACATCCGCCGACGCCAGCAAGAGTTTGGATTTGTTGAAGTCAACTCGCCGCAGCTCATGGACAAGTCGCTATGGGAGACGACCGGCCACATCCCTACCTATTCGGACATGATCTTCCTTACGCAAAAACGCGAGGAAGACGAGCGTGTCTATGCGGTGAAACCGATGAACTGCCCGGGCCACGTACAAATTTTCAAGAACGGTCTGCGCAGCTACCGAGAACTTCCCGTGAAGATCGCCGAATTCGGCAAGGTCCATCGCTTCGAACCATCGGGCGCACTTCACGGGCTCATGCGGGTGCGTGCCTTTACGCAGGATGACGCGCACATTTTCATCACGGAAAGCCAGATCGCTGAGGAAACCCTCAAGGTCAACGACCAGATTCTCTCGATCTACGAAGATTTCGGTTTTTCAGATGTCCGCATCAAATTTTCCGACCGGCCGGACAAGCGCATCGGCGATGACGCAATCTGGGACAAGGCTGAGGCCGGATTAATGGCGGCGCTGAAGGCTTCCGGCCGGCCGTGGTCCCTGAACAAGGGTGAAGGCGCTTTCTACGGACCTAAACTCGAATATGTCCTGCGGGATGCAATCGGTCGCGACTGGCAGTGCGGGACTGTCCAGGTCGACCTGAACATGCCGGCCCGGCTCGGCGCTTTCTACATCGATGAGCATTCGAACAAGATCACTCCGGTGATGCTCCATCGCGCGATGTTCGGCTCTCTAGAACGCTTCACGGGGATTCTGATCGAGCACTATGCCGGCCATCTGCCGCTGTGGCTAGCGCCCGTACAGGCTGTCATTGCGACCATCACATCGGATGCCGATGACTTTGCGCGCGAAGCCACCGCGTCCGCTCGCAGGCTCGGCCTGCGAGTCAATTCCGATCTTCGGAACGAGAAGATAAACTACAAGGTCCGCGAGCACTCCCTTGCAAAAGTCCCTGCCATTCTTGTCGTTGGAAGGAAAGAAGCCGCCGAACATACGGTCTCCATTCGGCGCCTCGGCAAGGAAAGTCAGCAGGTGATGCCGCTCGACGCCGCACTCAAGGCATTGGCCGACGAAGCCATCCCACCTGATCTACGCAGGGCAAAATCCGGCGCATAAGGCTAGCGTTGCGATTTGATGTAGGCAGCGAGATCTGCCGCTTCGCCGCGCGTTAAATTCATATCCGGCATTCGCGGGTGCGACGTTTGCAGGAACGTAGCGATGTTTGCTCCATCGAAGCCGGGCTTCCGCGCGATGGCTGAAAATGGCGGCGCCTGGGTATTGCCGCTTTTCTGGTCGGCCGACACCACATGACAGGCTGCACACCAACGTTTGGCCAGTGTTTCGCCGTGTCGCGCATCGGCAGCCAACGCATTTTCGCTCGCCGCAAAAACCAAGATCAGGCAGCAAAACCCGGTTCCGACTCGAAGAATCGAGATGATTGTTTTGTTCATGCTCTAGCACCATACCCGATAGTACGGCCGTTGTCCCCGATGATCGATGATCAGCCAAGACCCGCCGCAAGGACGAGCGGACGCGTGCCGCTGGCGCCGGGCGGATGCTTGAGCATGCGAAGAAAGCGCTCTGCCCAATGGCTGAGGTCATTGCGCACAAGCATCTTGAAGTTGTCAGCATGGCGTTGACGGCGTTCTTCCAACGGCATCGAGAGAGCGCGATTGATCGCGTTGCCGACCCCTTCAGGATCGTAGGGATTGATCAGGAGCGCGGCCGCACATTCGTGCGCTGCGCCGGCAAAACGCGAAAGGATCAGTACGCCGGGATCTTCCGGATTTTGCGCCGCGACGAATTCCTTTGCGACCAAATTCATGCCGTCGCGCAACGGGGTAACAAGCCCGGCCCGTGCCGCCCGATAGAGGCCAGCCAACGCCGTACGACTGTGCGCTTTGTTGATGTAGCGCACGGGAGTCCATGAGGCCTCGCCATACGCGCCGTTGATCCGGCCGACCGCCTCACCTACGGCGCGGCCCATGTCGGCATATTCCGGGATGCCGGTTCGGCTGCGCGGCGTGATCTGAAGATATGTGACCTTGCCTCGCGAGTCGTGAAAATTCGCAAGAAAACGCTCGAACGCGAACATGCGCTCCGGAATGCCCTTGCTATAGTCGAGACGATCGACGCCGATAATCATTGCACGTCCAGACAGGCTATCCAGGACTTCGCGCACGAAATGCGTTTCCACCGCGCGCCGCGCCAATCGTGAGAACGCTTCAGTCTCGACCCCGACCGGGAATGTCCCGACTTGGACGATGCGGCTGCCATAATGGAAACTATTGCCGCTGGCCCAAGGCAAGCCGCACTCATTGGCGATGTAACGTGAGAAATTAGCCGCGTCGACTTCGGTCTGGAACCCGACGAGATCGTAATGGCAAAGCGCCGGTATCAGCTGATCGTGGTTGGGCAGCGCAGTCAGAATTTCGGGAGGCGGGAATGGGATGTGGATGAAGAAGCCGATCTTGTTTCTGCGGCCTCGATCGCGAAGTGCCTTGGCCAGCGGAATTAAATGGTAGTCGTGCACCCACACCACATCGTCGGGCTGCAGCAATGATTCAAGTTGAGTGGCGAAGTACTGGTTGACTCGGAAATAGCCGCCGAGATCCCGGCGTGTGAATTCGGCAAGGTCGAGCCGGTAATGTAAAATTGGCCACAGCACGCGATTGGCAAAGCCGTTATAGAATTCCTGATAGTCGTCTTTGCTGAGGTCGACGGTCGCATACGTGACATTGTCATGAGTAACGGACTTGACTCCGCGTGGCACGTCTTCGGCAACGCGGCCACTCCAGCCGAACCACAGGCCGCCGTGCCGTTTCAGCGCCGGCCGGATCGCAACCTCGAGGCCACCGGCCCGCGCGGCGCGATCGGGAACGCCGACCCTGTTTGACACTACGACGAGCCGCGCCAAGACCGGTCTCCCCAGCTTCGCGACAGCTTGATTGCCGTCAAGGTCAATCCTGACATCGAGTAAGTCTGCGGAAAATTCCCCCACAATTTTCCGGATACGGGGTGTATATCCTCTGACAATAAACCGTAGCGGTTACGCATTTGCAGCGCGTCGACGAACATATCGCGCGCTTCCTCCCGCCGTCCAATTTCCCACAATGCATCGAT
>DASSIT010000018.1:0-11904 GCA_035691545.1 Pseudolabrys sp. | reverse complement strand
CGTTGCTGTCAAAGGCGACGGCGTGCGCGTCGACCGCGCCTTTACCGGGCGCTGCAATCTATTTGCCGAAAAATCTGGCGTTTTAATTATCGACAAGAAGTCTGTCGACGCACTCAACCGGATCGATGAATCGATCACGGTAGCGACACTGGCGGCCTTCAAGCCCGTCGTCGAAGGGGAAATGGTTGCAACCGTGAAGATCATTCCTTTTGCCGTGGACGGCACCGATCGCGATGAAGCAGTGGCGGCTGCCGTCAAGGCCAAGCCGGTCATACGTGTTGCACCCTACAAGGTGCGCAAGATTGGGGTGGTGTCGACATTGCTGCCTGGGCTCGCGCCAAAGGTCATTGAAAAGACACTGAAGATCACGGCGGCGCGCATTGCCCCGGCCGGGGCAGAAATCATTGCCGAGCGGCGCGTGGCGCACGAACAGGGAGTGCTTTCGCGGACGATCGGCGAGTTGCTTGATGCCGGGGCCGAATTGGTGATCGTGTTTGGCGCATCGGCCATCGCCGATCGCCGCGATGTGATTCCCGCGGCCGTGGAGGCGGTCGGTGGGCAGATCGAACATTTTGGAATGCCGGTCGATCCGGGCAACCTGATGTTGATCGGGAAAGTGCGGGGCCAGCCGGTTCTGGGTGCTCCCGGCTGTGCGCGCAGCCCGAAGGAGAATGGCTTTGACTGGGTCTTGATGCGGTTGCTCGCCGGAATCCATGTTACGCGCGAGGACATTACAGGCATGGGTGTCGGCGGGCTTCTGATGGAAATTGTCACGCGGCCGCAGCCGCGCGAAAAAATGGATGCGCCGGCGGGTCGCCGCGTCGCCGCGGTGGTGCTCGCCGCCGGGCGTTCGACGCGAATGGGCGCAGTCAACAAGATGCTCGCCCAGATCGGGGGCAAGCCGCTCGTGCGGATTGCCGCCGAACAGGCTGTCGCCTCGCATGCCCATCCCGTGATTGTCGTAACGGGGCACGAACGAGAAAAAGTGGAATCGGTCTTGAGAGGCCTGCCGGTGCGGCTGGTACACAATCCTGACTACGCCGATGGACTTGGCACTTCACTTAAAACGGGAATTGCTGCCGTGCCACAAGACTCCGATGCTGTCATCGTCTGTCTTGGTGACATGCCGCAAGTCGACGCTGCATTGATTGACCGGCTGATCGCTGCATTTGACCCGGAACGCGGCGCACTGGTGGTCGTGCCGAGTATCGACGGCCGGCGCGGCAATCCGGTTGTCTGGTCGCGACGTTTTTTCCAGGACCTTATGGGAATTCAGGGTGACGTCGGCGCGCGATACCTGATCGGAAATTACGCCGAATCAGTCGTTGAAGTTCCTGTCGCTGGCGATGCCGCGCTCACGGACGTCGACACTCCCGAGTCGCTTTCCGCCGTCAAGGCAGAAATCGAGCGTGCTTAAGATTCGAATCATTGATCGTACCCGCCGACTCACTCCTAGCTGAGTGCGACGATAGGGACGGGTGATGAGCAACATCTACGCTCCGATGATGCGTGCCCTGGTGGTCGTGGCGCTGGTTCTCGCCACCGCGACGCTGATGGTGGTCGCCCTCAATACGGCGCGGGCAGCAGATCGGCCGTCCGCCCCCGCCGTTACCACAAACACCTGATTTTACTTGTGAATCAAGCGCCCTTGCGCAGCGTGCCATTTCGCTCTACATAATGACTGACCGGTCAGTCAGAAAGTAGGTGCGAAAATGCTGCGGGTACCCCGATCTCGAAAATCGGCAAAAGGGCGGGCGACCAGGCGCGCGCGTGCTTCCAATGCCGCGCGTATTGCGGCCTCGCCGGCAGCCGGTTCTCGCAAGGCCCGAAGCGGCGAACGGCGAGACGCGATTCTGGCCGCTGCGCTCGATGAATTTGCGAGCCGGGGCTTTGAGGTCGCTCGTCTGGATGATGTGGCGCGCCGCGCCGGCGTCGCGAAAGGGACCATCTACCTCTACTTCCGGGACAAGGAGACCCTGTTTCAGGAATTGATACGGACCATGCTTACGCCTCTGGTCGGAACCATCGAGGCTCTGGGCGCGGCCGACGTTCCCCTGGCGATGTTGGCCGATCGCATTGTCGACCTTTTCGTGAATGAGGTTTACGAAACCCGACGCAAGGACGTCGTGCGCCTGATGATTTCGGAAGGGTGGCGCTTTCCCGCGCTCGCCGAATTTTACTATCGCGAGGTGCTATCGCGCATCATCGGTGCAATGCGAACGTTGCTGCGGCGAGCTGCCGCGCGCGGCGAGGTGCCTGAGAGCCTTGCGGAGTTTCCGCAAATCATCGCGGCGCCGGGCCTGATCGCGATCGTCTGGAGCGGCTTGTTCGAACGTTTCGAGCCGCTCGACGTTCGCAGAATGATGAAGACGCACGTCGAGCTGCTATTCGCGCCGAGGAGAGCGTCATGAACAGGATGCTCTACGGGATGATGTTGATGCTGGCAACGCTCGCGCTCGCCGGCTGTGACAAAAGCAACGACCGTACGCTGCAGGGCTGGGTTGAAGCCGAGCTGATTTTCGTTTCCCCAGACGAGCAGGGCCGCGTCGAAACATTAAAGGTACGTGAAGGCGACCATGTCAAAAAAGGAGATCTGCTGTTCGAGGTCGACGACGATCTGCAAAAGGCCGATGTGGTAGTGAGGAATACTGCGGTCATAAATGCACAGCAGGCATTCGACCGTGCCAAGGAACTGCTCAAGTCCGCCGCCGGCACCCAAAAGACTTACGATGACGCAGAAGCGGCGCTCCGACAGGCCAAGGCCAATCTGGAATGGTCGCAGACCCGGTTGTCGCGCAGGGATGCACACAGTCCGGGCGATGGCACCGTAGAGCAGATCTATTTCCGCCCCGGCGAAACGGTGGCAGCTGGAAAGCCGGTGGTGGCGTTGCTGCCTCCCGGTAATCTCAAGATCCGCTTCTTTGCGCCGCAGTCGATGTTGCCGCAGATAAAATACGGGGAGACCGTCGGCGTATCCTGCGATGGCTGCGACAAGGATTTGACTGCGAAGATCAGCTTCATTGCGCGTAGCGCTGAATTTACTCCGCCTGTCATCTACAGCATGGAAGAACGAGCAAAGCTCGTATTCCTGATTGAGGCGCGTCCTGAGCATCCGGAAAAATTTCGGGTCGGCCAGCCCATCACCGTCACGCTGCCGCAACAGGCGCCGAAATGAATACCGCCGATATCGTCATCGATGTCCACGGCCTGACAAAGAAATTCGACGGCCGTGCCGTAGTGCGCAACCTTTCCATGCAGGTCAAGCGCGGCACGATCTACGGATTTCTGGGACCTAACGGCTCCGGCAAGACGACGACTATCCGCATGCTGTGCGGTCTGCTGACACCGGATGAGGGCACTGGCACATGTCTCGGATACGACATTCGCACGCAAACCGACAAGATCAAGCTGCAAGTCGGTTACATGACCCAGCGGTTCAGTCTGTACCAGGATCTTTCGGTGCGCGAGAATCTTGAGTTCATCGGTCGAATTTACGGCATCGCACAGCCGGCGGCGGCTGCCGGCGCCGCAATCAAACGGCTCGGGCTTACGGGTCGTGAGGAGCAACTCGCCGGTGAACTTTCCGGCGGATGGAAACAGCGGCTGGCGCTTGGCGCGTGCACGCTATCCGGCCCTCAATTGCTTTTGCTCGACGAGCCGACCGCCGGTGTGGACCCGAAGGCCCGCCGCGAATTCTGGAACGAGATCCACGCACTCGCTGCCGAAGGTCTCACCGTCCTCGTATCGACGCACTACATGGATGAAGCCGAGCGCTGCCATGAGATCGCCTATATCGCCTATGGCGAGCTGCTGGCACACGGGACGGTTGAGCGTGTCATCGAGTCCTCGCACCTTACGACCTATGTCGTCAGCTCCGAAGAAGGCGAAGGCCTCAATGCTCTGGCTGCGAATCTCAATGATAAGCCCGGGATCGATATGGTCGCGCCGTTCGGCACCAGTTTGCATGTATCCGGCCGGGATGAAGCCAAGCTCGAGGCGGCCATCGCGCCGTATCGCAAGACGAAGGAATTTGACTGGCGGCGTGCCGAACCGTCGCTTGAGGATGTCTTCATCGATTTGATGGGCAAAGCTCGGGACAACTTTCAATGACCCATTTACTTCCTGCGCAGGCGCCGCGGCGCGTTCTCGGCAACAATTTTTGGGGCCGGACCTGGGCGGTGCTGGTCAAGGAGTTCATTCAGCTCAAACGCGATCGCGTTTCCTTCGCAATGATCATCATGATCCCGCTGATACAGCTCCTGCTCTTTGGCTATGCCATCAACACAAATCCGCGGCATTTGCCGACGGCGGTTCTTCTGCAGGAAAACAGCGATCTTGGCCGTTCGATTCTCGCCGCGCTCAGGAACACCGACTATTTCCGCGTCACCGAGCGACCAAGCAGCGAAGCCGAACTCGACGAGCTGCTGGCTTCCGGCAAGATACTGTTCGGGATTGAAATTCCCCGCAATTTCGAACGTTCGGCGCGGCGCGGCGACAAGCCGGCCATGCTGATCGTGGCGGATGCAACCGATCCGGTCGCGGCAAGCGCAGCAGTGGGCGCCTTGGGACAGGTCGTTCAGACTGCGCTCACGCATGATCGAGGCATTCCCGATGCTGCTACGACGCCGTTCGAGATCAGGACCCACCAGCGTTACAATCCGGCCGGGCTGACCCAGCTCAACATCGTCCCCGGCCTGGTCGGCACAATCCTTACCATGACGATGCTGATTTTCACGGCATTGTCGGTGACGCGCGAAATCGAACGCGGCACGATGGAAAATCTGCTGTCGATGCCGATCACGCCAGTCGAAATCATGCTCGGCAAGATCATTCCGTACATCATGGTCGGGTTCGTACAGGCGGCGATGATCATCGGCATCGGCGTAGTCCTGTTCGGCGTTCCGATCCTCGGTAATCTCTTTGTGCTGGCCGGCCTGAGTACGCTGTTCATCGCGACCAACCTTTCGATCGGCTACACGTTTTCGACCATTGCGCAGAATCAGCTCCAGGCCATGCAAATGTCGATCATGTTCTTTTTGCCGAATATCCTGTTGTCCGGATTCATGTTTCCGTTCGCCGGCATGCCGAGATGGGCGCAATGGTTTGGGGAATCTCTCCCCCTCACACATTACTTGCGCATTGTGCGTTCAGTCATGTTGAAGGGATCGTCGATCAGCGATCTCCGCTACGATGCAGCGGCGATGTTCGTTTTGATGCTTGTCGCCATGACGATCGCCGTAACGCGCTTTCGCCGCACGCTCGATTGAGTTACTTGCGTCTCAGGATGCTGATGCGCAGATAAGGGCTCGATCGACGGTCCGAATCCTGCGCCCAGCCGATGCCGATCGACCATTCGGTGTCGTCGGCTTTCAGGCTCGTCACGTGCGCGCCTAGCCGCAAATGCCGGTAGCCATCAGATCCAAAATATTGGATTTCCGGGCCGACATAAACGCCGCCCAGCATTTCCTCGAGCACGCGCCATCCATAGGCGAGGCGAGCCGAATTGCTCGTGGCGACGGAAGACAGTGATGCGTCGCCGGCAACCATGGTTTCCATCGTCGGTTCGTACCAGACCTCGGCCCCGATGCGCAGCCCAAACGAGCGACCGCGCAATCTGTTGGCCGGATCATCGGGCCAAAGATGGTGCTCCTGTATTTCGGGGCCCATGAAAAATTTAAATTCGATTTTGCCGCGCTTGATCCGCCAGCCCGGCAAAATCTGCGCCAGGCCCTCGATGGCATCGACGCGAATGCTCCCGAGATTTTGCGCGACGTAACGATACCAGCCGCCCGAGAGCTGACCCTTCAGAAGAAACCCATCGTCGTCGAGGCTGCCCGGTGCGAACAGAAATCCGCCATAGGCAAAGGCTCCGTTCCGCCAGATGTCGCGGCCCGAGAAGAGAGTGGTGCGCGCGTCACCGTCTTCGTTGGCGCACGCGGGACCAATCGGCAACAGCACGCAACAAAAAGAGAAGGCCGCGGCGACGAAAATCGCCGCGTAAACGCGCCTCCGACACGTCATTCCGGACGACTGACCCCTGAACTGTGCCTCAATCCCGCTGCAAGTATAGAGGATATAGAAGGATAAGTACAACCGTGGCGCGAGTTGCCGATTGGGACTTGGCCGAATGAATGAGTATATGAATGCCAATGAGTCCAGTTTGCCGATTGGAATTCTGATGAGTGCCAGGCCGGTGAGCCAAAGCAATGCGGGCGAAGACGCCGCGCGTCGAAGGTCGATTGCCTTTTTGAACTGGGCGCACGCAATCGACCATTTTGTACTGCTGATCTATCCGACGGTCGTGATCGGCCTCGAGAGCGTCTATCAACGGTCGTACAGCGAACTCATTGCGCTTTCGAGCTCGGCATTCGTGGCATTTGGCGTGTTCTCGCTGCCGGCCGGCTGGCTCGCGGATCGCTGGAGCCGCCGCAACATGATGACTGCATTTTATATCGGATGCGGTCTGTCGCTGGCTGGCGCGGGCTTTGCCCCGAATCTCACGAGCCTGGGGGTAGCGATGTTCGCGCTGGGCATGTTTGCTTCGATCTATCACCCGGTCGGAATGGCCATGCTGATCGAGGCATCGAATGCGCGGGGACGGACGCTCGCCTTCAATGGGGTCTGCGGCAACCTTGGTGTTTCGCTGGCTGCCGGCATCAGCGCCGCACTGGCCACCTGGTTTGGCTGGCGCGCCGCATTTTACGCGCCAGCTGGCATTCTAATTCTGACGGGAATTGTCTATTACTTGCTCACGCCCGACGATCTCCATCATGCGAAAAATCGCAAATCCGCGCCGGCGGTTTCGCTCACGCCTCGGCTGGCGGTCATGCTGTTCGGCCTCTTCATTGTGATCGCGTTGAGCGCCGGCTTGACTTTCAATGTGCTCACCATCGCATTGCCGAAAATCGTGGACGAGCGCCTGTCGAGGGATCTGCCTCTTGTTCTCGTCGGCAGCATCGCGACGGCGGTGCTCGTATGCGGCGCGCTGGCGCAGCTGACCGTCGGTCGGCTGGTCGAATGGGTATCGCCCCATGTGATATTCGCGATCGTGACCGGCATCGGTTTCATTGGCAATCTATGGGCCGCGTACGCCAGCGGTGTCGCACTGCTGGCCGCGCTCGCGATTGCTATCGCGGCGATCTACGGCCAGGTTACTGTCAACGACATGATCATGGCGCGTTACACGGCCGACGCGTGGCGTGGCCGCGTTTATGCCGTGCGCTATTTTCTTCTGTTCATCAGCGCGGGTGCCGCGATCGGCATGATATCGATCCTGCATGAGACAGGCGGATTTACACTTGTTCTTGGGGTCAATGCCGCCATCGCCTTACTCCTGTTTGTCACCACGCTTGCGCTGGTTGCGATGATCATCAGCGTCGAAGGCAAGCAGCGCGCGCCCCAACCGGCCGAATAACTCAGAATAACGGCGGGATGAGGTCTTTGACCTTCACCGTGAGCCGTCGCTTCACCTTGGCGACGATACGGCTGCGATGGCATGTCTTCGGATCACGGCAATAGCAGAGCAGGGCGAGGCGCTTGCCCGACTTGACCATCGCGAGAAGATCGCCGAGCTCCGTTTGCGCGCCTTCCGTCTTGATGTGCTTGTCGTAAATACGCCATAGCGCGGCCGTGTTGCCACTGCGCGCGGCCGCGCGGCCTTCAGCAGGCGTGCCGAGCTTCTGCAAATGAACATAGCCAATGCCCGTGTCGTCGAGGGAAGCGGAAAGCTGACGCTTGGAAAAGCCCGGTCGGCGCGAGGCTGCAACCGCGCGGACGTCGACAAGCAGGTCGATTTTTGCGCGCTTGAGTTCGTCGAAAACTGCAGCCGGCCTGGCTTGCTCGTAGCCGATCGTGAACAGCGGCTGGATTTGCGCCGGTTGCGTCTTCTGTTTTGCCTTCATTTAAATTCTTCGATCAAGGCCATGGCTGCCGCTGGTGCCCGGATCTTGGCCTCGTGGATGAAATAGATAAAAACGTCGCGCGGCCGCTTGCTCGGCGCAGTCTTGTCGACGCGCGGCAGGTCTTTCGGCTCCGCGCCTTTCGCCCAGGTTTCCGCCCTGGCGGCCCAGCGCTCGATTTCCTTCGGCGGATAGCCGCTCTTGAGTTTTTCGTTACCTTTTTGCAATCGCGCATAGACAAATCCACCGGTGACATCGGCAATCGCCGGGTACGTCGCATGTTCGGCGAATACTACCGGTATGTCGAACCGCCGCAGCAACGCGATGAATGCAGACGTCTCGAAGCTTTCGTGTCGCACTTCGACCACGTGGCGCAATGAATGTCCGTCAAACGTCTTCGGCAGCAATTCAAGAAAGTTGCCAAAATCCGCTTCCTCGAATTTCTTGGTGGGAGCGAATTGCCAGAGCAGGGGGCCAAGCCGGTCGCCAAGCTCCGTTACGCCGGAACTGAGGAAGCGCTTGATTGAGTCTCCCGCCTCCTTGAGGACACGGCGGTTGACTGCGTAGCGCGGCCCCTTCAGAGAGAAGACGAAGCGGTCGGGCACTTCCGATGCCCATTTGCGGAACGTGGTGCGGCTTTGCGTGCGATAAAAGGTGCCGTTGACTTCGATCGAGGTCAGATGTTGCGCGGCGTAGGGCAGCTCGCGCGCGTGCGGCAGGCCCTTGGGATAGAACACGCCGCGCCAAGGCTCGTAGGTCCACCCGCCGATCCCGACGTAAATCCTGCCCGATCGCTGTGTCATTGTGCTGTCATGTCGGTGGCGTAGTGTGATTTGCAAGGGTGATCGAAGACTATCACCCCGCGGCCACTGCGACGAGGCGACGCCGGATGAACGCGCGCCCTTTCGTTTGTGGTCGTTACTTTTTTTGCTTTCTGTGCCCGGAAAACAGCAGAAGGCCCGGGATTTCTCCCGGGCCTTTGCGTTATCGCAGCAATGGAAAGTTGGATTAGAAGTCCATTCCTCCCATGCCGCCGCCGCCCGGCATTGCCGGAGCCGCGTTCTGTTTCTTCGGCACTTCGGCGACCATGGCCTCGGTGGTGATCAGAAGGCCGGCGACGGATGCCGCGTTCTGGATCGCCGCACGCACGACCTTGGTCGGGTCGATGATGCCCTTGGTCATGAGGTTGCCGTACTCGCCGTTCTGAGCGTCAAAGCCGTAGGAGTACTGGTCCTTCTCCAGCAGCTTGCCGACGACAACCGAGCCATCAGCGCCGGCATTGGTTGCGATCTGTCGGGCAGGCGCTTGGATCGCCTTGCGGACGATCTCGATGCCGTGCTTCTGGTCGTCGTTGTCGACCTTGAGGCGCTTGAGTGCCTCGACCGAACGCAGCAGAGCGACACCGCCGCCCGGCAGGATGCCTTCCTCGACCGCGGCGCGGGTCGCATGCATCGCGTCATCGACGCGATCCTTGCGCTCCTTCACCTCGATTTCGGTCGCGCCGCCGACGCGGATGACCGCAACGCCACCGGCGAGCTTAGCCAGCCGCTCCTGCAGCTTCTCGCGGTCGTAGTCCGAGGTGGTCTCCTCGATCTGCGCCTTGATCTGCGACACGCGGCCTTCGATGTCGGCCTTCTTGCCGGCACCGTGCACGATGGTGGTGTTTTCCTTGTCGATCATCACCTTCTTGGCGCGGCCGAGCATGGCGATCGTGACGTTCTCGAGCTTGATCCCGAGATCTTCGCTAATCGCCTGACCGCCGGTCAGTACGGCGATATCCTGCAGCATGGCTTTACGGCGATCGCCGAAGCCAGGCGCTTTCACCGCCGCGACCTTGAGGCCGCCGCGCAGTTTGTTGACCACGAGGGTGGCGAGAGCCTCGCCCTCGACGTCCTCAGCCACGATCAGCAGCGGCTTGCCGGTCTGCACAACTGATTCGAGCAGCGGCAGCAGCTCCTGCAGGCCCGTCAGCTTCTTTTCGTAGATGAGGATGTAGGGGTCCTCCATCTCCGTCCGCATCTTGTCGGCATTGGTGATGAAGTAGGGGGAGATATAGCCGCGGTCGAACTGCATGCCTTCGACAACATCGAGTTCGGTCTCGAGCGATTTCGCTTCTTCGACCGTGATCACGCCCTCGTTGCCGACCTTCTGCATGGCCTTGGCGAGGAAGTTGCCGATCTCGGTATCGCCGTTGGCCGAAATGGTGCCGACCTGTGCGATTTCTTCGTTCGAGGTGACTTTCTTGGAGTTGGCCTTCAGGTGTTCGACGATCGCCTCGACGGCAAGATCAACGCCACGCTTCAGGTCCATCGGGTTCATGCCGGCAGCAACCGCCTTGGAACCTTCCTTCACGATCGCGGCGGCCAGCACGGTGGCGGTGGTAGTGCCGTCGCCGGCGAAGTCGGACGACTTCGAGGCAACTTCACGGACCATCTGTGCGCCCATATTTTCGAACTTGTCCTCAAGCTCGATTTCCTTGGCGACCGTTACACCGTCCTTGGTGATGCGCGGCGCGCCGAACGACTTGTCGAGAACGACGTTGCGGCCTTTCGGGCCGAGCGTCACTTTCACCGCGTTAGCGAGAATGTCGACACCGCGCAGCATGCGGTCGCGCGCGTCGACGGAAAATTTGACGTCTTTAGCAGCCATTGTTGGTGTTCCTCTGATTTAGAATTCGGTGGGCAGCGTCAGGCGGCTTTCTTCTTGGCGGCAGCGCCGCCTTCGATCACGCCCATGACGTCGGATTCCTTCATGATCAGGAGGTCCTGACCATCGATTTTCACCTCGGTGCCCGACCACTTACCGAACAGGATGGTGTCGCCGACCTTGAGGTCGATCGGGATGAGCTTGCCGCTCTCGTCGCGGCCACCTGGGCCAACGGCAACGATCTCGCCCTGCGACGGCTTTTCTTTAGCGGTGTCGGGAATGATGATGCCGCCGGCAGTTTTTTCCTCGGCATCGATGCGCTTGACGACGACGCGGTCGTGAAGCGGACGGAACTTCATGGTTGTCCTCCTAAGTTATTGAACGATATAGACGTTTTCGGTGGCTGACTGGTCCCCCCGCCAGCCCCTAGCCGCCACATGGGTGGCGGATTTTTGTCCGCAAGGGGCGTGGAAGAAATTTTTAGCACTCATATCCAGCGAGTGCCAACAACTCTCGAAAACCCAACCGGTGCAATGGTTAACGGCCAAGTGATCAATGCGTGATGGGAACGGCCTGTAGCGCGCCCACGTTGAATGGTGCGGGCTGCACAAGGCACACCGCCGGGGCTGTTAGCAGGCGTCGATGCTTGCTGCTATCGCCTTGATTTTAAACAACTTGTTTACCTTTTCGGCTTGCAATGGAGACTGCCGGAAATGGAAACTTCAGTCCGAGTCGCAGACGGAGGACGACATGGTTTCAGAGGATTTCCGTAGACAAGTCAGTGGCTATGGCCTGACGACCGCGCACATCCTGTATCGGCGTCCCGATCATCGCTGGCTCCTGCAGTCCTACGTCTGGCAGAGCTACGATCTGTTTCCCGAATTCCCCGAGCTCCACCGCTTTCTCAACTTCTGGAAAGAGAAGCTTGAGGGGCCTCTACATTCAGTCCGCGTCGCGCATTGCAAGCTGATCAAGCCCGCGGAGCTCAAGACGATCGGCGGCGAGTTCAGGCTGCATTGAAGTCTAGCCACCCTACGGCCTCGAGCGTGTCAAAGGCGATTAGTCTTCCTCCGCTCATTCCCGCGCAGGCGGGAATCCAGAGTTCAATGCGCGGCAGTCGTTGTTGCTGGATCCCCGCGTTCGCGGGGATGAGCGGCGATGGGACTGTGTAGTGGCGCAAGTCATCGTCGGGTGGCGCGCAAGTCATGGTCGGGTGGGGCTAAGCGAGGCGAGCCCACCAATGACATTTCGAATTGCCGTTTAGTCTTTCTCCGCTCATTCCCGCGCAAGCGGGAATCCAGAGTTCAACGCGCGGCAGTAGTTGTCGCTGGATCCCCGCGTTCGCGGGGATGAGCGGCAT
>DASSIT010000017.1:0-4076 GCA_035691545.1 Pseudolabrys sp. | reverse complement strand
GATGCGTGCTGCCGCCTTTGCCCGGCGACGTGCCGCCGACCATTTTCGTTCCATAGGCAATCGCCTGTTCGGAATGGAACGTGCCCTGATTGCCGGTGAAGCCCTGGCAGATCACTTTGGTGTTTTTGTCGATCAGGATGGACATGAATTCGCCCGCGCGAGCGCCTTCTTCACCGCCGCGACGATCTTCTGCGCGGCGTCGTCGAGATCGTCGGCCGACGTGACGTTGAGGTTCGACTCGGCGATAATTTTCTTGCCAAGCTCGACATTGGTGCCTTCGAGCCGCACCACCAGCGGCACGGGCAAGCCCACTTCCTTCACCGCGGCGACCACGCCCTCGGCGATCACGTCGCATTTCATGATGCCGCCGAAAATATTGACCAGAATCCCCTTCACATTGTGATCCGAGGTGATGATCTTGAACGCGGCGGCGACTTTTTCTTTGGTCGCGCTGCCGCCGACATCCAGGAAGTTCGCCGGCGTCTCGCCGTAGAGCTTGATGATATCCATGGTGGCCATGGCGAGGCCGGCGCCGTTGACCATGCAGCCGATCGAGCCATCGAGCGCGATGTAATTAAGATCGAATTTCGAGGCCTCGACCTCTTTTTCGTCTTCTTCGGTCAGGTCGCGCAGCGCGACGATATCGGGGTGGCGGTAGAGCGCGTTGCCATCGAAGCCGACCTTGGCGTCGAGACAAATGATCTTGTTGTCCTTGGTGACGACCAGCGGGTTGATCTCGAGCAGGCTCATGTCCTTCGTCGTGAAGGCTGAATAAAGCTTGGGAAGGATCGCTTCGATCTGCTTGGCGAGATCAGCCGTGAGCTTGAGCGCCTGCGCCACACGGCGGCCATGATGCGGCATGATGCCGGTGGCAGGATCTACAGAGAAAGTAATGATTTTCTCAGGCGTTTTGTGCGCGACTTCCTCGATGTCCATGCCGCCTTCCGTGGAAACGACAAAGGCAACGCGCGAGGATTCGCGATCAATCAGCGCGGAAAGGTAAAACTCGCGGTCGATCGCCGAGCCCTCCTCGATATAGAGGCGATTTACCTTTTTCCCGTGCGGACCGGTCTGATGGGTGACCAGCGTAGAGCCGAGGATACGTGCGGATTCCTTTTTCACGTCATCGATGGATTTCAATACCTTGACGCCGCCGGCCTTGCCGCGGCCGCCGGCGTGGATCTGTGCCTTCACTACCCAAACCGGACCGCCGAGCTCTTTCGCGCCGCGAATTGCTTCGTCCACGCTGAACGCGGGGACGCCACGCGGCACCGGCACGCCGAACTCGCGTAACACTGCTTTGGCTTGGTATTCGTGGATATTCATGAAGCCACCTTAAGACCTCGCGTCACGGGCGCTCCTCGGCATGGCAGCCGCGGAGCAGACCCGGGACCTCTAGAAATTTCGTCCCGGAAAAAATCTCAGGTTCCCAGATTGGGCGCGATTTTCTTGCAGGCATCGACCAAGCTTTGCACCGAAGCCGCGGATTTTTCGAACATCGCGCGTTCGCTGCTGTTGAGTTCGATCTCGACAATGCGCTCGACGCCTTTTGCACCGATCACCACCGGCACGCCTACATAGAGATCCTTGATGCCATATTCGCCGTTGAGCCAGGCTGCGCAGGGCAGCACACGCTTCTTGTCGAGGAGATAACTTTCCGCCATTGCGATCGCGGACGCCGCCGGCGCGTAGAAGGCCGAGCCGGTTTTCAGGAGGTTGACGATCTCGGCGCCCCCATTGGCGGTGCGCTTCACGATTTCATCGACCCGCGCCTGTGTGGTCCAGCCCATCTTCACCAGATCTGGCACCGGAATGCCCGCCACCGCCGAATAGCGCGTCAGCGGCACCATGGTGTCGCCGTGGCCGCCGAGCACAAACGCGGTGACGTCTTCGACCGACACGTGAAATTCGTCGGCGAGAAAATAGCGAAAGCGCGCTGAGTCCAGCACGCCCGCCATGCCCGCTACCTTATGTTGCGGCAAGCCGCAGCTTTTCTGCAGTGCCCAAACCATCGCATCAAGTGGATTGGTGATGCAGATCACGAAGGCATCGGGAGCATATTTCTTGATGCCGGAGCCGACCTGACCCATGACTTTCAGATTGATGTCGAGCAGATCGTCGCGACTCATGCCGGGCTTGCGCGGCACGCCAGCCGTCACAATGCAGACATTCGCACCTTCGATCGCGTCGTAGGAGTTCGCCCCCGTAATCTTGGCGTCGAAATCGTTGACCGGTGACGATTCGGCGATATCGAGAGCTTTGCCCTGAGGGATGCCCTCCATGACGTCGAACATCACAACGTCGCCGAGTTCTTTAAGGCCGATGAGGTGGGCCAAGGTGCCGCCGATTTGGCCGGCGCCAATCAACGCAATTTTATTACGCGCCATGGTGGGAAAACTCTCAGCTTTGCTGCCGCCGCGAAGCGCGGCTGGGGTGGTGGTTACCCGGTCATGTCTCGTCGGACAAGGCACGAACGGCGGCGCGTCATGTCCAATCGCACCTTGTATACATTATACCAGCAGACGGGGGCCTTGAGTCCAGAGGCGATTCAGTATCATCGCGCCGACACCACGATGTCTTTGCCGCCGGTTGCACGGTCAGCATCTTTGTGGCCGGAATGGTTCGGTCGGCGACCTTATGCCGGATACTGCGAAGGCGGTTTGCGATGCGCATCGCTCGAAAATCCTTGCGTGGAATCTGGCGGGCACTTGGGCCAGGCCTCGTAACTGGCGCCGCCGACGATGATCCAAGCGGCATTGCAACCTACTCGCAGGCCGGCGCGCAATTCGGATACGCATTACTGTGGACCATATTCTTGACCCTGCCGTTCATGGCAGCAATTCAGGTGATCAGCGCCTGCATCGGCTGGAGTACGCGGCAGGGCCTTGCCCGTAACATCGCAAAAATTCTACCGGCGCCGGTACTGTATCTGCTGATCGCATCTTTGCTGATTGCCAACACAATAAACATCGCGGCCGACCTCGCGGCAATGGGTGAGGCCCTGCGTCTCGTGGCCGGAGGCTCCGCATTGATTTTTTCAGTGCTGTTTGGGATCGCTTGCCTGATCGCCGAAGTCTTCATCCCGTACCACCGGTATGCCGGCTATCTGAAGCTGCTCACTCTGGTGTTGCTGTTTTATGTGGCCGCTGCTTTCAGCGTGCAGATTCCATGGGGAGATGTCGCACTGGCGACTCTCGTGCCGCGATTTTCGCTAGACCATGATGTCGTGCTGATGGTGGTCGCCGTGTTCGGCACCACCATCAGCCCTTATCTGTTTTTCTGGCAGGCCTCGCAAGAAGTTGAGGAGTCAAGGCTCAGCCATCGGCATGCTCACGGCCAACGCGCGCGGTCAGCAAAGGATTCATTTAAGTCGATCTCCATAGATACCTGGATCGGAATGGCCTTTTCCAATCTGATTGCGTTCTTCATCATTGTAACCACGGCGGCGACGCTCAATGTGCACGGGATCACCCACATCGATACAGCATCACAAGCCGCGGAAGCTTTGCGTCCGATCGGCGGGCCGCTGACATTTGCGCTGTTTGCGGCCGGCATTATTGGCACCGGGCTGCTTGCGGTACCGATATTGGCCGGGTCGGCAGCCTATGCCGTCGCTGAAGTGTTCAAGCTGCGCGGCAGCCTGGAACTGCCCGCAAGCCGCGCGCTTGGATTTTATGCGATTGTCGCGGCCGCCACGATCGGAGGCGCGGCGTTGTTGGTGACCAATATTGATCCAATCTCGATGCTGTTCTGGGCAGCCGTCATCAACGGAATCGTTGCGGTGCCGATCATGTTGGCGACCATGATGGTTGTGTCCAGCAAACGGAAAACCCACCGCATCGCGCTTCCCGGCTGGTTATTGATTCTCGGTTGGCTCGCCGCCGCTTTGATGGCAATCGCGGTCGCCCTGTTGCTTCTGTGATCGACGCTCTCGTTTCAGCGCTTGCGCGGCATCGTATCCTGCATGATCTCGAGCTGGATCTGCTGAATTTCAGCCAAGCGCTCCCATTGCCGCGTCAGAATGTGGTCTATTTTTTCATGCAAGTGCCGAATCTCAAGTTCGGCCTTTAAATTTA
>DASSIT010000016.1:0-3484 GCA_035691545.1 Pseudolabrys sp. | reverse complement strand
CTGATGAAGCATTTCTTGGCCTCGCTTCTCCATGACCGGGTGGGTCACTTGTCACCAACGCGCTTGAGACCCGCTTGCGTGCTGCACGCCAGAACAAGCAGAGCAGGAAGCGGATGACTGTTTCCGCTTGCTGGGCAGTTCGCTCGCGCCCGATCAGTGCGACATCAACGTCGGCACCGTCATGGATTCCAGCATGCCTCGCGTCACACCGCCCAGGATGCGCTCTTGCAGGCGCGAGTGTCCGTAGCCGCCCATAACGATCAGATCAATGCCGACATCGGCGGCGACCGACAGAATGGTTGGCTGAACGTCCGACGGCTCTGCGCTCAGCCGCTCGATCCTTGGCGCAACACCATGTCTGGCGAGGTGCATCAGCAGATTTTCGATGGACGCTTCCGCCGGCGCTTGCGTTTCATTAACACTGATGACCGTGGTTGCCTCCGCCTTGGCGATGAAAGGAGCGGCATCGCGAAGCGCGCGCGCCGCCAGGCGACTGCCGTCCCACGCGATACCGACATGGGCTGGCTTGAACGGACCCCTGTGCGTATAGGGAATGAACAGGACCGGCCCGCCGGTCTGAAAAAGCATTTCCGCCGGAATCATGTTGTCCGACGTGACGTGGTCGGGGTCCGATTGCATCACGATGCTCAAATCGTACAGCCGCGCCATTGCGCCCAATGTCGCGAAAGCATCGACGGGGACCGCGGTGAATGCGTGACAGGAATAGGCGATGCCGGCATTGCGCGCTTCAGTCTCGAACACTTCAAGTGCTGCGTCGGCGCGCGCCAGCGCACGCTCACGCTCGAGATCGAAAACAGCCGCCACGGCGGCCGCACCATCCACCGCAAGACCGATATTCATGCTTTCAAAGCCGACAGAAACGGCGTCCAAATGCGCCGAGTAGTTTTTTGCAAGCGAGATTGCACCGTCGACCACGGGGCGAATCGGACGCTCCGAGGGAATTTGCACGAGGATGTCTTTCAACATGGCCGCTCTCTGGTGTTGCGCAGACCGATTATGCGGTCGCATCGGTTTTTTTACCGCCGTCACTACGAGCGTGTATTGATCCACCTCAAATCAGGCCGGCCGCTCCGCGCCCTGGAAGCTGTGCATCGCACTTGGATTCAGCCGTTAGGCCCTACTGCCTCATCTTCATGATGAAGGCAGCGAGGTCCTGCGCGTCCTTTCGGCTCAGTGGCATGTTCGGCATCGTGGCATGCGGCATCAGCAGGAAAGATGCAATCATCTCGGAAGTAATACCTGGTTTCTCTGCAATGGCCGAAAAGGGAATGACCCTGCTCGGTTTGCTCGTCGCCGTACCGATACCGTGACACTCAACGCACCAGCGTTCCGACAGTCGCCGGCCGTTTTCGACGTCTTGGGCAAGGCTTGCGCCAATTCCGCCGAACGATGTCAGCGCGGCAGTGAATAGCAACGTCCAGAAGCGCATCCGATTCCCCCTGACTTCGCCAACGCAGATCATCCGTCAAAGCGGTTCATCGTCTGCGGTTGAAGGCTGTTCCTGCAGCGAAACGAAATCACCCCCGCCAAAATCCTCCTCGGCCGGAGGGTGAGCGGGTGCCAGCGAGAGATAGTCGTTGACTTTCCTCACCCCAGCGGCCTTTTCGGCCGCGACGATGGCCGCCTTGCGCGCGCTCTCGTTCCTGATGACGCCGCTGAGGCTTACGATTCCGTCGCGGACCGCGACATTCAATGGGCACGGCCGCCACGGCACTTGCCTCAACGCAGCCGTCACTTCGCTGCGAATGTGATCATCGTCGGCCGAAGGTCCTGGAACGTGCGCGAGATTGGCGATCGCAGGAAGAAAGTCCGAACGGGTCAGAATGCCGACCATCTGTTCTGCGCGCATGACCGGAAGGCGCTTGATGCTGTGGGCTTCCATGATCTTTACGACCTCATCCAACGGCATATCCTCGTTCGCCGTGTGCGGATTCGGCGTCATAATGTCCCCGACCTTGCGGCCGTGCTCGCGAACAAAGTCAGTGGCGAGCCGACGGGGGCCGGCCAGAAAAGACAGCCATCGGCCTCGTTTGCGTTGGGTCCCGGTCTCGGCCCTGCGGATGAAATCGCCTTCCGAGACAATCCCGATCAGTTTGCCTGCAGCGTCGACCACGGGAAGGCCGCTGATGTGGTGCCGCAGCATCAACTCGATCGCCTCGGCGATGCTTGTCTCGGCGCGCACCGTAATCACATGCGCCGTCATGATTTGATGGGCGCGCATCCGAGGCCTCCAAACCCGCGATTTCAAATGGTCCGGCCTAGCTTATGCCGAAAAAATGCAACGCCGGGCTTGATCAGGGTCAACAGCTTCATGTTGCGATGATCGGTGCCGAGCGCTGCCGATGCACCCTCCGCCCGCGTTCTATAAATTATCGGACGTCTCTACCTTCACGCGCGCGACGATGCCCGCGGCGATTTGCATGGTGGCACCGATTGCCCAACTTGCGGAGATCAGTATGGCCGTTCTGGCATGCGCGGTCTCATCCAGCACGATGCTTGAAACCGAAACGAATGCGGCGACCGAGGCCAGGAAGGTACCAGCCGCGCTGAGCAGCACGACTGCGTCAGCCTTGGTGCCAAGTCCGTTACGCAGCGGCAGGTGCAAATGGTGATCAGGAGGGACTTGCGGCAGATCGATCCCGAGATAGAAGCCGGCTGCCCCATAAACCATCATCGCGAGCACCGCTCCGGCCGAGCCGATCAGGTCGATATCGGCTCGCCCGACATGCGCGGCGACAAACAATCCGCATGATGCCCCGGTGAGCGCCAGGCCTGTCCGTTCGAGGACGTGCGCCCACTTGCTGAGGGCGGGACGGGTATCCCAGGGATCTCTGCGCCTGATCATGTGATGTCGATATCTAGCCGAGCCGGGGGCCGTTCATGAACATGAATCACGATAACGCGGCCCGCCCTTGCCGGCCATCCTAAAAACAGGCCTAACCTCGCCCCCGCGGCTGTCCCATTCGCCCTTGCGGCCGTCTCAATAGCGCCACAACCCTGCGCCAGCCTTTTGGCTTCGCTGGCCACCTGGCTCCGTGAGGACCTGGTGCTGCCGGTTGGGGAAGCCTTTCGTCGTGTCCGGTCCAAAAAGGGCCCGTATCGGTACGGGGGCGAAATCTTTACCACAGAAAGAGCCGCCGGGACGCTATGCCCGGCTTGCTTAAGATGCATTAACCATTTTGGGGGATAATCGCGCCAACGAATCCGAAAGGAGTTCGCTATGGCCAAATTCGCAATTGGGGAAAGGGTCGAAAAGGCGGTTGATCACGAAGACGGCGTCGTTATCGCCGTGTTCCCGACCGAGGACGGCAAATTTCGCTATGCCGTCGATATGGAGGGGTATGGCGCGCTCCAGTTTTTCGCGGAAGAAAAGCTGGTCGTTCACCCCGCATAGTTATTTTTTGTTGATTTCGACGTTCGCGAGTTGCGGACGGTGGCTGGTTGCAATTGCCTTCCGTTCTCA
>DASSIT010000015.1:0-119680 GCA_035691545.1 Pseudolabrys sp. | reverse complement strand
CCCGCGGCGCGAATTCGTTCGATCAGCGTCGCGCCCGACTTGTCGTCACCGACCTCGCGCGTATCGGATACCGTTAGCACCGCAATCTTCAGCGGTACAAACTGTCGGTTCTCATCGATACCCGGCATTGCGGTTTTCCTAGAGCGATGTCGCCGAGAAGGTATTGCAGGATGACACCTTGCCGCCCTTCAGCCCAGTCGTGAACCAGCGCTGACGTTGCGCCGACGTGCCGTGGGTAAAAGCATCCGGCACGACATAGCCGCGCGATTGCTGCTGCAGGCGGTCATCTCCGATTGCGGCGGCCGTCTGGAGAGCCGCTTCCACATCACCGGGCTCGATCGTATTCCAGCGCTGGTTGGAGTGATTCGCCCAGACACCGGCGAGACAATCGGCCTGCAACTCGACCCGCACCTGGATACGGTTTGCCTCGGCCTTGCTTCCAGCCGCACGCTGGGCCGATTGGGCTTTCGGCAGAATCCCAAGCAGGTTCTGTACATGATGGCCGACCTCATGTGCGATCACATAGGCTTCGGCGAATTCACAGGCCTTGCCGCTGCAACCGCGAAAGCGTTCGCGCATGTCGCGGAAAAAGAGGTATCCAGATAAATGCGACGATCGTTGGGACAATAGAACGGGCCCATCGCCGCCTGCGCAAAGCCGCAACCGCCCTGCTCCGAGCCGGAAAACAGTCGCAGTCTCGGCACGCTGTATTGCTGTCCGCCGTTCTTGAAGATTTCACTCCAGGTATCTTCAGTATTGCCAAGCACCGCGGCGACAAAGTCACCCATCTGATCTTTCGGCGCGCCGGTGCGGCGCGCGTTCGGCTGAGATGGTTGCTGGTAATGCGTTCCGCTGTTGACGAGCTCGGCACCTCCGATCAGCACGCTCGGATCGATTCCAAGCGCCCAACCGATCAGGCCAAGCACGATCACGGTTCCAATACCAAGACCGCCACCACCGACCGGAATTCCGATGCCCCCACCGCCACCAAATCCGCCGCCGCCACGATCGTCTTCAACGTTGTCGCTGCGGCGGAAATCATCCCAACGCATTGCAGTTTCCTCCCGGTCGCACCGCGCAATCATCGCCGATGTTGACGCTCAGGTCCAACTCAGGCGCGCATTTGACGTGGTCGTCGCAGTTCATAAGCCCGCGTTAAATAGGCAGAATTTGCCCAGTTGCGACACGCAATCATAAACCGCTTTTTTACCTTGGACGCTCAAGATGCAGGTCTGTCGGTTGTAGGTCCCGCGTCGCCGACCGCGTCACCTGAGTCAGAGTCCTGAGTCATGGTTGTGTCGCGTCGCGGGGCGCCCCAAAGGGCGCCCCGTGGAGTATCAGAAAGCCCGCAACCGCACCGCGTTCTTGTCGGCGACTGTGTCGCCGGTATGGCGAAGTTGCCGGCGGCCTCCGTCGATCTGGTCTTCGCCGATCCGCCGTACAATCTCCAGCTTGCAAACGATCTCAAGCGTCCAGACGATTCACGCGTTGATGCCGTCAACGATGACTGGGACAAGTTCGCGAGCTTCGCCGCATATGACGAATTCACGAAGGCCTGGCTCACCGCCTGCCGCCGCGTCATGAAGCCGGCCGGTACCATCTGGGTCATTGGCTCCTATCACAACATCTTTCGCGTCGGCTCGATCATGCAGGATCTCGGATTCTGGATCCTCAACGACGTCATCTGGCGCAAATCGAATCCGATGCCGAATTTCCGCGGACGGCGTTTCACGAATGCGCATGAGACAATGATCTGGGCGACACGCGACGCCGAGGCCCGGGGCTACACGTTCAACTATGAAGTGCTCAAGGCCGGTAACGAGGATGTCCAGGTGCGTTCCGACTGGACCTTACCGCTTTGCACCGGCGAAGAGCGTCTGAAAGGGCGCGACGGCAAGAAGCTGCATCCAACGCAGAAGCCTGAAGCCCTGCTCGCGCGTGTGATCCTCTCGAGTTCGCGCCCCGATGACCTGGTGCTCGATCCATTCTGCGGCACCGGCACGACCGGCGCGGTCGCCAAACGCCTTGGCCGCCGATTCATCGGCTGCGAGCAGGAAACTAAATATGCCAAGGCCGCTGAAAATCGATTGTCGCAAGTCAAGCCGCTGGAAGCGCCGTCCATCGCACCATTCGTGACGGCGCGCGAGGCACCGCGTGTTCCCTTCACGGCGCTTATTGAACGCGGGCTGGTGAGCCCCGGTGCACGTCTAGTGGACGCCAAGAAGCGCCACAAAGCCCTGGTGCGCGCCGACGGCGCGTTATCGCTCGACGGGACGGTCGGTTCGATCCACCGCATCGGCGCGCTGGCGCAAGGCCTCGAAGCATGCAACGGATGGACTTTCTGGCATGTCGAAACCGCCAAAGGTCTTACCTCGATCGACGCGTTCCGCGCGATCGTGCGCTCCGAAATGGCGGAAGCCGCCGAATAATCCCTAGAGATCACCGTTACCGAGCTGGCAGAGCACGCGAAATACGCCGACCTCGGCCGCCGGAAATTCACTTGCGAGTTTTTCCCCGAGCATTTCAGCATCGCGCTGGCGCAGCGTATCGACCATCAGCGCACCTTTGATTTTCCTGTCGCCGCCGCGCAACTTTTCTTCCATCGAAACCGGCATTCCCGCGGGATCAAGCGCGATCCAAATTTCGCCGCCCGCGATGGCTGTATCTTGCAATGCCATATCGAGCCGCCGGTGAAGTTCCGTTTCGTCGGGCTGTATGTTGAAGCGCGCAGTGACAGTGTAGGCACCACGGAATCCGCCACGCCGGACCGTGCGGCGGCATACGGTGCGATTCATGTTGAGAAACACTTCCGACATGATCAGCTTGGTCATCGGCGTCGGATTGTCGAGCCGTTCGAGATACGGCTTTGACGTCAAAACACCGGGTGACTCGACAAGGTAGAAATTGAAATAGCCGGCCGTGCCGGATAACGCCTGGTGCCGCCGGCCGAACAAGAAGCCGGGAACAGCGAGGCGTTCGAGAAGATGCTCGCCCTGGAACCAGGTTTCAAATTCACCCTCGCGGCCCGCGCGGCAGTTGTTCCAGATCGCCAATATGCCCGGGTATTGGCCAGTCATCGCTATTTCGCCGCCACCACCATGATCTCGACCTTGTAGTCGGGCGCGGCAAGCTTTGCTTCGACGGTAGCGCGCGCGGGCGCATTGCCCGGTGACACCCAGGCGTCCCACACCGCGTTCATTTCGGCGAAATTGGCCATGTCGGTGATCCAGATATTGGCCGAAAGCAGCTTGCTTTTGTCGGTCCCGGCCTTCGCGAGAAAACCGTCGATCTGCCTGAGGATGTCTTTGGTCTGTTCGCCGATACTTTTGCCCTTTGGGCTGTCAGCGACGATACCGGCGAGATAGACGGTATTGCCGTGTACTACGGCCTTGCTCATGCGCGGCCCTACGTCGTGACGTTCGACACTCATGCATCTCCCCATCGAATTTATTAGAGCGGCCTTGCTTGATAGCGATGATTGATCGCTTTGGGAACCAGCGCCGCCCGCGCGACTTAACGCACGAAACAACCATCAAGGAGGCGCATCATGGGTTGGTTTTCCCCCGATATGCAAACGATGCAGGATCTGTTCCTGCACAGCATGCAAGACATCTATTACGCCGAGCACCAGATCGAAAAAGCGCTCCCGGACATGGTCGAGAAGGCGTCCGATGCCGAGCTCAAGAAGGGCTTTCGCACCCATCTCAAGCAGACCAAAGGTCAGATCAAGCGGCTCGACCAGGCCTTCAAGAAACTGAAAGTAACTCCGGAAGGAACCAAGTGTCCCGCCATCGACGGGATCATCGATGAAGCCAAGGAAATCGCCGGCGAGATCGACGACAAAATGGTGCTCAACGCCGCGCTCATTGCGGCGGCCCAGGCCGTCGAACACTACGAAATCACGCGTTACGGCACGTTGGTCGCGTGGGCAAAACTGCTCGGCCGCAAGGATGTCGCCAAGGTGTTGAACATGAACCTGAAGGAAGAGAAGGCAACCGACAAGAAGCTCACCGGCATCGCCCGGCGTAAGATCAATCACAAGGCCGCGGCGCGGCAGCGCAAGCGTCCGGACATGGCTGAGCGCGCGGAGAATTCGATGCTCGTTGCGGCGGCAGGCATTCCCGCGGTCTAGCGTCAACCGAGGACGTGCGCCAGCACCTTGCGCATGACATTCGGCAATGCTTCGCCAGAAAGATCGCCGATCTTTACCCAGTGGGCGCCCTTGGGCGCCGCGGTGATGCGCGGCACTTTGGCGGCGAAAACTGCAACCTCGAGCGGGAAATGCGTGAATACGTGACGCACGATGCCGGGCACGCGCCGCCATCGCGCGCGCGGAAGCCGCGGCGCCGAGCGCAATGCATATGTCACATCAAAGTCGTGCGACCACTCACTGCCAGGAACTTCCATCATCGAACCGAGCAGACCTTTGGGTGGACGGCGCCGCAGCAGTACGGCCGAGTCTTCGCGTATTGCGACAAAGGCAGCCCCGCGGCGCAATTTTCCTTCGCGTTTGGGAGCCTTGCGGGGAAATTCTTCCGGATCACCGCGCCTGTTGGCAGCGCATGAATCGTTCCAGGGGCACAGCACACACGCCGGACGCTTGGGCGAGCAGATAGTAGCGCCGAGATCCATCATGGCCTGCGCAAAGTCGCCCGTGCGGCGCGGTGGCAGCAGCGAAGCGGCCGACCGTTTGATGGCCGGCTTTGCGGCCGGAAGTTCTTCCTTGATTGCGAAGACCCGCGAGATAACGCGTTCGATATTGCCGTCGACCGGAACGGCCGGGCAATCATAGGCGATGGCCGCGATCGCCGCGGCGGTATAGTCGCCGATGCCCGGCAATGCACGCAGCGCGTCCAAATCATCGGGAAATCGCCCGGAATGCCTGGTGACAACTGCTTTCGCGCAGGCATGCAGATTGCGCGCGCGCGCGTAGTAGCCGAGACCTGCCCAGGCGCGAAGGACGTCATCGAGTTCTGCCGCCGCCAATGCGCCGACGGTTGGCCACTGCGACAGAAATCGCGCGTAATAGGGCGCGACCGTCTTGACCGTGGTCTGCTGCAGCATGATCTCGGATAGCCAGACACGGTACGGATCGGCCCGCTCGCCACGCCTCACACGCCACGGCAGCACGCGCGCATGGCGGTCGTACCAGGCGAGAAGATCGGCCGCCTGCGGCGGCGCAACTTTCTTCCGCGAGGGCAATCGGACTGCTACGGTCATGGCGCCGACGATGGCATAGGGCCTATCACCATGACCAAGCCCTCCCGCAGTTTTCCCCGGCCGCTTTCCGAGCTGCTTGGCTCAACCTTGAGCGACATTCTCAAGGCACAGGGATTTGCCTCGACCGAAATCATTTCCCGCTGGGCTGACATTGCCGGACCAGAGATCGCGGCGCACAGCGAACCGCTCTAGATCACCTGGCCGCGCTCGACCGGGGCAGAGGACCCAGAGCCGGCAACCCTCGTCTTACGGGTCGAGGGCCCGGCCGCACTCGAAATCCAGCATCTGTCAGGCGTCATCCTTGAGCGGGTAAACCGTTTTTTCGGCTGGCAGGCCGTCGGCCGTATTGCGATACGCCAGGCCCCGCTTCGCCGGCAAGATCAGCTGCCCCCGCGCGAGCCCGACCTTGCGGAGGAGACGCGCATCGCTGAGGGCTTGTCTGGGGTCAAAGATGACGATTTACGGCAGGCTATCGCCCGCCTTGGCGCCGCGATCAAGCGAAATTGAGCATTGCGAGCGCCTTGGCAGGACGGCCCGGCATTGCCACAATTGTGCTGTCCAGCTAGCCATTAGACCGTCAGACCGGCGTCAAGCCCAGGAGTCCCATTTGCAGATCACCCGCCGCGAATTTTGCCAAACCACGGCCACCCTGGCGCTTGCTACGAGCCTGCTCGGCTTCACATCGCTTTCGCCATTCATGGACGCCGCCGCCCTGGCCGAAACCGTGCCGACGGACGAGTTGATGAAGCCCGAAGCATTGCCCGATATGGTAATGGGCAACGACAAGGCGCCGGTGACAATCATCGAATATGCGTCGATGACATGCCCGCACTGCGCACATTTTCAGGAAACCACGTTTCCCGAACTCAAGAAGCGCTACATTGACACCGGCAAGGTCCGCTACATTTTCCGAGAATTCCCGCTCGACAATCTTGCCGCAGCGGCCTTCATGCTGGCGCGCTGTGCCAGCACGGATGACAAGGGCAAGTATTTCGCCCTGATCGACACCCTGTTCCGTCAGCAACGGCAGTGGGCAGTCGAGAAGCCCATCCCGCCGCTCCTGGCCATCGCCAAGCAGGCCGGTTTCACCGAGCAGACTTTCAACGCCTGCCTCGCGAATCAGAAGACGCTCGATGGCATCGAAAGCGTGCGTCAGCGCGCGATCAAGGAATTCAAGGTCCAGTCGACGCCGACCTTTTTCATCAACGGAACTTCATACCCCGGCGCCATGTCGATTGAGGACATGGCCAAGCTGATCGACCCCTATCTCAAGGGCTGATAAGGGTTTTTTGCCCTGGGCTACGACGACACCAGGCCGCGTGAGGTGCTATTCTCTCCCTGCCCGGCCGGAAATGTCTGGAAAACCACCGCTATAGCCCGCACGGCAGTTGCCCTTGCGGGCGCGGCGATTCATTCTCCGGCCGACGCGGCAGGTATACAGCCGGATTCGGGGCCAAGCCCCGGGAAGACTTGCCGAATTGTCCAAGGCAAGAGCTGATGGAAGGACGGGTGCTCGTCCCGCATTGCGCATGATCACGATTCCCGCCTTTGCGAGTCCCGCTCCGCGGGCAAAGGAGTGGCGGAGAGAATCTTGCGCCAACAAGAAGAATGCATGAGGCCTTAACGCAATGAAGCTCACCAGACTGCGGCTGCTCGGCTTCAAGTCCTTCGTCGAGCCGACCGATTTTCTGATCGAGCCGGGACTGACCGGCGTGGTCGGCCCCAATGGCTGCGGCAAATCGAATCTCGTCGAGGCGCTGCGCTGGGTCATGGGCGAGTCTTCGTACAAGTCGATGCGCGCCTCTTCCATGGACGACGTCATCTTTTCGGGCTCGAACAGTCGTCCGCCCCGCAACAATGCCGAAGTCGCAATCGCGATCGATAATTCGACCCGCTCGGCGCCGGCGGCCTTTAACGACCAGGACTCGCTGGACATTGCCCGGCGTATCGAACGCGACTCGGGTTCCAGTTACCGCATCAATGGGCGCGAAGTGCGCGCGCGCGACGTCCAGATCCTTTTTGCCGACGCCTCGACCGGAGCCCGTTCGCCGGCGCTCGTCCACCAAGGGCGCATTGGCGAAATCATTCAGGCGAAGCCAGAACAGCGCCGTCGTGTTCTTGAAGAAGCCGCCGGTGTCGCCGGCCTGCATGCCCGGCGCCATGAGGCCGAGCTGCGGCTAAAGGCGGCTGAGACAAACCTGCTGCGTGTCGAAGACGTCGTGGGCCAGCTCACCGCCCAGATCGATGGGCTCAAGAAACAGGCACGCCAAGCAATCCGTTATCGCACCGTATCCTCGCAGGTACGCAAAGCGGAAGCGACTCTTTACCATCTGCGCTGGACTGCCGCGAATAGTGAGGTGACAGAGGCCGAACACGCCAAGGATCTCTGCGTGCGCACGGTCGCCGGACGCGTCGAGGCAGAAGCTGAGGCCTCCAAGCGCCAGGCACTCTCGGCCGCCGCACTGCCGGAACTGCGTGAAGCGGAGGCTCGCGCGGGCGCGGCGTTGCACCGCCTCAACTTGGCCCTGCAGGACCTCGATCGCGAGGAGGCGCGCGCCAAGGACCGCATCGCCGAGCTCGACCTTCGGCTCATTCAATTTGCCGCCGATACTGAGCGCGAGCAACGGCTGGCAGCCGACGCTGAACAGGCGGTTGCCCGCCTGGCCGCCGAAGAAGAGAGCATTCGGGCCGAAGCGCGCGAAAGCGCGGGCCGGCGCAGCGGCATCGATGCCAAGGTCTCGCAAGCCGATGCCGAGCTCACCGCCGACGAGAAGATTTTTTCCGATGTCACGACCGCGCTCGCCGATCTGTCGGCGCAGCGCAACCGCTTCGAGAACGCCGCGCGCGAGCACGGCGCGCGCATCGAAAAAATTACCTCCGAGATTGGGGCGATTGAGCGCGAACTCGCGACTTTACATGGAGGGGAGAGTCCTCCACTCGCCGCAGCGGTCGAAGGAACACAGGCCGCGCTGACCGAAGCAGAAGCTGCAGCCGTCGCCGCAGAAGCTGCACATAATGTCGCGCGCGCCGAGCTGGAAACGGCCCGCGCAGCTGTCGCCGAATCCGAAAAACGCGTGCAGCGCCTCGAAACTGAAGCAAAAACATTGTCCAAGATGCTGTCGCTCGAGACCCGTAGCCTGTGGCCGCCGGTGATCGACCACATTTCGGTGGAGAAAGGTTACGAAAAGGCGCTGGGTGCCGCGCTCGGCGACGACCTCGATGCGCCGGTCGATCCGTCCTCTCCCATGCACTGGTCCGAGGTAGCGGCAGAGGCCGGCGATCCGCCGTTGCCCGATGGGGTCGAGCCACTGGCCCGCTACGTAAAGGCGCCAACGCAACTCGGGCGGCGGCTCGCACAAGTCGGCATCGTCGAGCGCGACGTCGGCACCCGCCTCGCCGGGGCCCTCAGGACCGGGCAGCGACTTGTTTCCCGTGACGGCGATCTCTGGCGCTGGGACGGTTTTGTTGCCGCTGCGCATGCGCCAACCGGCGCGGCCCGGCGGCTGGCACAGCGCAGCCGTTTTGCCGAGATCGATGGCGAGCTCATGAGCGCGCGCAGTGAGGTCGACGCAAAGCGCCAGGCGCTGGAAGCCGCACAAGCGACCTTCGACGCTGCAAGCAGCGCGGAATCCGAAACGCGTACGCGTGAGCGCGACCTCAATCGTCAGGCCGCACGGCTCTCGGCACTGGCCGAGGCTCGTGCGCGGCTGAACATGAGTCGCGATGAAGCATCTTCGGCCAAGGCAGAAGCCGAATCGGCGCTCAGCGCGCTCGCGCCCGCGTCCGATCTCGAAGCCAAGCTTGCCCATGTACGCGACGATATTGCAGGCAAGCGCGCCCGGCTTGCAGAAGTGCAAGCCGAACAACAGGCCATCGTGCGCGAGGCGGAACTCGCCGACCGTCGACTGTCGCAGCTTGGCTCCGACAAGACAGGCTGGCTTGAACGGCAGCAAGGCGCGCGAAATCAGATTTCGACACTTGATCAGCGCATCACCGAGGCCAAGCGTGATCGTACGGAACTTGAAAATGCCCCGCAGGTCTTTGCCGAGAAGCGAACAGCGCTGATCACGGAAGTGCAGACCGCAGAAGCCGCACGACGTGCTTGCGCCGATCGTCTTCAAGACGCGGAGAATGCGCTCGCCGAGGCCGACCGCGATGCGAGGGCGGCCCTCGAAGCCGCAAGCGCCGCGCGCGAGGAACTTGCCCGCGCCGAGGAACGGTATGAAGGCGCAAAGCGCCGGCTCACCGATATCGGCCGCGAAATCCACGACATGCTGGAAATTCAGCCCTCGGCGGTTGCCGAGCTTGCCGAAATCAAGCCGACCGATCCGCTGCCTGATCTTGCCGAAATCGAAGCCACACTCGAACGGTTGCGACGCGAACGCGAGCGGCTGGGCGCAGTCAACCTTCGTGCCGAGGAAGAACTGCGCGAGGTTGAAGCCCAGCACACCTCGCTGACCACCGAACGCGACGACCTGGTCGAGGCCATCAAGAAGCTGCGTCTTGGCATCCAGAGCCTCAATCGCGAGGCACGCGAGCGGCTGCTGACCTCATTCGAGCAGGTCAACAAGCACTTCCAGCACCTGTTCACGCAATTGTTCGGCGGCGGCACCGCCGAGCTTCAGCTGATCGAGAGCGAGGATCCGCTGGAGGCAGGCCTCGAAATTCTCGCCAAACCACCGGGCAAAAAGCCGGCGACGCTGTCGCTCCTCTCAGGCGGCGAACAGGCATTGACCGCACTGGCGTTGATCTTCGCCGTGTTCCTCACAAACCCCGCGCCGATCTGCGTGCTGGACGAAGTGGATGCGCCGCTCGACGACCACAATGTCGAACGCTTTTGCGATCTGCTCGACGAGATGACGAAGTCCACTGACACTCGCTTTGTGATCATCACGCATAACCCGATCACAATGGCGCGGATGAACCGCCTCTACGGCGTCACCATGGCCGACCGCGGCGTCTCGCAGCTCGTGTCCGTCGATCTTGAAGCTGCGGTACGCTTCCGCGAGGCCAGCTAGCCGTTACGCCGCCACTATTTTTTTCTTCGGCCGAACGTGCGGCACCAGGCGCGGCTCGCCCGAAAGCCATGCCGAGCCGATCGTCCACTCGTGATCTTGCCCGCAGGCTGGACACCGCATTTGGGCGGTGACTTTCGGCAGCCTCCGGAAACTCGCTGGCTCGGTCTCGATTGCGGTCGAAACGGCTCGACCTGTCACGGGACAATTGATCATCACCATGCTCATGGGTGATGCCCTCCGAATATGTTCCCACCTTGCCCGACTGTGATGGAACTCACAGATCGTGACGGTCTCAAGACCAGTTCACGGCCTGTGGATAAACTTTAGATGATCCCCGTACCGCCCGGAACCAATCCCCCCGCACGGCGTTAATGCGGCGTGTATTTCAGCTGGGCGGCTCCCCCCTTACCCCCCGAATAGCCGTCTGGCGAAAGGCCCCGAGTTTCGGCTCGGGGTCTTTTTTTATCTGCAGTGCCCAATTGCCTGAACTGCCAACGGCTTCTGACCGCCTACTGGAATGCCGGCGGAGCGCCTGCCCAGTTGCCGTTGCCCGCAAATTATCCCATCTAGGATAGACTTGGTTCGTTCGACCACTCCACTTCCCCCGACCTGGAGCCGTTTCATGTCCACCACCAGCTGGGTTGTTCTTGGAATTGCTGTCGTCATCGTGATTTGGGCGATCAGCGTCTACAACAGCCTTGTTGCTATGCGGCAGAGAACAAATCAGGCCTTTGCCGACATCGACGTCCAGCTCAAGCAGCGTCACGATCTCATCCCCAATCTTGTCGAAACGGTAAAAGGTTATGCCGCGCACGAACGCGGCACGCTCGAAGCCGTCATTCAGGCGCGTAACGCCGCCGTGGCCGCGCCGGGTGTCGAGCAGAAGGTCGCGGCGGAAAACGTGCTCAGCGGTGCACTGCGGCAATTGTTCGCGCTCTCGGAGAACTATCCGAACCTGAAAGCCAATGCGAACTTCCAGCAGCTGCAGAGTGATCTTTCCGACATCGAGAATAAGCTCGCGGCTTCGCGACGCTTCTTCAACAATGCTGTGCAGGAATACAACACCGGCATCCAGCAGTTCCCGGCCTCGCTTTTCGCGGGAATTTTCGGATTCTCGCAGCGGACTTTCTTCGACCTGGGCGAGACGCGCGCCCAGCTGGAGCAGGCACCGAGCGTAAAGTTTTAACTCGGGGCGGCGACCAAAGCTCCGTCATGCCCGGCCTTGTGTCGGGCATGGCGCCGTCAACGACGAAGCGACACCATGGCCGCTTACGGGCTCTACACGCACATCCAGTCAAACAAGCGCCGTTCGATTGCGCTGCTGATCGGGCTGTTCATTCTGGTGTACGTGATGGTGTTTGCCGGGGCCCTGCTGGCCGAGGCGCTGAGCACGTATTCCTCGTACAATGCGCCGCCGCTTGATTATCTCGTCCAGGCGGCCGTGTTCGATTTCCTCAAGGCACTTCCCTATGCCACCATTGGCACGCTTGTCTGGATCGCGATCGCGTACAAATTTCACCAGTCGATGATCGATGCCGTCACCGGCGCGCAGCCGGTCACTCGTCGGGAAGAACCACGACTCTATAATCTGCTCGAAGGCCTGTGCATCTCGCGCGGCATCACCACACCCACGTTGCGTATTGCCGACGATGACGCGCTCAACGCCTTCGCTACCGGCCTCAACGAAAAGCAGTATTCGATAACGGTGACGCGCGGGCTTATCGACGCGCTCGATGACAAGGAAATCGAGGCGGTCCTCGGTCACGAGCTTACGCACATCCGCAACGGCGATGTGCGCATGCTGGTGATCGCGGTGGTAATTGCCGGCGCAATTTCATTCTTCGGTGAGCTGGTATTCCGGATCTTCTTCCAGAACGTCATGTGGGGTGGCGGACGGCGTTCAAGCGGCGATGAGCGCAAGAGCGGCGCCGGTGTTGCCATCGTTATCGCCATTGCCATCATCGCCGTAGTCTGGATTTTATCCGTCGTTATTCGTTTCGCGCTGTCGCGTCAGCGTGAATTCCTCGCCGATGCCGGATCGGTGGAACTCACGAAAGATCCCGATGCGATGATTTCGGCGCTTCGCAAGATCGAGGGACGTAGCGAAATACCCGGCGCCAATTCCGCCGTGATGGAAATGTGCATCGACAACCCGCGCGAGGGCTTTTCCAATATTTTCGACACACATCCCTCGGTGGAGGCGCGCGTCGAGGCGCTGGTGAAATTTGCGGGCGGGCATGATCCAGGCCCGCTCGCCATTGCCGGGCCTGCGCAAAACGAAGATGCCACCACCGCGCCGCCAGCCGGCGGACCTTGGGGCGACGGCAATCAGGACGGGAGCAGCGGAAAGCCGTTTCTGCCGGACGCCCCGCCTGCCGGCAGCGGGCCTTGGGGGTCAGAGCCGGACGCACCCGCGGGGCCGTGGGGACCGAAGCCGAATTAGGTGCCTTGCGCTTCCGGTTCGTCATGGCCGGCCTGATAAGTCGGTCCGGATCCACGCATAGCCTGCGCAAGCACGCCGTCGTCGGACGGCTATGCGCGGGGATGACCGGGAGGGAGTGAGGCAGGTCTCGGCGGCTCTCCTGCCGTCATGGCCGGGTCTATCCCGGCCATCCCGCTTAAGCGTGTACTGTATCTGCCCAAGCGCGATCACGAGGACTAGCCCGGTGATGAAGTTGAGAGCGGAGCGAGTCCACAGCGACCAACACAAAAACCCCGGCGGTTTCCCGCCGGGGCCCGTCGCCCTCTGAATCGCCGTGTTGCGACCTGCCTGCGCGAAGGCCGGTCAGGGATAGAAGTCGCGATGCACGCGGAAGCGGAACTGCCAGTTGTCGACGTCGGACACGGATGTCGCGCTGCCTGTGGCAAAAGTCTGCGTCGTGCCGTTGGACGTCATCGCGCTGTTCAGTTTTGCGTACATGACGTCGACACCGAGATAGAAATCCTTGGTGACGTTCCATTGTGTACGCGAACCGATCCACCACGTGCTCCAGTCAGCATCGGCGGTCGTAGGGTTCAGGTTCGTGTTATTGAGCAGGCTATTTGCGCTGTCATTATAGTTGACTGCGGCATAGCCGCCGTACAACGACGTCCGCCAGCGCGGGTTCCAGAAATGCTCGTAGGCCGCGTTCACGTTCCAGGCGGTGGTAAGTTGCAAGTCAGTCGCCGCCGTCGCGCCGACGCCCGCCAGTGTACCGCCATAGACCGCGTCAGAAAGGACCCCGAATCCTTCCGTCATGCCTTGCACTTTTCCCCAGTTTGAATTGGGAGTCTGGAAGATGTAACGCAGGGCGCCTTCGGTGTAGTTGACTTGAGCCTGCAGGAAGTCGCCCTGGCCAATCATCGGCGCGTTCAGCTTGATGCCGGCGCCCAGGACCCAGCCAAGTCTGTCGTCGGGATGGCCAGAGCCCGGCGTGTTCGCATAGTAAAGGCCATTGACCTGATGCAAAGCGCCCATGACCTGAGCAGAACCCCAGGCCTGATCGACGCGGAGATTGCCGACGATGTCGGGGGCCTGGAAGCCGCCGTAAGCTCCTGGGAAAGCGCCTCCGGGAGCTACGCTGCCTCCGCCGCCACCGGGCGTGACGTCTGCGATCTGCGTCATGCGCCGCATTTCGGCGGCGAGTGTAGCCGACAGGCCATTGCCGAACTGCGCGGTGTAGCCCGCAACCATCCAGCCGCCGTCCCCGGTGTCAGACGAGGGGAACGAACCCCAGTACGACGTTGCCGGCGTGCTGTAAAAGTCGAAGAATGACTGCGCCAGACCGAAGGTGAAGCCCGCCCACTGGATGAAGGCGCGATTGGCGCTGAATGTATTGGCCGCACCGTCGGCACCGGTATTGCTGGTGCTCAGGCCCACGGCAAGATAACCGCGCACCGTGCCGTATTCGGTCTGGTTGCGCGCATCGGCCGTGATGTAGCCGCGCGAACGCCACGTGCTGTTGCTGGTGGTGCGGTTGTTGACGTTGTTGTTTGCCCAACCCCAGGTGACGTTGCCGTTGTCACCATAAGCATATTCGGCGCGCACCCAGCCGCCTACCTTGAGACACATGTCTGTGCCCGGGATGTAGTAGAAACCCACACCGTACAGACTGCAGATCTTGACGTATTGCACCGGGTGCGCCTTGAGCGGCAGATCGGCCGCCTGCACCGCAGAGATCGCGACGAGACCCGCTGCGGAGCCAAGCCATAGGCTCTTCCCCATTTTCATCTTGAAACCTCCAAACATTGTTTGCTGCGAGGACTCAGCATCCGCGTGTGCGAGTGCACCAATGGATTCGATCCCCTGACCGCGATGCCCGGCGCGCGCTTAGTTTTCAAAGCGCGTGTGGAGTCGCGACCTTAATGAGAATTAAGGATTGCGATTAAGTGCGCTTGGGGGAGCGCGCCGAATGGTTTGCTTGATGCGACAATTCGCAGCTTTTACTACGCGGCGACGTATTTGATTTCGATGCGTTGCATTTCGGCAACGTAGAATCATCATTCGAATGAACGATGTTACGGCCGCGGAAGACACTACGGCAGCTTAGTGCCCCTCAAATGCAATCAGCGTACGCACCGGCACATTGAGCTTCCGCAATTTCTCGGCGCCGCCGAGATCGGGCAGGTCGATGACAAAGCATGCGGCCAGCACATCGGCGCCAAGCTGGCGAAGAAGCTTGACCGCTCCTTCCGCGGTGCCGCCAGTGGCGACGAGATCGTCGACGAGAATCACTCGCTCGCCCTTTTCTACCGCGTCCTCGTGAACCTCCATTTCATCAAGACCGTATTCGAGCGAATACGCAATGCTCACTCTCTTGTGCGGAAGCTTCCCCTTCTTGCGGATGGGGATGAAGCCAGCCGATACCTGATGCGCCACCGCACCGCCGAGGATAAAGCCGCGAGCTTCTATGCCTGCGACCTTGTCGATCTTCATGCCGGCCCAGGGCTGCACCAGCTCGTCCACCGCGCGACGGAACGCCCGCGCATTACCGAGCATCGTCGTGATGTCGCGAAACATGATTCCGGGCTTCGGATAATCCGGAATGGTCCGGATGGCGACGCGCAGGTCGTTCTCAAGCGAGGAAGAAGTCATGAAAATTTCGTTCCATCCGTAATCATGTCCCGCCATGACATCCGCTGGCGTTGCCGGGTTTCCGGTGACATTACATAACCGGCAGCCAGCGCCGTGGCGACTCGCGCTCGTCGTCATAAGCCGCCTCGAACACCGGCGCAGCCAGCGTCGATTCGATGTGCAGCGTGGTCGTGCCGCTGTTGGAAAAACCATGCTTGCGGCCGGCCGGAACGACGACAAGTTGTCCGCTGGTCAGCGTGACGTGCCTGTCATCAATCCAGACGTCGGCCCGCCCGTCGCGAACGCACAACACTTCCTCGACGGCATGCAAGTGGGTCGGCGCGCCCTGCCCCGGATCGCACCATTGCTCGAACAGACAGAGTTGCGTCGCGCCATTTGCCGCCGCTGCCTTCATGCGCGTCCTGACACCCGCACGCCATTCCTCGCGCTGCTGTTGCTCCAGATCGACTATACGCATCGACTCCCCCGAGTTCGGTTGTTTTTACGCTTTCAGCACCCGGCCTGCTACCGCGTCGAGTTTCTTGAGCAACCCCGGGTCGCGCGCCTCGGGCGCCGTGATCAGCGCGGTATCGAGCGCGCGGTCCGAGCCGATCGGGCATGGTTCATGCTCGTGTGCAAAATCGCGCGCCAGCCGCGCAACGAGGCCCTTTGCCGTCTCGGCGTTCTTCATCAGGACATTGATGATGTCCCGCACGGTTACCGCGTCATGATCCGGATGCCAGCAGTCAAAATCGGTGACCATCGCGACGGTCGCGTAGCAAATCTCGGCTTCGCGCGCGAGTTTGGCTTCCGGCATGTTGGTCATGCCGATCACCGAATAGCCAAGTTGCCTGTAGGTCGTACTTTCCGCATAGGTAGAAAACTGCGGGCCCTCGATACACACATATGTGCCGCCCCAGTGAGGCGTTATGCCTTCGGCCATCGCCGCATCGCGCAGACGTCCGCGGAGCAGCGGCGAAACGGGATGCGCCATCGAAACATGCGCGACCATTCCCTTGCCGAAGAACGAGCTTTCGCGCCTGTAAGTGCGATCGACAAATTGATCGGCCAAGACAAATGTGCCTGGCGGTAACTCCTCCCGAAACGAGCCGCATGCAGAAAGAGAAACAAGATCGGTCACGCCTGCTCGTTTCAAGACATCAATATTGGCCCGATAGTTTATGTCGGACGGCGAGAGGCGGTGGCCCTGGTCGTGGCGAGACAGAAAAACAACCGGCAGCCCCGCGATCTCGCCGATCCGCAGTGGACCCGACGGCTCGCCCCATGGGCTTGCGACGCGCTGCTCGCGCACATTCATCAGGCCGGGCAAATCATAAATGCCGGAACCGCCGATGATACCGAGGACCGACTTTGCCACGCTTACTCTCCGTCATGGCCGGGCTTGTCGCCGGCCAACCCGGTCAGGATGGCACAATGGTTCCATAAACGGGATGCCCGGCACATGGCCGGGCATGACGAGGCTGGTCGGCCGAAACAAAGTGCGCTCAATGCACCGCCGACCACACCTTTTTCTTGGTGAAATAGAGCAGACCGGCGAGCACGATCAGGAATATCATCGCCTGGAAGCCGACACGCTTGCGCTGCACCAGGTGCGGCTCAGCGGCCCACATCAGGAACGCGGCGACGTCCTTGGAATACTGGTCAAGCGTCTGGGGCGAACCATCGTCGTAGGTAATTTGCCCATCCTGCAGTGGCGGCGGCATCGCAGTGTTGTGGCCCGGGAAATATTTGTTGTAGTGGCCGTTCTCAGGCAGCGGGAAGCCCTTCGGCGGATCCTCATAGCCCTTGAGATACGCAGCAATATAGTCGGGCCCCTGCTCCTGATACTGCGTGAAGATATCGAAGATGAACCAGGGGAATCCGCGTTGATAGGTACGCGCCTTGGCGAGCGTCGACATATCCGGCGGCGCCACTCCATGCACAGCCTTCGCCGCGAGCTCGTTCGGGAACGGTGACGGGAAATAGTCGGCCGGTCGGCCGTCACGTTCAATCGGCTCGCCCTTGTCGTCGAGGTCTTTGATCTTGGCTTCCGCTGCCACAGCTGCCGCCTGGGCCTCGCTGAAGCCCGGACCACCGGGCTGGGCGAGACTTCGGAAAGCCACCATGTCCATCGAATGGCAGACTGAACACACTTCCTTGTAGACCTTGAAGCCGCGCTGGAGCTGCCCCTCGTCATACTTGCCGAATGGACCTGCGAAGGACCATTTCAGCCGCGGCGGAGGAACTTGCTCCTCAGCCGTCGCCGGCAACGCCAGCACCGCAGTCGCAGTGGCAAGCGTGAAAGCTAAGACCGTGCGCTTCATGACTGTCATGACCCTGCCCCCGCTCAAGATTTTGCGCCCAGCACCGATTCCGAAATCGAGTTCGGCAGCGGCCTGGTTTTCTCGAATATGCCGAGCAGCGGCATGATAATCAGGAAGAATGCGAAGTAATAAACGGTGAACACGCGCGACAGGATGACGTAGATGCCCTCGGGTTGCTTCGAGCCCAACCAGCCCAGCCCGATGCAGGCAATAACCCACAGCCAGAAGAACTGCTTGAACAGCGGACGATAGCGCGCCGAGCGCACCCGCGACGTATCGAGCCAGGGTATGAACGCGAGAACAAGGATTGAAGAAAACAGTGCGATCACACCGGCGAGCTTGTCCGGGATCGACCGAAGAATTGCGTAGAACGGCAGATAGTACCATTCGGGCACGATCTCGGCCGGTGTCACCGCGGGGTTAGCCGGAATGTAATTGTCCGCGTGGACGAGAAAGTTCGGGATGTAGAACACGAACCAGGCAAAGGCGATGCAGAACACCGCCATGTAGAAACTGTCTTTGATTGTCGCGTGCGGAGTGAATGGCACCGTATCCTTGTCAGATTTTGGCTCGACACCCGTCGGATTGTTCTGCCCCACAACGTGCAGCGCCCAGACGTGGAGGACGACCACGCCCGCGATCACGAACGGCAGCAGATAGTGCAGCGAGTAGAAACGATTGAGGGTCGGGTTGCCAACCGCATAACCACCCCACAGCCAGGTGACAATCGTGTCACCGACGCCCGGAATGGCCGAAAACAAATTGGTGATCACGGTCGCTGCCCAGAAGCTCATTTGGCCCCAGACCAGCACATAACCCATGAATCCGGCCGCCATCATCAGGAGATAGATGATCACGCCGAGAATCCACAACACCTCGCGCGGTTCCTTGTATGACCCGTAATAGATGCCGCGGAACATATGGATATAGACGGCAAAGAAGAACATCGACGCGCCGTTCGCATGCAGGTAGCGCAACAGCCAGCCGAAATTGACGTCGCGCATGATCGTTTCAATTGACTTGAAAGCGAGATCGGCCTGCGGCGTGTAGTGCATCGCCAGCACGACGCCGGTGATTATCTGCACGCCGAGCATGAATGTCAGAATGCCACCGAAGGTCCACAGATAGTTGAGATTGCGTGGCGTCGGATAAGCGACGAAAGATGAATGAATCAGGCTGCCGATCGGCAACCGCTTCTCGAACCATTGCAGAAATTTATTCTGCGGCTGGTAGGTCGAGTGTCCGCTCATGATTGAACCTTGAATGCGACGTTTCGCTTAACCGATCTGGATTTTGGTGTCGGAGACAAATTTGTAGGGTGGCAAGAACAGGTTTTTTGGCGCCGGGCCTTTGCGAATGCGGCCCGAGGTGTCGTACTGCGAGCCATGGCATGGGCAAAACCAGCCGTCATATTCCCCCTGGTGGGCCAGCGGGATACAGCCGAGATGCGTGCAGATGCCGATCAGCACGAGCCATTGGTCGTGGCCGGGCTTCACGCGGGCCGAATCCGGTTGCGGATCTGGCAGGCTCGCCACGTTCACGTTCTGCGCTTCCTCGATATCCTTCTTGGTTCGATGGAAGATGAAGATCGGCTTCGACCGCCAGAACACCTTGATGATCTGCCCATCCGCGATGGGCCCGAGATCCACCTCAATCGGGGCGCCTGCGGCTATCGTCGAGGCGTCCGGATTCATCTGCGCGATCAGCGGCACGAGGACTGCTGCGGCGCCCACCGCGCCGACAGCACCCGTGGCAATATAAAGAAAATCGCGGCGCGTGTGCTCCGCCGAAGACACGGTCGTCACGTCTGAAGCCCTCTCCTCCGGCTGGCTAGTTCATCCGCCCGCGGCTGGAGCCCGGGACCGAAGTCCGGAGGGCGGCGGGGCGGACCGTTTGCGGCAGCCCTGGAATAGGCAGGACAGCGCGTCGGCGTGGTTCTATTGGCACCCTTGCCGTAATAGCGCAAGCCCGCAAAAGCGCCGTCCAACGATCTGAGCACCGGTTTTGTATCAGAGCACGTTTTAAATGTTACATTATGTATGCAATCCGGGCGGTCGACGGCGCCGGACATGACCTCATCGTTCACTCGCGCCCGCGAAGTTTTGTCGCATAAATCGCTGCCATAAGCGGTTTCCCCAGAGACCGTGGAGCGCTCGGACCCACTATGCGGATCGCCCTGTTTGCACCCGATATTCCCCAGAACACCGGCACGATTCTGCGCTTTTGCGCGTGCCTGGGGGTGGAAGCGCACATCATAGAACCGGCCGGTTTTCCGGTCACCGACCGTGCCTTCCGCCGAGCGGGAATGGATTACATCGACCACGTTGTCCTTACCCGGCACGCATCCTTCGCGGCTTTCGAGGAGTGGCGGGCGGGCGAGCGCCTTTCACTTGTGCTTTTGAGCACCAGCGCGGAGCAATCCTATCTAGACTACACATTCAGCAGGAATGAAGTGCTGCTGTTCGGCCGGGAAAGCGCCGGCGTCCCCGGCGCGGTTCATGAGGCGGCCGACGCCCGGCTTCGCGTACCGATGAGGCCGGGCTTGCGATCACTCAATGTGGCCATGACCGTCGCTCTGATCACTGGCGAGGCACTCCGGCAGACGCGCGGATTTGGGCAATGATAACATTGACCCTGCGACACCAGGTGGGAGCGCCATGAACCAAAGTCTGCTCGAGGAGCACAAGCACAAAGCGCGCGCGTGGTTTGAATCGCTGCGCGACGATATATGCGCGGCCTTCGAGGCGCTGGAAGATTCACTTCCCGACAAAGCTCCTCTCGCCGACCGTCCGGCCGGCCGCTTCGTTCGCACGCCCTGGCAGCGCACCGATCACTACGGCGCTCCCGGCGGCGGTGGCGTCATGGCGCTGATGCATGGCCGCGTGTTCGAGAAAGTCGGCGTGCACTGCTCAACCGTGCACGGCGAATTCGCGCCGGAATTCCGCACGGAGATTCCCGGCGCTGACAAAGACCCGCGATTTTGGGCTTCGGGCATTTCGTTGATTGCGCATCTTCACAACCCGCATGCGCCCGCGGTTCACCTCAATACGCGATTTGTCGTCACCACCAAAGCCTGGTTCGGCGGCGGTGCCGATCTCACGCCGGTGCTTGACCGCCGTCGGACGCAAACGGACCCTGACAGTATCGCGTTTCACGCAGCGATGAAAACCGCCTGCGACATGCATGCCGAAATCGCGCCCTACGACAAATACAAAAAATGGTGCGACGAATATTTCTTCCTCAAGCACCGCAACGAACCGCGCGGGATCGGCGGTATTTTTTATGATTATCTCGAAACTGATTGGGACGAGACCTTTGCATTCACCCAAGGGGTTGGTCGCGCATTCCTTCGCGTTTATCCCGGATTGGTGCGAAAGAATTTCACGGCGCAGTGGACCAACGCCGAACGCGAGGAGCAGTTGATCCGCCGCGGCCGTTATGTCGAGTTCAACCTGCTTTATGATCGAGGAACTATTTTCGGCCTCAAAACGGGCGGTAATGTTGAGTCCATCCTCTCGTCAATGCCGCCGTTGGTCAGATGGCCTTGAACGCAAGGTCTATTCTTGCCTCGCCGGTGCCCAATAGCGTCGATTGCCGGGTTTATTTCGCTGGTGACCAAGTCATTGCACTGTAGTCCAAAACAAGTTTCTTGCGCCACGCGGCGCGCCAATGGCAAAAGCTCGTCGCATTAAACCTCGCTCGTGTGCTGGAAGATTCGTGTCACGAAAAATACCGAGGCCGAACTAATGGTGTTCTTACGTGATCCACTCTTGCGGAATGCCGCAACAATCCAAATTCTCCAGGATCTGTTCAGCCTCACGAGAGCCGAAGCTCACATGGCGCACGCATTGTCCACGGGCATGACGACCGGCTGATCTTCAAGTTCAGCGAGCTGAATGTACCGCTGCGGCTCGATCCGGTCTCTTCAGTGTGAAATCGGACCGTACTGAACAATAGCTCAGCTATTTCCATACGGCGAAGTTGTTTCAGATGGCGCGCGCCACGCAGCGGTTGGATCGGGTTGAGCGGCGAAGATCAGCAGATTCCATGCGGGGGAAGCGGTGCCGGACACGGATCAGTTTCTGCAGACCATCGAAGCCGTCTACGCGAGCGGCCTCGATCATGATTGCTGGCCAAATGCGTTAGGGGCGATGAATGGTCTGCTTGGCGGCGCCGGGGCCACACTAGAGGCCTTCGACATGAAGGCACAGCGGTCGACCGAATTCTTATCGGTCGGCGCACCGACGGCCGGCGAGACACAATATGTCGAACAATTCGCAGCGCTCAACCCGCGCGCGCCTTACGCTGCTCGGCAGCGCAGCGGGACCCTGCTCTGGGACTATCAGATTCTCGACGAAGACGAGATGGCCCGCAATCCATTCTACACTGACTTCCTGCCGTCTCTCGGATTGCACTACTGCCTCGGGGCAATACTCGACCGTACGCCTGACAAGCTAGTTGCTGTTGCCGTCCACAGGACGCACAAGCAGGGCCATGTCGATCAACGCGAAATCGCATTGATGCGGAAACTACTCCCGCATTTTCAGCGGGCGTATGACACGGCGACGCGACTGACGATGGCCAATAATCGCAATGGCTTTCTCGAAAACGCGTTCGACTGGTTGACCGATGGTGTCGCACTCATGAGCACCGACGGATACGTCATATACGCGAACGAAACGCTTCGTGCGCTCGCGCAATGCCGCGACGGATTCCGTATTGCTGGCCGCACCATTGAATTTATGGAGCCGCTCGCACGCCGGCGGTTCGACGCCGCACTCGGTGCCCTGCGAAGAATTGGCGAGCCCTCAAGCGATGCGGTCGCAACCGATTTTGCGGCGGTGCGCGGCGGCGGAATGCCGGCGTATATCGTTTCGCTTCGTCCGCTTGTGCACGGCGAAAATCATCGTATGCAGCTAGTGGAGGCGAAAATTATAATGTTTGTCCGCGATCCACTCTTGCGCAATGCGGCGACAATCCAAATTCTCCAGGACCTGTTCAGCCTCACGAAAGCCGAAGCCCACCTGGCGCAGGCATTGTGCACGGGGGCGACGACCGGCGCCTATGCCACCGAACGGCGCGTGAGCCTCAACACCGTCTATTCTCATCTCAAGCGGATCCGCGAAAAAACCGGCTGCAAGAGCGTCCCTGAATTGATCCTCAAGTTCAGCGAGCTGAAGGTATCCCTGCGGCCGGCTGGCCCATCCGGCTCAGCGTAGCGCCCCATAAACCAGGAATACGCCGCCAAATAGAACGACGGCGTCGAGGATGGCTGTGTGAAAATGGACCGGCATTCGTTCGACGAAGGCTTTGGCGAGGAAAGCTCCAGGCAGCGCGACAAAGCCGATTAACAACGCGAACGCGATCACTTGCGCTGTGATGACGCCAGCAAGCCCGAATACGGAAATTTTCACAACGCCGATCACGATTGAGATCCCCGCATCGGTAGCGATCACGCCGGCGCCTTCGACGCCTGCCGCCATCAGCAGGGAAAGCAGGATCACGCCCGAGCCTGCCGTACCACCCACGAAGATGCCGTACCCCAGTGATCCTAGTGCAAGGCCGCCATCGCCGATCTTGACGCCGTGATAGCGCAGCAACCGGCGCAACGGCACGCTCAGGATCAGCATGCCACCTATGACGAGTGCCGCGCCCGTGCCGGAGAGGCGGGTGTAACCCCAGGCCCCGAGTACGCAGGTCGGCATTGCCGCGACAAGAACGATCGCGATCCGCCGCCAATCGGCATATTTCAGAAACGCAAAGATGCGGCTCGAATTGGTGAACATCGCCGAGATCGCGATGATCGGCACGACAGGCTCTGCGCCTACCAACGGAACCAGCACCAGCGGCATCAACGCGCCGGTGCCATAGCCGGAAACACCGCCGATGATCGACGCGAACAGCGCAACCGCCGCGACCGGGATCAACTGCCAGGCGGATATGTCGGAGAAGCCGGAGAAAACATCCATCGTCTACGCCATGCGAAGCTTTTTATTTTGCTGTCGCGGACGTGCGCAGGGCGTCGGCTGCTATGCCGTCAAGCGCCGCCTGATCGCCGGGAAATCCGGCTACGACCCATGCCTCTTCAGCCGCGCGTAAGGCTGCACCAAGCGTCGGCCCTTGCGACACGCCGCGTTTCATGAAGTCAGCCGCCCTTAGCGGAAACATTGGCGCGCTCCATCGCTGCGGCAAGTTCGCCAGTGCGCGCCAGCCTTCGTCATGCGAAGTCGCATCCGATCGCGCCCAGGCAAGCAGAACCTGGTCAGTAAATTGCTGCGGCTTTAGCCGATAGAGGAGCACTTTCGCAGCCTTCTCGCCGTTTGCCGGTGAAACGCGCCACCAACCTTCGCCCATCGACCTGAGCCGTCCATGCTCGTCGTTCGTGAGCCGGAGCTTCTGCCAGAGCCGCTCAGCGTCTTCGACAATGGCGACACCTAGTGCGCCGAGCCGGCGAACTGCATCTGGCGTGGCTGAAATTTCTGCTTCGACCTTGGCCAAGTTCTCGAACGGCGCGAGATAAGGTACGCCGCCGAGCACACGCAGTAGCAACCCCGCATGCCCCATGACGGCGAGTGTCGGCGCGGCCCGCGATGCGACCAGCAGTTTCATCAGCTCCATACGGACGCGCTCACGCGAGAGTTGGTCGAGGCCGTCGCGTGCTGCGATGCAGGCGGCTAGCCCCGCCGCATCGAGTCGGCCGCTGCCGTACGAGGCGTGGAAGCGAAAGAAGCGGAGGATACGCAGATAATCCTCGGCGATCCGTTCGGCCGGGTCGCCGATAAAGCGCACGCGGCGCTCCTTGAGATCGTCGAGCCCGCCTGCGTAGTCGTAGACCGTGCCGTCACGCGCAGCCGACAGCGCGTTGATCGTAAAATCCCGCCGGTGGGCGTCGCCCGCCCAGTCTCGGCCGAACTCGACCTTGGCGTGGCGGCCATAGGTTTCCACGTCCCGGCGCAGGGTGGTGACTTCGAATGGATGCTTGTCGATGATGACGGTGACGGTGCCGTGTTCGATTCCGGTCGGAACGGATTTGAAGCCTGCCACGGCGGCGCGTTTCACCACCTCTTCCGGCACCGCTGTCGTGGCAATGTCGATTTCCGCGATCGGAACGCCGAGCAAGGCGTTGCGCACGGCCCCGCCGACCACGCGCGCCTCTTCGCCGTCCCGGTCGAGCAAGCCAAGCAGCCGCGGAAGTGCGCCGGTGGTCAGCCAGCCGGCATCGCCGAGCTTGCGGTCCGTGCGGCCTGCTTGCGATGACATTACTTAGTCGCTCCCGGAACGAATTTGCCGTTTTCCATATGTGCCGGCACATAAGTCGAACCCGGAGGAGCACCGGAAAAATGTGCAAAAAAGATGAAACTCCCAAGCACCAGCGCCAGCGCGAGGATGGCAAGTGTCGCGACGCGGGCCAACGGCCAGGATCTGAGATCCATCACGCCTGCTTTGGTCGCCCACAAGAACACGCCGTAGAGCACGAATGGCGTCAGGAACAGAACGATCTCTGTGAATACCGGACGAATCATCGGCAAACCCGATCATAAAGATTGCGCAGGATACCTGCCGTCACGCCCCAGATGTAGCGCTCACCGAAAGTGAACGCGTAATAATGCCGCGTCATGCCCTGCCAGTCTCGCGAATGACGCTGTACGTTGTTCTGATCCATCAAGTAAGCAAGCGGCACTTCGAACGTCGCGTCGACTTCACTCGCATTGAGACTGAGCACAAAGCCCGGCTTCACGCGCGCGATCACCGGCACAATTCGATAACCAAGCGTCGTCATGTAGAGATCGAGATAGCCGAGCGGCTCGACATGGGTCTGATCGAGGCCGATCTCCTCCTCCGCCTCGCGCAGCGCCGATGCCCGTGGATCTGCATCAGTCTTGTCGATCTTGCCCCCCGGAAACGAAACCTGACCGGGATGATCCGGCAGGTGCTGGGCACGCTGCGTAAGCAATACGGTCGGCTCGGCGTGATCGACGATCGGCACCAGCACGGCCGCGGGCCGGATGGGCCGCACCTCGGCGATCTTGCGCATGACCGGATCGGCGTCGTGATCGCCGCGATTTGGAGTAATGCTTGGATCGGTGAGGCCCGCCGGCACCTCCAGCGACAGACGCGCTCGCACGCGGGTGAAAAATTCCGCCGCGGTCAGCCTGGTCGTCGCAACCTCCTGCATCAAGCAAACTCCCGCAATACGCTGGCCTCCGCCATGGCGAAGAACTCGCCTTGCGACACAACGCCAAACATTTGGATGCCGCCGACATCGCGTTCCTCGCCAAGCGCGACGAGATCATAGAAAAGCGCGCGCGAGACCTTAGCCCACAGGTCACGACGTACATGGAGATACGGCTTGAGGCCTCCATTTGCCGGCTGCTGCTCGAAGCGTAGCGCATGACCAGGCCCTGCTGTGACCCAGTCGTCGACATTTGTCCGGAATTCAATAACCGCGCCGCGTTCGCCAGATGACACCTTCATTTCGACGGCGAGAAACGGTGCATCGTCGACCGTGATTCCGACCTTCTCGACCGGGGTGACCAGGAAATGCTTGTCACCTTCGCGCTTAAGGACGGAAGCAAACAATTTTACCAATGCCGCCCGCCCAATCGGCGTCTTCTGATAGAACCAAGTGCCGTCGGTCCCTATCCTCATGTCGATATCGCCGCAAAACGGCGGATTCCACCGTTCCACGGGCGGCAGGCCCTTGTTTTCGCGCGGCAGCGATGCCGTCAGCGCTTCCAGCCCGCTCTGCCCTGCCTTCGCCATTGTTTTCCTTCGATAATCAGGCCGCTGCAGACCTGTTCGCATCTTCGTGATGAACCGGATCGGCGGCGGAAGATAGCGTAAGCTCGCCAATACATAGAGGCAGATTCGTCCCGTATAACGCATCGAAATCGGCGTTGGTGTGTTTGTTGCACAGCACCAGCCAGGGCTCCAGACGGGCGACGAAAGGAACCGGCATCATGGCGAAGGCCAGCGGCGAAAGTCTTGAAAAACTTGAAGACATGATCGTTCGCGCGGCGGAATCTACCGCCGCTCATATACGCGCCGCAAAGGCCGCGATCGGCGCCGTCATCTTCGGACAGGATGTGGTGGTGGAGCGTGCACTTGTTACCGTGCTCTCCGGTGGCCACGCGCTCCTCGTCGGCGTCCCCGGTCTTGCCAAGACCAAATTGGTCGAGACTATGGGAACGGCGCTCGGCCTCGACGCACGGCGCATCCAGTTCACACCCGATCTTATGCCATCCGACATTCTCGGAACGGAAGTGCTTGAGGAAAGCCCAGGCGGCAAGCGCAGCTTCCGCTTCATCGCCGGCCCGGTGTTCGCCCAATTGCTCATGGCCGATGAAATCAATCGCGCGTCACCGCGTACCCAATCCGCCCTTCTTCAAGCCATGCAGGAACAACATGTGACGGTCGCCGGCGTTCGCCACGACCTGCCGAAGCCGTTCCACGTGCTCGCGACACAAAACCCGCTCGAGCAGGAAGGCACATATCCGCTGCCGGAAGCGCAACTCGACCGTTTTCTCATGGAAGTCGACGTCGACTATCCGGATCAAGAGGCCGAGCGCAAAATCCTGTTCGATACGACAGGCGCAGAAGAGTCCCGTGCCAAAGTGGCAATGACGTCCGAAGACCTGCTGTCAGCGCAACGTCTCGTTCGGCGCCTGCCAGTGGGAGAGTCAGTCGTTGAGACAATCCTTGCACTGGTGCGATCGGCGCGGCCCGGGCCGGAGGCTGGCGACATCGGCAAGCTTATCTCCTGGGGGCCCGGCCCCCGAGCGAGCCAGGCGCTGATGCTGGCGGTGCGCGCGCGCGCACTCTTGGATGGCCGTTTCGCGCCGTCCATCGATGATGTGCTCGAACTGGCAGAACCAGTGCTCAAGCATCGCATGGCGCTGACCTTTGCCGCGCGCGCAGAAGGCGAAACCATTCCCAACGTGATCCGGCGGCTGAAAGCGCGCATCGGATAGTCGCAATGGCGGAGTCGAGGCCAAACGACTTAGGAGCGGGCGAGGTAAAGCAGGCCACTGTCGGGGCCCGCAAGCTCGCCGATGCGATGCCGCGTCTTATCCTCGAGGCACGCCGCGTCGCTACGACCGTTATCCATGGACTGCACGGCCGCCGCCGCGCGGGCCCGGGGGAGAATTTCTGGCAGTACCGCCGTTTTGTATCAGGTGAGGCCGCGCAGAATGTCGATTGGCGCCGCTCGGCGCGAGACGATCACCTCTATGTTCGCGAACGCGAATGGGAAGCGTCGCACACGGTGTGGATCTGGCCGGACCGTTCGCCGTCAATGGCCTTCACGTCCGAATTGTCAGACGACAGCAAACTTGAGCGGGCGCTGGTTATCGCCTTCGCCCTGGCCGAAGTCCTGGTCCAGGGAGGCGAGCGCGTCGGAGTACCTGGACTCCTTCGGCCGACGGCAAGCCGAAATGTCATCGAAAAGATGGCAGAGGCCATTCTGCACGATCGAACAGAACGCGCGAGCTTGCCGCCGTCATTCGTGCCTTCGCCATTGTCGGAAGTTGTAATGCTGTCGGATTTGTGGTCTCCGATCGGCGAAGTCCGCGCCACCGTTGCCCAGCTCTCCGCAACGGGAGCGCATGGCCACCTGGTGCAGACTGTCGACCCGGCGGAAGAAAGTTTTCCCTATTCGGGCCGTGTCGAATTCATTGAACCAGAAGGTGCGGGTTCCGTAACCGCTGGGCGCGCCGAAGCTTGGCGCAGCGATTACCAGGCCATCGTCGCGCGTCACCGGGCGGCGATCCGTGCCGAAGCCGATCTCAGGGGCTGGAGTTTCGTCGTCCACCGCACCGACCGCCCGGCAAGTGAACTCCTGCTCGTTCTCCATGCGCGCATGGGAGACAACCCGCAGCCGTATGCCGTCAGTAACCGGCACGCGCCGGCGAACCCCGCGAGCGCCGCATGATCGGGTCATTGCCGCTCGGCTTTGCTCAGCCGCTGGTCCTATTCGGGCTGCTTAGCTTGCCAGTGTTATGGTGGCTCTTGCGGCTTGTCCCACCGAGACCGCGCCGCATCGCCTTCCCGCCGACCCGCTTGTTGTTCGAAATCGCGCCAAAGGAAGAGACCCCGGCACGCACGCCCTGGTGGCTTACACTCCTGCGCCTCACCCTTGCCGCGCTTCTTATCATCGCCGCAGCCGGTCCGCTGTGGAATCCGCCGCTCGCGACCGCCAAGCGTGCGGCGCCGCTGTTAATTCTGATCGATGACGGCTGGCCCGCGGCTGCTGCATGGGACAGGCGAATTAGAACGGCAGACGATATCATCGCGCGCGCAGAGGCCGACAATCGTAGTGTCGCCATTTTGCCAATCTCGGAAACGGACCGGGATATTTCATTGCGACTCGCCGGCGCCGCCAGGGTGCAAATCAAACAGATCAAGCCTAAACCATATGGCATCGATCGCAACGAAGCATTGCCGCTGATTGGGCGCTTTCTTGCGGCGGTCCCGGATGCCGAATTGGCCTGGCTCTCCGACGGCGTTGACCTCGGCAAGGGGTCCGATTTCGTCGCCGGCTTGAAAGGGATCATTGGCGATCATCCGCTCACCATTCTATCGGACGGTTTACCGATTCCGCATGCGCTCGCGGCGGCAGACAATGCTGCAGGAGCGCTGACAGTGAAAGTCCTGCGCGCGAAAGCCGCGCCGGGCGACAGCGGCATGGTGAATGCGATCGACCTCAAAGGCCTGCCCTTGGGCGAAGCAACATACGTCTTCAAGGCGGGCGAGCGTGAAACCGATGCCGTGATCGACCTGCCGGTGGAAATTCGCAATGACGTTGCGCGTCTTGAAATCGTCGGGGAACATTCTGCAGGCGCGGTACAGCTGCTCGATAAGCGTTGGCGGAGGCGCACAGTCGGCGTCGTCTCCGGTTCGGCCGCAGACCGCTCTCAGCCATTGATTGGTGCAAGCTATTATCTGTCGCGCGCCCTCAACCCATTTGCCGACGTCAGTCTCGCTGAGGGTGTTGCACCGGCCGAAGCCATACTGCGCTTTCTCGACCGGCACCTGCCCATGTTGATCCTCGCCGACGTCGGCAATGTCGCTGAGGCACTCGATCGACTCAACAAGTGGATTGACAATGGCGGAGTGTTGGTGCGTTTCGCGGGGCCACATCTTGCCGGTGCCGATGACAATCTGGTGCCGGTCAAGCTTCGTCGTGGCGGGCGTATCCTTGGCGGCAGCCTGAGTTGGGACAAGCCGCAGCAACTTGCTGGCTTCGCGCGCGACGGTCCATTCAACGGCATGGCGGTTCCGACCGACGTCACGGTCACGCGCCAGGTGCTCGCCGAACCGGACGCGCAGCTGACCGACCGGACTTGGGCGACCCTTGCTGATGGGACACCGCTCGTGACGGCCGAGCGGCGCGGCAAGGGCTTGATCGTGCTATTTCATGTGACCGCCGATACGCGCTGGTCCGATCTGCCGCTGTCCGGGGCTTTCGTCGACATGCTGCGGCGTCTGGTGGCCCTCGCCGGCGCGAGCGCGACTGCCGAAAGCGACAATACCGCGCCGCAGGACGCCACCAACCGCTCGGCCCAGGTGGTACCCCCGACACGTGTCCTCGACGGGTTTGGAGCATTCTCGACACCACCTGCGACGGCGCGCCCAATTCCCAGCAACTACGCGGATCGCGGCAGCCTCGATCACCCACCTGGCTTTTATGGGCCGCCGGAAGGCCTCGTTGCGGTCAACACGCTCGCGCCCGCAGACCGTCCGGCCGTACTCGACATTTCATCGCTCAACGCACGGATCGATACCTATCGCCAAGGAGAGCCTCTCGACTTGCGCGGACCGCTATTCGTTGCCGCACTTGTATTGCTGATGCTCGATGCTTTGGTGGTCATATCGCTGTCGGGCGGTGTCTCGGCGCTGTGGCCGCGGCGGCGGGCCACGGCCGCATTGGTCGCTGCCGCCATCATTGGCGCGACGACGCTCCATGAGCCGGCCCAGGCTCAACCCGCGCCGGCGCAGCCGTCCACACCACCGCTGACCGCGCAGCAGGAAGATTTTGCCCTGAAAGCGACGCTGCAGACGCATCTGGCCTATGTCATCACGGGCGATACCGGAGTTGACGACGTGAGCAAGAGCGGACTGCAGGGTCTCACCATGTTCCTGGCGCAGCGAACCGCGCTCGAGGCCGGAGATCCGATCGGACTAGACCTTGCCCGTGACGAACTTGCATTCTTTCCGCTGATATACTGGCCGATCTCACCGAATGCGCCGAAGCCGCCGCAGGCCGCACTCGAAAAAATCGATACTTACATGAAGCGCGGCGGCACGGTGCTTTTCGATACACGCGACGCTATTGACGCCCCGCCAGGCCCCGGCGGCGAAATGCGCGGACCAGGCATGGTCGCGCTGCGCTCGATTCTCTCCTCGCTCGACATACCGGAACTCGAACCGGTGCCGCACGATCATGTGCTCACCAAAACATTTTTTCTGCTGCGGGATTTTCCTGGCCGCTTCACCACCGGTCAGCTCTGGGTCGAGGCCCTGCCTGCCGACAACGAGGATGAAGAACCAAACCGCCCGGCGCGCGCCGGCGACGGCGTGTCATCAATCCTGATCACCTCAAACGATCTTGCCGGCGCGTGGGCTTTGGGGCCCGACGGCCAGCCCATGCTTCCCCTAGTCCCCGGCGAGCCGCGACAGCGGGAATTTGCCTTCCGCGCCGGCGTCAACATCGTGATGTATGCGCTAACCGGCAACTACAAGGCCGATCAGGTGCACATCCCTGCATTACTTGAGCGATTGGGACAGTAGGAGTGCGGATGTGAATCTCGGCATCTCATTTGCTCCGCTCGTGCCGTCCTATGTCGTATGGGCGGCTTTTGCCGTTGCTGCATTCATTTCAATTTTATTGCTGGTCGCGCGCAGTCGTGGTGCGCCGCTGCGCGCATTTGCGCTTTGCCTTATGGTGCTCGCGCTCGCCAATCCCTCGCTCACGCGGGAAGACCGCGATCCCATCCCTTCAGTTGCCGCGGTCATCGTCGACAAGAGCCCAAGCCAGAATTTTGGTGACCGTGCCGGGCAAACAGAGGCCGTCCGCGAGGCCCTTGTCGAACGGCTCAAGCGCATTCCGGGCCTGGAGGTCCGCGTAGCCGAAGCCGGCGCCGCGGACGGCGAGACCGATGGCACCAAGCTGTTTTCAGCGCTTTCCTCGACGCTCGCCGACGTGCCGCCCGACCGGGTCGCCGGGGCCGTTCTGATTACTGACGGCCGCGTGCACGATGTACCCGCCGATGCCTCGACACTTGGATTTTCTGCGCCATTGCACGCCTTGATCACGGGCCACAAGAACGAGATCGATCGCCGCGTGGTGCTGACACAGACGCCGCGCTTCGGAATCGTTGGTCAGTCGCAGACTGTTGGCTTCCGAATCGAGGATCAAGGCGCTCAAGTCGGAAGCGCAGAGGTTACGGTCCGACGCGATGGTGACGTGCTGGAAAAGCGCGTCGTCACGGCGCATACCGACGTCAAAATCAACATACCCATCCCGCACGCTGGCCCGAACATTGTCGAGATTGAAGCGTCCCCGCTCGATGGCGAACTGACGCAGGTCAACAATCGGGCCGTGGTTTCGATCGACGGCGTCCGCGACAAGCTGCGCGTGCTGCTGGTATCGGGAGAACCGCACGCTGGCGAACGGACCTGGCGCAACCTTCTCAAGTCGGATGCATCCGTCGACCTGGTGCACTTCACCATCCTGCGACCGCCCGAAAAACAGGACGGCACGCCAATCAACGAGTTGTCGCTGATCGCATTCCCCACGCGCGAACTGTTTCAGCAGAAGATCGGCGAATTTCAACTCATCATTTTCGACCGCTACGCCCGGCAGGGCGTGCTGCCTCTCATCTATTTCGAGAACATTGCAAAGTACGTGCGTGACGGCGGAGCGGTATTGATCGCTGCCGGCCCCGACTACGCGAGTCCGACGAGTATCTGGCGCACGCCGCTCGACGGCATTCTGCCGGCCGAACCGACTGGCGAAGTCACCGAACGAAGATTCCAGGCGCAGCTCACAGAAGCCGGCCACCGCCATCCGGTGACGCGCGACCTCGAGGGATCCCAGACTGATCCTCCACACTGGAGTCACTGGTTCAGGCTTGTCGACATCAAACGCAATACGGGAACCAGCGTGATGCACGGCCCCGACGGCAAGCCGCTTCTGGTTCTGGGACGCGAGGGCGAAGGCCGTGTGGCACTTCTGCTGTCCGACCACATCTGGCTATGGGCGCGCGGTTATGAAGGAGGCGGCCCACATCTTGATTTGCTCCGGCGGCTTTCGCACTGGCTCATGAAACAGCCCGATCTCGAGGAAGAAGCACTTCGATTGATCGTTCACGGCCGCGACATCACCGTGCAGCGTCAGACCATGGCTGACGCTGTCAATCAGGTTACACTCACAACGCCGACCGGTAGCAGCCGCACGCTCGATCTTCAGCCGGTCGAGCCCGGGCTCTGGCGAGCCAACGTTGCCGCCAGTGAGCTGGGTCTCTGGCGGGCGACCGACGGAAAACTGACGGCTCTCGCCAATGTCGGCCCGGCCAATCCGCGTGAATTTGCGGAAGTCACATCGACGCCCGACGTGTTGCAGGCGCTGGCCAACGCTACAGGCGGCGACGCGCGCCGGATTGAAGACGGCAGCACGGTCAACGTGCCGCGCGTCGTGCCGGTACGTACCAGCACGACTTTCAAGGGCGACGATTGGATCGGTCTTAAAATGCGCGATGTCAGCGTCGTCCGCGGCATCGGCGTACTGCCGATCTTTGCAGGCCTGATAGGACTGTTGTTGCTGATCGGTTCGTTGGCGGCGACCTGGGCCAGGGAAGGACGTTGATTGATTCATTTATCCTGGGCGACGCATAGCGCGCGTGCCCGGAATGCTAGACGCAACTTCCGGTCAGGTTTTCCAATCCGGCCGGATCAAACCGGATACGCCTGCAAAGGCGCCGGTTGCAAGCTCGGCCACCAGAAGACGCGCGGGATCGACCGGGCCCGGCATTTTTACCTGCCCCTTGGGAATGCGCTTGAAACCTGATTTGGCGTACATCGGCTCGTCGCCGACCAGCACAACAAGCTTGTGTCCGCGGGCTTGGGCGTCCTTGAGTGCACGCTTGACCAGCGCCGTGCCCACGCCGTGCGATCGAAATGGCGGCTCGACCGTGAGCGGCCCGAGCAGCAAAGCTGGTGTGTTTCCGACGCAGATCGGCGTCAATCGTACGGAGCCCACCATGAGGCTCCCGATCCGCGCAGTGAATGACAAATCCAGGAGATGGCCCCTGCCCTCGCGGATACGAAACGCGGTGCGTGCAAAACGTCCCGGCCCGAAAGTGCGCTCGTGCAGGCGGTCAATTGCCGCCGCGTCAGCCTCGGTCTCAGGCAGGATGGTCAGCGCGAGTTCGCTCATAAACTTCAAATATCCATGTCATGCGCAGCCGCTTAGCATCTGGGCCGATTCTGGTCCATTACCCGTGGCGGAATGCGCGGCAACAGCCTAAATGAAGTTCGGTGAAGGTTAAGGAGCAGCGCATGGGACTTCTGGTTGACGGCGTCTGGCAAGAAGATGCTTCGCGAACAAAGGACGGTCAATTCATCCGCCCGGCCACGCAATTCCGCAATTGGGTTACACCTGACGGCAGTCCGGGGCCATCCGGCAAGGGCGGCTTCGCGGCAGAATCCGGCCGCTACCATCTTTACGTCTCGCTTGCGTGCCCCTGGGCGCATCGCACCCTCATCTTCCGCAAGCTCAAGGCGCTTGAGAATGTTATTTCCGTGTCGGCCGTTTCACCAAACATGCTCAAGGACGGGTGGACATTCAATGTAGCTGAAGGATCAAGTGGCGATACCGCGAACGGCAAATCCAAACTTTCCGAAATCTACCTGCTTGCGCACCCGCGCTACACCGGGCGGGTGAGCGTGCCTGTACTCTGGGACAAAAAAGAACAGACAATCGTCAACAACGAGTCGTCCGAAATTATCCGGATGTTCAATTCGGCGTTCGATGCCTTCACAAACGTTCACACCGATTACTATCCGGAATCCTTGCGGCCCAAAATCGACAAGCTCAACGACCTGATCTATCCTAACATCAACAACGGCGTTTATCGCGCCGGATTTGCCACCTCTCAGGCGGCCTACGAACAGGCGTTCGGAAATGTCTTCGATACGCTCGATGAACTCGACCAGATACTTTCGACACAGCGCTATCTTGCCGGAGGCTCGGTAACCGAAGCCGACTGGCGGCTGTTCTGCACACTGATCCGTTTCGACGCCGTCTACTATTCTCACTTCAAGTGTAACTGGCGACACATCTACGAATATCCGAATTTGTCGAATTATTTGCGCGATCTCTATCAAGTGCCCGGCATCGCCGAGACCGTAAGCATCGAGCAGATCAAACAGCATTACTATTACAGCCAGCGGCATGTGAACCCGTCTGGGATTGTTCCAGTCGGGCCACAGTTGGATTTTGCCGCGCCTCATGATCGCGGACGATTCCGCTGACCGCGATCACCACAATTCGCTGATTGCGACGCCGCCAAACACTTCCGCTACGCGCGCGCGCGTGCCGCGACCGGCGTCTTCAGGCAGCGCATCCGGCGCAAAAAATCCATGTTCGATGATTTCATGATTTGGCTTGGGGTTTCCGTCCTGCCTGAAGTCGCGGACGATGAACAACGCCACGTGATCGCGCCGCGACATCCGGCGGTTGAAGTATATTCCATATAGCTCAGGTGTCGTACCGAGCCGGATGTTGCCTTCTTCGGCCAGTTCCCGCGCGAGCGCCTCCAGAAGTGTCTCCCCGGTCTCAACGCCACCGCCTGGCAGATGCCAGCCTGCCACATAGGAATGCTTGACCAAGAATATGCGTCCCGCGCCATCGATCACCATGCCGCGGGCTCCGAGCGTCGCTCCACGCGAAAACCGCCAGTAGAAATGCAAGACCCGCCGGATGACCGGTTCGAGCGCACGGCGCAAGCGTTGCAAACGCCTTCTCCCTTTTGACGCCAGCCACCCCGGCGATGTGTACCAAACGAGCCAAGGGGCGCTGTCAAACCCCGGTCCACCGTCTAGAATGATTCTTATATATGACATAAACCGGCAAGCCGGCGACGGAGAGGACTGCCCGTGAAACGATTTTCCGACCTGACTGAACAGGAAGTTTTGGCGCTTGCCATCACCAACGAAGAAGAAGACAGCCGTATTTATCGTGGTTTTGCCGAAGGCCTGCGCGAGCAATTCCCCTCTTCAGCCAAAGTCTTTGACGAAATGGCCGAAGAGGAAGTCCATCACCGAACCAAGCTCTTCGAGCTCTATCGTGAAAAATTCGGCGAATATCTTCCGCTCATCCGCCGCCAGGACGTGAAGGGGTTCCTCAACCCTAAGCAACCATTGTGGCTGACCCGGCCGCTCGGCCTCGATGAGGTCCGCAAATTCGCTGAAAACATGGAGTTCGAAGCCGAGCGCTACTACCGCAAGGCAGCCGAAACCGCGCGCGATGTCTCGGTACGCAAGCTGCTGATTGAGCTTGCCGAAGCCGAGGCGGGCCACGAATCGCTCGCCCACAAGCTGTCCGAGCAAATTCTGACCCTGGGTGCGCGCGAAAAAGAAGACGCCACTTCCAAGCGCATGTTTATGCTGCAATATGTGCAACCGGGGCTCGCCGGGCTGATGGACGGTTCGGTTTCAACCTTGGCACCGTTGTTCGCGGCGGCCTTCGCGACCCACAATACATGGCAGACATTCCTGGTCGGGATTGCTGCCTCGGTCGGCGCCGGTATTTCAATGGCGTTTGCGGAGGCGCTCTCGGATGATGGTTCTCTCACCGGGCGCGGCTCGCCGGTCATTCGCGGCCTCGTGACCGGCGGCATGACGGCGATTGGTGGGCTGGGCCATACACTGCCCTACCTCATCCCGCATTTCATCACCGCCACGATTTTTTCGTTCGTCGTCGTGGCGATTGAACTCGCTGCCATTTCGTGGATCCGAATGCGCTACATGGACACGCCATTTTTGCAGGCGGCATTTCAGGTCGTGGTTGGCGGCGTACTGGTGTTCGCGGCCGGAATATTGATCGGCAGTTCATGACGGCGGTGCAGTCACGCTGAGGCGGGGCATTATGTTTACCCTCGCGCATCTTTCAGATCCCCACCTTGCGCCGCTGCCCGCACCGCACTGGCGCGAGCTGATCGGCAAGCGCGTCACAGGCTACATTAACTGGCAGCGGAAACGGCGATCTATCCATTTGGCAGCTAAACTTTCGTCGGTCGTCTCCGATCTCAGAACGCAATCGCCTGACCACATCGCGGTTACCGGCGATATCGCCAACATTGCCCTGCCGGCGGAATTTGCGCGGGGGCGCGACTGGCTGGAAAGCCTCGGTCACGGACCCGATGTGACGTTCGTCCCCGGTAACCACGACATTTATGTACGCGAAGCTGCGGCCCTCGCGGAGCGGCAATGGGGCGCGTACATGTGCGACGACAAAGGAGTGGGCGGATTTCCCTTCGTTCGGCGCCGTGGCCCAATTGCATTGATTGGACTATCAAGCGGCGTGCCGACGGCGCCACTCCTTGCGACCGGCTGGCTCGGCACAAAACAGCTCGCGGAATTAGCGGCCGTACTCAGCAAACTCAAGGATGAAGATATTTTCCGCGTGATTTTAATCCATCATCCGCCGGTCAGTGCGGCGCGACGCCACAAGCGCCTGCTCGATGCGGCGGTGCTCATGCGCGTGATCGCGGCCCACGGTGCCGAACTGCTGCTGCACGGGCATGACCACCGCCACATGGTGAATTGGCTGGAAGGACCTAACGGCACCCGAGTGCCGGCTGTCGGAGTGCCGTCAGCATCGAGTTCGCTGACAGGAGACAAGAACGCCGCCGGCTATAATCTGTACCGCATCCAAGGCACGCGCGGCGCATGGCGATGCGACGTCACCTCGCGCGGGCTTGGCCCGTCGGATGAAATCGCGCAGACGCAATTCAGATTGCATGGTTAGGGTCGCGTGAGCATGGCCAGCGCGAACAGCGCGCCTATGCCAACCACAAGCCCCAGGATGAAAATACGTATGGCGCGCCAGCGGCGACGCCGGCGATCGCGACGCAAAACAGCCTGCGCGACGCCGCGGCCGGCGTCGTCGGCCATGGCGCGTTCGCGCTCGACCAGACGACGCGCAACATAACGGGTGATCGCCTCGACAATTGCCGCCAGCTCATAAGATTCCGCCAGCACGGCGCGACCGTAGCGGGTGTCCTGAACGAAACGATATTGCCGCTTGTCGTGGCCCATCTCGACATGTGCAACCACGTCGACCCAAAGGCGCGGCACATCCCCTTTGCTCACGCCGCGATCAAACAACTCGATGCTTTCCGGAATCTCCTTGAACAACGGATTGAGGGCATCGTTGAGCAATTCGAGCCGCGCCACATCCGCGTCGCGCAGATCGACCACAACGCCAGAGCGCTCGGCCGCTTCAATCCGCGCCTCGCGCACGGCATCCTTGAGCGGCTGCGGCGCCTCAGCTGTTTTCACGTCAACTTTTTTGCGTCCCCACATAGGGCCAATCTACCAATGCCGAATGAACTCGCAAAGCGAAAAGGTGTGAGTTTTCAAGAAGTTTGATGGCTAGCCGCCTTCTAGCGGGCCGGGACGACGCCATAATTTTTGGCCCACCCCAAACCGTCTTCCGTGCGTCCGCGCGGCCGATATTCCGCGCCTATCCATCCACCGTAACCGAGCCCGTCGACGGCCTCAAACACCGCGGGAAAGTTGATCTCGCCTCCATCCGGCTCATGGCGCACCGGCACCGCGGCGCATTGTAGATGGCCGATGATCGGCAGATATTTTTCCAGGCGATAGATGAGATCGCCGCCAACGATTTGCGCATGGTAGAAATCGAATTGCATGCGAATATTTGGCTTTCCAGCCTTTGCGATGACGTCGGCGGCGTGTTCGACGTGATTGAGGAAATAATTTGGCCGATCGCGGCCATTGATCGGCTCAATCAGTAACGTGACGTTCTTTTCCGCCGCGAGATCGGCCGCTTGCGCCAGGTTGTTGATATATACACGGTCAGCGGCCGGCCGCTGATGGGGGGCAACCTTTCCAGCGAGGCAATGAACGGAGCCGGCGCCGATCGCCGCGGCATAGTCGAGCGCACGGGCAAAGAGTATCTGCCAGTCCTTCTCACGACCGGGTACTGCGGCAAGGCCGAACTCACCCTCTCGATCCCCCGGCGGCGTGTTGAGCCCGAGAATTGCCAGGTTGTTCTTCTCGATCGCCGCCTTCATAGCCGCAGGCGGAACATCGTAGGGAAATTGCAACTCAATAGCCTTAAACCCAGCGGCAGCTGCGGCCGCTACCCTTTCAAGAAGCGGTCGCTCTGTGAACAGGTATCCGAGATTGGCGGCAAATCGCGGCATTGGGCCTCCCATTTTGATCTCTTGCGCGCGACCGCGCGGGCGTATTCATTAGCGCTGCGACCAGCGCAACACCATCCGGAAGTTTCATGTCGGTCAATTCCGCCTTTCATATTGCAGTTCTGCCTGGTGACGGCATTGGGCCGGAAGTGATGGCGCCGACAATCGAGATCCTGCGTCACATCGAGACAGTGGCGCCGGGCGTGAGGTTTCGGTTCACGGAAGCCGAAGCCGGGGCCGGGCACTACGCCGCGAACGGCAAGTCAATGCCGGAATCGACTATCAGGCTATGCGAGGAGGCTGACGCAATTTTGCTCGGGGCATGCGGTCTACCGAGCGTCCGCTACCCCGACAATACCGAAATCATGCCGCAGGTCGAGCTGCGTTTCATATTTGACCTTTATGCAGGCGTACGGCCGGCGCGACTAATTCCGGGCGTGCCGAGCCCGATCGTGGATGCGCATCGGCACGGCATCGATTTCGTCCTGATCCGCGAATCGACTGAAGGTCTGTTCGCGTCGATGGGCAAGGGCGTAGTCACGAAAGACGACGCGCGTGAGACCCTGGTCATCACGCGCAAGACGTCGCAGCGCCTTTTCGATTTTTCGCTGCGGCTCGCCGAGCGGCGCAAGAAACGCGGGAAGCCCGGTCTTCTTACTTGCGTCGACAAGGCGAATGCCTTCAAGGCTTACGCCTTTTTTCGGGCGATCTTTGACGAACGTGCGAAGAACTTTCCGAATGTGGAGACTAATCACGTGTATGTCGATGCCTGTGCGGCACTCATGGTTCGAAGGCCTTGGGATTTCGACGTCATGGTGATGGAAAATATTTTCGGTGACATCCTGTCGGATCTCGCCGCCGGGCTGATCGGCGGTCTCGGCATCGCGCCGTCAGCGGACATCGGAGACAAACACGCGGTATTTCAACCTTGTCACGGCACCGCACCTGACATCATGGGCCAAGGCAAGGCCAATCCGACCGCGATGATCTTGTCGGCAGCCATGATGCTGGATTGGCTCGCCGACCGGCACGAGCATCCACCAGCGGCCGAAGCTGCGCTGCGTATCGAGCGCGCTATCGACAAGGTTTATTCGGACGGAATTAAACCCATGGAGTACGGCGGCAACGATGGGACGAATTCCATCGCCAGAGCGGTTCTCAATGCTTTGCGCTAGCACTGTTTGAGCCGATCGGGCTAAAGCCCGATGAATTCCTTGATCGCAGCAAGGAACTGTTCCGGCTGCTCGAGCGGCGGACAATGACCGCAGCCAGGCAGCTCGATGTACTTCGCACCGGCGACTTTCTCGACAATCTGCCTATTGAGCGCCGGCGGGGTTGCCTGATCGAGTTCACCGCACACAACTAGCGTCGGTACCTTTAGGTGGTGGAGCAGCGGCACCAGATCGGTCTCCTGCAGGATTCTGCATGCTGCCTGGAACGCTTTTGGGTCGATTCCCAATAGGACCTTTTTGCGCTCCTCGATCTTTTCCGGATGCGCGCCCAGATAGGCGGGTGAAAACACTCGTTTGGCTGCGATCTCGGCGATGCTTCCGAGCCCGCCATCAGCGACTTTTTCCGCCATCACCGCGAACGCCTGACGCCCCTCCGCCGGAAAGCCGGCCGCCGCATCGCTGAGCACAAGCTTGGAAATACGTTCCGGATGAGCAAGCGCAAAGGCAAGCGCAATGGTACCGCCAAAACCATTACCCATGAGTATGGAGTCATTGCCGATGCCGAATTCCTCAAAACCATCCTCAATGATGGCCAGGTAAGCGTCCATCAGCGCAAGCATGGCCGGCTGGGAGCCGTGAAATCCCGGAAGATTGAACAGCGTCACCCGATATTTGGCAGCGAGCGCGGCAAGCACCGGGTCGAAAGCGTGCCGGTCAGCAAGCAGCGAATGCAGGATAACCATATCGTGCCCCTCGCCCGTGCGGACGGCTGTAAGAGCGCCGCGTCCTGCGCTCAATTGCTGCATTTGCATTGAATTCTCCTACGTTATCTTATTCCCAATTTCTGGGAAAAAGATGTAATGGGCACGGTCCCCCGGACGACGGAAAGTATAACGCGCAAGCTCGCATTGCTTTCCATCCTGTGCAAAATTGCGGGCAATGCTGGGTTGGCGCCGCCGCGTCGACGGCCGCTGTTATAACCAGAAACTATAACTGGGGAGGATAAAGATGATCCACATTCGAAAACGGGGATCCCGACCTGCCGCTGCTGCTGTGGGCGGCCTCGCCATGCTCCTGTTCGCTACCGGCGTCGGAGCGGCGCAAACCTACGGGTTCGCCACCATGCAGCCGGGTACGCTCAGCCACACATCCGCAACGGCGGTTGCAAAAGTGCTTAAGGAAAAAGGCGGCATGAACGTCGTCGTGCAGCCGACCGCCGGTGAATCTGTCCTCATTCCGCTCGTCAGCCGCGGCGAAGCCGAGTTCGGGATAGCGAATATCTTCGAAGTCGAGGCAGCAAAAAAGACCAACGCCAATATGCGGCTGATCGGATCGTTACATTCACTGCGGGGCGCGTTCTGGGTCCGCAAGGACACCAACATGAAGACGATGGCCGATCTTAAAGGCAAGCGCGTGGGCATGGGCTATTCCGCCATGCGCACCATCGATCCGATGATCAAGGCGATCCTCGCAACCGGCGGACTGACGGAAAAAGACGTGACGCCGGTGCTGATCCCGAACGTGATCCGCGGTGCCGACGACTTTACGTCAGGCGCCGCCGATATGTTCTTCTTTGCTTTTGGTGCGCCAAAAGTGCGCGAGGTCGATGCCACGGTCGGCGGCATTCGCGCTCTGGAAATCCCCGAAAGCGGCATGGTGGCTGCAAAGAAATTGTTGCCGGAGGGCTATCTGACCCAGGCTGTACCCAACGGATTCTTCATCGGCGTTGACCATCCCATGGGCGTCTACACCTGGGACAACATGATCTTCACGAATGCGAAGGTGCCGGACGACGTCATCTACAAGGCGATTGAAACAATGGAAAAGAACAAGGCCGATCTTGTAGCCATCCAGCCGGCACTTCGTGAGTTCTCGGCGGCGAACCTGTACAAGAAATACGACATTCCCTATCACCCCGGCGCCTTGAAGTATTTCAAGGACCACAATATCGAAGCCAAGGCCAACAATTGAGCGAAGAACGCATCATTCCCGATGCGGCGGAATTTGCTTCTGCCGCATCGCGGACGACTGTGCTGTGGACCAACGTTTTCCAGTCATTGCTGGTGGCGGTAGTTGTGCTGTGGGTACTGGACGTTCCGCGGCAGGTCTTCAACGTTTCGTTCTATACGGAGCAGATGCTCACTGTTTGCCTTGGCCTGACACTCGCCCTGGCCTTTATTGCCGACACGACACGAAGACGGCATTGGAGCGATTGGGTCGCAGTCATCCTGTCAATCGGGCTCTGCGGCTACATCGCAATTCGCTACGCCACCCTCACCGATGAAGCCGCGCTCATTCCGCTTAACGGCCTGATCGTCAGCGGTTTTTTGATCGCGCTGATCATGGAAGCGAGCCGTCGCACAAACGGCTGGGGCTTTTTCAGCATGATCGCGGTCATGGCGATCTATGTTTATATCAGTCCGCATCTGTCCGGTGACTTTCAAACGCGTTACGTCTCGCCGGAGCGCATGACGGTCTATCTTGGGCTCGACATCAACGGCGCGATCGGCTCGATCCTGCAAGTGGCGGTCATGGTGGTGATCCCGTTTACGATACTCGGCCAGGTGCTGGCGCGTACGGGCGGCGCGGACTTTTTCGCCGATATATCGATGTCGGCGATGGGCGGATTTCGCGGCGGCGCGGCCAAAATCGCGGTCGTCGGCTCCGCGTTGTTCGGAATGATTTCCGGCAGTGCCGTAAGCAATGTGCTTGCCGTCGGCATTGTTACCATTCCCACGATGGTACGCTCGGGATTCACGCCGTATCGCGCCGCTGCGATCGAGTCGGTCGGCTCCACCGGCGGGCAATTGATGCCGCCCGTGATGGGAGCCGCCGCATTCATCATGGCTGAATTCCTGCAGGTGCCTTATGGCGCGGTTTGCATCGCCGCCGCAATTCCGGCCGTTCTGTATTACGCCTGCCTGTTCTTCCACGTCGATCTGGAAGCCGCCAAGCACAAGATCGGCGCTGCGCAGATTGCAGATGCGCCGCGGGTTTCCGAGGTACTCAAATCCGGTTGGCACTTTCTCGTACCAATAGTGTTTTTGGTTTTTGCACTGATGTACCCCGATATAACTATGCTGACGCCGGAAAAGGCCGCGATTGTCTCGACCGCAATATTGATCGTGCTGGCGATGATCTTCGGCTATCGCGGCAAGCGCCTTGGCATTCTCGACATGCTCAAGGCGATCATGGACACCGGCCGGGTTTCGCTCGACATCATTCTGATTGGTGCTGCAGCCGGAATCATGGTCGGAATCATGAGCATTTCCGGTCTTGCTTTCAGCATGACCATTCAATTGCTGGCGCTGGCCGGAGGCAATGTTTTCCTATTGTTGCTGTTGATTGCAGTGCTCGCTTTCGTGCTCGGGATCGGCCTGCCGACGGTAAGCGTCTACATCCTCACGGCGACATTGCTTGCCCCGGCGCTCGTCAAACTTGGCGTGACGCCGATGGCGGCACATATGTTCGTGATGTACAACGGCATCCTCTCGATGATTACGCCGCCGGTCGCCTTCGCGGCTTATGCGGCCGCGAATATCGCGCGTACCGACGGCTGGACCACGGGATGGATCGCGTGCGTGGTCGGCTGGAGCACTTTCATTCTGCCATTCCTTTTCGTGCTCACCCCGAGCCTGCTGATGGACGGGACCTGGGTTGAAATCGCGCTCAATTTCAGCCGCGTCCTCTTCGGTATCTGGCTCGGCACAATGGCCGCAGTCGGTTTCGCGCTGGCGCCGTTGAGCCGCGGTGGCCGCCTGCTGTACGCCTTGGTTTCGCTGGCGGTGGTGCTGCCTCCGGAAGCATTCTACGGTGCGATCTGGATCAATGCAGCCGGAGTAACAGCCGCGACTGTGCTGCTGATAGTGGATTGGCTACGGCGCAAACAAGGCAGTACGGCCGAAATCGCGGCTACGCCCTACTAGATCGTCTGTCAGTTTCCTTCGCGCCAGATGCCAAGCGCTTCCTGCGCCGGACGATCGGAAATCGAGAACAGCACTGCATCATCGCCGGTCACGTTATGTGAGTAACGCTTCCACGGCGGCACGACGAACACGTCGTTGACGGCCCAGTTAAACGGCTTGCCGTCGATAACCGTTGTGCCCTGTCCTTCGGCGACCGCAAACACGATGCCATCAGTGGAGCGATAGGGCTCACCTTTGAAACCCTTCGGCAGCAGCGCAAGGTTGGCGCCCATCGTCGGCAGCACCGGCCCGCCATTGATAGGGTTTGCATAACGCACGCGCGCACCATGCCGCTTGTCGATGTCGCCGGTTGATTTTAGCCGTTCGAGGATCGGCCGCATCTTGGCATAGGGATAGTTGATTACCGGCGAACGATTGAGGTGAACAGGCGCGCCATCAGGAAGGACGCCGGTGGCGAAACGCTCGAACGAATCGCCGTTCTGATGATTGACGTTCTGCATCTTCTCGTCGAAGTGTGAAGCAAACGATGCCTGGAAATGGTTGACCGTCGGCATGTCGAGTACGTCGAGCCACATCACGGGCTCCTTGCCGGGGTTGCCGTGATCATGCGGCGCCCAGTTGGCGGTAATGATGAAGTCGCCATGCTCCATCTGCGCCTTCTCTCCCTCAACCGCCGTGTACGCACCCTTTCCCTTGAGCACAAATCGGATCGCAGATGCGACGTGCTGGTGTGCGTCGGCGATTTCACCGGGAAGGATCAACTGGATGCCGGCAAATAACGAATTCGTTATCCGCGACTTGCCGGGCTCGCCGGGATTTTCCAGCACGAGCACGCGGCGTTCGGCTTCCTCGGCGGTAATAACGTCGCCGGCCTCGAGCATCAGCTTCTCGACTTCTGGAAACCTCCACAGCGCAGGCAGCATCTGCGTTGTCGGCTCTGGCGTGACGAGACCCTTGAGCACTTCCCAGAGTGGCGCAAGATGATACTTGGAAATTTTGTCGTAGTAGGCTTGCCGCGCGCCGGTAATGTTATGCTTGGAACCGGGAGTGTCGATCGCAAGCGTCATGGGAAAAGCTCCTTCCAACGAAATGCCGAATTTGAGGCATCTATAGCCGATTTCGCCGCGCATCGGAACCCGGCGCGACCTAACCGTCTCCTCACCAGCTAGTTATTGACCGAGCCGCCGTCCACCACAAGCGACTGACCAGTTACGAAATCGCTATCGCTTGACGCCAGAAACACAAGCGCGCCGAGCAGATCCTCCGGATAGGCGTCTCGCCGGAAGGCGCGGCTGTTGCGGACCGGCGCGCGTTCGTCTTCGACGTGGGCCGAATTTTCGAGCCCTGTATCGCTCAATATATAGCCCGGCGACAGCGAATTAACGGCGATACCGTATTCGCCGAGCTCACGCGACAATGAACGTGTGAAGGCGAGCATTGCACCTTTCGACGTAACATATGGCAGCATTCGCGGCACGCCTTTGTAAGCCGCGCCCGAAGCAATGTTGATGATCTTTCCGCTGCGTCGCGCCATCATGTGCGGCGCAACGTGGCGCACCATCAGATAGGGGCCGCGTATGTTGATAGCCATGACGCGGTCCCACAGGTCCGTATCCCATTCGTTGAAACTTCTCGGCTTTAACGCCGAATAGAGCGCCGCATTGTTCACCAGAATATCGATCCGCCCGAAACGTTCGATGGTCTGCGCCACCAGGTTCTTGACCGCCTTTTCATCGCTGACGTCGAATTTGACCCATGCGACCGACTCGGCGCCGTGGCGGCCGGCTATCTCTTCGGCAAGCTCCTGGCCGTCGGCAATATCGGCGATCATCACGCGCGCTCCTTCGGCGGCAAGCGCTTGCGAATAGTGCCGGCCGATACCCTTCGCACCGCCCGTGACGATTGCAGCCTTTCCGGCAAGTCTTGTCATCTTCCCTCCGTTATGGCCGAGACTTTCGCCCGCCAATGCAAGTCTACTCGACTTGCAGCTACACTATGAGAAACTGCGCAAATCCGGCAGGATGGAGTTGCGCGATTCATCTACGGTCTTATTGTTTTGATCATGCAAGAGGCGGATGTCCACGACAAGCGCGGGCCAGACGCCTGAAGGGGGAAATATTCCATGGCGCGGGACACCGCCGATCGACTCGCAATTCGGGCATTGATCGAAAATTGGGTGCTCTGGCGCGATGCCCGGATGTGGGATCGCTTCCGCACCGTCTGGCACAAAGACGGGCAGATGTGGGCGACCTGGTTTCAAGGCTCCTATGAGGAATTCATTCGGGTGAGCCAGGAAGGCTACGATCGCGGCGTGCGCATCATGCACATGCTCGGTGGCATGACTATTGACATCAAGGGCAAGCGAGCAATTGCGCAAACGAAGATGACGATCTCGCAGCGTGCAAAGGTCGAGGGGGTATTATGCGACGTCGTTTGCAGCGGGCGCTTTTACGACTTTCTGGAAAAGCGCAAAGGCCGCTGGGGCATCGTGCTTCGACGCCTCGCCTACGAGAAGGACCGTATCGATCCCGTTGAGCCCGGTGCACCTCTTGCGCTCGACAAGACATTGCTCGCGCAATTTCCCGAAGGATATCGCCATCTTGCTTACCTGCAGAGCAAGATTGGCTACAAGATCAAGGATGAATTGCCCGGCCTCGACGGACCGCCGCTTGAAGCGCTCTACGGCAAAGGCGATGCCTGGTTAAAAGGACGCAAGCTATAGCGCCCCTGTCGGGGGTTGGCTCACACATCAAGAAATGCAATTTTGAGTGCGGGCGGGCGCGCCGATAACGCTGGCCGGGGGAAATGGTTGTCATGTCGCTTGCCGACAAATTCAATCTGCTCAACGAGTTCAATATTCTGCGCATTATCTGCGCGGTCTTTTTCATTCCTCACATTATCGGCAAGATTACGGTCCCTGCCACGCTTGAGTTCTTCGTCAAGGCAGGGTTCCAGCCGCCGGCGACATGGATGTATTTCGCCGGGACGATCGAAACGGTCCTCTGCCTGGGATTGTTTTTTGGCATTTATCTGCAATATGTCGCGTTTGTTGCCTTCATCCACCTTCTGGTCGCTGGTGCCGCGACCTACAAAGTCACCAAGAGCTGGATCTGGGTGATCGGGGGTGTCGAATATTGCGTGTTTTGGGCAATCAGTTGTCTGGTCGTCGCCATGCATGCCCATCACGCCGGCATTTGAGTCCACGAGTGAAAGGAAATCTTCCCAATGGCTAGCGTTCTGTTTTCTCCAATCACAATGCGCGGCCTGACCCTGCCGAATAGGGTCGTGGTGTCGCCAATGTGCCAGTACAACTCCAACAACGGTTCAGCCAACGACTGGCATCTGATGCACCTTGGCAATATGTCGCTTGGCGCCGCGAGCCTGGTGATGTGCGAAATGACGAACGTCAACCCGCAGGGCCGCATTTCGCCAAAATGTGCCGGCATGTGGTCGGATGAAAACGAGGCCGCGCTCAAGCGCGTGCACGATTTCTGTCGGCAATACGGTGTGGCAAAGCTTGGCGTTCAGCTTGCCCATGCAGGCCGCAAAGGTCCCACTATGCCGCCTGCCGCCGGGGGAAAGCCGATCCTTGAAGGGCCGGACGCATGGACCCCCGAGGCGCCCTCGGCCCTGCCCTACGACACCGGCTGGCCGGTGCCGCACGCGATGACGAGAGACGACATCAAGCGCTGCATCGGCGAGTTTGCTGCGGCAGCCAAGCGTGTCGACCGTATAGGATATGATGTGATCGAATTGCATGGTGCGCACGGCTATCTTGCGCATCAGTTCCTGTCGCCACTCTCGAACCAGCGCATCGACGAATACGGCGGCTCGCTGGAAAACCGCATGCGCTTCGCTATCGAGATGTACGAAGCGGTGCGTGCGGCATGGCCGGACCAAAAACCGATCGGAATGCGCGTTTCAGCCACAGATTGGGTCGACGGAGGCTGGACGCCGGAAGAAACCGTCATTCTTGCCAAAGAACTCAAGAAACGCGGCATGGACTATATGGACGTCTCCAGTGGAGGACTTGATTCGCGGCAGAAAATTCCATTGTCGCCGGGATATCAGGTGCCGTTCGCCGAAAAGGTAAAAAAAGAAAGCGGAATCACCACGATGACTGTTGGGTTGATCGCAGGATACCAGCAAGCCGAGGACATCGTAGCATCGGGCAAGGCTGACCTTGTCTGCCTGGCGCGGGCGGCAATTTGGGATCCGCGTTGGGCGTGGCACGCGGCGGAAGAGCTGGGCGCCGAGACTCCCTATGCGCCGAAGACGATGGCAGGTCACCCGAAATTGAGGCCGCAACTATTCCCGAAACGGGCGCAAGCAGCGGGTTAAGCCCCCGCCTTCATCCGTTTGATGAATTTCGCGAAGGCTGCGAGCTGCGTCTTAACGATGTCCTTTGTCGGTTGATCTTTCAGTTCCAGCGTGTCCTTGTCGAACTTTGTCGCAGCATTGCCGACGAAAATCTCCGGCGTGCCAAAGATGAACGCATTGAGAAAGGTCATCGACATGCGCCAGTGATACTGCATGCGCGCGCCGCCGAGCGGTCCCTGCGAGCAGGATTGGATGGCGACCGGTTTTTCCTTGAACGGCTGTTCTTTCATCCGCGACACCCAGTCAATTGCGTTTTTCAGCGCGCCCGGCATCGACCAGTTGTATTCGGGCGTCACAAATAAAACGCCGTCGGCGCCACGGATAGCCGCCGCTAGATTTTCAGCGGGGCCTGGAAAGCCTGACGCTTCCTGAATGTCGGCGTTGTACAGCGGCAGCGCTTCAAACGGCGGCGCCGTCAACATTTTCATTTCGGGTGGCGCCAGGCCAGGCAATGCCCGCGTCAGTGCGGCGTTGTACGAACCTTTGCGGAGCGATCCGCAGATGACGAGTACATTGCATTGGTCGGTCATAATTTCCCTCATGGCGCTCAATTTACAACGTACGCCGTCTATTGTGGTTCAAGGCCGGCTTTGTCACGTACTGCTTTCCATTTGGCGACTTCGTTGGCCATGAACTGACCGAACTCCGCGGCGCCCATTTCATGCACGGCGGCGCCCACGTTTGCCATCTTGTCCTTGATTTCCGGTCGCGCGAGAATCTGTTTCAGTGCGGCGCTGGTCTTGTCGACAATCGCCTTGGGCGTGCCGGCCGGGTAGACCCAGCCGTACCAGCCGGTCACCGAATATCCGGGCACACCGGATTCCGCGACGGTCGGTACGGTCGGAATTGTCGGCCACCGGCCGGGAGTCCCGACTGCCAGCAGTTTCAATTGGCCGGCCTCCACCTGGCCTCGCACCGCATGCGCCAGATCAATCGCATAGTCCACCTGTTGCGCAAGCAGCGCAGCAACTACGCCCGGCGTCCCCCGGTAAGGGATATGCTTGACGTCGATTCCGGTGGATTGCTTTAGCAACTCTCCCGCAAAATGCTGCGTCGACCCCACTCCGACACTGGCGAAGTTGAGCTTTCCGGGTGAGGCCTTGGCGAGCGCAACGAGACCCTTGATATCGTTTGCCGGAAAATCCTTACGCGCGACAACGACAAACGCACTGTCAGCGAGGAGCGCCACGGGCGCAAAATCCGTCACGGCGTCATATTTGATCGACTTGAGCATCACCGCTGAAACGGTGTGGCCGGTACTGATTACTGAGGCTGTGTACCCGTCTTTGGCCGCATTCGCGACCTCGCCGGAGGCTATTGACCCCCCGGCACCGGGCTTGTTTTCGACGACGACAGTCTGGTGCAGCAATTCGGATAAGGGCTGCGCGATGATCCGCGTGACGATATCGGTGCCGCCCCCGGGACCGAAGCCGACGAGCACACGAATCGGTTTGTCGTTGGGCCATTCCGCCACGGCCGGTCCGGCGGCCATGAAGGTGGCGGTTATGATCGCTGCGATCGCAACGTGTTTCATTTGTTGATCCTCCCTTTAGATAGCTTTCCGCCGCACGTTTCTTCTATTTTTAATTGTAAACGAACCCGCCGAAGGCCGCATTTTGTCAGCGCATCAGCCATTCTCGTCTTCTATCGGATTGCGTAGCAGCCCCACGCCCTCGATGTCGATCTCACAGATATCACCCGCCTTCATCCACACCGGATCTGGTTTGCGAGCATGGCCGACGCCGGATGGCGTGCCGGTGAGGATGACGTCGCCTGGTTCCAGCGTCATGCCTTTCGTGAGGTAGACCAGCGTCTCGGCAAGCGGAAACATCATGTTGTCGGTGTTGTCAGACTGCATGGTCTTGCCGTTGAGCCGGCTCGCAACCTTCAATCCTTTTCCGCCAGGCGGAAGTTCGTCTGCCGTTACCATGCACGGTCCAAATCCGCCGGTACGATCGAAGTTTTTACCCATTCCCCATTGAGTCGTATGGCGCTGAAATTCGCGGACGGAACCTTCATTCGCGCAGGAATACCCAGCGATGCAATCGACCGCATTGGCCATGGTGAGGTGCTTGGCGCGTTTCCCGACAATGGCGACCAGTTCGGCTTCATAGTCGAGCTGGTTCGATTCCCGCGGCCGGATGATTGGGCGCATATGCGGCACCATCGACGTGAGAACGCGGAAAAAGATCGACGGAAATTTCGGAATGTTGTCTCGCTGCGGCCCTTCCTTGACGTGATCGAGATAGTTCAATCCAAGGCAGATGATTTTGCCGGGATGCGCGACGGGCAATAAGTATTTCAGTCCGTTGAGCGGCCTGCGCGCGGATGCCGGCGCCTTCTTGGCGAGATCGGCGATGCCGGCAAGCCCGCCATCGTTTCGGCGGAGTATCTGGGCGAGATCAACGGGTACATTGGGGTCCACGCTCTGGATATCAATAACGCTATCGCCCTCAACAACGCCCAGCCGCGCGCCATTATTCGCCTCAAATCCCACGACCTTCATGAGCCCTGCCCTGTCCTGTTCAAATGCATCCGGCTAGTGACCGCCGGCGCGGCGAGGCTTAGCCCAGGCAGGCGAATTCGAGCAAGTCACCCGATGAGCTTGAAGGCCTGGATCAGAAAATACTTGCGGGAATCGGTCCAGGCTCCGACCGGCAACCAGCCGACCCCCCGGGCAAGCGCCCCCAGCGATTCCGAGCTGTATTTATAGCTGTTCTCGGTGTGGATTGTTTCGCCCGCACGAAATTCGATTGTCTCGCCCGCGACACGAACTTTTTGCCGTTTCAGGCTGGCAAGATGCATTTCGATGCGATGACGCTCTCGATTGAAAAACGCATGATGTTCGAATGTATTGAGCTTGAATGTGCCACCCAATTCGCGGTTGATCCTTGTCAGCAGATTGAGATTGAACTGAGCCGTGACACCCTCTGAGTCATTGTATGCGGCATTAAGGATTTCGGTTGACTTGATGAGGTCGACACCGATGATGATCGTCGCGCCGCGGCCCAAAATAGCCGCCGCATTCCGCAGAAACGACGACACCTCATGTGGCTCGAAATTTCCGATTGTCGAGCCGGGGAAAAATCCCACGCGTACTGACGCGATCCTGGCTTCGTCAGGCAATCGAAACGGCTTACATATGTCGGCGCTCAGAGGCAACACCTTCAACTGGGGAAAATCTGGACGTAGTTCGGCGGCCTCGCGCTCTATCATTTCGCTGCAGATGTCGACCGGGACATAGGCCGATAGCTTAGAGGCCGCCGCCCGAAGCAGAATACGCGCCTTTTTGCTGGAGCCACTGCCGAACTCCACCAGAGCCGCACCGTCAGGGATCAGTTTCGCAATTTCGGCAGACTGCTGCTGGAGGATGCGCATTTCGCAACGAGTCGGATAGTACTCGGCCAGTTCCGTAATCCGCTCGAACAACGTCGATCCTGCGGCATCGTAAAAATACTTTGCCGGGATACGCTTCGGAGCGGTGCGCAGACCATCGAGCACATCCGTCTCAAATTCCGAGACTTCAAGATTCTGTAGTGCGGTGCTTCTACGCGCGACTGCTGCTACCATACTCGCCTCTCAAACAATCTCGGCCAATCGTACTCCGCTGAACTGCCAACGGGCGGCGGGATAAAAGAAATTGCGATAGCTCACACGTTCATGACCCTCCGGTGTCGCAAGCGATGAACCCCGCAGCACCATTTGGCTGACCATGAACTTCCCGTTGTATTCTCCGAGCGCACCTTCGGCGGCCCGGTAGCCGGGATATGGTAGATATGCGCTGCGCGACCATTGCCAAGCGATGCCGAAGGCATCTGCGATGAGACTTGTGCGCGCGGCAACCTCCCACTCGGCCTCGCTCGGAAGGTGTTTTCCGGTAAACCGGGCAAACGCCTCGGCTTCATAATAGCTGACGTGCTGAACCGGAGCGTCTGGGTCGACCGGCTTGAGCCCGGCAAGCGTCATCGCGTGCCAGGCACCATCTTTCTGCCGCCAGTAGCCTGGAGCCTGCCAATTTTCCGCCTGTACCATGGACCATCCGTCGGAGAGCCATAGCGACGCGGTCGCATAACCATCGGCCGCGATGAAGTCGACCCATTCGGCGTTTGTGACAAGGTGCCGGGAGATGCGGACATGCGGAATTAACTCGTCGTGAAGCGGCGTCTCATTATCAAAGCAAAATCCCTCGCCGCCGTAGCCAACCGAATGAATGCCCGCCGGTACTTCAACAAAACCGCGAGGCCCTTGTGCTGCGCGCGGTGCCCGCCAGTTCGTGTCGTACACCGGATCGGTAGGATTCTGGGCGAAGGCGTGTAGTATGTCCGTTAGCAGCAATTCCTGGTGCTGCTGTTCGTGGTGAAGCCCGATTTCCACGATTTTGAATATCCGGTCAGCCGCTTCCGCCGGCACTTGTTCAATCAGCCGTACCACCGCGGCGTCAACGTGCGAACGATAGGCGGTGACATCCTCGACATTCGGCCGTGTGATCAATCCGCGTTGCGGCCGTGCATGGCGCGGCCCGGCGGCCACATAGTAGGAATTGAACAGAAACAGGAATCGCTGATCGAAGACGCGGTATGAGGGGTCATGCGGTACCAGCAGGAACTGCTCAAAGAACCATGTTACGTGCGCACGATGCCATTTGGTCGGGCTCGCATCTGCCATCGACTGGACTATCTGGTCCTCAACCGACAGACGAGCAGCGCGTGCTTCCGTCTCGGCGCGCACGCTGCGAAAATTCTTTACCCAGCCCGCGCGCGTTTCATCCACGGAACGCCTTTTCTCGGACGCCGGTCCGCCTCGTGGAGCCGGCGACGTTGCGCTGCGCGCCATGGAAAGTCTCCGTAACCAAATTAAGGGCTTCGGCAGTCGATTTAAGTACAAATACTATCTGGGGATGCGATTGTTCCATCGCGAGCAAGTCGGAGCAACCTTCATTCTTAATCCAAACGCGATATGACAACCTTTTGATGTCAAAATAAGGCGGAAAAATATGGCGCCGGCGCGTCCAAGTTACATTTAAAAAGCCACCAATATTCGCGATGGACCCTCGTAGCGGTCGCCGCCGCCCAGTGCCGTAGCCGCCGATCGCCGGAGATCGGACTTGGTAGCGGGGGAGGGACTCGAACCCCCGACCTCCGGATTATGATTCCGCTGCTCTAACCAGCTGAGCTACCCCGCCATTCCGAAACAACATGCCGGAACGAGCGCGATATAGGGAGCCGCGGCAAACACTGTCAAGCAATCACGCCCGAGCCACTGTCAAGCAATCACGCCCGAGCGTCGTGGGGCGATTACTTCGGCTGAATCGATTGATCGCCTCCAGGGCTGCCGGGCGGGGGAATTACGGGCATGGCCCCTGTCGGCGGGGTTGGTTGCCTGATTTCCGGGTCAACATGCTCCGGCGGGCAGATAACGCCACCCGAATGCGCAAGCTTGTCGCTCAGGCTTCGCTTGCCGCCCTCATCGCGAGCATCGGCCTGGCCGGCGCTCCCGACCGTCGCTTGCGTGTCCGGGCGCGCGCAAGAATCTGGGTCAAGTTGCTCGGCCTTGGGCGCGACCGGCGGTTTGGATTGCGGTGGCGCTTGCGCAGTTGCCTCGATCGGCAACAGCAGCAACCATACCGCCACGACAATACGGACCTCGCGAGTCATCGCACGCTCCCTTTTTCGGCGCGCGTAATTACAATGCCGCGTTGATAACGGCCTTACATGAGCGGGAGTTCCACTCCCGATTCAGGGTCTGCGAGTCGCTTGAAGCGGATCAGTGAAAAGTGCCCCAACGGTGGCATTGGGCGGTGCTCCACGACACGTGCCCGCCGATTGCGTTGCGCCCAATCGGCGAGGCGGCCAAAGCGAAATTCGGGCCGCCAACCCAGCCTGCGTGCGATAGGTGAGAAGCAGAGTTCGAACACACGGCGCGGACCGATTTCCGCGCCGATATGATTGACCAGCACAATCTCGCCGCCTGCACGCGTCACGCGCACAAATTCGTCAAGCGTGGTCTCCGGATTGGGCACAGCCGTGATCACGAACTGCGCAACGACAACATCAAACGAGTGATCCGGAAGCGCCATTCGCTCGGCATCCATTACGGCCAAGGCCTCGACGTTTCTTAAATTATGCTCGGCGACGCGCTCGTGAGCCTTGCGCAGCATCGGCTCTGAGAGATCGATGCCGACAATTGTATTCTTCTGCGAATAGTCGGGTAACGATAGACCGGTGCCGATTCCAACCTCGAGTATGCGCCCGCCGCCCGGCCCGCAGGCCAGTTCAGCCGCCGCGATCGCTGCACGCCGGCCGGCATCGAATACGGCCCCAAACACCAGGTCATAAACCGGCGCCCACCGCGCGTAGGCGCGTTCGACGCTCGATTTGTCGATATCTGCCCCCATGTAGCCGAGTTTAGCCGCGCATGGCGTGCACGGCTACTCGCTCATCCAAATCGCGACGGTCGTCCGCTGCCGCGACAGCGCTCTTTATGAAGCCGCCGCCGAGCACCCGCGCCTGCCCCATGCCTGCGTCATAGAACACACAGGCTTGGCCTGGCGATACGCCATGTTCGCCATCGGCCAGTTCAACTTCACAACCATGTGGACCGTGGCGCAGCCAAGCTGCCTGCGGCGGGCGAGTTGAGCGCACTTTCACAAAGACCTCACGGCGGTCATCGGCTAACGCCTCTTCGAGCGTGCCATCGCCTATCCAATTGACGTCGCGCAGTACGATGCGGCTCATGCGCAGTGCATCGCGCGGACCGACCACAACGCGTCGATGGTCTGCTTCCAGTCGCACCACATAAAGCGGCGTCCCCGTCGCAACGCCCAGGCCGCGGCGCTGGCCGACCGTGAAGTGAATGATGCCGGAATGCCCACCGAGCACCTTGCCGTCGAGATCGACGATATCGCCAGCTTCAGCCGCACCCGGCTTCAGACGTTCGATAACATCCGCATAATGACCGGCAGGTACGAAGCAGATGTCCTGGCTGTCATGTTTGTCGGCAACTGCGAGGCCGAATTGGCGCGCAAGCTCCCGTGTCTCAGACTTGCTCCGCTCGCCAAGCGGAAAACGCAGCATATCGAGCTGTCCGCTGGTCGTCCCGAACAGGAAATAGCTCTGGTCGCGCTCTTCATCGCGTGCGCGATAGAGTGCCCGGCCTCCGCCGGGCAAGGGACGTGAAGCGACGTAGTGGCCGGTAGCCAGCACTTCCGCGCCGAGTTCGCGCGCGGTGATCAAAAGGTCATGAAATTTGATCGACATGTTGCAGTCGACACATGGGACCGGCGTTTCGCCCTGAATATAGCTCTCGGCAAAGCGGTCAATGACGGCCTGCTTGAATCGGCTTTCGTAGTCGAGCACGTAGTGCGGAATGCCAACACGCTCGGCGACGCTGCGCGCGTCATAAATATCCTGGCCGGCGCAGCAGGCACCCTTGCGATGCATTGCCGCGCCATGGTCATAGAGTTGCAAGGTCACGCCGATGACGTCGTAGCCTTCAGCCTTGAGCAGCGCAGCCGTCACCGATGAATCGACGCCGCCGGACATGGCGACGACGACACGGGTATCCTCGGGTCGACGGTCGAGATCGAGGCTATTGCGCATGCTGGCTCTTACCATACGTGGCGACGCCGGACCCGCAATGTGAGGTCAGAGATCGGCAATTTTTGCCGTTTTTTCCGGGTTCTGCCTGTCAAAGCACGTTTCCGATTACCTTCCTCTATCGTCAAGATATTGAATTTAAATATAAATCCGCTGTTTGCGGGCTGGCCTGGCGATTGCAGAACAACCGTTGGTAATCCGGAGGTCCTTCAGTGCCGCAAGTTGCGTCAGATTCCACTATCCAGGCTGCTAGCCGCCAATTGCCGCGTCCAGCCCGCCCACCGCAGCAACTCGACCGCGCACCTTCGCCGTTCGAGAGCCTGCTTGACGATACGACACCCGCCGACGAGACGCCGGCACAGACTTCAGCCGACAATAAAGCCCCTGCTCCTGAAAATTCACAGGCTCCCGCCAAGAGCGATGGAACCAAGACCGCGACCCCAACCGGCGACGCAACGCCAACGAAACCGGATAAGGCCTCCGATAGCGATCAAAAACCGGACAACAGCGATAAAGTTGCGGCCAGCAGCAAAGCCGCCCAAAGCGTCACGGCTTCATCCGGCGACGCCGATAGTACCAAGACAGATGGCGACCATAAGACGGGTAGCGACCAGAATACGGACAACTCAAGCGCGGCCCCGCAAAATGATTCCGTCTTATCGCTCGCAACCTCTCAGGCGACTGCCGGCGCTCCAGTGCCGATTGCACCACCCGTGGCGGCGCCAGCCGGCGCCGATCAGCCGGCACAGCCAGCCCAACAAGCATTGCTCACCATCGATGTCGCGGCACAACTCAAGCAACTCAATCCGGACCAGCCGAAAATCACAGCCGGCAAAATCGCGAACGATGGTAAGCCAACTGCGTCCGCCAAGAACGGTGCCAACGACGGCCAAACCATTGAGGCGTTAGCTGGCGATCCACAGTTCTCAGCCAAGGGAACAACGCCAGCCCAGACCGAGGATAAGGGCCAGCACGCGGCGGGCGATACCGATAAACAATCTATCGCTCAGGCTCGAGGTGAAATTCCGCCAGGCGGCGGCCACCACCCGGAGGCCGACGGAAAGGCGGCGCCGCGTGTAGAGGCCAATGTTCTGGCCCCTCAGATAACCGGCGACACGCTGACACAGCAGACGGCAGTTACCGCATCGTCGCTCACTGCTGACGCTGTCACAGCGCCGGCCAGTCTCATAACGCAACCTGGACCACAGGCGGTCGCTATCCCGCTATCAGACATAGCTGTTGAGATCGCCGGCAAAGCCCTTGCGGGTAAGAATCGCTTTGAGATTCGCCTGGATCCGCCCGAACTCGGCCGCATAGAAGTGCGCCTTGACGTCGACCGTGATGGCAACGTGACCTCGCGCTTGACTGTCGATCGCGCCGACACGCTTAGCCTTTTGCAGCGCGATGCCTCAGGCCTCGAACGCGCGTTACAGGACGCCGGGCTCAAAACCACCGACAATGGTCTGCAATTCTCTCTGCGGGATCAATCCATGGGTCAGCAGCAGGCAAGCGGCAATGCCGACACGGCACAGCTCGTCGTGAAGGATGAAGGGCTGCCGACAATCGACCTAATTCCGCAAACCTACAGCCGCCTCGCCGGACAAGGCAGCGGTCTGGACATCCGCGTCTGAGGGCCACATGACAACAATTACATCTACGCCTCCGACCACGCCGGCCGCGACGAGCGGCAGCTCTGTTTCAAATGCGATCGACAACACTGAGATCGCCAGCAATTTCACCACCTTCTTGCAGTTGCTGACCACGCAACTGAAAAATCAAGATCCACTAAGCCCGCTCGACACCAATCAGTTCACCCAACAACTCGTGGAATTCGCGCAAGTCGAGCAGCAAATGAAATCCAACGACCAGCTCTCCAGCCTGGTTTCGTTGGAGAAAAGCGCGCAGCAGACCACCGCCCTCGCCTATGTCGGCGCCACGGTTGTCGTCGACGGCGCGACGGCACAATTGGCCAACGGCCAGGCCAATTGGAGCTTTAACGTCACCAAGCCCTCCACCGCGACCGTCACGATAAATGATTCCACGGGCCAGACGGCCTTCACCGGCAACTTTGCAGTCAATCCGGGCACGCAAAATTTCACTTGGGATGGGCGCGGCAATGACGGGCGAGTCTGGCCGGCAGGAAACTACACGCTGACCGCCACCGCCGTAGATGCCAACAAGCAGTCGGTCGCAATCTCGACCGAGGTGCAGGCGGTCGTGGATTCGGTTGATCTCACTCAGGATCCGCCGCAGCTTTCGATCAACGGACAGAACTACACCCTCGACAAGATCAAGCGAATCGTGAAGCCGACTAATTAGCGAGGTCCGACGTCTCTGGTATCGCCAGCAGAGATGCGCTCGTTACGGCTGGATCCAATAATTCTCCGATCGATTACGCTGGGCCTCCTTTGCCGCACAGCACTGCAAAAGGGCCAGGATCGATTCATTTTGCAGCCCTTGGCGATGCGGACCCCCCGCCGCAGCGATCCTGTAATTGCCCCGTTTGCTGCTGCCGAGATCGGCACCAAACTGACCGGCCCCATCTGTAACCAAAAGGTTAGCGGAAACCCGGCAAACATTGCCCGATGCATTTGCCATGCTTAGGCAAATTTTAAGCCGGGGCATGTAGCTTTTCTGCCGTAACTGTCAGTCGAGTCTCGTTTTGTGAGTGTACCAATGACCGAACCCCATCGCCCGAGGGTCAAATATGTGATCGGGCCAGATGGCAGTCCGCTGACCATTGCGGATCTGCCGCCGCCAACAACCAAGCGCTGGGTCATCCGCCGAAAGGCAGAGGTGGTCGCCGCGGTCCGGGGCGGCTTGCTGTCGCTTGAAGAGGCCTGCGCGCGTTATACGCTCACTGTCGAGGAATTCCTTTCCTGGCAGTATTCAATCGACCAGCACGGCCTCGCCGGCCTGCGCACGACACGCATTCAGCAGTACCGCCAATAACTCAAAAAGGCTCCGTTGCGTGCCGAACACCGGCGTCCGGCGCCGTGGCTCCATTCGCGCGAGTGGACTAACCGATTTCTTTCGTGTGGGCACGGGCGGCATTAACCGGACGCTAACCTTAAACTGGGCAAATCTTGCCGGGTGAGGCGCGAGTGGCGCTTCTGCGGGTAGGACAAGACCGGTGCAAGGCTTCTTCGATTTTGTGAAGTCGCTGGGTGCTGCGCGATTGGCGGCGATGGCCGCAGTGACGCTCGCCCTGATCGGCTTCTTCTCGTTCCTCATGATTCAGATGACGACACCTCAGATGGTGCCGCTATTCACCGACCTTTCGGTCGACGACAGCGCGTCGATCATCAAGGATCTGGAACGCCAGGCCGTGCCTTACCAGCTAAAGAGCGACGGCACGATCATAATGGTCCCCAAAGACAAGGTCGCCCGGCTGCGAATGAAGCTCGCTGAATCTGGTCTCCCAAAAGGCGGCGGCGTCGGCTACGAAATCTTCGACAAGACCGACGCGCTCGGCACCACAAGTTTCGTCCAGAATATCAATCATCTGCGCGCGCTCGAGGGTGAGCTTGCCCGCACCATTCGCAGCATCGACCGCGTCGAGGCGGCACGCGTCCATCTCGTCCTTCCGGAACGGCCGCTATTCTCGCGTGACAAAGTAGATGCCTCCGCGTCGATTGTGCTCAAGGTCCGCGGCACGCTGGAGCCGCAGCAGGTTCGGGCCATTCGGCATTTGGTGGCAACGGCCGTCAATGGCCTCAAGCCCGAGCGCGTCTCCGTAATTGATGAAACCGGAAAATTACTTGCCGATGGCGCCACACCGGACAATCCGCTCAACGGTGTGAGCTCCGACGAGCGCAAGCTCGCGTACGAGAATCGCCTGCGCAACGAGGTCGAGACCATTGTCTCGTCAGTGGTTGGTCCGGGCCACGCCCGTGTTCAGATCAACGCCGACTTCGATGTCAATCGCATTACCCAGACCTCGGATAAGTTTGACCCGGACGGCCGAGTATTGCGGTCAAGCCAGACGCGCGAGGAGCAGTCTGCCACCACGGACAACAAAGACGGCTCGGTATCGGTCGGCACGGAATTGCCTGGCGGCAACAAACCACCAGCCGAAGGCGGCAACCGAGGCGATCAAACGCGCAAAACCGAGGAAATCGTCAACTACGAAATCTCGCGCACAACCAAGACCGAGGTCATCGAGGCAGGGCGTGTCAACCGTATTTCGGCGGCTGTCCTCGTCGACGGGATTTACAGCAAAAACGACAAAGGCGAGGTTGCATATCAGCCGCGCCCGAAAGAAGAAATCGATCGCATCACTGCGCTGGTACGTTCAGCAATCGGGTTCGATGCCAAACGCGGCGACCAGGTTGAGGTGGTCAATCTACGGTTCGCCGAAGCTACACCATCGCCCATCAATGAGCCGACCGGCTGGATGAGCTATCTTCAATTCACCAAGGACGACATTATGGGCGCCGCCGAGAAAGGCGTGATGGTGCTGCTCGGGCTTGTCGTGCTGTTCATGGTGGTCCGGCCGCTGGTCCGCCGGGTCATCACGCCTGAAGGCGCGCAGACACCCTTTGCTACGGCCGCTGTTGCTGTTCCGGCCGCCACTGCCGAAACAGCAGCGTCGGGCGGCGTCACCTTGCCCGGAGTGCATGGGAGCATAACGTCCACCGGCGGCCCCAATGTTTCAATCGTCGGCGGTGACGAAGCCGTTGCGATTTCGAACCGCACCTCCGCGATGATCGATATCGCAAAGGTCCAGGGGCAAGTTCACGCCCAGTCGGTCCAGAAGGTAGGCGAACTCGCCGAGAAAAACCCGCATGAGGCGGTCTCCATCATCCGCAATTGGCTCCACGAGGATGCCGCATAAGCCATGCCGTCAGCCTATTCCGAAAGCAAAAGAGACAGGGAAAAGACGGGCCGCGACGACATTGGCGGACTCATGGCCGAGCTTTCGCGACGCCCGCAACCGCAGGAGCGCACGCGCAAGCTGACGGGACCGGAACGCGCTGCAGTTCTCATGCTTTCTCTCGGCGAACAATATGGCGCCAAAATCTTCAGCTTGCTCGACGACGACGAACTGCGCGAGATCTCCATCGTAATGTCTTCGCTCGGCACGATCGAAGCCGATTCGGTCGAGCAGTTGCTGCTGGAATTCGTCGGGCGCATGTCCGCGTCAGGCGCACTACTCGGCAACTACGATGCGACCGAGCGGCTGCTCAAACAATATCTCCCGCCAGAGCGCGTTGGCGGCATTATGGACGAAATTCGCGGTCCCGCGGGCCGCAACATGTGGGAGAAACTGGCCAACGTTCAAGAAGAGGTGTTGGCGAACTATCTCAAGAACGAATATCCACAGACTGTCGCAGTCGTCCTTTCAAAACTGCGTCCGGAGCATGCCGCGCGCGTTCTGTCGATCCTGCCCGAGGATCTCTCGCTCGACTGCGTCAATCGCATGCTGAAAATGGAGGCAGTGCAGAAAGAAGTGATCGAGCGCGTCGAACAAACGCTGCGTACCGAATTCATGTCGAACCTGTCGCAAACGCGCAGGCGCGACGCGCACGAAGTGATGGCCGAGATTTTCAATAACTTTGATCGGCAGACGGAAACCCGCTTCCTCACCGCGCTCGAAGAGGAAAATCGCGATGCCGCGGAGCGAATCAAGGCTCTGATGTTCACCTTCGACGACCTGGTGAAGCTCGACACAGGCTCGGCACAAACGCTGATGCGCAATATCGACAAAGACAAGCTTGGGGTGGCGCTCAAGGGTGCAAACGAAACGGTGCGCCAGTTCTTCTTCACGAACATGTCGAGCCGTGCGGCCAAACTGCTTGTCGAAGACATGCAAGCGATGGGTCCGGTCCGACTGCGCGACGTCGACGAAGCGCAGGCGCTTTTGGTCAATGTCGCCAAGGATCTCGCCGCTAAAGGCGAAATTCTTATCTCGAAGAGCCGCGGCGAGGACGAACTGATTTATTGATCCATCAGGAATATGATGAAGGCAACCGCAAAATATCTTTTCGACGAGGACTTTGCCAGCGGCGAAAAGCCGACCATTTCCATGGTCGAGCATGAGCGGCGGCGTGCGGACGCCGAGTCCCAAGCCTATCGAAACGGATTTACGGCCGGCCAGGAACAGGCCCAGCAGGAAACCGCCCAACGCGTGGCCGGCGCGCTGTCCGTGATTGCCGATGCTCTTGGCCGGCTTGACAGCGCTCTCACCGTCATCGAAACACGACACGAGACCGAAGCTGTGGAGGTTGCGGTCGCGGTCGGATCCAAGCTCGCTCCTGAGCTGGTCGCGCGCGAACCGTTTGCCGAAATTTCCGCACTCGCGACCGAATGCTTTCACCAACTGGCGTCAACGCCGCACGTCGCTGTCCGTATCGCCAAGGATATATACGAATCGGCGAAGGAGAAGATCGAGGAGATCGCGCGCGCGCGAGGATTCGAAGGCCGGTTGGCGGTCATATCCGACGAAACGCTTGCACCGGGTGACTGCCGGATCGAATGGGCCGACGGCGGCATGGTGCGCGATCAGGCAGCAACGATGGCGGCGATCGACGAAATGGTTGCCCGTTACATAGCGGCGCGCAATGCGCCCACTTCATAGATATTCCGGAGACCGCAGCTATGAGTGACGACGACACAAAGGTACCGCTCCCCGACCTGGAAAATGCCGGCGACGTGCAGGTCGTAGCGGACGCAGGCACGCTTGCGCCTTCGGACAGCGAAATCGTCGATCGTGGCGCTGCCGATCTTGAAGCGGTGTTCGATGTCCCGGTTCAGGTGTCTGCCGTGCTCGGCCGGGCCCACATGGAAGTGGGAAACCTGCTGAAGCTTGGCCCAGGCGCCGTCCTGGAACTCGACCGCAAAGTGGGTGAAGCGATCGACATCTATGTCAATAACCGGCTAGTCGCGCGCGGTGAAGTTGTGCTCGTTGAAGACAAGCTCGGCGTAACCATGACCGAAATAATCAAGGCGGATCACAACTGATGCGCTCGCCCATCCGCCATTTCTCTCGAATGACAGGGAGCTAAGCCATGCGACTCCTCATTGTCGGCACGCTCGGCGGACAGCTCACCACCGCTACCAAACTTGCAATGGAAAAGGGCGCAAGCGTCACTCACGCGGAAAGCAACGACCAGGCTCTTGCCGTGCTGCGTTCCGGACGCGGCGCCGATTTGCTCATGGTGGACGTTAGCCTCGATATCCGCGACCTCAATATGCGGCTCGACGCAGAGCGCATTCACGTTCCGATTGTCGCCTGTGGCGTCGTGAATGACGCACGCGCAGCCGTGAACGCCATTCATGCCGGCGCAAAGGAATACATCCCGCTGCCACCTGACCCAGATCTGATTGCGGCAGTGCTGGCGGCAGTTGCTGATGACACGCGCGAAATGATCTATCGCGACGACTCAATGGCGAAGGTCGTCAAACTCGCGCAGCAAATCGCAGGCTCCGATGCTTCCGTGCTGATTACCGGCGAAAGCGGCACCGGCAAAGAAGTGCTCGCGCGCTACGTGCATGGCCGGAGCACCCGATCCAAGAAGCCTTTTATCACGGTCAATTGCGCAGCGATTCCGGAAAATTTGCTCGAATCGGAGTTGTTCGGGCATGAGAAAGGCGCTTTCACAGGCGCCCTTGGCCGGCGCATCGGCAAATTCGAGGAAGCAAACGGCGGCACGCTCCTGCTTGACGAAATTTCCGAGATGGATGTGCGCCTGCAGGCAAAATTGCTCCGCGCCATTCAGGAACGCGTCATCGATCGCGTGGGCGGCAATCGTCCCGTTCCGGTCGATATTCGGATCATCGCAACATCCAATCGGAACCTTACGGACACGGTACGCGAAGGAAAATTCCGCGAAGATTTGCTGTTCCGCCTCAATGTGGTGAACCTCAAAATTCCGCCCTTGCGCGAGCGACCGGCCGACATCGGCGAGTTGGCACAGCACTTCATCAAGAAATACTCGCAGGCGAATGGACTGCCTTCGCGTCCCCTATCGGCCGATGCACGCCGCGCGCTCAATACCAACCGATGGCCGGGAAACGTGCGCGAACTCGAAAATACGTTGCACCGTGCCGTACTACTCTCGAGCGGCGTTGAAATTGGCGTTGACGGAATTCTCTCGCCGGATGGCGCGCGACTCGACCAGGCGCGTGGCACCGATGTCGCCGCTCACGCGGCGGTAGCGGCGGAGCTGGTCACGCGTAACCTAGTGGGCCGTACGGTGGCCGAAGTGGAACGCGATCTCATCCTTGAAACACTCAAGCACTGCTTGGGCAACCGTACACACGCAGCCAACATTCTCGGCATCTCGATCCGGACGCTGCGAAACAAACTCAACGAGTATGCTGCGGACGGCGCACCCATTCCGCCGCCTCATGGCGGAGAAATACTCAGGGGCGCAGCTTAGAAAAAAGCCCGGCGCATGCGCCGAGCTTTCCGGATTTAATGCCTGGTTTCGCTTTGACGCTTAATCCTGGATCGGACTGCCGGATTTCTTTTCGGCTTTTTGCGTGTTTGTATCGAGCTCGACCGCCTTGGCAATTAGGTCGTCGCGAAGGGATTCCAGTCGCTCGACCAGTGCCCGGCCTTCCCGGGCCAACCCGCTACATTGGTCCGCCGTCTCGATTAGGTATTCTGCAGTCTGCCGCATGCTATCTCCGTGAAGGATTTGCCGGGCATATGAATGGTAAATTGCAGCAATTCAAGGTCGATTTCGGAATGGAGCTATGCAGGAAAGGCCTCAGCCTGATAATCGTTGGGCGTCCAACTACATAGACGTCCGCTATGACAGATTTGGTCTATAAAATTTGTCCCGCTCCGCTCTGGCTCGAAGCCGAGCTTGCTGGAAAATTCCAAGGCTCGGAGGTGGACCGGCGAGACGGCTTCATTCATTTCTCGACGGCCGAACAAGTCGGCGAAACTGCAGCTAAGCACTTTGCCGGCCAAGGCGACCTCGTCCTCATCAGTGTCGATACCTCCAGGCTTGGAAACCGCCTGAAATGGGAGCCCTCGCGCGGTGGCGTGCTGTTTCCTCACCTCTACGGAAGTCTTGACCTGGTGGCCGTCGTCCGAACCGAACCGCTGCCCCTCCGCCCCGATGGCAGCCACGATTTTCCGCCACTTCGCGATTGACCCCCCCTGGTCTTTAGCCGCCGCGTTCGGCGCCACGCGGAAGGCTTTACGAGTAGCGCCGGGCCGAATGTCAGCGCAACCCGCCTCGATGGACCCGGATTTTCAAGCCCCTGCCCCTGAGAAGGGCTCGGTCGTTTTTGGCCGTGCTGGTAACCCGTTAACCCCGCGCTAACCATAAAATGGGCAAATATTGCCGGGGAAAGGGGTATCGGCCCACCACGACTCTCTACTCTGGCACCTCAAATGGTGCGGGGTTCCAGTTTGATGACTTAGTTATTGTCCGCGTCCGCGCCGCCCGGGATTGGCGGCAGTGCATGTCCTGCAGACAGGGAGCCGGTCTTCGGATCAGACCATGCGCCGAGCGAAGCGTCAGGCATGAGCGACATCACAGCCGCCCCAGCAAACGCCGTCAGCGGCATCAAACTACCTAGCCTTGGTGACATCGGCGCATTCTTCAAACGCGGCGACATCGCACTTGCGATTGGCGTGCTGACTATCCTGGTGGTGCTGATACTGCCACTTCCGCCGCTACTGCTTGATTTTTCCCTTGCAATTTCGATTATTTTCTCGGTCCTGATCCTGATGACGGCGCTGTTCATTCACGCGCCGCTTGAATTCTCCGCTTTTCCAACCGTGCTGCTGATCGCGACTATGTTGCGGCTCGCGCTCAACCTTGCCTCGACGCGCCTCATCCTTGCACATGGCCATGAGGGCACTGATGCCGCCGGTCACGTGATCGAGGCCTTCGGTAATTTCGTAATGAGCGGGAACTTCGTGATCGGGATCATCGTATTCACGATTCTAGTCATCGTAAATTTCGTGGTGATCACCAAGGGCTCCGGTCGTATCGCCGAAGTTGCCGCCCGCTTTCATTTGGACGCCATGCCCGGCAAGCAAATGGCAATCGACGCCGACCTGTCGGCTGGCCTCATCGACGAGAAGGAAGCGAGACGGCGACGCCAGAAGCTGGAAGACGAGGGTGGCTTTTTTGGAGCCATGGATGGCGCCTCCAAATTCGTCCGCGGCGATGCCATCGCGGGACTCCTGGTAGTCTTTATCAATGTCATCGGCGGCATGATTATCGGCATCGTCCAGCAAGGGCTGACATTCACCGATGCCGCGCACTCCTATACGATCCTTACCGTCGGTGACGGCCTGGTGACGCAAGTGCCTGCGCTGATCGTTTCCACCGCTGCTGGCCTGCTCGTGTCGAAAGCAGGCATCTCAGGAGCGGCAGATAAAGCACTGCTCAAGCAGCTTTCCGGCTATCCCAAGGCGCTCGGCATGTCGGGAGCGGTGATGCTGGTGATGGCTCTGCTGCCCGGCATACCGATGATTCCATTCCTCGCGTTGGGCGGAGGCGCGACAGCCCTCGCCTTCATCTTCGACAAACGCGCCAAGCTCACTGAGGCTGCTGAGGGAAGCAAAAGCGCGACCGCTGCTAAGACCGATACGGCGGATGAACCCATCGCAGCTTCGCTTAAGATCGACGACTTGAAGGTCGAACTTGGGTACGCGTTGCTGCCACTGGTCAATGGACCCGACGGCACCGACCGCCTCACCGAACAGATCAAGGCACTCCGGCGTTCCCTGGCAGTTGAAATGGGCTTTGTCATGCCGGCGGTACGCATTCTCGACAATGTCCAACTCGACGCAAACGCGTACGTCATAAAGATCAAAGAAGTCGAGGCAGGCAGCGGCAAGGTTTGGGCGGGCCAATACATGGTCATGGATCCGGCCGGCGGCCAGGTAAAATTGCCCGGAACCCACACCACGGAGCCGACTTTCGGATTACCAGCGACCTGGATTGACGCGTCTCACAAGGAAGACGCGTCAATGAAGGGCTATACGGTCGTCGACGCCGCTACCGTGCTCTCGACGCACTTGACCGAGCTGCTCAAGAGCAACATGGCCGAACTCCTTTCCTACGGCGAGGTACAGAAACTTCTCAAGGAACTGCCGAAGGACCAGGCCGACCTGGTCAAGGATCTTGTGCCGAACCTAATTACGGTATCGGGCATTCAACGCGTGTTGCAGATCCTGCTCGCCGAACGCGTCTCGGTCCGCGACCTCGCCACGATCCTGGAAGGAATCGCTGACGGCATTGCCGGGTCGCGGAATCCGGCGACGCTCGCCGAACATGTCCGAGCGAGGTTGTCTCGCCAGCTCTGTGCCCAGCATACGAGCCCCGGCGGTTACCTGCCGCTCATCGCATTATCGGCCAAATGGGAACAGGCATTTGCAGAGTCGATGGTTGGTCAAGGCGATGACCGGCAACTAGCGATGCAACCCTCGCGGCTCTCTGAATTCATTACAATCGTCCGCGAACGCTTCGAAGAGGCGGCCCGCGAAGGTGAAGCTCCGGTGCTGGTCACTTCGTCGAACATCCGACCATTCGTCCGCGGCATCGTCGAGCGCTTCCGCGCCCAGACCCCTGTTCTCTCCCAGGGCGAGATCCACCCACGGGCGCGCCTCAAGACCGTCGCCAGCATCTAGCGGCGTTCCGGCGCAATTGCCGCCGGGGAGCATGAACTTGGGCGAATTGGCGCTAAACTGGCGCCGGACCGCGAAACTAACCCCAGATCACGCTGATTCAACGATCCGTGATGCATCCTTGGGAACCGTGGCCCCGTACCTACGTTAGTGGCGCGAGGCAGGGGTGAACCTTTGGTCGGAACGAGACGACAAAGGAACAGGATCCCTGGAGGATGTCATGAACTGGTCGATGTACACCGCTGACCGCAATACCCACCTCAAGATTGTGGTGGTGGGGTTGGCTGCAGCCCTGCTGATTGCCGTGATCGGCATATCGGCGCGCGAGCTGAATCTCGGTACCGACATCATGACCGCGCAGAATCCGACCGTCATCAAGGCTGGCGGCCCGGTCGTGTTCACCGATCGTAACGCACCGACCGTTCGCTAGCGGTCCGCAAATTTCGGCTTCCTGCATGGACGCGCCGCATTTGCGGCGCGTTTTGTTGTGAAGTGGTCGAATCAACAAAATTGTTCGACAACACGAGGATGAAGGTGCCTCCAATCTGGGTCTTCGGTCTCCTGGCAGCTGCCTTTCTGCCTTTGACAGCGCATGCGCAGGCTCAAAGCGGTCGTCCAGACATTGGCATCTCAGACTATCAGGCGAGGCTCGCCCAATATCAGGCCGCGCGTAACAGTTACGACGCCCAAGCCGCGTCCTACTGGGACGCCGTTGCCGAAAAGCGCCGCGGACGCAATGCCAAACGCCGCAATCATGAGCCGATCGGGCTCGAGGATTACGTCCTGAGCCAACCACCGGTCTATACGGGGCCGCCGCGCCCAATCGACCCGCGCGCCCCTGCCCCGCCCGCACCAGAACGTCCAGACATCCCCCTGGTCGCCGATTTTCTCCAAAACGCCGTTGAACAGTTCGGCTTCGTACCACAGAGGCCCGCAAGCGATCTCGATTTCAAACGAGCCTATGCAAAAGCCGCACTGGCAGCAGGACTGACGCGTGATCAGGTTGTCGGGGTCTACGTTTTTGAGACCGGTGGCAACGGTACTTATGACTCGCAGGCCGGACTGGTCCCGTACAGGCCGGGAGCGCGCGCGATTTCACCGGCAATCGGCTATAATCAATTGCTGAGCACCAATTCGGTCTCGCTGCTTGCCGAGCATGGCGGACGGATCGCTGCCGCCTTGCGGCAGAAGGCAAATAGCCTTGGCGGCACTCCAAAGCTTGTCATGGAGCGCAAAATCGATGCGCTCAAGCGCATGATTGCTTTTTCCCGCTCGGTGCCAGATCGGTGGAGCGAACATGATCGCCTGGCGAAAACGACCGCCGGCGGTTTTGGTATCCATGCAGCAGTGCTTGACATCGACATTGGCCCGCTGTTGCAGGTCCAGAAGCTGACCGATTCAGTGCATTTTGCTCGCAGCAAAGGTTTTTCAGCACCACTGACCGCCGCCGAACTGGAAATCATGAACTTGACGGGTGATGGGAATGGTTTTGACATAATATCAATGCCGCAAGACTTGCGGACGCGTGTGCCGACCGCGAATTTCTTTCAGCAGCAAGGCTATGAGCGCAATCCTGTCGCGCGACGCACGGGCGTGGTCGCTAATCTCGTCGCCGATATCGAAAACAAGATGCAGCGCGGAACACAGGCACACGGTGCACGCGATCTCGCAGCGTCCTTCTTGTACTGACGCGCGCTAAGTTCCTTCCCGGCTGATTACTATCGCTGGTCCCCGGCGATTTCCTCTACCAGGTCAACAACGCGGCGGCGCAATTTCGAATCTTTGATATTGGTGAATGCCTTGGTCAGCGCCAGGCCGTCGGAACTCGACAAAAAATCAGAGACGTAGTCGGTCACAGGTCCTTTGGCAAAGGCGTCATCGGCCTGTCGCGAGCCGGGGGACACGCCCTCAAAAAAGAACGACACCGGCACTTTCAGAATCTGCGAGATGTGTTGGAGGCGGCTGGCGCCAATCCGGTTCGTGCCCTTTTCGTATTTTTGGACCTGCTGGAAAGTCAGGCCGAGTTTTTCGCCAAGCTTTTCCTGGCTCATGCTCAGCATGAGTCGGCGCATGCGCACACGGGATCCGACATACTTGTCGGTCGGGTTCGGGGACTTTTTTGCCATCATCTGGATTTGCCGCAACGTGAGGTTCGATGTGAGTTGCCCGGATCGCAAAAGGCGAAACAAGGAGAAGTTGCGCCGAGGGAAAGTACATCGCACCCGAGACGGCCTGTCATTAAAGCGAAGCCGCTGTTTTGTTAGATGAAGGCTAATATACCCGATCGGCCGGACCGCCGGCGTTCGCAAGGCTTTTCTGCGCGATCAATACCGGGCAGGGTAGCCGTAACTTCGCGGCGCGAACCCAAACAACTGAGACGAAGACCCTCGATGGGACGGATTCCCATGAACCACGCAAGCGCCGTGTTGTTCGCCCTTGCATCAAGCATTCTGGGCGGGTCGGCAGCCGCGGTCACCCGCTATTTGGTCGGCAATGCGGACCCGTTGACCCTCGCGCTTCTGCGATGGTGCATCGGGTTCATCGTCCTGTTGCCGGTCACGCTCCTGCTGCGATCAAAGCTCCCGCCGCGTTCGGATTGGTTTGCGGTCTCCGTTCTTGGACTCTGCTTTTTCGGGCTGTTTTTTGTTTTTTACAATTTAGCTGTTTCCTACACGACGGCCGCCCGCGCGAGCCTCGCATTGTCGACGTTGCCATTGCAGACAATGGTGGTCGCAGCCCTCCTTCACGTCGAACAGTTGACCTTACGTAAGACGATCGGAGTTGCAATTGCCATGTTCGGCGTATTTGCCGCCCTGGCATCCGGCCTTGGAACGGCGCCTGAGGGTGCATGGCGCGGTGAACTGATTATGGCCGGCGCAGTCCTGTGCATGGCATTTTACAATGTCTGGTCGCGGCGGTTTATTCAGCGTGCGAGTGCGCTCGGATATTTGTGCGTTGGCATGGGCGCCGGAGCGATCGTGCTTGTTGCGATTGATGTCGTGAGCGGTGGCATAACCAGCCTTGCAGATTTCAGGGCCCCGCAGTGGACGGCTGCAATTTATCTCGGCGTGGCCGGCGGCGCCTTGGCATTCATACTGTGGGTGCTGGCATTGCAGCGCACGACGCCCACGCTGGTCGCGAACACCATGACCGTGAATCCGATCGCCGCCGGATTGCTGGCAATCGAGTTGGTCGGCGAACCGATAACGCTCAACTTGGTTGGCGGACTGGTAGCGGTTTTCGCTGGAATTTGGGTCGCTACTTCTTCGGCGCCACAACGCAGAGCGGCACCGTCACGGGCGTCGTAATCGATCGCGCAATAAGGCTACGCGGCGCCCGCGTTGAAGCGCAGCGCAGCGATACGGTCGAGGTCGGCCTGCTCGCGCGCGTTTTCCTCGGCTTTCTCTCTCTGCTGGTCGCGCTCGTCCAGCATTTCCACCTTTTTGAGTTCTTCAAAGGCTTCACCGAGAGCTGCTTTGGCATCATCGAGCTGCACCCGCAGTTCATCGGTCGAATGCTTGAGGTTTTCGCGTCGCGTGGTCGCCGCCTTGGCGTAGGTCGGATAAGCAAAGTGAGCTGGATCGTGGATGCCGGCGCGATCTTGCTCGATCTTGATTTCGCGTTCGAGCTCGCTGGCAATGCGGTCGAATTCGGCAATCATCGCCTCGATTTGGGCGACCTTGCGCCGTTTCTCGTCGACCTGAAACTTCTTCAGACGAATAAGCGTTTCGCGTGACTTCATCGACTAGGTACTCCCCGAAGCCCCTGAATACGCGGCCGCGGCTGGGCGTCGCCGCCAGAGTCGCGCGCGCGTTCTGGACCAATCCGCCCGACTGTGCCGCAATAACGTTAGTTTTGTGTTTCTTCGCCCCGGAGAATCCGCTCTAACCACTGATAGCCCTCTGCCATAGTCGTTGATTCTTCCTTAAGCTGGGCTAGGAAGTCTTCCAGCGGCTTGTGCAAGGCTATTGCCTCGTCCACTTCAGCACTTGATCCGGCGCGGTAGGCGCCAAGCCGAATCAGCTCCTCCATGTCTGCATAGGTCGCCATGACCTGCCGTGCGCGGTTGATGGCGGGCAGATAGGCGGGGTCCGCTGCCCTTGGCATCGTGCGCGAGATCGATTTGAGAACGTTGATGGCCGGGTAGCGCCCCCGCTCGGCGATCGCGCGCTCCATGACGATATGGCCGTCCAGAATACCGCGGACCGCATCTGCCACCGGTTCATTATGGTCGTCGCCGTCTACCAGCACACTGAATATTCCGGTGATCGTACCTTGCTCCGTGCCGGGTCCGGCCCGTTCCAGGAGCCGCGGCAGTTCCACGAAGACGGTCGGAGTGTATCCTTTGGCGGTCGGTGGCTCGCCCGCAGAGAGACCGATTTCGCGTTGTGCCATGGCAAAACGTGTCACCGAATCCATCAGTACCAGAACGTCCTTGCCGAGGTCACGGAAGCATTCCGCGATGGCGAGGGTCAGGTAAGCCGCCTGCCGGCGCATCAAGGCCGGCTCGTCCGATGTGGATACCACGACGACCGAACGTGCAAGGCCCGCCGCACCGAGATCGTCCTGAAGAAATTCTTGTACTTCACGGCCGCGCTCGCCAACGAGGCCGATAACGGAAATATCGGCCGATACGTTTCTGGCAAGCATAGATAGAAGCACTGATTTGCCGACGCCCGAACCTGAAAAGATGCCCATGCGCTGGCCGCGGCAAACCGTGATGAACGTGTTTAGCGCTCGCACACCGAGATCGAGGGGCTCACCGACACGTCGCCGGGCGTGCGCTGGCGGCGGCGAGGCGCGGTATGGATAAGGTGCCGGTCCTGGCGGCAGCGGTCCTTGCCCGTCAATCGGTTCAGCCCGCGCATTCACCACGCGCCCCAGCCAGCGCTCCGAAGGACGAATGACACCGGCGGCGCTTGAGACTACTGCCCTGCAGCCGCGCCGCACTCCGTCGAGGGCTGCAAACGGCATGGCGAGCGCGTGACCACCGGAGAAACCGACGACCTCGCACGGTATCGGCTTGCCACCCGTCTCAATGGTCAACCGTGCGCCAACAGACATGGAATGGATCGGCCCCGCGACTTCGACCATGAGTCCGCGCACCGCCACCACACGGCCGAAAATCTCGACGCCATCAATGTCGATGATCTGTTCGGCGAGCGCTTTCATTAGATGCCTCGGTCGTTCGGAGGACCATCAGGGGACAAAGACAGTGCACGCGAGCCGAACAGGCCCCGAGAGGGCCCCTGCCATAAACCGACCCTTAGGCTTACTGGCCCGGCGGTTCCATTAACTTGGTGTTTACCCGCGTCGTTAATCATTGGGTCATTCGTCCACGGGACTTAAGGCTTGAGAATCGCCCAGCCAGGACGGAAGGGGCGAGTCATCAGAGTCGGTTAGACCCGATTCTTAACTTAGGGCATTAGACAGGACGTGGCCAAAAAATCACTCTCTGGCAATATCTTACGCCGATTCGGGCCTCTCTGCCTACGGCGCGCTTGCACCGGAGAATCAGGTTTTGTTAACCATGCCTCGATAGTGTCGATTCGGTTTGTCCCATCGCGTTTTTTTCAGACTCGCCGCGAATCTGCGGCGTGACCCAAGGGCCCGGTTGCGGCGAGAAGGGGACTTAAATGCGCGTTTTACTCATTGAAGACGACAGCGCGACCGCACAATCCATCGAGCTGATGCTCAAATCCGAGAGTTTCAACGTCTACACGACGGACCTCGGCGAAGAAGGCGTCGACCTCGGTAAACTCTACGACTACGACATCATTCTCCTCGATCTGAACCTGCCCGATATGTCGGGCTTCGAGGTATTGCGCTCTCTGCGCGTGTCGAAGGTCAAGACGCCAATCCTGATCCTGTCCGGCCTCGCCGGCATTGAGGATAAGGTAAGGGGTCTCGGCTTCGGCGCCGACGACTACATGACCAAGCCGTTCCACAAGGACGAGTTGATCGCCCGTATTCATGCAATCGTTCGCCGATCGAAGGGCCATGCTCAATCGGTCATCAACACCGGCGATCTCGTCGTCAACCTCGATACCAAGACAGTGGAGGTCGGCGGACAGCGCGTGCACCTTACGGGAAAAGAATACCAGATGCTCGAGTTGCTCTCGCTCCGCAAAGGCACCACGCTCACCAAGGAGATGTTTCTCAACCATCTCTATGGTGGCATGGACGAACCGGAACTCAAGATTATCGACGTCTTCATCTGCAAGCTGCGCAAGAAGCTCGCCAACGCCTCGTCCGGCAAAAACTATATCGAGACGGTGTGGGGTCGCGGCTATGTGCTGCGCGAGCCGACCGAAGCCGACGAACGAATTCCAGCGTAACGCAAATCTTCCCCCGCGTTGCGTTTGCGTGGTCTGGGCCTTCGGGCCATCCAAACTTGACCCCGGCCGAGAGGCCGGGGTTTTTTGACGATGCGTGCCGCTTTCGGGCTAATGCAATGATGCGGACGAATCCATCCGCGCTGCCGGATCGGATTTGGCCGCAGCCGAACTGCCGCGGCGCTACGGCCTGAGCTGAACGATTTTCCAGCCGAGTTTTTTGATCTCGGCAGCAGCCATGGGCGTCACGTTACCGGTGGCCGCAAGAATTCGCGGCGCGCCCGGCCTGAGACGGTGAATTTCAGCCGTCGCCGCGCTGAATGTTCGCTGCTGGATTTCGGTCCACGCGATATCATCGAATGTAAAAGCGGCGACGACGCTGCCGCTTCGCGTAATGTTGATCGGCTGTCCACCGATCGTGACAAACGAAGCAATTCCGCCGAGATCGGCGCTGCGCGCTGCCAAAATCTGGGCGCGACGGCGATGATAGAACGCCACATTGCGCGAACCGGCACCCGCAGCGTGCTCGACGAATGCCGTCGTGTTCTCGGCACCGAGCTTCTTCAGGGCACGCGCCAAGATCAGCAGGTCTGCCGGCGTAAAACTCCGATTCTCCACGAGACGGTCGGTGGTTTCGGGAGGAACATTAAGCGACAGCAGAATGGCACGGGTCTCGGCAATGACCTGAGCAGCCGTCTTGCTACGCAACGTGTCTTTCGCATCGCTTACGGTCGCGACCGATGAAACCGCAATTCCGACCCCGCCGGGCACCAAAGCGAGCCCCGCCCTGACCGGCAGACCGCCGCCGGCCATTGCGCCAGCCATTTGTTTGAGTCTCTGCGCCAGGGGCGGAAAGTCGGTGTAGGGATCGACGTCCAGTTCCACGGCGAGCTCACGTTGAGTGTCGCTTACGCCGAGCAAGCTCTCCATCAGATTGTCACGGTCGGCGCGATTGTTTGAAAGCCCCGCTCCCACACGATCCAACATGTTGCCGATCCCGGTCAGCGAGCGCTCGACCGTGTCAGCGGGCTTGGTGATGAGGTCGGCGCCGAATTTAATTGGCCCCAGCGCCGCGCGCCCGAACGCCTGCCCGAACGCATCGGACTGGGACATTTTCTCGATCGCGGCAGCGGCATCGAGCTCATGCAGCCGCAATTTAGTAAACTCGACGCCGTCGAACGCGAAATTCCCGTACGACGTATCGACGTCGAAGATGCGCATCACGCCATCACTGCGCACAATGGGCTTGACCTTGTAGTTCGAGCCGGTTGCGGACGCTCCAAGATATTTCTGTACTGGTTCCGGCTTCGGCAGCTCAAGCGCAGTTGCGACCGGCGCCAGGCCAAGGGACACGGTGATTAGAACTAGAGCAACAAGCCCGCTCCGGAGGACCTGAGGCCGCATAAGTGCCCACCGGAGTGGGCGTGTCGTGAAATTACGTCCCTGCATGTCGAACCCCCGAAGACGCGCTACTGGCGTGCTCGAACCTAGCATTTTGAATGAGCGCTGAAAGCCCGAAATCAAAAGCCGGCCAGGTTGGTTAACCCTGGGCGGGCCGCATCAACTGGGTGATTACGTCTTTCAATGTGGTCAGGTTGAACGGCTTAGTCATGAAGAAATTAGCCCCCGCGGCGATTGCAGCCTCGGCATGCTGCGCTTCGGAACTCGCGGACATAATGACAATCGGAACATGACGGATTTTCTGGTCGGCACGAATTTCGCGCACAAGTTCGAGACCGTTCATGCCCGGCATTTCACGATCCGTCATCATAAAAAGGAAAGGTTTTTCGCGCAGCTTTTGCAGCGCGGTCTGCCCGTCGTGGCATTGCTCAACGTTCGTAAAGCCGCATTTGCGCAGCATGCCATCCACGATGCGTGTCATCGTGTTGAGGTCGTCAACGACCAGCACCGGATCGACGCAGTCGACCAAGGTACGTTTTCCCCCTTCGAACCATGCTTGCCGAATTGAGAACGGCAAGCCCCCACACGTGCTCAATTGTCAGCACGCCAGCCCGATAAATTCAATCTATATGATTCGTCGGAATTATGAGGACGGAGGAACCAAGGCGGATACGGCATAAATTTTATTTATGCGCGGAATATTTCGACGGTCCAGAGTATCAGGCCTTTATCGCCGCTAGTCGAATGACATTACCGGCCGGCGGGGCGGATTGTCGTGCGCTGACATTCGGAACATACAATCCACGTTTGTCCGCGAGGGGTTTAAATGCATTGGTAAGGCCGATGACGGTCTCGGCGGCGCCGAGTACGAGATAGCCATCCTCGGCAACTTGCCGCGCGATACGATCGAGGATCGCCGTTTTGCTGTTTTGATCGAAATAGATGAGTACGTTGCGGCAGAACACGATATCGAATGTGCCGAGCGCCGAGAAATCATTCAAAAGGTTAAGCGGCCGAAACTGCACCATCCCACGCAGTTCGGGCGCCAGTTCCCATGTCTCGCCGCGCTGGTCGAAGAATTTGACGAGGAGCTGCACCGGCAAGCCGCGTTGAACCTCGAACTGCGTGTAAATGCCAGCCTTAGCCTTCTCTAAAACCTCGCACGATAGGTCGGTAGCGACGATGTCGACGCGATATCCTGCAATTGCCGCGCCCATTCCTTTGAGCAACATTGCAAGTGAATAAGGCTCCTGGCCCGTAGATGCGGCGGTACACCAGATCCGAATACGTTTCTCGCGGGCGCGTGCGGCAATCAGCGCAGGCATGATGGTGTCGCGAAAATGATCGAACGGCAGCTTATCGCGAAAGAAGAAGGTCTCGTTGGTGGTCATCGCTTCAACCACTTGCGCGATCAACGGGACCGGCGCTTTGCTCCTCAATCGCTCGATCAATTCATTCAGATTGCTCATTCCATTGCGCCGCGCGACCGGAAGTAACCGGCTTTCGGCGAGGTATTGCTTCTCGGCGGCCAAGACCAGGCCCGACCGATCGCGCAAGAGCTTGCGTAAATAGTCAAAGTCCTGCGGGGTCACGTGCGTTTCCCACCGAAGAGCCGAACCAGTTTGCCGGATATCTCATGCAACGGCAGAACCGCAGAACAGAGTCCGGCGTTGGTCACCTGGCCAGGCATGCCCCAGACGACGCTCGTCGCCTCATCTTGCGCCAGTACATGGCCTCCCGCGGCGACGATCTTCCTTGCCCCCGCAAGACCATCCGAGCCCATGCCCGTGAGTACCAGCGCAAGCGCCTTGTTTCCCCAAACGTCGGCGGCGGACTCGAACAGGGGATCTACAGCGGGTTTGCAGAAATTCACCATCGGTCCGTCGTCAATCTCGATGACGGCGGATCCGTCGCGCCGGGCGACCTTCATGTGCTTACCGCCGGGCGCCAGATAAATTACTCCGGCATTGATTTCTTCGCCGTCGACTGCCTCACGGACCGGGCGCTTGGCAATTCGTGAAAGATGTTCTGCGAGCACCGATGTAAAGGTGGGCGGCATGTGCTGGGTGATCAGCACCGGCACACGCCGCAATACGCCGTCGATCTCCGCGATGAGGCTGTTGAGTGCCTGAGGACCTCCGGTCGATGAACCAATGAGCAGAACGCGTGGCGGGGTCACTGGCATCGGTCTCAAATTGATTGGCGTGTCGCCGTCTTCAACCGGGGGCGGCACGATCGACGGCGCGACTCTGGTATCGAGCGGAGGCCGCGCGGGCGCACTTGTGTGCCTCGACCGCTTAGCGCGGAGGCCGAGCTGGCGAATTTTTTCAATCAGATCGCGGCGGAAGGCTGTGGAAGCGCTGACTTCGCGGTTGCTACCGGGCTTCGGAATATAGTCGGCCGCACCAAGCGACAGCGCCCGCAAGCTGATCTCGGCATTCCGGCGCGTAAGCGTGGAAGCCATGATCACTACGAGATCACGCTTTTTCTCAAGCAGCAAAGGGAGAGCGGCAATGCCGTCGAGATCCGGCATATCGACGTCGAGTACAACGACATCGGGATCGGTGCGCTCGAGCTGGTTTACGGCCTCACGGCCAGTGCGCAAGGTAGCGACGACTTCCAGATCGGGCTCAGATTCAACCCAGCGCGCGAACAATCCGCGGACGACCACGGCATCGTCAACGAGCATAACGCGGATACGGCGTCTGACGGCGGCAGCGGCAGAAGGATTGACTACCAAGTTCATTGGACTCTACTAACTTTACTGATCACCACAGACAGGCACGACGGGAGCGGCGATCAGAGGAGCCCGACTTCCTGGAACTTTGCCTCGACAATCTCCTTGTCAAACGGCTTCATGATGTACTCGTTGGCCCCGGCATGAAGGGCGCGTGCGATATGCGCGACATCATTTTCGGTGGTGCAGAACACCACTTTAGGGCTGTCGCCCCCAGGAAGCCGGCGCAGCGACCGCAGGAACTCGTAACCGTCCATTTTAGGCATGTTCCAGTCGAGCAGGATTGCCTCCGGCAGCTGGCGCCGACACGCTTCGAGCGCCTGCTCCCCGTCCTCGGCTTCCACGATTTGGAAATCGAGACCCTCCAGAATTCGCCGTGCCACTTTACGAATGACGCTTGAGTCATCGACAACTAAACAGGTTTTCATCTTGCAGCCTCTTCGTGTTCGCCCCTGGTTCACATTCATTCAACGTTCTTGCCGCATCACGCTGCGGCCGCCTTAACCGCGATGTCGAGCACACGATCAACATCGAGCACCATCAACAATTGGCCATCAAGTCTGTAAATTCCGGTCGATACGCTTGCCAGTCGCGGATCGAGATTGGTCGGATTCGGTTCCCAAGCGATGTTGTCGAGCTTGAGAACCTCGCCGACGCCGTCGATCAATAGCCCATATGATTCGCCACGCGACTCTACACCGACCGCCATCGCGGCCTGTTCATCATCCCGCCGCCCCAACCCAAGCCGACAGCGCATATCAACCAACGTTACGATTCGACCGCGAAGATTGAGCACGCCAGCGATCTCGGTCGGAGCGAGCGGAACGCGCGTCAATCGTTCCGGCACGAAAACATCCTGCACGCGCAGGATGGGCAACCCAAACAGCTGGCCACCTATCATCGCAGTTACATATTCGCTGAGACTGTTGTCGGCCGTCTGGTTCATGGATTTGTCCATTATGCTGCTCGACCGATTTCGGTCTGCTCCTTGAGCGCAGCAATCAATCCCTGGCGATCAAACTTGGCGACATAGTCATGAAAGCCGACGCGACGCCCGCGCTCAATCGCCTCCGGAGACACCACAGATGAAAGTGCTATGATCGGCAGTTCGCTGATGCGCGCGTCGCCGCGCACGGCTTCGGCAAATTGGAATCCATTCATGTCCGGCATTTCGATGTCGGTGATGGCCACGTCGAAAGCACGCCCCTCGCCGAGCAATATCAAACCATCTTGTGCTGAATTAACGGCGGTTACCGCATAGCCGGCCGCCTGCAGCACCGGGGTCAGCATGTTGAGGAAGAATGGAGAGTCATCGATGAGCAGCACGGTGCGTTGGCGCTGTTGCACGGCCTGCTCTTTGCGCCGGAACCAGTCTTCAAACGCGAGGGGCAAGAAGTGACCCACATCGACGATTTCGGTGGCTTGTCCGCGCACAATAGCGGACCCGAGAACGCCGGGATTGTCGCTCGCAACCTGAATATCCAGTTTGTCATCAACAATATCGATGATCTCATCGACTATCAGCGCCATCGAGCGGCTGCCATCGGAGAACACAAGCAATGACTGCGCGCCCTCGCCTTTCACACGCACATTCTCGTTCATGCTGATTAAGGGCATCAAATGTCCGCGGTACTGGATCATGTGGCGGCCATTCGACAGCTCGATCTTTTGTGCGTCGATTTCCTCGAGCCGCGTGATAAGTGACAGGGGGACGGCTTTGGGCTGGGCCGAACCGGCGCGGAACACCAGCAACGAGGTGTTGGCTTCCATTGCAACGGCATGCTTGCTCTGCGCGGCCTCAGCAGCCGCCAATTGTGAAGCGACGGTGGTTCCAAACGCTTGCGCAACGCCGTTCGGATCAATGATCATGATCACCGATCCATCGCCAAGAATCGTGTTTCCTGAAAACATTGGAATGTAGCGCAGCTTGCTCGACATCGGCTTAACGACAATTTCTTCGGTATGAAAAACGCCATCGACGACAACACCAAAGTTTTGGCTGCCGACCTGAGTTACAACGATGAACCCGCCGTTGATGTCCTCCCTGTCACCGTCAAGCTCAAGCAGGCGACTGAGGCTCACGAGCGGCAGTAGCTTGTCGCGCAATCGCAGGACCCGGGTGTCCTTGATGCGTTCGATTCGATGCTCGCTGCCGCTGCGTGCGCGCACAAGCTCAATGACTGATAGTTGCGGAATTGCGAACCGGTGTCCCCCTGCCTCCACGATCAATGCGGCGACGATAGCAAGCGTGAGCGGGATCTTGATTGTGAAGCTCAACCCGGCCCCCGCTACCGACTTGACGTCGATGGTGCCGCCGATCTGGTCGATATTGTTTCGTACGACATCCATGCCGACGCCGCGACCGGATACGCTGGTGACTTTGGCAGCGGTCGAAAATCCGGGCGCGAAAATGAACTTGTGGATCTGCGCTTCCGAAAGCTTGTCGGCGTCGGCTTCCGCGACCAGCCCGTGCGCTATCGCCTTTGCCTTGATCTGCTCAGTATCGAGGCCGCGGCCATCATCGGCAACCCGGATAATGATGTAGCCGCCTTCGTGGTAGGCGGACAGCCGGATCAGCCCCTGTTCGGGTTTTCCGGCAGCGCGTCGCTGTTCAGCGGTTTCGAGCCCGTGATCCGCCGAGTTGCGCACCATATGCGTGAGCGGGTCCTTGATCAGATCCAGCACCTGGCGGTCGAGTTCGGTTTCGGCGCCCTGCATTTCAAGCTCGATCTTCTTGCCGAGCTCGTTGGAAAGGTCGCGCACGATACGCGGCAACTTCTGCCAGGCATTGCCGATCGGCTGCATGCGTGTCTTCATCACGCCCTCCTGCAGTTCGGCAGTGACGTTCGAAAGACGCTGCAGCGGTGTCTTGAACTCGGATTCTTCGTGACGGCGTACGATTTCAAGCAGTTGATTGCGGGTCAACACCAGCTCGGACACCATTGTCATCAGCTGCTCGAGCGTATCGACCGTGACACGGATCGATTGGTTGGCTCCCTTGGCGGAATCGTCTTCTTTATTGGATGCTTCGGCAGGTGAAGGCCTGGCGGCCTTGGCTGGCGGGGCTTCGACTGCCGTGGCGCGAAATGCGCGCTCAAGATCATCGAGAGCGTCTTCGTCCGGCCGCAGGGGACGTTCAAGAACCTGCGGAGTGAGAGTGCCGACCGCGCTTTGGGTTTCCACACGTAGACCCGCAGGCCCGGCTCGCTCAACCATACGCTCAAGATTTGAGATGAGATCGGCGTCTGAACCCTCGGGTTCGCGCTGCTCCGTCTCAAGCGATTCCAAAATCGCCTTGATACGATCGATGGTCGCGAGAATGATTGTGACCGCTTCGCTTGACGCCGGGACGCCGTCGCGAAATTTGCCCATGAGCGTCTCGGCGGCGTGGGCCAGCGCTTCAAGGCGCGGCAAACCGAGAAAACCACAGGTGCCTTTGATTGTATGGACGAGGCGGAAGATATTATCGAGGATCTTGGCGTTATTGGGGTCCTGCTCAAAACGCACGAGCTCGACGTCAACCACGTCGAGACTCTCGTTGGTCTCGGTGACAAATTCCCGCAGTAAGTCGTCCATAAAAACGCCTTCGTCGACAGGCTTTGGCCCGTCCGCCACTTTCCGTCGGAAGCGCTGCCAGTGTGTCGGTGAAGCGTTTAATTTTGGTTGCGGATCGGTGACGCGGTGCCCGTCATTAACGGGACGTTAACTGGCGGATCTCTGCGGGATGACCTATTGCGCGCTGACGACGACCGTTTCTCCCTCCATGGTCACCGTCGCTTTCACGCCACAGGCGCGGGCCAGAAGGCCGGCATAAAAAGGCTGGATGCGATGGGCATCAAGCCCCTCTCCGGTCTCGCCTCCAAGCAGGGCGGGCACCGCCGGCGGAACCTTGGCATTGGTCCCTGCGGCACTGACCCTGAACCCCATATTGTCGCCCGACCCAATCGGATCGACAGTCAGTACGCCGCCGCGCGGAATAGCCTGGCCGGCAATGACCAGCATATTGAGCAGCAATTTGACTCTGTTTTTTGTCAGAAGGACCCGGGGCGGGTTCCAGGCAAGCTTGGTCTTTTCATCCTCGAGAAAACCCCGTGCAATGGTTTCCGCATCCCCCAGATCAATTTGAGCACCGGCAGAACCGGCCGCCCCAAACGCAATGCGGCAAAACTGCAATTTTGCAGATGCCTTGCCGGCGCTGCTTTTTATGAGATCGAGCGCGAATTGCTTGGTCGCTTCGTCCTTTTCCTCTTCGAGGACCTCGAGCCCGTTTACTATGGCACCCACCGGGCTGATGAGATCGTGACAGACCCGCGAACAAAGCAACGCGGCGAGGTCGAGCGCTTCTATTGAGGATTCCGACATAGACTCGTCTCCGCTGGGCATGCACCCTCCCACGATCATCGAATCGGTCGTCGTGCCGAGGCGCTGGGGTGATACACCGCACCTGCGCGGCAGCCAAGGACCGCAAGAGGACGAAGTAGGCAATGCCGGGTTCCGAAATTCTGGCGGATCAAGCGGCGCGACAGCTGGATGATCTGACCGCAATCATTGCGCACGCATGCGCGCAGATCAGCGCACTATCGCCGGAAGCCATCGTTAAACGGACAAAACCAGACCGGTCGCCGGTCACGAATGCGGACCAGGCGTCCGAAGCGGCCATCCTGCATGGTTTGACGCGAGTGCTGCGCGGAGTTCCGGTTGTTTCCGAAGAATCGCCCCAAGCAGCGAAAAATTTCGACCCGCGTGACAGCTTCGTGGTTGTCGATCCGCTCGACGGCACCCGCGAGTTCCTCGCTGGCACCGATGAATTTACGGTCAATCTGGCGATCGTCACGCATGGCGTGCCAATTGCAGGCATCATAGCGGCACCCAAGCGTGGTCAGATCTGGCGCGGCGTCGTCGGGATAAAAGCCGAACGGCTCTGTTTAATGCCGGACGGCGGCGACCGCGCTCAATCGATCCAGACCCGTCGCTGGCCCCACGGCAAGGCGCTCGCAGCCGTGAGCCGATCGCATATGGACGCGTCCACCGATTCATTCTTGGCGACGCTCGGGCAAGTAATCCGCGTCCCGAGCGGATCGGCAATCAAATTTTGCCAAGTCGCCGAGGGTACCGTCGACATTTATCCTCGTCTTGCCACGACCTGCGAATGGGATGTGGCGGCTGGCCATGCGATCGTTGCCGCTGCCGGTGGCGTTGTGACCGGGCCGCAAGGAACGGCATTGGCGTATGGCCGCGCCACAGAGAATTTTCGTGTGCCCGCATTTATCGCCTGGGGAGACGCCCACAAGGCTGCCGGAGTCAGGACCTGACGGCCGCTATTGGCCCAGTTTGGGCGCCACGTCGGGCCACTTGCGCTCAGCCGTGTCGATAATTCGGCCAGGATCCGCGAGGAAAGTCGCGCGCGTTTTCTCGCTATAAAAAAGATAGAGCCGCTGGCCGACAACAAGCCAAAACAAGGGATGGCCGGGAACTGACCTGTCGCGCCCGATGGCGACCGGATCATAACCGCCAAAGCGCGGCGCATAGACCTCCGGGTGCCGGGCAAAGGCGCCTCGATTACCTTCATTGGAAAAGCGCCAGACCGAGCCATCCAATTTAAATTCGATATCCGGTCGGCCGAACATGGCCTTGCCTTCGGTGAAATAGGCGACGGGGTCAAATCCACTGATGGCAAGACCGGTCTCGGGATTAACCGCCAATTGGTAGTCGGTCGCCGCCCGCGAGCCTAAAGGGCCAAAAATACCGCCGGAAAGGACGATCCCAAATAGCAGCCGAATAAAGGGTGACGGCTTCCGTTGCTGCCGTGCTGCAGTCATAGTTCTCGGCGACGGTTAGGTGATTCGGGACGAAGTATCGTCATCACTTTAGCGCCGACGGCGTGAGTAACCGGTTAAACAGGCCCTGGGGCCTGGTCATCCATGGAGCTATTAATGCGCGGAATATTGCGCCTTGCAGCTTTGGCGCTTTGCCTTTTGACCCTCGCTCCGGGAATTGGCGCGGCTCAGTACCAGGCCGCGCCACCACCAGCCCCGCCACCCCCGGCGCAGCAAAAGGGCGGAACATTCACCCCGGGCGAATTGGTCCGAGAGGGCCATCATTTCTTTGGCACGGTCTCGCGAGGGTTGGCACAAATCGTGGAAGCCGCCGTCAGCCGTTGGGGTCAGCCCAATGGTTACATACTCGGCCAGGAAGGAAGCGGCGCCTTCGTCGTTGGGCTGCGTTACGGCGACGGCAAGCTCTATACCAAGAATGCCGGGGACCGCCGCGTATTCTGGGAAGGCCCGTCAGTCGGTTTCGACTACGGCGGCGAAGGAGCCCGCACGATGATGCTTGTCTACAATTTGCCGGCAACCGAAGCCGTCTACCAGCGTTTCGCCGGTATCGACGGCTCCGCGTATTTCATTGGCGGCTTTGGCATGACGGCACTCGCATCAGGGAACATCATCGTCGTGCCGATCCGCTCAGGTGTCGGCCTGCGGCTCGGGGCCAATATCGGTTATCTCAAATTTACGCCGCGAGCGACGTGGAATCCCTTCTGATCGCCGCCACAGTTACTACTTTCGATGCAGCGGTCATCTAAAACCGCGACGCAGCGATTGCTTTAGGCTAATCTCAGTCAATGATGGGTTCATTGGCACCGGTGTCGAAGAGCGCGCGTAAGTTGGAGGCGTATGTTCCATGATTGAACCGATCATGTATTTCGGGATCGGGTTTCTTGTCGCAGCTCTCATCGGCCTCGTTGTTGTCCCTCTTGTCCATGGCCGCGCCGTTCGCCTGACGATGCGCCGGCTCGAAGCGGCGACGCCTTTGTCGATGGCCGAGATCCAGGCCGACAAAGACCAATTGCGCGCCGAATTCGCAATGTCGACACGACGCCTCGAGATGAGCGTCGAACAGCTCAAGACCAGAAGTACGAGCCAGCTCGCCGAACTCGGCAAGAAGGGTGACGCAATCAACCGCCTGAAAATGGAGCTTGGCGAAAAAACGGCCGCGATTTTTGCACTGGAAGCGCGTGACAAGACGCTGCGCGACCAGCTTCGCGCCACGGAAGAAGAATTCGCCGTCAAGACGACCACGATGCACGAGGCGCAGCGGGCGCTTTCGGACAAGCAGGCCGAATTGGCGAAGCTCATGAGCGAGCTTGACGAGCGATCCACGCTTGCTGATTCCCAGAAAGTCGAGATTGTTGCGCTCCGCACCCAGGTCGATGCGCTAAAGGAGCGGCTCGATGCGGCAGGCAGCGAGCTACGTGTCGTGGAAGATCGTCGCGATTCCGAACGGGTCGAGCTCAAAGCCGCAACGCAGGAGTTGCTGGAGGAGCGCGATAAAGTCGAGAATCTCGGGCGGCGCGTGGCCGAGCTTGAGCAGCACCTGGTTGCGCAAACCAAAGAAGCTGAGATCCTCGGTCGCCGCGCGCAGGACCTAGAGTCGCGTCTTGGCGAGCAGTCACGATTGCTCAACCAAAGCGAATTTGAACTCAAGCATCTGCGGCAGGAACTGGAAGCGGCACGTAAGGTGGAAGCCGACTTGCGGACCGCCATTATCGAGATCGAAGGCCGGTCAAATTCGTCGGCCCAGAATCTCAAGACGGAGAACACCCAGTTGCAGGCTTCGATCACCCACATCAAGGAAGAGCGCGATCGCTTCGCTCGAGAACTCGGCACAATGAAGCGCGAGACAGAAGAGGCCTGGGCATCAGAGCGCGTTGAAAATGCGCTCCTGCGCGAGCGCATCAATGATGTGGCTGCCGAAGTGGCCCGGCTTGCCTCCGCGCTTGAGGGTCCGAACTCACCGATTGAATCTCTTTTGGCGGCAGAAACGTCACGGGAACGGATGGTCAATGCCCCTGCCGCGGGCGCCAACGTCGAAATCGTGCCGCCATCAAATAACGGCGACCTCGCTGATCGCATCCGTGCACTGCAGACGCACGCCTCGCGCCTGGCGCAGGCGACGGACGATAAGACGCGCAACTGAGGTCGCGTTCGCTTGACACCGCTTCGCGGCGTTCTTTATATCGCGCGTCCGCCGTTGGCCGGGCGCTTAGCTCAGCGGGAGAGCGTTCCCTTCACACGGGAGAGGTCGTAGGTTCAATCCCTACAGCGCCCACCATTTAATGCCGGCAATCCGCGGGAATATTTCATTTTAAGGTTCTGCGCTGACGACGTTTCGAAACATAACGAGGCGTGAAGATATCGCTTCGATTCGTGAAAAATCCGTGGAAATTGCCCAGCATGAGTTGTCGGCGTCCTGCTGCGCCCGCAGCGTCGGCGGCCACGTTGCTGTCGTGCCGCCACGGAGAGTAATGAACTCGCGCCGTCTCAAAGCTGCCTCCGGACTTTGGTTGCATTGCACTGCGTCAAACAGAACTCCTGGAAGGCCGCTTTGACATCCGCTTTGGGCTAGGAGCGGACATCAAGCTATTTAATCGACCACGTCGTTGGCCCGCGCGAGCACCGCCGGCGGGAACGTGAGGTCCAGTGTCTTCGCGGTTTTAAGATTGATCACCAACTCGTACTTGGTCGGCGCCTGCACTGGCAGGTCGCCCGGTTTCTCGCCCTTGAGGATGCGGTCGACGTAACCGGCCGCGTGTCGGTAGTTGTCTATCAGATCAGGCCCAAAAGAAATCAGGCCACCGGCGGCGACAAAGAAGCGTTCCCAATAGACCGCCGGCAGTTTGTGCCGGGCCGCCAGCGAGATGACCAGATCCCGATAACGTATCGTCGCGGCGCTCGCGGTCACGATCAGACCGCCATTCGGAGAGCGAGCGAAAGTCTTGATGGACTGCTCGATCTCGCCGGCGTTAGGCATGTTGATCGGGACCACCTCCACCCTGAGTGACTGCGCCGCAGCCTGAATAACGCCAAACTGGGCGGCCCCAGAAGGGATGGTAATGTCCCGAAGGACAGCCACGCGTGTCACGCCCGGCGTGATCTCTTTGAGCAGCTCTAAAAATTTCCCGCTCATGCCGAATTCGAAAACCATGAACCCGGTAGCGTTTCCGCCCGGCCGCGGCAGGCTGTCGACATAGCCTGCGCCGACCGGGTCGGTGGAGACTGGGAACACAATCGGCACGGTGCGGGTCGCCTGCAGTAACGACGGCAAAGTCGTGTCGCCTGCGGCCAAGATAACGTCTGGCGCGAGCGCGACCAATTCCGCCGCCTGTCTGCGAATTTCGGCGGCTTTGGTTGTCCCCCAGCGAATGTCGATGCGCAGGTTGCGACCGATGCTCCAGCCCAATCGCGCGAGCTCCTGCTGGAAGGCCCCCATGCGGGCCTGCCATACCGGGTCGTCCGCTGATGCGGGGTTCAGTACGCCGACACGGTGAACGCGCTCGCCCTGCTGTGCGTTCGCCACCAACGGCCAGGCTACCGCGCCGCCGAGCAGTGTTATGAACCCGCGCCGTCTCATTGGCTCTCCCCGTTTACGCTAACACCGGAAGGCTCCATGTTAGTTCAAGCACAAAGAGCTAGGTGTTAGACGAAATATCCGTTTCCGGTCAGAAGCAAACATGTGCAGCGCACAAGCTCATGTCCGCTCCGAGCCAGAAGCGGACTCGTGCCCCGCAGTAAATATCATAACTATTCGACTACGTGATCCGCGCGCAGCAGCATTGCTTGCGAAAACTCAAGGCCGAGCAACTTTGCGGTTTTGAGATTGATGGCTAGCTCGAAACGAGTGGGTCGTTCGATTGGCAGATCGCTTGGCTTTGCGCCTCGTGCAATCCGGTTAACATAGTCGGCGACGCGCCGCGACATCACCTCTCGGCTCGGTCCGTAAGACATCAAGCCACCAAGTTCCACATATTCACGGAAGACAAAAATCGAGGCGACGCGCTGCTCGGTCGTAAACTCAACAAGTCGCTCGCGGTCACGCGCAAAGTAAGGCGACGTCATAACAATCAGAAACCCGCGGTGGTCGGCCGGCGCCTGCGCCAATGCCCGCGTGTAATCATAGGGATAGTTGCGAAGTTCGATGCCGGCGACCTGCAAGTCCAATTTTGCGGCGCTGTCGCGTGTAGCTTTCCACTGGTCGGCCGATATCTCGTCCCAGAAAACTGTCGCCGCATGTATTGCGGGGAACGCGTCCTTTAAAAGCTGAATTCGTTTTGCTGCCAGCTCGATCTGCTCAAAAAACAGACCCGTCACATTGCCGGTGGGGCGAGCAAGATTCGTTACATAACCCAACTGGAGAGGATCGTAGTCGATCGCCACCATTACAATCGGAATCGAATGCGTGGCAGCGAGGGCCGCCTTCAACGCACCTTCGGCGCCGTAGGCCAGGATGATATCGACCTTTCGCCGAACTAGTTCCTGAAATGGCTCGCCATAGTGGCCCGGCGCGTCAACATCGATGAAATCCAGCTCGAAATTTTTGTCCTTCACATAACCGAGCTCGGCCATGCGCTGCTCGAAGGGCACGAGAAAAGACGTCTTGGCCTTGCGCGGCGTTGGAGATGCTGTCCCGACGCGCAGGACGGCTGGCTTAGTCTGTGCGCGGACCGCACATGGCCACGTTGCCGCCATGCCTCCTAAAAGCATAATGAACTTGCGCCGCTCCATGTAATCCCCCCAGGGCACGCCTTGTGCAACGCAGATACATACCCGATCTGCCTAGGCGTTTGCCGCCAATGTAACACCGCAGAGGCCGCCCTTATTTCTCGCCGAATTAGGCATGTCCGTTACGGCTCAGAAGCGAACATGCGCAGCGCACAAGCTGATGCCTGCTCCAGAGAGCGGACATCATCTTCGCTAAAAAAATTGTCATCGCAAGCCTCGGTGGAAAACCATGGAAAGGACCAATTCAGACAAGTTGTCGATGTCGCAAGGGTTGATTTTCCCTTCACACGGGAGAGGTCGCAGGTTCAATCCCTGCAGCGCCCACCGCTCATCCGCGCCCCGGTCAGCTTCGTCGCTACCACAATGGCAATTACCGCTATCGGGACCTGCTTGGCTCCGGTGGGAATCCTCCGCTAAGTGCCGATGCCGGCTCATCCCCGATAAATTGCGTTCTTATTCGAACACGGTGTCGGCGCGGGCTAACAGCGTAGGTGACACTGTAATTTGGAGTGCCTTGGCCGTTTTGAGATTGATCACCAGCTCGTATTTAGTCGGGGTCTGCACAGGTAGATCGGCCGGCTTTTCACCCTTCAGGATGCGATCGACGTAGCCCGCGGCGAGACGGAATGCGTCGAGCTCATCAGGCCCGTAGGACATCAGGCCACCGTCTGCAACGAAGTAGCGATAGGGGTAAATCGCAGGCAATCGATGCTTGGCCGCCAGCTTTATAATCAATTTGCGATGTACGATCGACTTGCCGCTTTCCGTTACGATCACGCCCCCATCCATGCCGCGCGAGAATTCAGTTATGGCGCGTTCAATTTCTCCGGCGTCTCGCGCGTCGATCGGGCCGACCTCTATTCCGAACGTCGGTGCCACAGCTTGTATGGCGGCCATCTGACCTATCCCGGATGTTTCGCTGACATCACGAATGACGGCGGCGCGTTTCACGTTAGGCATGATTTGCTTGAGAAGTTCCAGCCATTTTCCGGCGGTGCCGAACTCGTACTGGACAAATCCCGTCGTATTGCCACCCGGCCGTGCAAGGCTCGCGACCAAGCCACGGCTGACTGGATCGGTGGTTTTCGCGAACACAATTGGGACCGTGCGGGTCGCTCGCTGCAATGCCGCGACAGCCGTACCCCCGATCGCAAGAATTGCGTCAGGAGCTAGCGCAGCCAGTTCCGTCGCGTATCTGCGATAAAGGGTCGCGTCTCCGGCGCCCCAGCGATAATCGATCGTCAGGTTGCCGCCGACAGTCCATCCACGCTCCTCAAGCCCAGCGACGAAACCCGCCATCTCAATCTTCGCGAGCGGATCGTCGGCATTCAGGTTCATAAGGGCACCGACGCGACGCATCTGTCCTGGCTGCTGCGCAAGCGTAGCAATGGGCCATGCGGCCGCGCTGCCAACTAGAGTAATGAATTCGCGCCGTCTCATTGTGCCCCCGGGTACCGCGAGGAGGCATCGTAGCCGTTCAACGCTGCGGAGCGAAAGCCCCCATGGTATGTAGTCGGCCCATCTGCGAATGCTTTACTTGCGCTCAAAAGCGCGCATGAGGGCCCGGCAATGTTGCTTTGTGGTGCCGACCTTCCGTTGCGCCTCCGTGCTTACGGAAGCATCGTTCCGGCGGCATCAGGCGCTGAGGACATGAGTTCTTTTCGGAGCCTGATTGACGTCCGGAATATGGTCAAATCAACCGCGAATATCGCCGTTCGAAATAATTTGGATGAGGCGCAAAAACGGCGCATGGCCCGCTTCTGATATATATTGCGCCTGTCCTATGGACTTGCCAATCAATCACTTTCCGCGGTTTTAGAGGTACAGCTTCCGGTAATTTACATTATAGTCTTTTATTGCTCTTCACATCGTGCCTGAGTGACCGAAACTGGCGAATTATAAAGGGCGAAAGATCGGCGATCTATGAACGGTCCCGAGACCACAAACGGCAATTCAATCGAGCAGCCGACACGCCGGAAAGGCTGGAGCGCATTGCGCGGCCAGCTGTTTATTAAATACGTGGTCTTGTTTGTGGCGGTTGTCTCAGTTGCCCTCGTTTCGAGCGGCGCTTTTGAGATCTGGTTTTCCTATACGGAATACAAGGCTTCCCTTGTGCGCATTCAGCGTGAGCAGGCAGAATCAGCTGCTGCCAAGATCACGCAATTCATCAAAGAGATCGAAAACCAGGTCGGCTGGACCACGCAGCTGCCGTGGTCGGCAAGCACGCTTGAACAACGTCGTTTTGACGGCTTGCGGCTTCTGCGGCAAGTGCCGGCAATCACCGAGCTAGCTCAGCTCGATTCAACCGGACACGAACAACTGCATGTGTCCAGGCTGGCCATGGATGTTGTGGGAAGCCAGACTGACTATTCCAAAGACCCGAAATTCACCGAAGCGATGGCGCACAAAGTTTATTACGGTCCGGTTTATTTTCGCCGCGAGTCTGAACCTTACATGTCACTGTCGTTGGCCGGGACACGACGCGATGCCGGCGTCAGCATCACTGAGGTCAATCTCAAGTTCATTTGGGACGTCGTCTCCCAGATCAAGGTAGGTGAACGTGGCAGGGCCTATGTGGTTGACGCGCGCGGAAGACTGATCGCTCATCCCGACATCAGCCTGGTTTTGCGCAATAGCGATCTGTCTGGCCTCGAACAGTTTAAGGCGGCGCGCCTGGCCGATAGTGCGAATTCGGGAGAGCAGGTCACCGAGGCAAATGACTTCCAGGGCCGGCGCGTATTGACTGCCTATTCGCCTGTCTCGCCGCTCGGTTGGCTCATTTTTGTCGACTTGCCCGTCCGGGAGGCTTATGCGCCGCTTTACCGCTCGCTTGGGCGCACCGGCCTATTGCTCGCGGGTGGCTTGATCCTTGCCCTTCTCGCCGGACTGTTCCTGGCGCGCCGAATGGTCGTCCCGATCCGGACGCTGCGCCAAGGCGCGGCGCGCATTGGACATGGCGATCTGTCGCAACGCATTTCGATTAAGACCGGTGACGAGCTCGAGGCCCTCGCTGAGCAATTTAACGATATGGCCGGCCGGCTTTCGGATTCCTATGCCGATCTGGAAAAAAAGGTTGAAATTCGCACGCGCGAACTTGAGCAGTCCAACAAGGAGTTGCGCGCGTTAGGTGAAGTCAGCCAAGCGGTAAACTCGACGCTCGATCTGCAAACGGTTCTGGATACAATCGTCGCGAAGGCCGTGCAATTGTCGGGCACTGAAGCGGGCGCGATCTACGTTTTAGATTCGACCAAACGCGAATTTGCGCTGCGCGCCACATCGGGGATGACCGACGACCTCATCGCGGTGATCAGTCAGCAACACTCTGATTTTTCCGCGGCAGTCGGCCGGATGGTTGAAATACGGGCGCCAGTTCAGGTCGCCGACCTTAACGACGAGCCACACACGGCAACCACTGACATTATGCTGAAGGCGGGTTTCCGTGCACGGCTTATCGTTCCGCTCGTCGGCGTCCAGGGCGCCGTCGGCGCTCTGGTCGTCCGGCGCAGACTACCTGGCGAATTTTCCAAGAGCACGATCGAGCTTCTACAGACATTTGCTGCACAATCCGTTCTCGCGATCGAGAATGCCAATCTGTTTCATGAACTTGAGAAGAAGAGCGTCGAATTGCAGCTCGCAAGCAGGCACAAATCTCAGTTCCTTGCCAACATGAGTCACGAATTGCGAACGCCTTTAAATGCGATTCTCGGCTACACCGAATTGATTGTCGATAAAATCTACGGTGAAATTCCCGCAAAGGCCCTCACGACACTTGAGCGCGTGCAGGCAAATGGCAAGCATCTGCTCGGCCTTATCAATGATGTGCTCGACCTGTCGAAGATTGAAGCGGGTCAGATCAATCTGACGCTGACCGACTACTCGGTCAAAGATATCGTTTACAACGTTTATAGTGCGGTTGAGTCGCTGGCGAACAACAAAAACATTTCCCTGAAAGTCGATATTGCGCCCGAGTTGCCGCAAGCGCGCGGAGACGAGCGACGACTCACGCAGGTATTGTTCAATCTCGTCGGCAATGCGATCAAGTTCACGGACGATGGCGAAGTCGCAATCAAGGCGTCCAGCAGCAATGGATCGGTAACGGTGGCCGTGCACGACACCGGCCCCGGAATTTCGGCGGCCGACCAGGAAAAGATTTTCGAAGAATTCCAGCAGGCCGATTCGTCAACAACCAAAGAAAAGGGCGGCACGGGCCTCGGGCTCGCAATCGCCAAGCGAATCGTCGAAATGCATGGTGGCAGGCTATGGGTTGAATCGCAGCTAGGCCAAGGTGCGACCTTCTCATTTATGGTGCCGGTGAAAGTCGAAAACCAAGTGGGGCACGGATGACGAAACGTATTCTTGTCGTCGAAGACCAGGAAGACAACCGGCAAATACTCCGCGACCTGCTCGGCAGCGCCGGATACGATCTCATCGAGGCCGAAAATGGCGAAGAGGCCCTCGCCGCCGTCTCCAAGCATCGTCCCGATCTTGTTCTCATGGACATTCAGCTGCCGGTTATGGACGGCTATGAAGCAACGCGCCGCCTTAAAGCCGATCCGGAATTCAAGGCGATTCCAGTCATCGTCGTTACCTCGTATGCCCTGAGCGGAGATGAAGGAAAGGCGCGCGAGGCGGGCTGCGACGCCTATGTCACCAAGCCATACAGCCCACGTTTGTTGCTTGCGAAAATTAAAGAATTTCTATCGTAGACAGCAGTTACAATGCACAACCCGCCGAGAATTTTGATTGTCGATGACAACGAAACCAATCGAGATATTCTCGTCACCCGGCTAGCCTTGCACGGTTACGAGCTCATCCAGGCCGCCGACGGCCAAGAGGCCCTCACCTCGACGCGCGAAAACCGCCCTGATCTGGTGTTGCTCGATATAATGATGCCGAAGATCGATGGCATCGAGGTTTGCCGCCAGCTTAAAAAGGATGAAAGTTTGCCGTTCACCCCTATCATTCTGGTGACGGCGAAAGCTGACGGCAAAGATGTCGTTGCCGGCCTTGAGGCCGGCGCCGATGAGTATCTCACCAAGCCAGTCGACCAACTCGCTCTCGTCGCCAGGGTAAAGTCAGTTCTTCGCATCAAAGAGCTGCACGATAGGGTTGCCGCGCAAGCCGCGGATTTGGCAAACTGGAACAAGACGCTCGAGCAACGGGTTGTCGAACAACTTGCCGAGCTTGAGCGCATGCAGCGTCTCAAGCGTTTTCTATCGCCCCAAATCGCTGAAGCCGTAATGGCCTCGGGCGGAGAAAGCATCCTCGATAGCCACAGACGCGACATCACGGCGGTATTTTGCGACGTTCGCGGCTTCACAGCATTCGCGGAGACCGCCGAGCCCGAAGAAGTTATGTCGTTTCTCGGCGAATATCATTCTTGCCTTGGCGCATTGATCCATAAGCATCAAGGCACGCTTGAGCGATTTACAGGTGACGGCCTGTTGATCCTGTTTAATGACCCGTTGCGATGCGATGAACCATCGTTACGTGCCGTGCAAATGGCCGTCGAAATGCGCGAGCAAGTGGCAATTCTTCTCGGCCGTTGGCGCAAGCACGGTCATGAGTTGGGATTCGGCATGGGCGCTTCCTACGGGTATGCGACACTCGGACGAATTGGGTACGAGGGACGTTTCGATTATTCCGCCATCGGCACGGTCGTGAATTTGGCGGCACGGCTTTGTGCCGAGGCCCGTGATGGACAAATCCTCGTTGACGGGAAAGTTAAAACCGCAATCGAAGGCGCCGCAATTGTCGAACCGACAGATGAACTAAAGCTCAAAGGCCTGCACCGGCCGGTCCAGGCATTCAACATCCGCGCCCTCGTCGCTTGAAACTATTCAATCACATCATCGGCACTAGCAAGTAGCGATGGCGACACTGGGATCCCCAGTGTCTTGGCGGTCTTAAGATTAATGACCAATTCGAATTTTGTCGGTTGCTCTACGGGCAAGTCGGCCGGTTTCGCACCTTTCAAGATCTTGTCCACGAAGCTGGCGGCGCGATGAAACTGGTCCTTTCGATCGACGCCATATGCTACGAGCCCACCATAGTCCGCGTATTCTTTCAGATGGAATGTAGATGGCAGGCGGTACTTGATGGCAAAATCCGCGAGGCGCTTCAAGTTTCCGGCGAATAGCGGGTCCGGCATAATGATGAGCGCGTCGGCGTGCGATGCTTTTGCCTCACGGAAAGCACTTTCGAACGCGCTTGAGCCGGTTACAGGAAGCGATTGAAGTTTGATTAAAAGTCGCTGTGCCGGAAGTTGGATTTCCTTCCAAGCAATCGGTGAAGTTGTCCCTTTTGGATTCCAAATAACTGCAACGCCTGACAGGCTCGGCACAAGTTCCTTCAGGACCTGCAAGCGCTTCCCCGCCAGGTCGGGAGCAATCTGCGACAATCCCGTGATATTGCCGCCAGGCCGCGCAAGGCTTTGGACAAGGCCTCCGCCAACAGGATCGCCTGCGGATGCCATGACGATGGGAATCGTTCGAGTGGCATTTTTCATGACCAACGTGTCAGTATTGACCGAGGTCACGATCACGTTGACCCGTTGCCGAACAAGATCCGCTGCAATCTCGGGCAGGTGCGTCACTCCGCCCTCGGCGTAACGAAACTCGATCCGAATGTTCTTGCCGTCATCCCATCCAAGCTCGTGGAGGCCGTCAGTGAAGGCCTTGTGCCACGGGGCGGCGGTAGAAGATGGAAATGGCGACAGAACCCCAACAATAGGGATGTCTGGCGCAGATATTGCCCGCGACGCGAACGCCAGGGTGAGCGGCGTGCTGCCAAGTAGCGCGATGAATTCTCGCCGCTTCATTCGATACCCTCGCCGGCGCGGCCGAGTAGCAAAAACGGTGATGTCATGCCCCGGGTCTTACCTGCTTTCACCGACATCGCCCCCGCTGAGCCAGCAATGACTGTGATGGTATCGCGCCGTCTCACGTAGTCCCCTCCAGAGCCTGACGACCCCGCCTTCCGACAATGGTTGGAGCCTGGCACTTTGCGACTGGGCAGTGCGCGCGAAACGGCGCGCAATCGACTCCGAAGGCTGATCGCGCCAATGTTCGCTGCTTTAATCGGACTATCAAAAGACACCTAGCCCTATCACTCGATAATTTCGTTCGCTCGGATCAACACCGACTGCGGAATCGTAAGCCCAAGCGTCTTTGCGGTCTTCATATTGATTACAAGATCGAAGTCCACGGGCTGTTCAACCGGCAGAGAGTGCGCAGGCTCGCCCTTTAAGAGTTTGTGCACGTAATCAGCGGCGCGTCGATACACCACATTTAGATTTGGCCCATAGGCGATCAGTCCCCCGGCCACCGCGAAGTCTCTATAGATAGACACCACCGGGAGGGCGTGCTTTGCCGCAAGTTCAAGGATTTGGCTGCGACGTTTCGTAACCGCCCCGTCATCCATGACGAAGAGCGCCTCAGACCCGGCACGGGAGGCTATCTCGAAGGCATTTGCAAAATCGTTCTCATCATGCACTGGAAGGCGCACAAATTTCAGCCCAATTTGTAAGCCTTTTCGCTCGACGTCGTCCACAATGAGGACTGCTCCTGCATTATTTCCCTGATATAGCGCGGCCATACGCGTGGTCTTTGGTATTATCTCATGAAGCAGTTCGACGCCCTTTGGTCCCAATGCGTCCGGCATAAAACTTAAGCCCGTGACGTTTCCGCCCGGGCGAGCGAGCGATGCGACAAGTCCCGATCTGACGGGATCAGCCACACGCATTATGACGATGGGGACAGTCCTGGTGGCTTTTTTAGCCGCCTGCGCAGCAGGCGTGTTGACGGCGACGATCACCTCGACCTTGAGTCGAATAAGCTCTTCTACAAGCGCCGGTAGTCGCTCATTGTGTCCGGCTGCATTTCGCAACTCTATGCTGACGTCACTCCCTTCGACATAGCCCAGCTTGCGAAGCTCGTCTCGGAATGTTTCGAGCAGATCCGGTTGTAAGTCCTGAGAAAGGATACCGACCCGGCGCGCCCGCTTTTGCTGTGCGCGAACCGCAACCGGCCACGCGACTGCACTACCGAAAAGTGCGACGAATTCGCGGCGTCTCAAGACCCAGCCTCCCGATCGAGGATAGTATCGACCCATTCCACGATACCCGTTGTGGTTTGCCATTGGTAGATGTCCGCTTTCCGCACAGGCGGGCATCGCGCGGCTTACTCGATCACCTGGTCCGCGCGGGCGAGAACAGCCGACGGAATTGTAAGGTCGATTGCTTTAGCGGCTTTAAGATTGATGACAAGTTCATATTTTGTGGGCGCTTGCACCGGAAGATCGGCTGCCTTCGCGCCTTTGAGAATACGATCGACATAACCCGCGGCACGCTGAAATTGTTCAACCCGATTCGGCCCGTAAGAAATCAGGCCCCCGTCGATGACGTTCGAACGAAAACCAAAGATCGCAGGTAACTTGTAGCGAGTCGCAAGGCTGATAATTGCATCACGATAAATCGATACCGAAGCGCTGGGCGTTACAATCAGCCCTCTATTGGGGTAACCAGCGAAGCCCGCGAGAGCGCGTTCGATTTCTTTGGCATCTCGTGTGTCGACCGGGCGCACCTCTACACCAAGCGATGGTGCCACTGCCTGGATGGCGGCGAACTCGCCAATCCCGGCACGATTGGCTGCATCTCGAAGGACAGCGGCTCGCGTTATTCGTGGATCTACCTGCTTAAGAAGTTCTAGCCATTTCCCGCTGAAGGTATATTCGAACAGCATGAAGCCGGTAGCGTTACGGCCCGGCCGAGCCAGATCATCAACAAAGCCGCCGCCGACGGGGTCGGAAACGCGCACGAAAACAATCGGCAAGATGCGCGTCACATGTTGCAAGGCCGCCACGCTCGGGCTGCCGCTCGCCAAGATGACATCCGGCGCAAGAGCAACCAATTCCGTTGCGTATCTTCGATCAAGGTCGACATTATTCTCGCCCCAGCGGGTCTCGATGCGTACATTATCGCCGTCCGCCCACCCCAGTTTTTGCAGACCTTCCCGAAACGCAACAAGCCCAGCCCGACCTTCTTGGTCGTCCGGAGCTGTATTCATGAGGACCGCAATGCGTCGCGTCCGCTCGGGCTGCTGCGCCCGTGCCGCAAAAGGCCAAGGTGCCGTTGCGCCAGCAAGAAGTGTGATGAAGTCGCGCCGCCTCATTGCTTGCCCCCAAAACGCGCAAAGCGCCAAGTATCGGCTTAAACTAAAACATAGCGACAAGTCGGCGTGATGCCTATGCACCTGCACCGCAGCAAACTGGATTATTCGACCACCTCGTCAGCCGCGATCGTAAGGCTGGCAGGCGGAGTCAAGCCGAGGGCTTTAGCCGTTCTGCGATTGAGGGCGGTTTCGTACTTCGCAGGAGTCTGCACCGGAAGATCACTCGGCTTGGCACCGCGAAGGATTCGATCCACGTATAATGCTGCCTGGCGATAATGGTCAGCAGCGACAATTCCATAGGACATGAGGCCGCCCGCGCGGACCTGGTACTTGAAGTTGTAAATCGTAGGCAAGCGATAGCGAGCCGCGAGCGCGATGATGAGATCGATATTGACGTTGGTCGTGCTTTCCGGCAGCACGACCATGGCGCTATTTGGCGTGCTGGCGACGGCGGCGATTACGCGTTCGATGTCGGCGGCGTCATTTTCGATATGGCTGGGGACTACCTCGATTTTGAGCGACGGCGCGGCGGCCAAGGCCGCGCGCAGCAAGTAGTCGTAGTAGACTGCGGTTTTCGGATTTCCTAATAGCGCAACGCGTACGGTCTGTGGCGCAAATTCCTTGAGCATCTGCATCCACTTGCCGACGACGCTCGGCTCGTAAGCCATGATGCCGGTGAGATTACCGCCGGGGCGCGCCAGGCTTTCGATGAAGCCTGCGCCGATCGGGTCTATGACGTAGGTGAACACGATTGGTATTGTACGGGTCTCCTTCTGCAAGGCAGCAGTGACTGGTCGTGATAGCGAGAAAATTACCTCGGGCTGCGCAGCGACCAACTCTTTGGCAAGCCTCTGCACGTTAGCTGCCGCTGGCGAAATGCGATAATCGATATGGATATTGTGGCCCTCGGACCATCCGTGTTTTTCAAGTTCCTGTTGAAATGCTTTTATGTCCGGATCATTGATGCCGACTAGCATGCCGACACGCCGAATGCGCTCCGGCTCCTTGGCTATCACCGCCAGCGGCCACGATGCCACTGTGCCGCCGACCAGAGCTATGAACTCGCGCCGCTGCATGTCCGATCCCAAGCTCGGGAGGCGGCATCTTAGCGGCTTAGACGAACATTTTGATAGGGGCTGAAACCGGCATCCAATCCATTGCCGCAGCGTCCAGCCAATGTCCGATGCAATATTCCCTCTCACACGGGAGTGGTCGCTTGCCGCGATTGTTCTGTGCCAAATCCGCCGGCAAATGGGGGCTTTCCGTCGATATTAAGATCTGCTTGCCAAATTGAATGGATTGTCTCGCCCATAATATCCGGTCGCGAAAGATTCTATCGCGTAATGAATTTTGCTCAGCCACCGCGGAGTATCGTCATGAGTGAAATTCGGATGTCCACCGGCACGACCAAAGGGCTCAACGAGCCTAGGCGCGATTTCCTGGCCCTCGGCATCTGGTTTGCCATGCTGGGCGGCTTGCTGATTCTTTCTGCCCGCGGCCAGTCAATATTGATGACGGCAGGGCTCATGTTTGAGCTGACGGCCGCGTACTCTACGTTCCTATTATGTGGAAAACCGGATTGCCGGACCTTCGTGCACGGCGTGCCTTACGCCTTCGCGCTCACAGGCGCGGCCTTCCTTTGTCTCGCCCCCGACTTTCGGAACACCATCGGGGCTAGCCTTTCGTTCCTCGCGGTCACCGCGTTGATGCATGGATTCGTTGTCCGCGGCGCTCGCCCCGCGCCTGCGGAGAACGAAGAGACCGCGTATGCGGGAGCAGCCTGACCAATTTTGCCGATTCAATCGCTATCGTCGCACGCGCAGCTGTGCGCGCGAATTGCTTCATTGAACAGACCGAATCTCGCCGGTAACGCGTCGCTATGATTGTTACTTGCGCTGTGCTTGTGGCTCGCGCGTCAGATTTTTCGCGGCGAGTTCATCAACATAGTCCTGCCAGTAGGCGGCGCGGTTGCGCCCCAGATCGAGCAAGTATTCCCAGCCAAAGATTCCGGTCGAATGCAGGTCGTCAAACACAAGCCGCACTGCGTAATTCCCGACGGGAAGCACCTCAATGATGCTGACGTCGCGTTTACCGGGAACGGTTTTTCGCTCTTCCGCAGAATGACCCTGCACTTCGGCACTGGGGCTTTTCACCCGCAAATATTCGGCCGGCAGATCGAAACGGTCGCCGCCGTCAAACGTGACGGTCAATGTCTTTCCGCCTTTGTGCAGGCGCAATTCCGTCGGCCAGGCTTGCGTCTCGGTCATCAGTTCACAAACCTCACCGAGCCCGTCGTGGCGAGATCGTAACCGCCCAGTTCGCGAGCGCGGGTTGCAAGTTCATGCTTGTGCAGAAACTTGAGCAGCGCCTGCAAGGGCGGGTGGAAATAGTCGCGCTGGCGCATCACAAGATCAAACGGCTCCCAGGCGATCGGGATGAAATCAAGCCCGGCCGCATTGGCGACCGCGCGCGTGGCAATGCCGGTGTCGGCGCGGCCCGCGCGGATCGCCTGCGCGATATCGGGGCCAGTTGGGCAAGCAGGCGTAACCGCGGTGAGTTCATCAAGCGATATTTTCGCCTGATGCAGCAACGCGAGCAACAGAAGCTGCGCACCCGCACCTTTGGGACGCATGGCAATGCGCGCGCGTTTATTGCTCACATCATCGATCGAGCGAAGCTTGAGTGGGTTTCCGTTCGAAAGCAGAAATCCCTCCTCCCGGCGGCAGAACGCAATCATCACGGCATCCCGCAAGTCGTTGCGATTTTGCAATGCCGCGATGTTGGCGTCGGCATCGACGTCGTCGATGGTGTGCAGGTGAATTGCGGCAGCGATCGTCTCGCCGGTGCAGAATCGCGTAAAGCCCGCCTCACTGCCGAGCGCCAAAGTCGCAAGACCGGATCCGCTCTCCCGCAAGGCCCATTCGAGAAGCGGATCGTGACTGCCGCTGACGATCGGCGCGGCGTCCGGACGGGTGATCCCATCTGGGCGCGAAATGCTGGACGCGAGCCAATGATCGAGCTCCGCTTTGGGAAACAGCCACCGGCCGGTGATCTTCGTGCAGGGCACGGCCCCCTCGGCCACCATTTCATAGATCTTGCGTTCCTTGAGGCGCAAATAAGCGGCCGCCTCGGCCGTCGTGAACAGTTGCATGACGCCAACCTGCATTCACATGCACTCTTTTTAGGATGGCTAAATACTACAGAAATAACAAGGGAATGAGCATCCGCGCAGGCGGCGCAGAGCCGGGCGATACACTGACGTTTGCCGGACTTGGCGCTCCCTAGGGGACTCGAACCCCTGTTTTCGCCGTGAGAGGGCGACGTCCTGGGCCGCTAGACGAAGGGAGCTTGGTCCTCGAATAGCCTCGATCCGCCGACGCCGCAAGCTTGGCGCCCGCCGGGATACGGAGTCAGTGAGGCGCCAAACGCGTGCGGCCAAGGGGCTTAAGCGTATTGAGGTCAAAACTGAGGAGTTCGATCGCGCCATTGATCTCAACCGTAAGCACCACGCGGCCGTCACCGATCGCGCTTGAAAGCACCCGGGCCCCGGCGGGCAGCGCGGTCGAAACATCCGGCGCGGCCGGCGCTCTTTCGCCGCTCCTGAAAAAACGGTAGCCGATGACCCCAAGCACCGCGGCTACCGCAACGAAGGTCGTCAGACTTGCAATCATCATCAGCCGGCGAACTTTGGCGACGATTCGCGCGGCTTCCGGATCAAGTGGTTTTTCGTCCTCGCCAGCCATTTCTTGAACCATGACGGATAATGCCACCGAGTCAGTCACCATCACCGCCGCCGAAACGGGCGAGCGGGTCGACCGCGTTCTTGCGGCACGCCTTGCGACTTTGTCGCGCTCGCGCCTGAAGGCGTTAATTCTCGCCGGCCAGGTGAAGATCGCGGCGCGCACGATCCGCGATCCGGCAACCGCCGTCAAATCCGGCGATGTCGTGACCGTGACCCTGCCGCCACCCGAACCAGCCGCGCCGAAAGGCGAAACGATCCCGCTCAAAATCGTCTACGAGGACGACTCCATCATTGTGATCGACAAGCCGAAGGGCCTGGTCGTGCATCCCGCGGCGGGCCATGCGTCGGGCACGCTGGTCAACGCGCTGATCGCACATTGCGGCGCCAGCCTGTCGGGGATCGGCGGCGTCAAACGTCCGGGCATCGTCCACCGGCTCGACAAGGACACCACCGGCCTGATGGTCGTCGCCAAGACCGACAAGGCCCATCGCGCGCTTTCACGGCAGTTCGCGGAAAAGGCGGAAGGCCCTCTCAAGCGAGGCTACCTCGCATTCGTCTGGGGCGTGCCGGCGCGCCCGAAAGGCACAATCGACGTCCCGCTCGGCCGTCACCCGCATGCGCGCGACCGGCAGGCGGTCCGGGACGACGGCCGGGCAGCCATCACGCATTGGCAGCTGCTGGAGCAATTTCCCGGCTCAGACGGCAAACCGGTTGCGGCGCTTCTCGCCTGCACGCTGGAAACCGGACGGACCCACCAGATCCGCGTCCACCTCGCCCATGCGGGACATCCAATCCTGGGCGATGCCACCTATGGCACCGGCTTCAAAACAAAATCGAGCCGCTTGGCGCCCGAGGCTCGAACCGCCCTCGAGGCCCTTGGAAGACAGGCGCTCCATGCCTATCTATTGGCCATTGAGCACCCCGAAACCGGCGATCTCCTGGAGTTCCAATCGGAACTGCCGGGCGATTTGCGTCGTTTACGTCATGCCCTGCACACGGAAAGCCGTGAAGCCGGGCACGAACCGCGCAAATAGACCAGCCGAAACAATGGCTTGGGGTATGCTGTGGCGCATGACCGCGTCACGCTGACGTGAGGGCACAATGCTATCTTTCGCCCGCCCAAGCCATTATGCTGCAGTTGCGATCGAGGGTTTCGCGGTCGCAACATCACTATGCCGTCGGCTCGGGGAGCGGCGGCAGTAACCCGCCTGCCGATAAATCGGGGGCAAGTAAGGAGGGCGCTACCATGGCCCGTACCGCCGCATTGCCGGCACTCAAGGCCGAATCCGGCCTTTCACACTATTTAGACGAAATCCGCCGGTTTCCCATGCTGGAACCGCAGCAGGAATACATGTTGGCGCGCAGCTGGCGCGAGCACGGCGATCGTGATGCCGCGCACCAGCTTGTCACCAGCCATCTTCGCCTCGTCGCCAAGATTGCGATGGGCTACCGCGGCTACGGCCTGCCGATCTCGGAGGTTATCTCCGAAGGCAATGTCGGCCTGATGCAGGCGGTTAAGCGCTTTGAGCCGGAGAAAGGCTTCCGCCTCGCCACCTATGCAATGTGGTGGATCAAGGCGGCAATACAAGAATACATCCTGCGCTCGTGGTCGCTGGTGAAGATGGGCACCACCGCAAACCAGAAAAAGCTCTTCTTCAACTTGCGCAAGGCAAAGAGCAAGATTTCCGCGCTCGACGAGGGCGATCTGCGGCCCGATCAGGTGCAGGTCATCGCCAAGCGCCTGGGCGTCACCGAACAGGACGTCGTCGACATGAATCGCCGCCTGGGCGGCGACGCTTCGCTTAACGCGCCGATCCGCGACGACGGCGAGAGCGGCGAGTGGCAGGATTGGCTGGTTGACGACGCTCCGAGCCAAGAGCGGATCCTCGCGGAGAGCGAGGAAAGCGACAACCGCCATCAGGCACTGGTCTCCGCACTCGATGTTCTCAACGACCGCGAACGCCGCATCTTCGAGGCGCGCCGGCTAGCCGACGATCCGATCACGCTCGAAGAGCTTGCCGCCGAGTTCGGCGTCTCGCGCGAGCGGGTGCGGCAGATCGAGGTTCGCGCCTTCGAAAAAGTCCAGAAGGCCGTCAAAAGCCGGATCGCGACGCTCGAACAGCCTGCAGAAACCGCATCACTCGCTGCGCGCTGAAAAACTTTTGCGCACAGTGCCAATTAATATGGCCGGGCCCCAGCCCGGCCATTTTTATTGATTGGACCTTCCGAGGCTGCGCGGTCGTCTACTGCCCCCAGGCGCGGAAAGCTTCCTCGAAGGCGCGCGTACCCGGCGTCCCCTTCTCCATCGCCAGTATTGCGCGCTTGCCGCTGGTATAGACGACCGGGATATCGAACCAATCGCGTTCCTTGAGCAACTGGATGTTGCGCTGCAGGTCGACGTCGACCGCCGACAATCCGATCAGGAAGTAACCATCGGTTACCTTGACCGCCAGACCGGCAAGAGGAACGCCACGCGCCTGCTCATTCTGTTTCATCAGCACGCCGGGCACATTTCCAATGCCGCCTTCAGAAAAATCAGCCGGCAACGTGAACATGATTTCGATCGTGTGACTTGCCGGCAACGCCTTATCCGTGTTGCGGCGGAGCGACCATGTCATGCGAAGCTTGCGTTCTGGAATTTCGATGTCTGCGCGGACCGCAAGTTCGGGCGCAAGGCCCGGTCCCGGCGACACCGTCTCGGTGCGCCAGAGCGCCGAACCCACATAGCGCTTTCCCTGCGGATCGTTAGGATCTTCGTCGTAAAGCACCACTTTTTGCGCAACGGCAGCTGCCGGAGCATTCGCGGAATTGGGCGCCGGTTTGCCGGATTGCCCTATCCGATCGGCAATCTTGGGACGCACCGATGGTTGAGCCACTTCCTTCGGCTTCGGGGCCGGCTGCGAGCGGAAACTTGCGACTATCGATGCGATCGCGTGCCGCTGCCAATACAGTCCGCCCGCAATACCCGCCAAGACGACCACGAGCGCGAATAACTTGACCAAGCCTGCATAAGAGCGCGCGGGACGACGCGTATATTCATCGTCATCCTCGTAAGCGTCCCGAGCGGGGGGTGGCGGCACATAGTTGAGTTCTTTCGGCACCTCCTCGGACAGGGACGGCTCCGAAACCGGAGGTGGTTCAGGCAGAACCGGCGGTTCGACGTAGGATGATCCGCCCGGGTCATGAGGCATTGCCTCATAGGTTTCGTGCGCAGCGCGTTTTGCCTCCGCTACGGCACCGCCAAGCCCCTCAGCCTCGGCGACCGTCTCACGAAAGTCGCGCAGTCCCCGATCGCGAAGCGACGGCTGCGCCGGTTCGGCCTCCAATGCATCCGGCCGCGGCCGCTTGGATGACTCCGCCTCGACCTTGCGGATCGCCTCCTCCAGCGCCAGCCGCTCGCGGGTAATTTCTGTTTCATCCAGCGGGGGCTCAACGCCGCGCAATTGACTGACCAATGCGGTACGCGCGCGGTCATACAGCGCGCGACGATTTTCGCCCGTGTTCTTTTCAAGGCCCCCGACGGCCCTGGCAATCAAGGGATAATAGTCAGCCATTGCCGTTTATTTTGCTGGAGCATGACGGCGCCCCGATTCTGGTCCCCACGCCCATGCTTGGCCTCGGTTCGTGTCTTTTTTCAGCAATCATAGCTCAAACGGATTCTTCATCAGGATGGTGTCTTCGCGTTCCGGGCTCGTCGACAACAGCGCCACCGGACAGCCCACGAGCTCCTCGATACGGCGGACGTATTTTATCGCCTGCGCCGGCAGCTGTGCCCAGGAACGGGCGCGCGCCGTCGGCTCCTTCCAGCCGCCGATGCTCTCATAGACCGGTTCCGCTCGTGCCTGCGCCTGTTCGCCCGCCGGAAGATAGTCGATTTCGCGCCCATCCAGGCGATAGCGCACGCAAACTTTTATCTCGTCGAAACCGTCCAGAATATCGAGTTTCGTAAGAGCCAGGCCATCGATGCCGCAGGTCCGGACGGCCTGCCGGACCAGAACTGCGTCAAACCATCCGCATCGGCGGGCGCGGCCGGTGACAGTACCGAATTCGCGGCCGCGTTCGCCAAGAGTCTTCCCGATCGAATTGTCCATCTGGTCAGTGGGGAACGGACCCAAGCCGACTCTCGTTGTGTAGGCCTTGCAAATGCCAAGCACGTAATCGATCGCATTGGGGCCAAGACCCGAGCCGGTGGCCGCTTGGGCAGCCACGGTATTCGACGATGTCACGTAGGGGTAAGTTCCGTGATCAATATCGAGCAGCGCGCCTTGCGCACCCTCGAACAGAATGCGTTTGCCCTCGCGGCGCTTGCTATCGAGCAGCGACCAGACCGAATCCATGAATGGCAGCACCTTGGGCGCAATGGATGCGAGGTGGTCATAGACCGTCTGTGGCTCGATCTCGGCGAGGCCATAACCCCTGCGGAGCGCATTGTGATGCGCAAGGAGCCGGTCGATTTTGGCCCGCAGGGCGGGCAGGTCTGCAAGATCCATGAAGCGGATGGCGCGACGGCCGACTTTGTCTTCATAGGCCGGCCCGATACCGCGCTTGGTCGTTCCGATTCGAGTTGCCGAGTTTTCCGCTTCACGCAACGCCTCGAGCTCCCTGTGAAGCGGCAGGATCAGGATCGCGTTTTCGGCTATACGCAGGCTTTCGGGCGTCACGACGATGCCTTGCTTCTTTAATTGGGCTATCTCGTCGGTGAGCGCCTGCGGATCGACGACTACGCCGTTGCCGATAACCGACAGTTTCCCCCCGCGCACCACGCCGGACGGCAGCAGCGACAGCTTGTAGGTCAAGCCATCGATCACCAGGGTATGGCCCGCATTGTGGCCCCCCTGGAAGCGTACGACGATGTCGGCCTGCTCTGAGAGCCAGTCGACGATTTTGCCCTTGCCTTCGTCGCCCCACTGGGATCCGACCACTACCACATTCGCCATCAGGATCCCTTCCCTGAGCCAGCGCCCGGACGCTTGAAGCCGGGTGCCACCGGCCAGGTCCACCCTCGGATAATGGATGCTCCCTTTGGTGGCAAGCCAAAGTCGACCGGCTGGGCAGCAATGGGCCGCGGCGACAAGCGCTTGATCTTATGCGCGATTCTCAGAAATGCAGCGGCTTGGCTTGCTGCACCTGCGGCAGCGCACGCACCTTTGCAAGCACCGTTTCAGGCAGGTCTCCGTCTATCTCGATCAATGCGATGGCATTGCCGCCGGGCGCTTCACGGCCGACGTGAAACGTCGCGATATTGATGCCGGCCTCGCCCAGCGTCGACGAGAATTTGCCGATAAACCCCGGCTTGTCGAGATTGGTGATGTAGATCATCGACGGGCCGAATTCGGCATCCATGCGGATGCCTTTGATGTTGACGATGCGCGGCCGCCCGTCGGCAAACACCGTGCCCGAAACATGGCGCGACTGCCGCTCCGTCGTCATGGTGATGGTGATCAGGCTCTCATAGTCCTCACGCATTTCACGGGTCACCTCCTCGACCACGATGCCCCGCTCTTTTGCCACGACTGTCGCCGAAACGACGTTGACATCGCCGAGCATCGGCCGCAGCAGCCCCGCGAGCGCCGCAGAAGTCAGGGCCTTGGTGTTCATCTGTGCCACTGCGCCCTCGTAGGCCACTTGCACCTTACTGACGCCGGTTTCAGTCAACTGTCCGGCAAACGATCCGAGCTTTTCCGCCAGCGCAACGAATGGTCTGAGCTTGGGCGCTTCTTCGGCGCTGATCGAAGGAAAGTTGATGGCATTGGTAATGGCGCCGCGCAGAAGATAGTCCGACATCTGTTCGGCAACCTGCAGGGCGACATTTTCCTGGGCCTCGCTGGTGGAGGCACCGAGATGCGGCGTACAGACGACATTCGGCAGGTTGAACAGAGGATTATCCGTTGCCGGCTCGGTCACGAACACGTCGAAGGCCGCTCCCGCGATTCTCCCATCCTTAAGCGCCGCATAGAGCGCGGCTTCATCCACCAGGCCGCCGCGCGCGCAATTGATGATGCGGGCGCCCTTTTTCATCATTCCGATCGAGGCTGCATTGACGATGTTACGCGTCTTGTCGGTGAGCGGCGTGTGGAGCGTCACGAAGTCCGCACGCTTGAACAGTTCATCGAGTTCGACCTTCTCGACCCCGAGATCATCGGCGCGCTCCGGGGACAGGAAGGGATCGTAGGCGATCACCTTCATCTTCAGGCCGAGTGCGCGGTCGGCGACGATCGAGCCGATATTTCCGCACCCAACGACACCGAGCGTTTTGCCGAAAATCTCCACGCCCATGAATTTGTTTTTTTCCCACTTCCCGGCGCGGGTTGAGGCGTCGGCCTCCGGAATTTGCCGCGCGAGAGCGAGCATGAGCGATATCGCGTGCTCGGCTGTGGTGATGGAATTTCCGAACGGCGTGTTCATCACGATGATTCCGCGCGCCGTCGCGGCGGGAATCTCGACATTGTCGACGCCGATACCCGCGCGACCAATCACCTTGAGGTTCCTCGCCTGTTCGAGAATTTTTGCCGTAACCTTCGTTGCGGAGCGGATCGCGAGTCCGTCGTAACCGCCGATGATTGCGGCAAGCTTTTCCTTGTCCTTGCCGAGCGCGGGCTGGAAATCCACGTCGATGCCGCGATCCTTGAAAATCTGCACGGCAGCAGGTGACAGAGCATCCGAGATAAGCACTTTAGGCATGGGATTTGGCCTGATTTTCAATGTCGGTGAAACTGGTACTGCCGGTCGGCGGGTAGGCTTGCCGATCACGCTGCTTTCGGCAGCGCGGCTTTGGCTTCGGCGAACGCCCAGTCGAGCCACGGCGTAAGGGTCTCGATGTCGTGGCGCTCGACCGTTGCCCCGCACCAGATGCGCAGGCCCGGCGGTGCGTCGCGATAAAAGGCGATGTCGTAGGCGACGCCTTCTTTTTCGAGCAATGCCGCCATCGTCTTTGCGAACGCCGCCTGGTCGTCGCCGGACAGCCTCGTGACCGCCGGATCGGCGAACTTCAGGCAAACCGAGGTGTTTGACCTGCACGACGCATTTTTCGCCAGATGGTCGACCCATGACGTGACGTCCACCCAGTCCGATAACGCCTTAGCGTTCGCGTCCGAGCGGGCAATCGTGGCGGAAAGCCCGCCAACCGATTTCGCCCATTGCAGCGTGTCGAGATAATCCTCAACGCAAAGCATCGATGGCGTATTGATCGTCTCGCCGGCGAAGATGCCTTCGTTGAGCTTGCCGCCTTTCGTCAGTCGGAAAATTTTCGGCAACGGCCAGGCGGGCTTGTGGCTCTCGAGTCGCTCGACCGCGCGCGGCGAAAGGATGAGCATGCCATGCGCCCCCTCACCGCCCAGCGCTTTCTGCCAGGAAAACGTGACGGCATCGAGCTTCGGCCAGTCGAGCCTCTGCGCGAATGCCGCTGATGTTGCGTCACAGATGGTGAGGCCCTTGCGGTCCGCGGCAATCCAGGCGCCATTTGGCACGCGCACGCCCGATGTTGTTCCGTTCCACGTAAAAACCACGTCGGACGCAAAGTCGATCTTCGTGAGGTTCGGCAACTCGCCGTAGGGTGCTTTGACGAGAGCAATATCCTTGAGCTTGAGTTGCTTCTCGACGTCGGTAATCCAGCCCTCGCCGAAAGATTCCCAGGCAAGCATCGTTACCGGGCGCGCGCCGAGGAGTGACCAGAGCGCCATCTCGACCGCTCCGGTGTCGGAAGCCGGCACGATGCCGATGCGGTAATCCGCCGGCACTTCGAGCACATCACGTGTCAGGTCGATGGCGCGCTTGAGCTTGGCCCGGCCGATCTTCGATCGATGAGACCGTCCGAGAACCGCGTCGGTGAGGTTTTGCAGGCTCCAGCCGGGGCGCTTCGCGCAGGGGCCGGACGAAAAGTGCGGGCTGGCCGGCCGCACGCCGGGCTTCGTCGCCGTCATTTTTGTCTATCCTTCCAGATAGGCGCCCCTCGTTGGGGAGGGGTGTCCCACTGGCGGAGATAGGCGACTTGCCGGCCGCGGTCAACTGGTGCGGCGGGCCGCGAACAGATCAAATATTTGGATCAAACCGTAACCGCGTTTACCAGAATCGCACGCCGAGTCCGACATGGCCCGCTTGAACATTGGATCGAGTCTGGTTCACGGGCGCGAATGCGATGAACTCCCATTCAGCGCGCGCAAATACCATCTGAGTAAGAGCCCAATCCACGCCGATGCCAGCGGCGAACCCAGCAACAAAGACGTTATTTTGACCAACGCTACCAGATTGCTGGAACGTTCCGGCACCACCCAATGGCCCCGGCGGGGCTAGATTGGTCATGACATCGGTCACTGACACGGTCGTCTGATAATTGAACCGCCCAACTGCTGCGCCGAGCGCGGCGTAGGGCAAAAATTGTCCGACAGCATATCCCGCGCGCGCCCTCAGTACGGCGTAGTCGACTAACTTGAATGACGCCTGCGCCGCTATCGTGACGTCGTGCTGGATGTTGTCGGATGTATCGAACCTGCGGCTCATCGAATCGGCAGCTGATGTTTGTAAGATCGATGGATGCCTGTATGCGAGATCCCATCCGAGGACGAGTTGATCCCACTGCATATTGTAACCAAGGAAACCGCCGAATATTGCGGCGTTTGTGCTGTTCGCCGGCAATGTCGTCCAGGTAGATGGCGCCCCTTCTGCTTCGAGCGTCGTGTTGCGTAATATAAATGCGATCTGCGCGCTCGTACTGTTACCAAAATCTGTATTCAGATTGCCGTAGCCCACCAACGCGCCGAACTGCCAACCATCCCACCGGGCATAGTTCGTCGGCATAAGCGAGCCGCGCAGACCCGAGTCGCCGAGCCAATCTGCGGCAAGAGCGCGATCGGCCGAAGATACCGCGAGCGTCGCGCAAACGGCGACAGCGATGCGGGCGACGTGCATGCGCTGACCAATGAGATCAAACGGCCTCAATCGACTCATGACGGCTGTCCCATAAGGTTTGAGCTTGGTCGCACGCTGTCACCAGGGCACCGCGACGGCTCGCGGTGCCCAATACTCACTAGCCTTTGCTCCGGAGTGGCGGCGGAGGCGGTTGATAGTCGTAGCCCCCGAGATTGAACCGCACGCCCAACTTGACGTCCTGCGACGTCAGGTGGTGGAATTCCATCGGGTTGTAGAAATTGTTGGTGCCGTTAAACGCGACAAGGTCGCCGCTTTGTGCGTTGCCGAGATCGATGTAGCGGTAGGCAAGCTCGAGCGTGACGTTGCGCCACGCCTGGTAGGCAATGCCGGCGTGCAGCGCCCAGGCGAAATTCCACTTGCTGAACGTACCGCCGAAAGCATCACTGCCGCCCAGACCGCAATTACTGCTGTCGATGCAGGCTGAGAAATCGCCGAAATTGCTGATCGTGTTGCGGCTCGCGCCGACGCCCGCCCCGATGAAGGGCGTGATGCTCCACCAGGTACCGAGATCAACATAGCCGTTGAACAGGAACGTCCATTCAGACTTGCTGGCGGTGTAGCGGTCGTCGGCGAAACATGGAGCGACGCCACTGCACGCCGGGAGAGCTCCGACATCGAGCCCGTGGAAGTTTGCGGCACCGCGGTACTCGCCGGTGACGTCGAAACGCAGCCAGTTGTTCACGGTGTAGCCGACGCCCAGTCCGAAGAGCGGCGCGGCGTCGAAGCCCTTGTCGATATTGTTCACCGAGGTGAAGCCAGCATAGTTCGCATTGAACAGGCTGCGGACGTTCTGGTTGCTGAAGCCGATATCGCCGCGCAAATACCAACCTGAAAATTCCGGCACCGGTGGCGGTGCGAGCGGCAGGTCGGCTGAATGTGCCCCGCTGACCGCCGCGATTGAAGCAGCCGCAGCCAATGCCAGAACTCTAACGCGCGAAATAATCATGATCGTCCCTCACCACAGACGCGGCCTTATCGGCCAACTGGAGGAGACGATGGCAGCAATTCCTTAATTGCTGCTTAACCTTAATTCTTAACCACGCTCGTTAACAAAGCCGCTGGCACGACCCCGCGGACCAGCGACTTTGTCGTGAATATGAATTTAAGAATCTGTTTACGCAGCGTGCGCGCTGACGGTCAGGCGCAAAATTGCACCAATCAGGCAGCAGCCCGGCTCAATGCCTCAACCACATCGTCGACCACCGATTCGACCAGGATTTTGTCGTCGCCCTCGCCCATCACGCGGATGACCGGCTCGGTCCCGGAAGGCCGCACGATCAGGCGGCCCCCGCCACCCAGCTTGCGCTCGGCATTCGCGATGGCCGACCGCACTTGCGCGTTTTCCAGCGGCTTTCCCGTCTGGTAACGGACATTCTTGAGCACCTGCGGCAAGGGCTCGAAACGGTGGCAGAGTTCCGATACCGGCTTGTCGCCGCGCTTGACCACGGCAAGCACCTGCAGGGCCGCGATAAAGCCGTCGCCGGTTGTCGTGTAATCCGAGAGGATAATGTGCCCGGAAGGCTCGCCGCCGATATTGAAGCCGTGGGTCCGCATGTGATCGAGGACATAGCGATCGCCGACCGGCGTGCGCACTAGTTCAAGGCCCAGCTTTTTGAGATGGCGTTCGAGACCAAGGTTCGACATCACGGTAGCGACGACGCCTGGACGCTGCAGCCTGCCATCGTCCTTCCAGCTCTCGGCAATGACAGCGAGCAGCTGGTCGCCATCGACGACATGGCCGCGTTCATCCACGATCAATACGCGATCGGCGTCACCATCGAGCGCGATGCCAATATCGGCGCGCATCTCACGCACTTTGCGGGAAAGAGCCGCAAGATCCGTGGAGCCGCAGTCCTTATTGATATTGAATCCGTCCGGATCGACGCCGATTGAAATCACGTCGGCGCCCAGCTCCCACAATGTCCCTGGTGCAACCCGGTAAGCGGCGCCGTTGGCGCAATCGATGACGACACGCAGGCCGTCGAACGACACGGCCTTGGGCAACGTCAGTTTGGCGAATTCGATGTAACGATCTTGCACGCCGTCAATTCGCTTGGCGCGCCCGAGATCGCTGCTCTTGGCAAGCTGCTTGCCCAAATCGGAGTCCACGAGCTCTTCGATTTTCGCTTCGGTCTCGTCGCTAAGCTTGTAGCCGTCCGGCCCGAAAAGCTTGATGCCGTTGTCGTCGTATGGGTTATGCGAGGCCGAAATCATGACACCCAGGTCGGCACGCATCGAGCGCGCCAACATGCCGACGGCCGGCGTTGGGATTGGGCCCGTCAGCAGGACATCCATGCCGACCGAGGTGAACCCGGCAACCAGCGCCGTCTCGATCATGTAGCCCGACAGGCGCGTGTCCTTGCCAATGAGTACGCGGTGCCGGTGCTCGCCGACTTTGAAGATGAGGCCGGCGGCCTGGCCGACCTTCAGCGCGAGTTCCGGCGTGATGACCCGATTGGCCCGGCCGCGAATTCCGTCGGTCCCAAAATAGCGACGACCCATGCAACTAACCCCAAACGCCCACGCTACGGTTGATGCCTCGGCCGCACCCGATCGGAGTGACAGGCCAGCCTCTTGAGCGGCCGGATAATAGTGTCAACGCCGTGAAATTGCTTTAAAAATTGTGAGGAAACATTACTTGGCGCGGTTAATAACTTCGTCGCGGTGAACTACCCAAAAACCAGCTATTTCGCCGTGAGGCGCCGCCATGCTACCCGATATATCCACAGTCGAGCCTCCAGAACCGCTCCCATGAAGACCATCGCCTGCATCGAGGACCTGCGTGCGCTCGCTCGCCGCAAAGTCCCAAAAGCCTTTTTCGAATACGCCGACAGCGGCTCTTATAGCGAAGAGACGCTGCGGGCGAACCGGGCCGATCTCGAAAACATCAAGCTGCGGCAGCGCGTGATGGTCGACGTCTCGGACCGAAGCCTCGCGACGTCGATCGTCGGGCAGAAAGTCAGCGCACCTTTTGCTTTGGCCCCCATCGGCCTTTGCGGCATGCAATACGGTGACGGCGAGATTCTGTCGGCGCAGGCAGCGGAAGAGGCCGATATCCCGTTCATCCTCTCGACAATGTCCATCAATTCGATCGAGCACGTGGCGGAGGCCACCACAAGACCGTTCTGGTTCCAGCTTTATGTCATCCGCGATCGCGGCTTTTCAAAAGATATACTGGCGCGCGCAGCGAAGGCCGGCTGCAACGCACTCGTCCTTACCGTTGACCTGCAGGTCCTTGGCCAGCGCCATCGCGACCTGCGCAACGGTATGACAGTGCCTCCGCAAATCAGACTCAAGAACATCATCGACATGGCGACCAAGCCCGGCTGGGTCATGAGCATTCTCCGGGGCAAGAGCAAGACATTCGGTAATCTCGCTGGCCACGTGAAGGGGATGGACGACGTCACCTCGCTGGCACAATGGACAAACAGCCAGTTCGACCCCGCCCTGAATTGGAAGGATGTCGATTGGATCAAGAAAATCTGGCCGGGCAAGCTCATCATCAAAGGCATTCTCGACGTCGAGGATGCCAAGACCGCAGTCAAGCTCGGTGCCGACGCCGTCGTGGTGTCCAATCACGGCGGCCGTCAGCTCGACGGGGCACGCTCGTCGATCTCGGCGCTGCCCGAAATTGCGCAGGCCGTCGGGTCCGATACGGAAGTGCTGTTTGATGGCGGCATCCGCACTGGCGCGGACATGCTGCGCGCGCTTGGCCTCGGTGCGCGAGCCTGCTTGATCGGCCGCGCCTATATCTACGGTCTGGGTGCCGGCGGCAAAAATGGCGTCGCCAAAGCGATCGATATCCTCAAGAAGGAACTCAGTGTGGCAATGGCGCTCACCGGCACCACGCGTGTGTCCGACATCGGCCCGCAGGTGATCGTCGGCGGCGAAGCGAAGAAGAAGACGGTCCGCAAGCGCAGCAGCTGATTTTCAATCCTCCTTCAATCCGTACGCCAATGCATTCCCGGTAGCCCCGTAGTATTTGTACGGCAGGAATTTTCCCGTCATGCCGATGCTGACGCGATCGCCTTTAGGGTCGCTCTTGCGCGTGATGTCCATGTCGAAGTCGATTGCCGACATGATCCCGTCGCCAAACTCCTCCTCGATCAGGGCTTTGAGCGCGGGCCCGTTGACCATGATCAATTCGTAGAAACGATAGATCAGCGGATCGGTCGGAGGCATCGGTGTGCCGGTGCCGCGAAACGGCGTTTCGTTGAGCATCGCCTGCTCACTTTTTGACAACCCGAAAAGTTTTGCCGCATTGGCGGCTTGCGGCTTGGTCAGCTTCATCTGTCCGAGGATCGCCCCCGTCACCAGGATCGACGACATTCCGCCGATTTCCTCACAGATATATTTCCAGGTCCAATTCTTCTCCCGTTTGATGTCCAAAAGTTTTTCCGTGAGATCCGCACGAGTCATGATCGCCTCCCTGCGCTGTGCGGCCGGATTCTAGCAATTTCCGCGCCACAAGTTTTCTCCATCTTGCCAAAGCGCCCTTCTCATGCGACCCGATAACCCATGACCGCAGATGTGACGATCAAGGGCGGCGGGAAACTCGATCCCCACCCCTTGCGCGCGGCGATACTCGGCGAAGTACACGCTCGCCCATTTACGCCGATCGAGACCCCGCGGCGGGTCCTGCACTTTGCCTTTGATACCACCGGCGACGCCGCGAAGCGCGACCGCGCAGCTCTGGCCGATTTGTGCGCGCGCCGGCAACTGGAGCCGTTGAAGCCCTCCGCCAAGCAGCACCGCGTCGTCTTTGGCGGCGCCATGCTGCGCTGGGAGCAGCACTCGGAATTCACGACCTATACCTGGGAGTTGCCGTCATCGGACGCCACCCCGTTCCACCCGGATGCGGCGTCGCTTGCTTCGCCGATGATGGGCTTGCCCCAGCCGGGGCCCCTGCTCGTAGCGCTCGATGTGCATCTGCTGGCTGAAAAGAAGGAAAGGCTGACGATCGAAAACCTGTTCGACCGTGCCAGCCTTGCCGTCGCTGAAAACTCCGATGGCTGCGCCCTGTTCGCTACCGATTTCCAGGCTGACGCCGGCGGCTTTGTGCGTATCCTCGTCCTGGATCGCGGCCTCGGCGACGAGCGCGCCGGCGCGGTCGTCCAGCGCATCATCGAACTGGAAACCTACCGAACGCTTGCCCTGCTCGGACTTCCGGAAGCGCAGCGCCTGATGCCGTCGATCAACCGAATCGAAAAGCGGCTCGGCGAGGTGACCGAGGAGATGCGCCGAACGGACAAGCTGGTCGACAATCATCGTTTGCTCGACGAATTGATGGAGCTTGCGGCCGAGCTCGAGGCAGGTGCGGCGGCAAGCCTGTTCCGTTTCGGCGCGAGCCGTGCGTACAACGAAATCGTACAACTGCGCCTGCAGACGATCGGTGAACGCAAGGTCGAAGGTCTTCCGACCTGGTCGTCATTCCTGGCTCGGCGCATGGCGCCGGCCATGCGAACCTGCGTGACGACTGAAGAACGGCAGACAAACATTTCAGAGAAGCTCGCGCGCGCCGCCAATCTGCTGCGCACGCGGGTTGACGTGGAGCTTGAGCGGCAGAACCGCGACCTGCTGCGCTCGATGAACGAGCGCACGAGGTTGCAGTTGCGGTTGCAGACGACCGTCGAAGGATTGTCGGTGGCCGCCATTAGCTACTACGTGGTGGGCCTGTTCGGTTATCTCATCAAGGGCGCGCACGATGAAGGGGTGCCGGTCGACATCTCGCTCACTACGGCACTGTTCGTGCCGGTCGCGGTATTGGCAATCTGGTGGATCGTTCGGCGTGTGAGGCGCAGGCATATTGCGGAGAGAGACTAACAGACGGAGGCTCGCGATGCGCACCGATCGGCTTGAATTTTCCAATGCCAGGGGCCAGAAATTGGCGGCGCTGATCGACCTGCCACTCGGAAAGCCGGGGGCTTTCGCGCTGTTTGCACACTGTTTTACCTGCGGCAAGGACAACCTCACGGCCAAGCGTATTTCCGAGCGGCTGGCCATGTGCGGAATCGGTGTGCTCCGTTTCGATTTCACCGGGCTCGGCGCGAGCGAAGGCGAATTTGCCGATACGCATTTTTCTTCCAACGTCGACGATTTGGTGGCCGCTGCCGATCATCTACGTAGAAACCATGGTGCGCCGGCGATTCTGATCGGGCACAGCCTCGGCGGCAGCGCCGTGCTGGCAGCCTCGCACAGAATTCCGGAAGCGCGCGCTCTCGTCAGCATTGCCGCACCCTACGATCCCAGCCATGTAGTCGGGCTGTTCAAGGGACAGGTCGATCAAATTCGCTCGCAAGGAGAGGTCGAGGTTTCGTTGGCGGGGCGGCCTTTCCGGATCAAACGCGAGTTCCTCGACGACGTGGCGGAGAAGAAGCTGAACGAGTGCATTGCGAATCTGCGCAAGGCTTTGCTTATTCTTCACTCACCCACTGACGATATTGTAGGCATCGAGAATGCCTCGCACATTTTTGCCGCAGCCAAGCATCCGAAGAGCTTCGTCTCGCTTGCGGGCGCCGATCACTTGCTGAGCAAGAAGAGTGACGCGATATACGTTGCCAACATGGTTGCTGCGTGGGCCGAAAGATATATCGAGCAGCCGGTCGGACGGTCTAGCGAAGCAATCGAAGACGGCACTGTTTTCGTGCGCGAGACAGGCGGCGGAAAATTTCAGCAGGAAATTTTGAGCGGACCGCACAGATTCCTGGCCGACGAACCGATCAAGTTGGGCGGGCTCGATTCAGGGCCAGGGCCCTATGACCTCCTGCTTGCAGGATTGGGGGCCTGCACGTCGATGACGTTGCGGCTTTATGCTGACGGCAAGAAACTGCCGCTCGACCGCGTCACGGTACGGCTCGCTCATGACAAGATTCATGCCGAGGATTGCGTGAGCTGCGAGACCAAGGAGGGCATGATCGACCGTATTGACCGGAGCATTACGCTGGAGGGCACGCTCGATGCCGAACAGCGCAAGCGGTTGATGGAAATCGCAGACAAGTGTCCCGTGCACCGGACGCTGAAATCGGAAATCGAGATCAGGACTTTCGAAAGTCCGGCCTGAGATACCTCAACAGGAATTGATCGATTTTCGGACTGCCCGATGGAAATTAATTTGGCGGTGAGAGTTCTGGCACATGATTTGTATGTGCAGGAATCGTCATGAATAAGCCCGCCGATCCTCGACTTGTCTGGGTTGTCTCCGTTCTGGCGGCAGCCGTGTTCGTGCTTTACGTCTCGCACATCTAGGCTTTCCGCCCCGCTGCCACCCCATTCCCTTGCGGCTTGACGTCCTCTGATTGATGGAGGACATTAGAACAAAACAAGAACATAAAAATTGCATGGTTCAGGCAGCTGAGACAAATGCAGCATCGTCTTCAAAGGCTTAGCGATGATCGAGCAACTGCGGCAGCGGATTTCGGCCCTGCAAAAGGCACCGGGGATCATAGACGGTCCCGGCATCCTACCTCTTGGGATTCCTGCCATCGATGCAGCACTGGGTGGCGGGTTCCTGTGCGGGGCGCTGCACGAAATCTCGGCAACCAGCGAAGCCCATTTTCCCGCAGCGGCCGGATTCGCCTTGGGGGTGGCAAAGCGTGCCGCTCCCTCACCTCGCCTTTTCTGGATCATTGAAGACATGGCGCTCGCCGAAAGCGGCATGCCGCATGGCGCCGGCCTGAATATCTTCGGTCTCGCACCCGAACGGCTGGTGACCGTTTTCGTCTCGCATCGCCGTGACCTGTTATGGGCCATGGAAGAAGCACTGCGCTGCCGCGCGGCCAATTCGGTCATCGGCGAAATACGCGCCGGCTCGATCGACGGAGTAGCGGTGCGGCGGCTCTCGCTCGCCGCAGCGGAGAGCGGCGCATTGGCGCTGCTGCTGCGCGCAACGCCCTCCAACGACACTTCCACCGCTGCAACCCGCTGGATCGTCGGTGCTGCACCTTCCTCAACAACACGTGACCTCGGCGCAACGCGCTTTATCTCGCAACTCATCCGTAACCGCCGAGGTCCGATCGGATCATGGATTCTTGAATGGAGTGACCGTGATGAGCAATTCACCCTCGCAACGCATGCTCAGCCTGTGGCTACGCCGGCTTTCGACCGACCGCGCCGCGAGGTTGCGTAAATCATCCGCACCTTTGGTTGTCGCCGGCAAACGTGGCAATGCCGAAGTTCTCACGGCCGTCGATGATGTTGCCGGGCGGATGGGCCTGTCTTCCGGCCTCACATTGGCGCAGGCCCGCGCCATGTATCCCGGCATCGAGGTGATTGCCGAAAATGTCGAGGCCGATGCCGCTTTGCTTGAATCCATTGCCGATTGGTGCCTGCGTTATACGCCACTGATAGCTTGCGACGCACCTGACGGCTTGCTGCTCGACATCAGTGGCTGCGCGCATCTTTATGGCGGCGAGCACAAACTGGTCGCTGATCTCAGCGACCGGCTGGAAAGCGCCGGCCTCGCCTACTCACTTGCCATTGCCGGTACCATCGGTACCGCATGGGCTGCCGCACATTATGGGGAACCGGCAAGTTATGCTTGCGGCGAAGAACGCAATATCCTCGCGTCATTACCGCTGTTCGCGTTGCGGCTTCCATCGGCTACGGTCGCAGGCTTGGCACGCGTCGGGCTAAAATGTATCGGCGACATTGTCGGCCTGCCGCGCGCGCCGCTGACTGCGCGTTTTGGAACCGAAGTGCTGCGTCAGCTGGATCGTGCATTGGGTGATGAGCACGAACCCCTGACGCCCCGGCTGCCGGTTGCGCCTTATGTTGCGGAACAGCGTTTTGCTGAACCGATTGCACGCGAGGAGGACGTGCTGGCGGTCACGAAACGGCTGGCGCGACGGCTGCAATTTGCCCTGGAGAAGCGCGGCGACGGTGCCCGTCGCATCGAATTGATCTTGTTCCGCACCGACGGCGCAGTCCGCCGCATTGCCGCCGGCACCTCGCGCCCACTGCGCAATCCCCGCGAAATTCAGGCATTGTTCGTCGAACGGCTCGCCGCGCTCGCCGATGCGTTCGACCCGGGCTTTGGCTTCGATATGGCACGACTGTCGGTCCTTGTTGCCGAGC
>DASSIT010000014.1:0-21090 GCA_035691545.1 Pseudolabrys sp. | reverse complement strand
GGCGTGGAAATCTCCGAATTCCGCAAGATCGTGCACATGGTGCAGAAGGGCGAGCGCGAGGCGCGCCAGGCCAAGAAGGAGATGGTGGAGGCCAACCTGCGCCTCGTCATTTCCATCGCCAAGAAATACACCAACCGCGGCTTGCAGTTCCTCGACCTGATCCAGGAAGGCAATATCGGCCTGATGAAGGCGGTCGATAAGTTCGAATACCGCCGCGGCTACAAGTTCTCGACCTACGCCACCTGGTGGATAAGGCAGGCGATTACCCGCTCGATCGCCGACCAGGCCCGCACCATCCGCATTCCGGTGCACATGATCGAGACGATCAACAAGATCGTGCGCACCAGCCGGCAGATGCTCAACGAGATCGGCCGCGAGCCGACCCCGGAAGAGCTTGCCGAGAAGCTCGGCATGCCACTGGAGAAGGTGCGCAAGGTCCTGAAAATCGCCAAGGAGCCGCTCTCGCTCGAGACGCCCATCGGCGACGAGGAGGATTCGCATCTCGGCGATTTCATCGAGGACAAGAACGCGATCCTGCCGATCGATGCGGCCATCCAGTCGAACCTGCGCGAGACCACGACCCGCGTGCTGGCCTCGCTCACCCCGCGCGAGGAGCGCGTGCTGCGCATGCGCTTCGGCATAGGCATGAACACCGACCACACGCTGGAGGAAGTCGGCCAGCAGTTCTCGGTCACCCGCGAGCGCATCCGCCAGATCGAGGCGAAGGCGCTGAGGAAGCTGAAACACCCCTCGCGCAGTCGCAAACTCCGATCCTTCCTGGACAACTAATCAAAGAAAAACCCCGGCTTCGGCCGGGGTTTTTGTTTTTCGGTCACCCCCGTGGGCGGGGTTCGCGTAGTCCTGGTGATAGGCCTCGGCCGCGAAAACTTGCGGGGCGGACGATTTTATCGTCCCCGACCAAAGGCTATAATTCATCCGCACGCTCCTTTCTGAAAACTGGAGATGTTGTCATGGCCACTTATCTGATGTTCGGGAAATATTCGGCCGAGAGTCTCAAAGGGATCAGCGCCAGGCGGTCCGACGAGGCGAGGGCGCTCATCAAGAAGCATGGCGGCGAGCTCAAGGCCGGCTATGCGGCGCTCGGCGGCGCCGATCTCGTGATGATCGTCGACTTGCCCGACAACGCGCGCGCGATGGCAACGTCTGCCGCGCTGGCGAAATTGACGGGGATCGCCTTCACGACCTCGCCGGCGGTTACGATCGAGGAATTCGACAAGCTCGTGGCGTAATCGTGCGGCCGCAGGCAAGTTGAGTGAGTCGAGACGGAATAGAATTCCGGTTCGCTTCAGCCGGGAGCGCGGTCGAATGACGCTTACGCCCCCCGGTCATCGCTCTCCGCGTTGCGACTTGTAGAGCTCGGCCTGGGTTTCCTTCGTGCCGGAGCGGCGGATGCTCTTGATCGGGCCGCGCGGAACGCCGGACTTGGCGGCGATCTCGGCGTCCTGTGCCTCGATGATGGCCTTGGCGGGTTCATCGCCTTCGAGGCCGTCAAGCGCCGATTGCGGCACCCTGCGGTTGGAGCGCTGCGTGCCGTCCTCGTACACCACGTCGAACAGAACGAATTCGCCGACGATCTTGGTACCGGGTTTGCGAGCCATGGTGCCGTTCCTTGATTCCGGGCTTCGCCCCGTGTCGCGGCGGGGTTTGCCCGAAAATCGGCCGGAACGCAATCGGCGCGGTCCCCGAAAACCGGATGCCGCTTTTCGCGATCATGCGCTAGTTGCTCTTCTCGGCCTCCAGCACCAGCACCGGCTTCTCGCGCCAATTATCCGCAAACATCTTCTTGAGATTCTCGACCTTCGGCGCGTCGTTGAACGCGATATATGGCTGGTTGGGGTGATTGGTCGCGTAATCCTGGTGATACGCCTCGGCAGCGAAGAACGGCACCTTCATCGTATCGACTTTCGTGACGATCGGGCGCCTGAACACATGGGCCGCGTCGAGCTGCGCGATGTAGGCCTTCGCGATCTTCGCCTGCTCTGCGCTCTGCGGAAAAATCTCCGAGCGATATTGCGTGCCGGTGTCCGGGCCCTGACGGTTGAGCTGCGTCGGGTCGTGCGCAACCGAAAAATAGATCTGCAGGATCTTGCCGTAGGACACCTGCTGCGGGTCGAAGGTCACCTTCACGCTTTCGGCGTGGCCGGTGCGGCCCGAACTCACGGTTTCATAATTGGCGTCCTTGCGATCGCCGCCGGCATAACCCGACACGGCGAGGGTGACGCCTTTCACGTGCTGGTAGACGGCCTGGATTCCCCAGAAGCATCCGCCGGCAAGCACGGCGGTTTCCGGTCCTACGCCTTCGGCGGGGGCTGCGCCCTGCGGCGGCGGAATGGTGACGGCGAATTCTGCGCTTGCGGCAAGCGGCGCAAACGTAAAGGCGAGGGCGGCGGCCAGCAGCAGCGTGGAGCGGTGCATCATGATGAGCATCCCCGGTGAATGGTGTTCCAATGAATGGCGTTGCATTCATATACGGGCGAAACCTCCCGGCCGCATTACACAATGTTACACGTCTGTGTGAGAGGCGGTTTATTCGGAATACGCCCGGGATGCCCGCTTGCTGATTTTGCGATTGCCGCTTTGGATTCCCGCTTGCGCGGGAATGAGCGGTTAATCGGGCGCCTTTGTGTGTCCGCTCACCCCGCGCATGCGGGGGTCCATGGCCCGCTTGCTGACTTTGCGGTGCCGCCCTGGATTTTCGCTTGCGCGGGAATGAGCGGTTAGTCGGGCGCCTTTGAGTGTCCGCTCACCCCCGCGCATGCGGGGGTCCATGGCCCGCTTGCTGACTTTGCGGTGCCGCCCTGGATTTTCGCTTGCGCGGGAATGAGCGGTTAATCGGGCGCCATACGCATGTCCGCTCACCCCCGCGCATGCGGGGGTCCATGACCCGCTTGCTGATTTTGCGATTGTCGCCCTGGATTCCCGCTTGCGCGGGAATGAGCGGGTGAGGGCAGAACGCAATCACGACATAATGGCGCGGTCTTTCATTTGCTTACTCCAGCCCTTCGATGATGCGGATATCGCGCACCGCGCCGTCGCCCAGCGCGCGCAGCGCTTCCTGGTAACCGGGGCTGTCGTGGCCGGATATCGCCTTTTCGAGGCTGGGAAATTCCGAGACGACGAGCCGCTCCTTCATGCCGTGCTCGAAGGTCGCGTTCGGCGTGCCGCGGCAGAGATAGCGAACGCCGAACGGGGCGAGCGCGGGCGGCGCGAGCTTGGCATAGGCGGCGAGCTTGGCGGGGTCCCTGATCTCGCGGTAGGTGGTGATCCAGTAGGCCTTGGGCATCCGTTTTCTCCCTGTCGTGGCGGCCGATTGTACCCCCGGCGCGAGGCGACGCGAAATGGGAATGGGTCTGATGTCATCGCCGGGCTTGTCCCGGCCATGACGCAGGGGCAGGGACAATGCAATCCAAGTCATTGCGGCGGGGGACAAACCCGGCCGCGACAGTGTAAAGACCGGGCGGGGGCAACGCAGGTTCGTTCATGACGAGAACAATCGCATTCATTCTTCTTGCTCTTGTGGCTCTTCACGCCGCGCCCGTTTCGGCTGCGCAATGCGGCGGCGATTTTTCGACATTCCTTTCCGGCATGGCGCGTGACGCCCAGGCTGCCGGCATTTCGCGCAACATTATTGACCAGGCCTTTGCCGGCGTCAGCATCGACCAGTCGGTGCTGTCCTTCGACCGGCGCCAGCGCGGCATGTTCCACAGCAAGAGCTTCGAGGAATATGCGCGCACGCGCGTTATCCCGCCGCGCATCAACCGCGCAAAACGGCTGATGCAGACCCATGCGGCGCTGCTCACGCGCGTCGAGCAGAAATTCGGCGTGCCGCGCGAGCTGATCATGGCGATCTGGACGATGGAAACCGACAATGGCACCGGCGACATGGGCAAGCTGCCGGTGATCCGCACGCTGGCGACCCTCGCGCATGATTGCCGGCGCAGCGAGCTGTTCCAGGCCGAGCTCATCGCGGCGCTGAAAATCCTCCAGCGCGGCGACCTGCCGCTGCGCGATCTCATCGGCGCCTATGCCGGCGAAATCGGGCAAACGCAGTTCCTGCCGTCGTCCTACGTGAAATACGGCGTCGATTTCGACGGCAACGGGCGCGTCGATCTCCGGCACAGCGTGCCGGATGTGCTCGCCTCAACCGCCAATCTTCTCAAGGTCAATGGCTGGCACGCGGGCGCGCCGTTCGGCGAGGGCACGGAAAATTTCCAGGTGATGCGCGAATGGAATCGCTCGGAGACTTACCGCAAGACGCTGGTGCTGTTTTCCGAGAAGCTGCGCGAGTAGGCGCGCGGACGCGTCCCAGCTGTCATTGCCGGCCCGTGCCGGCGTTTCCAAAAAAAACCCGCCGTTTCCGGCGGGGCGAAGGAGGGAGGTTCGGCTTCGCACGACGGAAACTGGACTAAACAATACGACGCGTCTGTGAGCAGCTTCACATTGGCAACGCCTGCCTTCGGATTAATGTCCGCCGGTGCGGCAAGCCGTTCTTGCAGCCCTTGGGAACGGCGGGGAGAGGGACCGACTGGAGCGTGCCAATGTGGATGCTCGCCCTCTTTGCCGATTATCCGAAGCTCGTCATGCTGTGCACGCTGATCGGCACCATCATCACGCTGTCGCATCTTGGCCGCGCGCGGACGCCGGCGGCGTAGCCCGGCCGGCATTTCATTTTTATGGGTGAGCTCGGCGGGCCTCGGTCTGGTCCGCCGCTCACCCCCGCGTAAGCCACGTTTGCGCCAAGTTTGTGCGAATTTGCGATTGCCGCTCTGGATTCTCGCTTGCGCGGGAATGAGCGGAAAAAGCTGCTGAAAGAATCATGGGGTTGCGGCGCAATCCGTCACCGCCGTTGTTCGTCCATCTCTTCCTTATGAATCCTTATCTTCCTTGTAAATTTGCCCGCCGTCGTAACCGCAGGCGATGCGGCCGAGGCGCGCGCGAAACTCCTCCGTGTCGAGCGCGGCGAGGGCGGCATCGACGCTCGCCGCATTTGCCGGCGTGCGCGCGCGCCTGAGAATACCGGCCAGAGATTCGCGGTCGAGCGCTGGCAGCGACGACCAGAAACCGCGGGCGAGGATCTTCGAGAGCGCATGTTCGGGATGGCTGGCGTTATCCGGCGCGCGCCCGATCTCGTACATGTGCCGGACACGGTCCCATGCAGCGCGCTCGCGCGGAAACGCTGCGGCGATGTCCTGGGCTTCCTCGGCGACATAGAAGCGGTTGAGCGTATCGAACAGCATGAAGCGATAGCCCTGCGCCAGCAGATACGGCTCCCAGTCGTGCCAGGACGGCTCGTTCGAGCCCGGCGCGGTGGCCTCGATCACGATCGCCTTCGGCCGGTAATGCTTCCAGTCGCCGCTCTTGAGCACGTCGGCTTCCGCGCCTTCGACGTCGATCTTGAGGAAGTCGATCGCGCCCGGCGCATGCGCCTTGCACAGTTCGGCGAGCGTCATCACCGGCATCTTGATCGTGCGGTAGCCCGCGCCTAGCGCGGTCGCCGCATCGGCAAATTTCGCGCTGGTGGTCGATAGCCCGTGAAAGGCATCGAAGACGTGAAAATCGGCCGTCCCGCCTTGCGTGCCTATCAGCGCGGCGATGGCCGTATCGCGCGGCCGCAGCCGCGCATAGAGATCAATGAGGCTGCGCTGCGGCTCCACGGCGATGCCCTGCCAGCCACGCTCATAAAAATAGAACGACACATTGTCGGCGATGGGGTGACCGGCGCCGATATCGATGTAGCTGCCGGTGCGCTTGCCGCCGAAGGCAAGCCACAGATGGTAGTCCTCCATGTTCTGCGTGTAGGAAAGGTCCATCCTCCGCGCGCTCCTTCGCGTCCGATCGTCGGTGCTGGATCAGCGGCCGGTCGGCACCGCATGCCGGTCGCCGATAGAGCGGTCAAGGCGGCGTAACGCGCGCCCGAAGGCGATTTGCCGCGGTGCCGGGCGAAAATGCCGTCGTTTGTGCCGCAAACAGGGCGATCGGGGGCCGGGCCATTCGGGAACTTTAATCGATCTGTATCGTTAGGGGCACAGGTCTTTTCGGGAGGCGGTTCTCTAGGTCTGCATTCCAGACGGTCACTCGTTTGAACGTCGAATTCAAGCTGCCGCGGTCTGCGCTGCCGGTTGATGCCGGGGCGCGGTGTCCGCCGGTGATGTGTGTGCTCGTGCGGGGCGCAGTCGCGTCGTGGTTTGTGCAAAATTCGCGCCGGAGGAGGCGGCGTATCCGGAAATTCTCATCAGCTCATGAAGAGGGACACCATGAATTGTATGCGTATCATGGGAGCGCCAGTCGTCTTGCTCCTCGGTGCTTTTGTTTTCACTCCGGCCGAAGCCTATCACGTCAGACACCACCATCATTATCACCACTACGGTCATGATCGTTCCGCCCGCATGACGGACGATCGCCCAGCCGGTAACCCATTCACCGCCGTTCGTCGCGCCCGCCGAGAGGCGCGGCACGATGCCCGCTATGCCGGTTACCGGCGAGTTGGAGATTGCACGATGACCAATAACGGCCGCCGCGTCTGCCGCGGCCCCGTTGCGGACGCGCCGGTCGTCGATGCCGACGGCAATCGCACATTTGCGATGGCCGACGAGAGCAGGATTTACCGCCATCACCGGCTTGCGCTGACGGACGAGGGCAGCATCATCGGTTCGCGCCCCAGCGGCTGCCCGCATGCCTATTGCGGCTGCGGCCTGCGCAAATATCTCGGCCTCGCGGACGCGCGTCTTAATCTCGCGTCCAACTGGGCACGCTACTTTCCGCACGAATCCGGCCCGCGCGCGGGGCTCGCTGCCGTGCGCAATCACCACGTGATGTATATTGAGTCTTCGGCCGGCAACGGCCAGTGGGTTGTGCGAGACTACAATTCCGGCGGCGGGATGTCGCGCGTGCATGTGCGCGATGTGCGCGGCTATGTGTTCGTGAATCCGCACGCGGTGACGGCGAGCCGCTGACGCGTTCGGCCGCCGCAAATTGCGGGCGACCAGGGACCGGCGAGGGCATGACATTGCCCTCGCAGCCAGCCAAAATACGAAATCAAGCGCCTGCTCGCGATCGGCGCTTCGAAGAACCTTTCCAAAGTTGCCAGACGCGGGAAGACGGCGTTGCGAGAATGCAATGAGGCGGACGAAAAGTCGTCGGCACTATCTGCCTTTGCCGGCGGATGCCTTAAGGAATTTTGCCGAATAGTCGCGCGCTATGTAAGCGCCGCAGAATGCCTCGAACGACCGGTACATTGTTCCCGATTTATTGCGGTATTTTCGCGCGCATCGCTTCTGCGCCTGATCGTAAGCGCGCTTTTGCGAGGCGCTTAATTTACCCATAAAGTCGGCTTCGCATTTTTTTGTGACGGCGGCGCCGAGGCCGACGTCTCCGCTCGCGCCGAACTCGCACGCTTCAAAGATCGCGATCGCGCGCAGGCATGACGGCGCCTGGTCCAGCAAGCCGATGATCCCGTCGTAATCGAAGGTCGTACAGTTTTCCTTCTGCGGCTCGTCTTTGGCAAAGCCGGCGCCGCCCGGCGCGGCCAGCATCGCAACAGCCACCACAACGGACTTGAACATCAGATCGCCCCCAACTTTGCGCGCGGACAATCGACTTCTTATCGCAACGCGGAATATCCAGTTCCGATTTGACGAGAGATTCATCGGAACGGATATGCCGCCGTTATGTTGGCTATATAACACATGCGTGCCGTGGAGGTCGTGAATGACCCGCGCTGAACAGTACAGGAATCTGGCCAAGGAGGTTCGCGGCCGAGTTGCCCGCGAGAAAAGCCCGGTTCTAAAGGCCGAATGGGAAAACCTGGCGAAGACATACACGTGTCTCGCCGATCAGGCTGAGCAGAATGGCCCGGGCGGAACGACTTACGACCCGATTGCAGACACGCAGAAACGCACTGTAAATCCGAAAAAGCGCCCACGCCGCTGATGTGACAGCCTGATCAGCGAAATATTGCAATTTTTGCATGCGTCGCGCTTTACCATAATGCGGGCAAGGCCGCGCGCCAGCGTTCGCTCCGCTTGAATTTGCCGCCGGAGCGGTGGCGGGTCACTCGAACCTCGATGCGCTGTTTGCAGGAGCGGTGGCAACGCCAAGCCTTGCAGCGCACATGGCGAATGCCGAACCGCTCGGACCGCTGACCGCATGCGCCGATTACTCGTATGACTGCCATTCATATGTGGGCGAGACCGCCGTCGCCGCGGAAGCCCCATGCGAGCCCGCAATGACGCAGCCGCAATTCGAATTTGGAAAGCAGAAGCAGGCAACCATAGGCCAACTGCAACCGGCGCAGTGGGGAAAGTAGCGAGCGCCGGCCACGCCGGCACGGTAATCAGCGCGCGCATGCGTCCCGACGTGAGTTGAGCGCGCGCAAATTGGCGTGGGAACTAACCCAATTTCAGCACGTTGCATTGCGTCGGGTGGGCAACAGGAGGACACCCCATGAGGACGATCGCACTTGCGATTGCCGCGGGCGCGCTGCTGGCGGCAACTCAGGCGAATGCAGGGAGCTTTCCCGTCAATAATTTGACCGGCGCGGGAACCGGTCTGGTCGATACGGTCGCCGTGCGCGTCTACGTGCACGAAGGCCACCGTTACTGCTTCTATTTCAATGGCTGGCATGGCCCGGGCTGGTACCGCTGCGGCTTCGGGTTGCGGCGCGGGTTCGGCTGGGGCGGCGTTTACGGCTGGAACGACTGGAGCTACGGCCCTTATGAACGGCGGTTCCACGGACGTGTCCATCGCGGTGAGCGGTTCGGATACGGCGAGGAGCGCGAACGCCGCGGGCGCGTTGGCGTTGAATCCGGTTCGACTCGCACCAGAGACAGCGTGGAGACGCGCAGTCGCACACGGTCGACCACGGGAGCCGGTGTGGAGAGCAATACGCGGGTGAACCGGAGCACCACCGGCCGCGGCCCGGGCGTCGACGTGGAGTCGCACGGCGGTGCCAAAATTCAGGGCGGTGAGAAGGTCCAGGGCGGCACCACTGGCAGCACCAATGTGCGTGGCGGCGGAGAACGCGGAAGTGGCGACGGCGATCAAGGCGAGCAGAAGCGTCAGTAGTCGACGAAGATAGGGCACGCGAGGCATTTCGCTTCGCGTGCCTGTTTTCGTACCTATACGTCACTGCCAAAGATCACGGTAGTTGTCGAAGTTCGGGAGGATCGGGTCCGAACGCGTCGGCTCCAGCAGCGGCAGCAGCCGCCGCAGCAACGCGTTGACCGGTCCGGAAGTGTGTCGCACGTAGAGATCGATCGGGTAGAGCGACTGGCGCAGATGCCACTTTGGATCGTAGTTGAGGCTGCCGCTGTAAAAACGCGTGTAGCCGTTCGCGATGGCCCAGCTGATGATATCGTGGAACACGCGATAATAGAGATTGAGCTCGAAGGCGACGGCGTAGTCAAATCCCACATAGTCGTGCGAGATGCTGTCGCCCTGCACCATGCAAAGACCGAAGGCAATAATACGGCGATCCTGGCGCCAGACAAAAAACCGTACCTTGTCGGGCATTCGCCGTCCGATTTCGCAAAGAAACTGCCTGGTCAGCTTCTCGAACTGAAGCGGCGAGCGATCGAACACCTTTTCATAGAGCGGATAGATGTCATCGATGATCGGCGTGGCGTCCGCCACGATGCTCATGGTGATCGGCGGTTCTGCACGCTCGGCCTCTCGGAGTTTTCGCCGGGTCTTGGCGCGCGTGCCGGGGCTGAGATTTTTAGACAGGTAGTCGTTGAAATCCGTGTAGGCGATGGCAAGCGTGGTCATCGGCATGCTGGGCACGCGCGCGAAGCCGGCAGTAAGGAGGCTCCGCAGAGGCTTACGATATTTCGCAGGGAATTCCTTGAGAACAATCAACGCGCAGTTTAGGTCGCGCGCCACTCGCGGCAGCAGATGGCCCAGCAGCCCGGCGGTTGCGGATTGCGATGCTTCGTCACCATCCAGATGCCCTTCGCCGGCGACGCATCCCAGCATGAGCGTGCGCGCATACATGAAGCGTGGCCAGAGACGGCGCACGCCGGTGATCAAACGCTTGAGGTATGTTCCGAGGCCGGCAAGGAGATCCTGGTCGAGCAGAAAATAGGGCTGTATCGTGATCGATCCACCACGCGGTTCGATGACCAGATAGCCGTAGGTGAATCCATCCTTCAATGTGTCTTCGAGCAATTCGTAATAGCGGTGATCCTTGCGTTCCTGCGCGAAGACCGACGGCCAGTGTGTCGAATTTACCAGTTCGGTCCGCGTCGCGATTCTGATGGTGCCGTCGGGGCGCGAATACGGCGTCGCGCTTTTGCGATCAGTCGGCCGATCCATCCATGCACCGGGAGCGTGGAATGCTGCGCGCAATCAAGCGTAGGCGAGTTCGAACGCAAAGCTTTTGTGGCCGGGAAATCCCATGCCGATGCCCAGCCGTCGGCGTCCGTGCCGCAAGGCTCGCTCGGCGACGCGCGCGTCAATTGCGGTGCGGACAAGGTCGGGAAGCTGGCTCGGGTTGCGACATACCGACCGGAAAATCGCCGGGACATTCGGCTTTCCGTCGGGCCGCAATCCGAGCGTCGCGGCTGGAGGGAGCACGCGGTGTGCCGCGTCGATGATGACCCGGCACGCGACAAAGGGGATTCGATGTTCGGCGGCAACCTGCGCCGCGATGTGCGACTCCATGTCAACGGCGGCCGCGCCGGTTGCGCGATGGAGGTCGAACTTGTCGGCAGGGCTTGCCACCACGGCATTTGCGCCTGCGACCTCCGCGTAGACGGCGCCCGGCAGGGAATCGAGGAGGGTCCGTGTCCACGCGCGGTCGGTCGCGACCAGGTTCTTGCTCGTCCTGACAGCGGAGGCCACGACCCAATCGCCGGCAACGAGTTCTGGCGCCAGACCCCCCGCAATACCAAAGCTGATAATGCCTTTCGCACCGCGCGCAATCGCCGCACCCAGCGCCGCCTTGAGCCCTATCGAGGGGTTGCAAAGGACGGAAACGCCAGGGCCGCGGGCGATGGATGCTTCAAGCGCGAGACACGTAACCGCAACGACGCCGCCTTGCCCCGACATTCCTGTCCCCTTTTCCCGGCGTTAATGTTCCTCAGGTCGCCGCGAGCGTCAATGCTCTTGCTTAATGTTTGATATTCGCGTCCCAGGGAAATCGAACGCTGGAACTTGCCTCAGACGCCGCGCCATAGCATGACTCGCGGACTTTACGGGTTTACCATTGCCGGCTTGCCTTTTCCGGCCGCCGTTGCAGGCCATTTTGGAGGCTGAATGAGCCTTGATATCGGTAGCTTGTTCGCACAGCGAGAAGCCGAGCGATATGCGTTGCACGCGCGCCATCTCAACGAGCAGATGGTTCGCGTCCTCAGGACGATTGGGTTCGATCAGGCCTATCAGCGCGGCAAGGGCCAGTATCTATACGGCCGCGATGGCGGGAAATATCTCGATCTGTTGAGCGGGTGGGGCGTGTTCGCGCTCGGCCGCAATCATCCGGTCGTTCGCGACGCGCTGAAAAAAGTTCTCGACAGCGACTTTCCCAACCTTGTCCAAATGGATGTATCGACGCTGGCCGGAGTATTGGCCGAACGTCTGCTGCGTTACGTGCCTCACCTGGAAAAGGCCTTCTTCACAAATTCGGGTACCGAAACTGTCGAGAGCAGCCTGAAATTCGCCCGTGCCGCGACCGGACGCGACGGGATTTTATATTGCAGCCATGCGTTTCATGGCCTGACCTACGGGTCCTTGTCGCTCAACGGCGATCAGATCTTCAGGGCAGGCTTCGGTTCCTTGTTGCCCGGCTGTGTCGATGTGCCCTTCAACGATCTCGTTGCGCTGGAGCGCGCGCTCGCGTCGCGCACGATTGCCGGATTTATTGTCGAACCGATCCAGGGCAAGGGCGTCACTATGCCCTCCGACGATTATCTCCGCGGCGCACTGGAACTGTGCCGCAAATACGGGACCCTGTTCATCGCCGATGAAATCCAGACGGGACTCGGGCGGACAGGCCGCTTTCTGGCGTGCGAGCACTGGGGCATTGAACCCGACATTGTCCTGCTGTCGAAGTCATTGTCCGGTGGACATGTTCCTGTCGGCGCGTTGCTGACGCGCAAATGGATATTCGACAAGGTTTTCGATCGCATGGATCGCGCGGTGGTCCACGGATCGACCTTTGCGAAAAACGATCTGGCGATGGCAGCAGGGCTGGCCACGCTTGAAGTGATCGAATCCGAAGGCCTCATGAAGAATGCGGAACGATTGGGCGCGCGCCTGCTTGCCGCCTTCGGCCAAATGACCGGACGCCACGAACTCGTCAAAGAGGTACGGGGCAAGGGCCTCATAATAGGCATCGAGTTCGGCGCGCCGCGTTCGCTCAAGCTAAAGGCCTCGTGGAACCTGCTGGAGACGGCAAACAGCGGGCTGTTCTGTCAGTTGATCGTCATCCCGCTGCTGAAAGAGCACAGGATCCTCACGCAGGTGGCCGGGCACGGAAACCACACTATCAAGCTCCTGTCGCCACTCGTCATTACGGATGAAGACTGCGATTGGATCGAGCAATCATTTGAAGCGGTCATTGCCGACGCGCACCGCGTGCCGGGCGCAATTTGGTCTCTCGGAAAAACCTTGATCGAGAATGCCGCGAGGGCCCGCGCAAGCGGTTAGATCTGCGGCGACGCAACCATAGCGCCGCCGTCGCCGGTCTCGTGGCAATCTTCATGATGCTTAACGAAAGCTTGATGCTTTGCGGCGGAGATGTGGCGCGGCTGCGCGTTTGCTGCTTGCGAAGGCAACGCACGATGCATTTGCGATCAGATGCACGGATTTGCGACAGCGGCGCGACGAACCGCATGAGTCATGCGCATGGAACCCATGTTTCAATACCTCTACTGAAAGCGACGAATGATGCCTATGTTGGCCTCAACAACAACAAGAAACGGGAAACGCCTGTGGAGTCGTCGAGCCCAACAAAGGGAGATGACCCATGGCTTACGCCCCCTCTACTGTCGCCCCGCGCGAGTTCGTCATCGAAAGGCCCCAGCGCACGCGCCCCCGATTTTTTCGGTGGCTCGCTGACGCCCTGATGCATTCGCGTCAGCGTCAGGCCGATCGCGAAATCGCGCGCTATCTGAGCAACGGAAAATTCACCGACGAGACAGAACGCGAAATCGAGCGCCGCTTTCTGTCGACACCCCCGCGCTTTTAAGACTGTTCAAAGGAGAATGAGAGCAATGACGACGTTACCGATTCGCGCCCCAATCGAACTGCCCTTCGCCGGGTTCGCGCGGGTGATTTCCTTCTGCAAGGCCTTGATCGAAGTATTTGCCGTTGCCCAACAGCAGGCGAATGCCGCGCACAAGCGTTACCCATTCGCCGAGTGGTGAGAAATTTCGCGCCTACGGCGGTTTCAAATGAGCGTGGAAAAGTGTCGAACGGCTCTCCATACCGACCGCTTGCCTCGACGAGAATTTTCTCCGGAAATAATTTCCAGCGTTAATCAAAGGCGTTAGCGCAAGGCACTTCTCAGCAAAATCGACGCGGCTTTATGCACTTTACGGCGATTTCCCTGTGGAGAAACCGCCGTAGCGGTATTGGGCAACTGCTCGAATCAATTCGTGATGGAACCGGCGCTGACGCGCGGCGGTTGCGTCACAAAGTTGCCGGAGTTTCACATGAAAAGCCGCACTTCCCCCACACCCGCAAAACCGGAGCCGACATGATTCGCACTCTCAGCCTGACAACGATTCTGATTGCGCTGGCCGCCGCATTGGCGCCGGCATCAGCGCAGAAGCAGCGTTTTGCGAGTCTCGATGGCAATGGTAATCTGGATGGGCTAATCGCGCGTCACGCCGCCGCGAACAATGTGCCCGAAGAGCTCGTGCGACGCGTCATCAAGCGCGAAAGCCGCGGCAATCCGCGCGTCGTAAGCGCGGGCAACTACGGTCTGATGCAGATCAAGCTGCCGACCGCGCGCTCCATGGGTTACACCGGCAGCGCGGCGGGGTTGCTCGACGCCGACACCAACATGACCTACGCGGTTAAATACCTTGCCGGCGCGTATAAGGCGGCGGACGGCAATATTGACCGCGCAGTGCATTACTACGCGGCCGGCTATTATTATGTTGCCAAGCGCAAGGGATTGAACTCGGGGATGAACTTGGGGTCGGATGATCAGGGGTTCGGCTCGTTCGCGTCAGCTGCGCCAGCAAGTGCGATCAAATTTGGCTCTGAACAGAAGCTGCGTAGCGCGCGTTCGCTGGGCGAAAGCGTTGCGTCCTCATCGAGCCTCTATAGCGGTCGCCTCGATTATCATTGATCCCGCGCGGATCGCACCGAACATGTTGTGCGATATTAATACCCTGGAATCGGGTTTGGATCGCCAGCCGTCGACTGGGCTGACTGGCGTCCGGGCTGGGCGCGAGGCCGCCGCGTGCTTGGGCGTTGAATGGAGCGCGCCGGCTTTTGCGCCTGAGGCGCCGGTTGTTCCCCGAACGTTGGCTGATTTTGTGTGGGCTGCTGCTGCGGCTGTGCCGACAGCTGGGGGGCGGACGCCGGTGCCGGGCTGTAAGGCATCGGCTGCTGTTGCGGCGGAATCGGCGGCGAGCCGTAGGGCGGCCGCTGCTGCCCCGGCTGGAGGCTGCTGTAGGCAGGCGGTTGGTATTGATATTGCTGCCCGCCGAAGAGGATTTCGAACAGGTTGAATTGGCGCTGCTTGGCCGCGATCGTGGGGCGAGGATGGCGAGCGTGGTGCGCACGGTGTCGGATTTCGCGGCGTGTCTTGTCTGGCTCAGGCGATTCGACCCGCGAAGCCTTTTCCTGCTTTGTGACGGGCAGTTCGGTTGACGAGGGTTCGCCGATCTCGACCGGAATACTGACGCTCGGGGTCTCCGTCGCGGTCGTGCTTTCGTCGGGCTCGGCCTCGTTCTGATCGGCGGGAAGGGTTGCAACCTTGGCTTCTTCCGGCGCGGTTTCAGTGCGTCCAGGTTCGATGCGGGTCGGTGTATCCGGCAATTCGCGCAGGCGATTGAGTTCGTCGGCGCGCTTGAGCGCAGCCAGAATGAGGAATTGTCTCACCTCGGGGTGGCGATTGCGGTCGACAAGGGCGCCGCGCGCCGGCGCCATTGCACTGTTTAACGGCGCGCGCGACCCGTCCGGCGGGCTGAGCGCCAAGACGAGGATGAAAATGGCGAGAAGTACGCCGCCCACTGGTAAAATACGGAGAATCGGCAGCATAGCCTGTGCATAACTGAGTCGGCTCCAATACCAAAGCCCTGCTTGCACGCGGCCTGCCTGACAACCCCGGGTATGAGGCTTATTTGTCACGGGGCGATGGGCGGCTGGCCACCGCGGACCGTGACAGTCTCCGCCGCCATTGCTAGGAAACGGCTCCAAACAATAAAGACGCGGGGAAAATGCCATGATGAAGAAGCCGAATTGTCCGGTTATTGCCATCGAGGAACACTACTGGGATCCGGAACTGGCCAAGCATTTCACCGGTCCGGAAGCTGGCCGGGGCAACGAAACGGACGAACGGCTCTTTGATCTCGGCAGCCTGCGCCTCAAGGAGATGGATGCGGCGGGCATCGACATTCAGGTGCTCTCGCACGGCGCGCCTTCCACCCAGAAGCTCGGAGCTGACATCGCCGCCGACCTCACCCGTCAGGTCAATGATCGCCTTGCCAAGGTCTGCGCGGCCAATCCCAAGCGTTTTGCCGCCTTTGCCGCCCTGCCGACCGTCGATCCGAAGGCCGCCGCCGACGAGCTCGAACGCGCCGTTACCAAGCTCGGATTCACGGGTGCGATGCTGCACGGCATGTCGAATGGCGAGTTTCTCGATCTCAAGAAGTTCTGGCCGATCTACGAACGCGCCGAGAAGCTCGACGTACCGATTTACTTCCATCCCTCGCTGCCGAACGCGAAAGTGACGGAGATCTATTACGAGGATTACGCGAAGGACTTTCCTTTGGTGGTGCGGCCGGCCTGGGGCTACACGGTCGAAACCGCAACGCAGGCGATACGTCTTGTGCTGTCGGGCTTATTCGATGCACACCCCAATCTTAAGGTCATCCTCGGCCACCTCGGCGAAACGCTGCCGTTTCTGCTTTGGCGCATCGACTCATCGCTCAAGCGGCCGGGCCAGAAGGCGATGAGCTTCCGCGATATCTTCTGCAAGAACTTCTATGTTACCACCAGCGGCTTTTTCTCCGACCCGGCCCTGATCTGTTGCATGCTGGAGATGGGCGTCGATCACATCCTGTTTGCGGTCGACTGGCCGTTCGTGATGAACCAGCCGGCGGTCGACTGGATGAAAAATGTGTCGATCTCCGACTCCGACAAAGTCAAGATCCTGAGCGGCAACGCCAAGCGTCTGCTGAAGATGTAGCAGCGCGGCCGCGGCCGTCGCCTGACGTCAAGCGGCCGGATGCAGCCGATAATACTCCGCATCGGCGGCCGACTGCTTCCACTCCTCGTTCCCGCGCCAGGCACAGTGATGCGCGCGCATGTCGGAGCCGTAGCGTACGCGGAATAGCAGCGTGCGAGCAGGACCGTTCTCATATTCATGTACTTCGCCGGGCGGGTGAACGACAAAGCCACCCGGTGTCACGGGGATGCTTTGCGCCGGGGTTCGCATCGTCCCGCCGCCGGAAAAGCAGAAATAGATTTCGGTCGCATGCGGGTGGCAATGATAGGGGCTGATCTGGCCGGGCTCCCAGCAGGCAACGGTAACGTCACCATCGGCGATTTTGCCGAGAATCTTCTCGACGTGATGTTTGGGGTCCCACTGCTGTTCGCGATTCAGACTGAAGGCGTGCATGACGGCGCTCCGCGGCAATAGATCCGCATCTTAGCGTAATGCGACGCCATCCTCCATTCGGTTCAGATGCTTCATCACCACACTTTGATATCGCGAAATCATTCGTTTGGTCGACGCGCTTTCCGCAAGAGTCCCGTAAACACGTCCTGCCTGAGCGTCGTGGCGCGCGAGCTAGACTCACGACTTTTCAGAGTATCGAGGCAGTGTGCCATGAACGAACGCGTTGTCGTCCCGTCGGCTGGTATTCATTTTTCCAGTCTTGCTCCACCGCACATCGTCGAAGTGACAAAGCCTGAGCGTGGTCAGGCCATCACAGTTGAACTTCGCGACCGCCACGGTACGACACTCGACTTTTCAGGCCTCGCACACGAAAAACTGAAACTTGTTCAGGCGGGCGCGAAACTGGTCGTCGAGTTCGACAATCAGTCCACGGTCACCGCCGAACCGTTTTTTGATTCATCGGGCAAGCCATTTCCATATATCGATGTCGAATTGGGTGGCGGCCGTGAAATCAATGGCGATCAATTCTCGGCGCTCCTGTCCCAGACGGTAGGCCAGTCGGCCCAGGCCGACGCAGACAAGACGCCTCCCAGCGCCCCTGACTTTGTCGATCCATCTATCGACGCGCTGCCGAACGGTTCGTTGCCGCTGGCGCTCCTAGGGCAGGAGGGCCAAAAGGCGTTGCTCGATGCCAATGGCGACGGTGCGGTACCGCACCAGCTGTTATTCAGCGGCCCCACCATCATCGGTTCGGCGCCCGGCAATATCGCCATTCCACCGCCGGGCGGCGCGGCGACGCAGGTGTTTGAATCCGGGCTTCTCGCCCGCGGCAGCGCGCCCGCGGGCACGCACGCAGGAAATCCGGCGTTTCCGACCACCACCAAGGCGGGGACAATCGGTTTCACTTCCGTCGATGGAGTGCAGTCGGTTTCGCTGGGCGGCCATGTCCTGAGTACGTCGCAACAAACCTTCACGGATGCGACCGGTTCACTCACGGCATCGTATAATTTTAACACGACGACGCATCGCGGCGCGATCAGTTACACTTGGCCACACTCCAAATTACTGCGCGTCGTGTGTTCGGAGGACAGTTGCGTATTGCGCCGTCCGTCACCAGACGATAGACACCGACCTGCCTCCGAAGCGGCGCGTTAATTTGCGGCGACGCCGGAGCGGTCGTGCTCTGGGCAGCGGCCGGCATAGGTGCAAGGTGGACGATTCACATTCTGGTGAACTACGGTGTCGGCGGGCCCACACCGCTTGTTGTGACGCCGGTCCGACGTTGCGTCCGAAATTGAGAAGCTGCGACGGGCGGACGGCGCGCAACTACGTTTTCGTCAGTGCCGCGAATTGCGCACGCGAAATCGGCCTGTTGCCCTAGTAACGATGCGATGAAAAAGGGCGCCCGGACTCCGTGATGCCTTCGGAACATCGCCGGGAGAACCGGCGTTGGCACCGCCCGCGCGCGTTGATAGAAGGACGTCCAGGGCCCGTAGCTCAACTGGTTAGAGCCGACCGCTCATAACGGTCTGGTTGGAGGTTCGAGTCCTCCCGGGCCCACCACCCTCGTTTTGTGCTGCTGTAATTTCAATGTTTTAGCTCCAAATTTGTCCAACCGGGTACGGTGAATTCAACCGATCGAGGCAATATTTTATCGTAGAGGTAGTGATCGAGCGTGACGATGGATCGGAGATATCGCCGGAAAAGCAGGCTTCAGTTTTAGACTCTAGCAGCCTCGCGCGAACACCGGCATAATGATGGGATGGCCGATGGCATCCAAGCCACACCAGCCGGTGAATTTACCTGCTCTTGCGGCGCGGTTTATAAGTTCACCCACACGCGCGCACCGTTCCCCGACACCGGTCGCGCCGAATGCGAATGTTGCGGAAAACTCATCAAGAGTTGGCACAATCAGACCAGTTGGCCGTCCTATAAACTCATTCGGAAGCCATAGGCCCTTAGTGGAAATAGGCTCTCGCCCCGCACGCGTTTGCTTTTGATCCAAATCCGTTAACGCGGTTTCCACCGTATCAGCCGCCAACTTAGTCGGCGCATCGTCTCGCTGGCGCGAACCCCGCACTCGACCCCGGTTACGCTTATTATGCGTAATTTAAAAAGCAGGTAAGTGAGTGATAGAACCGATTTGGCGACCTGAATCAGGATGCCTGCGCAGTACAGCCGAAGTCGCTCGCCAGAGTGCGACCCATAGGGAGCGTTCCGCATGTTTAACCTAAGTGCGCGGGTGGCTATCTTATAGCCACTGTCCAAAACGCCGAATGTAGATCGCCTTGATCAGTTGGGTGAGCACGCAGTAACTCAGCAGAATTGCGACTAACCAACCAAAATAGGACCACGGGAGTGGTACCAATCCCAAATGCGCGCCCAGTGACGAGAATGGCAGATAGATGCCAAACGCCATAATGGAAGCCGTCAGTAGAATAACGGGCCACGCGGCGCGGCTCTGGATGAAAGGGATATGCTGAGTGCGGATCATATGAACGATCAACGTCTGCGTCAGTAATCCCACCACAAACCAGCCCGACTGAAATAGCGATTGATGCTCCGGCGTATTGGCGCGGAATACGTGCCACATGACGAAAAATGTCACAATGTCGAAGATAGAACTGATTGGGCCGATGAACACCATGAAACGGGCGATGCCGCCCGCGTCCCATTTCCTTGGCTGTTTGAGATAATCGCGGTCAACATCATCCCATGGAATCGAGACCTGCGAGACATCGTAAAGCAAATTCTGAACCAATAATTGAATCGGCAGCATCGGTAAGAACGGCAGAAATATGCTCGCGATCAGCACACTAAACACGTTGCCGAAATTCGAGCTTGCCGTCATTTTGATGTATTTGATGATATTGGCGAACGTTCTGCGGCCTTCGACGACGGCCTCCTCAAGGACTAGCAGACTTTTCTCTAGCAAGATGATGTCTGCGGATTCCTTGGCGATGTCGACAGCGGTATCGACCGAAATTCCCACGTCCGCGTCTTTGAGCGCGGCAGCGTCATTGATGCCGTCACCAAGATAACCGACCGTATGTCCGTTTCTTTGCAATGCGCGGATGACGCGCGATTTTTGCACGGGCGACATCTTTGCAAAGATGGTGGTCGGCTCAGTTGCCTCCTCAAGTTTTGCGTCAGAAAGTTTTTCCACGTCCTTGCCGAGCATTGCATGCTCAATGGGCAGTCCTACTTCCTTGCAGATTTTACGTGTGACGACCTCGTTGTCGCCAGTGATAATCTTGATAGCAATGCCGTGCTCCCGCAGGGCGGCGATAGCTTCGCGTGCGGTTTCCTTAGGTGGGTCAAGGAAAGCAACATAGCCGGATAAGACTAGTTGCTTTTCATCTTCGACTGTGTAGGTCCGGTCTTCTGGCGGCAGCCACTTATAGGCCACAGCCAATGCGCGAAGGCCATCTTGGTTTAGCCTTCGTGTGATCCGGCGTACTTCCTTGCGCATTTCGGTGGTGAAGGGCAGCACGCCACCCGCCGCCTCGGCATTCTGATCGTCAGCAGATATGCACAGGGGTAACACTTCCTCAATCGCGCCTTTGCAGACGAAAAGATTCTGATTATCTCCATTGCGCACCACAACGGACATACGCCGCCGAACGAAATCGAACGGAATTTCGTCGATTTTCCGGTAGTGCTTTAATTTCTCTACGAGCTCGTGCTGCAGCGCGTACTCGAGAACCGCAACATCAAGCAGATTCTTTAGTCCGGTTTGATTGAAGCTATTGAGCCAGGCATATTCGAGGACCCGCAGATCCTCATGTCCATGGATGTCAAGATGCCGCTCAAGGATGACCTTGTTTTGCGTTATCGTGCCGGTCTTGTCGGTGCAGAGAACGTCCATTGCGCCAAAATTCTGGATGGCATTCAGGCGCTTCACGATGGTTTTGCGCCGCGCCATCATCACCGCACCTTTGGCGAGGTTCGTTGTGACGATCATTGGCAGCATTTCAGGTGTCAGTCCGACCGCCACCGAGACCGCAAATAGCAGAGACTCCAGCCAGTCACCTTTGCTGAGACCATTGATGAGAAACACCAGTGGCGTCATAACCATAAGAAAGCGGATCAGCATCCAGCTGACTTTGTTGATGCCCTTGTCAAAGCTGGTAAGTGGCCGAGCGCCGACAATGTTGCGTGCCATCGTACCGAAATAAGTTGCATCGCCGGTCGCAGCGACGATGGCGACGGCGGTACCGCTCACCACGTTCGTGCCCATGAAGCAGACGGTCTCCTGCTCCAAGACGTTTCGCGAT
>DASSIT010000013.1:0-69508 GCA_035691545.1 Pseudolabrys sp. | reverse complement strand
CAGGTCACTCTTGCCCTTCATTGGGGTAATGCGATCTATCCCGCCACAGTGCGGGCATACGGGGCCTTCCGGCCAAACGCGTGCCTCGACGTAACGATAGGCTGCAGCTTCATCGTGAAAATGCTTGTCTGACAGGACTGATTGCATGACCACTGCTCCTCTGGGTATGCAATCTACCTAGGTTTTCCCTAAAGTCAATACGGAACTATAATATTTTTCTTGCACTTTAGGGAAAATTGGGACATACACGGAACATGAAAACTATCGAGATCAGCAATCAGACTTACGGTGCGCTCTGGCAAAAGGCCCACGAGGCCGACCAGACTGAGGAGGATATTCTGCGCCGTTTATTGGGACTTTCGGGCGATTCTACCGTCGCTGCTCCCCCGGCGCATATATCTGTAAGACCGAGAGAAACCCTGGGGGGATTTTATGACCATCGGTTTGAGGTCCAATTTCCGGAGGGGATGCAAATCTACCGGACCTATAAGGGTGCCGAGTATTCGGCTCGTGCAAGTGGCGGAAAATGGCACTTGCAAGGCTTTAATCAACCTTTTGACAGCCTGAATGAACTCAACGTGGCCATCGGGGCTAAGACCGAAAATGCTTGGGTTAGCTGGTATTTCAATGACAATGGCACCAGAAAACTCATCAACACCATGAGAAATCCGACCCTGATTATCAAACGGAGAATATGAATAGAAACGGGAGCCAATGGCTCCCGTTCATAGGCACGCCCCTTGGTAAGGGCGATTGCGACCCGCTGAACCTGATCGCCTTTCGGAGGAAGACAGGTTCAGCGGGTTTATATATAGCTGAATCTACCATTGGAATCAAGTGGTTAATGTAGAATCACCTAAGTAATTGATGCGATTCTATTTTTCTCGGGTACGGCAAGTATAATATGCCGTTAAAGATAGTATCTTTACTATTTTAAAAGGCCCTTCCATACTGGGACCTGTTCATAAGGGTGAACCATGCCATGGACGGTCTTGCAGCAGCCGGCGACGCGGCAACCGGTGATGATGAGCGGCGGGTTGACCGCGCGCATCATGTTCGCCGGACGGTCATCCTCCCTGTCTGCACAGATCGTCACCTGGGTGCGCGACACGCTGTTTGCGAAGACCCTCAAGCCGGGTGACTTCCTTGGTACCGAGAAAGACCTCGCCGCGCGTTTCGGCGTGAGCCGGATCGTGGCACGCGATGCGCTGCGCACCCTCGAGGCCCTCGGCATCGTCGAAATTCGCATGGGCAAAGGCGGCGGTGCCCGCATCGCGCAGGGTAATCCGCGACTGTTCGCAGAGGCGCTCGCCGTGCAACTCGACCTCACGGGCGTATCGACCGCAGAGATCATGGACGCGCAGCGGGCGATCGAGACGCTCGGCGCTGAGCTTGCCGCTGAAAACGCGACCGCCCCCGACGTCGCGAAATTGCGCGCGCTCCTGCGCCAGGCCAAAGAATCGACCGCAGACCTCGACCGCTTCACCCGGCTGTCGCGCGATTTTCACCTTGCGGTCGCGGAGGCCTCGCATAACCGCGTGCTGGTCGTCCAGCTCATTTCGCTCGAGCATGTTTCGTGGCCACGCCGCAACGTCACCGCCACACCGAAGCTTGCCGAGCATATTCTCGATATCCATACGAAGCTCACCGACCTGATCGAGATTCGCGACGCCGCGGGCGCCCGCGCCCTGATGGATGACCACGTGAAAATGATCCGTGCCCGTCGCATCGCGGAACGCGAACACGACCACACTGAAGGGCAAAGCTGTTGCTGAGAGCTTTGCGAAACATGAGCCAATCGCGCCTAGGGAGGACTAAAGATGCCGAAATTCCTGATTGAACCGCATTTCCGCCTGCAGGAATGGGTCGCCGAGGAGAAGGACTACTTTCGCAAGGAAGGCCTCGATTACGAATTCCGCGAGCTGGTTCGCGCAACCGGCGGCAAGATCCACGACAAGGGCAACAAGGTTGGGGCCTTCCAGTCATTCGAGGAAGGCCGCAAGGCGAGCGTCAGCTGCGCATGTCACTGGACGGTCAATGTCGCGGCCTCGAACGGCCACGGCAAGATGTACACCGACGTCTACTCGGTAGCGCCGGCGGGCATTTTCGTGCCGGCCGACTCGAAGGTGAGGACGCCTGCCGATCTGGCCGGCGTGCCGGTCTCGGTCGGTTTCCAGTCCGGCAGCCATTACGCCACCGTTCAGGCGCTGGAGCAGTATCTCAAGCCGGAGCAAATCAACCTTACCTACGCCGACGGCATGCTGTTCAAGCGCATGGAATTGCTGCTCGAGGGCGCGGCGCCGGCCGTCAATCTGTTCAGCGGGCCTTATTACTTCGCCGAGCAGCTTGGTTTCCGCAAAGTCATCGACACGACCTTCATGATTGCCACCATGATCCACGGCAATCCCGATCCGGAGGACCTGCGAAAGTTCTTCCGCGCCCTGCGCAAGGCGCAACGCGATATCGACCTTCGACCGGAGCTTTACACCCACTATTACAAGAACGAGTTTCCCGACCGCTTCCATGACCGGATGGATACGCGGCGCTGGGGCCCCGGCGAGCGCCTCGTGTTCGAGCCCTACACCAAGGAAGTTTACGAGGAATCCTTCGAGTGGATTGCTGCCCACGGCATCTTCCCGGAAGGAAAGATGGGCAACGGCCAATATGAACGGGCGACGCTGTCATTAACTTAGCGGATTGTGCCAGGTTAGGCCTTCCGCTGACCCGCCCGGCGATCGCAGTGCGACATTTAGCGTTTGTGCGCCAATAGTGAGACACCCAACCAAAAGCGCCGCAAACCCACGGTTCGCGGCGCTTTTCTTTGCCTGGAAGCTCAGGCATTGTATTGGCAATACCAGCGACAATAAAATTCGATGGGGAGGACATGACGATGAAACGGATTCTACTCGCCGGCGGCGCCCTCGTGGCGGCATGCCTGATGCCGGCAGCGGGCTACGCCCAGAACACCATTAAGATCGGGCTCATCTTGCCTTATACCGGGCAGTTCGCCGACACGGCGACGCAGATGGACAACGGCATCAAGCTTTATGTGAAGCAGCATGGCGACACGGTCGCAGGCAAGAAGCTTGAATTCATCCGCAAGGACACCGGCGGCATTGCGCCCGACGTGGCAAAGCGCCTGGCGCAGGAACTGATCACCCGCGACAAGGTGGATATCCTTGCCGGCTTCGTGCTCACGCCAAATGCCATGGCGGCGGGCGACGTTTCAGCGCAGGCGAAAAAATTCATGGTCGTGATGAACGCCGCGACCGCCATCGTCACCACCAAGTCGCCATACATGGCACGCGTATCGATGACCGTTCCGCAGCTCAATGAAACTCTCGGCAGCTGGGCGGAAAAGAACGGCGTGAAGAAAGCCTACACGATGGTGACGGACTACGGCCCGGGCATCGACGCGGAGGGTGCGTTCCAGAGCGGCTTCAAGTCGCAAGGCGGCGAGGTCCTAGGCTCGGTGCGCATGCCGCCGGCCAATCCGGATTTCTCGGCCTTCGTCCAGCGCGCCAAGGATCTCAACCCGCAGGGAATCTTCGTCATGATCCCCGGCGGCGCGCAGCCAGGCGCGTTCGGCAAGGCGCTGGCAGAGCGCGGCATCGATCCGAAGAAGACGAAAGTCATGGGCCAGCTGGAAATCGCCGACGAGCACGCGCTCGCCAGCATGGGCGATGCGGCGCAGGGGATCATCACCGCCGCCCACTACGACTACAATCACAAGTCGAAGATGAACGCCGATTTCGTGAAGGCCTATAACGCAGACTACAAGCGTAATCCGGACTTCTTCTCGGTCGGCGGCTACGACGGCATGCACCTCATCTATGCCACGCTCGCAAAGACCAAAGGCGCGACCGACGGCGAGAAACTCATCGACGCGGCCAAGGGCATGAAGTGGGAAAGCCCGCGTGGGCCGATCTCGATCGACCCCGAGACCCGCGACATCATCCAGACCGTCTACATCAACAAAGTCGAGAAGGTCGGCGGCAAGCTGGTCAATGTCGAGATCGGCAAGGTCGAAAACGTCAAGGATCCGGTCAAGGCGCGCATGAAAAAGTAAGCCGGTCCGTTGACGATCGGTCCCGTCGCTTATCTGATCGCGAAAGCTGACGCTGATCCCGGAATGCTTTATTGGCATTCCGGGGTAGCCGATTCGCTGACAGTCGGCTCATAGGGGCGCCGCGACCATGCTCCCTCCTATCATCGGCGTTTTATTCGACGGCTTCGCCTATGGAATGCTGCTGTTCCTGCTGTCCGTCGGGCAGTCAGTGACGCTCGGCATGATGAATTTCATCAACCTCGCGCACTGCGCCTTCGCCATGGTGGGCGGCTATGTGACCGTGATGCTGGTCAACCGCTACGGCTGGCCGTTTTTTGCGACACTTCCGGTGGCCTTCATCGTGACCGCGCTCATCAGCGTCGTGTTCGAGCGCGTGCTGTACCGGCGCCTTTATCGCGCCACCGACCTCGACCAGGTGCTGTTGACGATCGGCATCGCATTCATTGCGGTGGCGGTGGCGGCATACACATTCGGCACCGAGCAACAGCCGCTGCAGCTTCCGACATATTTGCGTGGATCGATCACGTTTCTGGGGCTCAATCTCGTGATCTACCGCCTGATCCTGGTGGGTATCGGCATCGCCGCAACACTCATCCTGGTCGGCACGCTGGAATATACCCGCTTCGGCGCGCAGGTGCGCGCAGCGGTCGACAACCAGCGCATGGCGAGCGGCCTCGGCATCAATGTCGATCGGACGTTTGCCGTGACCTTCGCGCTCGGCAGCGGACTCGCCGGACTCGGCGGTGGGCTCGCGATCGAGATCGTCGGCCTCGATCCGCTCTTTGCATTCACCTATCTTGTTTACGTGCTTATCGTGGTTTCGGTCGGCGGTCTCGGCTCGATTACAGGATCCTTTGCCGCCGCGGCGGTGCTCGGCATCAGCGACATCGCCGGCAAATATTATGTGCCGCAGCTGGGCGCCTTCCTCATCTACCTGGTCATGATCACATTGCTGATGTGGCGGCCGACCGGCCTTTTCGGGAGGCGGTAGCGGATGCGTCTCGCCTGGACGAAATTTGCAACTTTTTGCGCTCATTCCCGGAATGAACGGGATGAGGGACAACGCAAGCGGGATGGCGGTTAAATCATGACCGCGAGCACCACCCTCACCCCGCAAGCCTATCTCCAGGCGCAAAGCCGCTGGCAGCCGATCGAGATCATCTTCTGGCTGGCGACGCTTCTGCCCTACGTGCTGTTTCCGGATTATCTTTCGCTCGCAAGCCAGATCGCGATTACCGCGCTTTTCGCGCTCTCGCTTGACCTCATTCTCGGCTATGCCGGCATCGTTTCGCTCGGCCATGCCGCGTTTTTCGGTGTCGGCGCCTACACGGCCGGCATCATCGCGAAATATGGCTGGGGCGAGCCGCTGTCCGGCCTGCTTGCGGCCGCGGTGCTCGCGGGCCTTACGGGCTACGCGTCGAGCTTCATCATCGCGCGGTTCAGGCATCTTGCGCTGATCATGCTCACGCTCGGATTCGGATTGCTGCTCGCCGAGCTTGCAAACAGCGCGAGCTGGCTCACCGGCGGCGTCGACGGGCTTCAGGGCGTCAAGATGTGGCCGCTGCTCGGCATGTTCGAATTCGATCTGTACGGCTATGTCGCCTACACCTATTCGCTGATCGTGCTGTTTGCGGTGTTCCTGTTCGCGCGCCGGCTGATCAATTCGCCGTTCGGCCTTGCCTTGCGCGGCATCCGGGAGAACGCGGTGCGCATGCCGGCAATCGGCGCGCCGAGCCGCGCCCATATTCAGACGATCTATACGATCGCCGCCGCCATCGCCGGGATCGCCGGTGCGCTGCTGGCGCAGACGACCGAAACGGTGTCCCTTGAAACGCTGGGCTTCCAGCGTTCCGCCGACGTGCTGGTGATGCTGGTACTAGGCGGTGCCGGACGGCTTTACGGCGGGTTGATCGGCGCGGCGATCTTCATGGTGGCGCGCGATCAGTTTTCCGGCATCGCCCCGCAATACTGGTATTTCTGGATCGGCGTGCTCCTGGTCATGGTCGTGATGATCCTGCCGAATGGCATTATCGGCGGCCTGTCGAAGATCTACGGACGGTGGAAGCGCAAATGAGCACCCCCGCGCATCCCGCAAGAACCACGGCCGATAACCGCGCACTCGCGCTGGCGACCCGCGGGTTGTCGAAGAGCTTCGGCTCGCTGCCGGTCGCGCGCGATGTCGAGATCAAATTGCCCCAAGGCGCGCGCTATGCGCTGATCGGGCCCAACGGCGCGGGCAAGACGACGCTCATCAACCTTATGACCGGAATGCTGACGCCCAATGCCGGGCAGATCTTTCTGGGCGACGACGACATCACGGCGACGGCGCCGGAGGAACGCGTGCGGCGCGGCCTCGCACGCACCTTCCAGATCAACACGCTCTTTGCCGGCCTCAATCCGCTCGAAGCGGTGACGCTCGCAGTGGCCGAGCGGCGCGGCATTGCCGGCAACTTCTGGCAGAACACCGCCATCCACAAAGAAGCGATCGAGGAAGCACACGACATCCTGGTGCGGTTGCGGCTCGGCGACTGCTGCTACCAGATCACGCGCGAACTGCCCTATGGGCGGCAGCGGCTCCTGGAAATCGCGCTGGCGCTCGCCACAAAGCCGAAAGTCCTGCTGCTCGACGAGCCGGCGGCGGGCGTGCCGCAGGAAGAGAGCGGCGATATCTTCGAGGCGGTCGCCGGGCTTTCCGGCGATCTCACCTTGCTTTTCATCGAGCACGACATGCACGTGGTCTTCCGCTTCGCAAGCCATATCATCGTGCTGGTCGGCGGCGCCATTTTCACCGAAGGCTCGCCGGCCGAGATCGCCGCCGATCCCGGCGTCCGCGAGGTCTATCTGGGCAAGCGCAAGCATGGGTGAATATCTTGGCTGAGCCGCTTCTCACGCTCGAAAACGTAACCGCCGGCTACGGCGATGCGCTGGTGCTGCACGGTATCTCGCTCGACGTGCCGGAACACGGAAGCCTCGCGGTCCTCGGCCGCAATGGCGTGGGCAAGTCGACGCTCCTGCTCACGATCATGGGTTATACGCAGCTGCGCGCCGGTCGCCTGCGCTGGCGCGGGCAAGATATATCGCGCGTTGCGTCGCATCGCCGCGCCGTGAACGGAATAGGCTGGGTGGCGCAGGAGCGCGAGATATTCCCGTCGCTCTCGGTGGAGGAAAACCTCACGGTCGCGGCGCGGCCGGGGCCATGGGACCTTGCGTCCGTCTTCAAGATGTTCCCGCGTCTCGCCGAGCGCCGCCGCAACATGGGCAACCAGCTGTCCGGCGGCGAGCAGCAGATGCTGGCAATCGCGCGGGCGCTGATGACGAATCCGGAATTGATGCTGCTCGATGAACCGTTCGAGGGGTTGGCGCCGGTAATCGTCGACGAGCTCGCCGCCGCGATGAAGCTGATGCTTTTCGACCGGCGCATTGCGATCATCCTGGTCGAGCAGCATACCGAGATCGCATTGGAATTGACTGCCGAGGCGATCGTGCTGGAGCGCGGCGCGGTGGCGCACCGCGCGCTGTCGGCACAGCTCGGCAACGACACCGCGACGCTCGAACGTCTCGTCGGCCTGCGCGTGGCGGCGGGGGCGTAGCTTCTCGTTTCGCTCAGGCCCCGGTGGGATTGCCGCTGGAGCCTGCACTCGGACCGGCGAAGCCGGACCCGGGTGCGGGGAATGAGCGGTTGAGAGTTAACGCCCTCCACATTCCACGCCAACCCTGGCCCGGTTGCGTGTCGCGGCAGCGGCGTGACATTCTATCCATCTGCAAGGACGAAGTAGGACGAAGTCATGGCCAATCCGATGATCCCAAAAGACCGCGCCGACTATTCCGCGATCGTGGACCGCCCGCCCCTCAAGCTGCCGGGCAATGCCCGCATCGTGTTCTGGACGATCGTCAATTACGAGGTGTGGGACATCGGCAAGCCGATGGCGCGGCAGCTTCTCCCAGCCCCGACCGGCGTGCCGCTGATGCCGGATGTCGTGCATTGGGGATTTCACGAATACGGCATGCGGGTCGGCTGCTGGCGCTTCCACGAACTGTTCAGGAAACTGGGCATCAAACCGACGCTCGCCGCCAATGCGCGCATCTGCGAGGACTATCCACGCGTGGCCGCCCAGGCCCGCGATGACGGCTGGGAATTCATGGGCCACGCCTATGAGCAGGGCCCGATCCACAAGGAAACCGACCAGGCCGGCATGATCAGCCGCACCATGGACATCATGGAGAAGTATTGCGGCAAGCGTCCGGTCGGCTGGCTCGGCCCCGGCCTGACGCAGACCCTGGAGACGCCGGACCTGCTCGCCGCGGCTGGCGTCAAATACATCGGCGACTGGGTCTATGACGATGAGCCGACGGTGATCAGGACCACAAAGGGTCCGCTGGTGACGTTGCCCTATACCATTGAATGCAACGACATTCCGGTGATGATCGTCCAGCATCACAACAGCGACTACCTGCTCAAGCTGGTGACGGACCAGTTCGACCGGCTTTATGCCGAGAGCGCGAAGCGCGCAAAATTCTGCACGCTGGCAATTCACCCTTACATCAGTGGCCAGCCGCACCGGATCAAATATCTCGAGCAAATCTACGATTATGTGAACAAGCACGACGGCGTGCTGCACTGGAACGGCGAGCAGATACTCGATTGGTACCGCAGCATTGCCAAGATCGAGGCCGCAGCCTAGCGGGCGGAACGTGCGAACGGCACACGTGCGGCACGACCACTCCGCTCGTCCCCGAGAAAGCGTGGACCCAGGACAACGCGCTCCGAGCTTGTGATATGGATCCCCGCTTTCGCGCGGATGAGCGGATTGAGAGACAACCGCTCTGTCGATTGCCAAAATCGAGACCGCCGCCTAGCGTGCAAGCCGTCGCCCATAAGAAACAGTAAGCTGGCGGCGGGGTTGGAGGACATGCCATGAATTCCAAAACAATGCTGCGTGCGTTTGCCACTGCCGTGACGCTGTTCGGCCTGTTGTCGGCTTCGGCTCGGGCCCAGGAAATCCGGCTCGCCCAGCAATTTTCGATGGGCTACTTGCAGCTCAATGTGATGCAGCATCAGCAGCTCATCGAAAAGCACGCAGCCGCGCTGGGCATTCCGAATGCCAAGGTTTCGTGGTTCAAATTCAACGGGCCGACCGCAGTCAATGAAGCGCTGATCTCCGGAAATATCGATATCGGCTCGGGCGGCGTGCCGGGCCTGCTCACGTTGTGGGCGCGCACCAAGGGAACCCCGCAGGAAGTGCGCGGCATATCGGCGCTGAGCTCGCAGCCATTTCTGCTCAACACCCGCGATCCGAACATCAAGACCATCAAGGATTTCAAGGATAGCGACCGCATCGCAGTGCCCGCCGTGCGCACCTCGGTGCAGGCGCTGACGCTGCAAATGGCGGCGGCCAAGGCATACGGGGACAAGGACTTCGAGAAGCTTGACCCGCTCACCATATCGATGACACCGCCCGACGCCACCGTCGCCCTGCTTAAGGGCGGCGCCCAGATCACCGCCGCGTTCAGCGTGCCGCCATTCCAGTATCAGCAACTCGAGGATGCGAGCGTGCACACGGTCCTCAATTCATTCGACGTGATGGGCGGCTCGCACACGTTCACCGCGATCTGGACCTCGGCCAAATTCCGCGATTCAAACCCGGTGCTGTACAAGGCCTTCATCGCCGCGCTCAAGGAAGCGACGGAGATCGTCGCCAAGGATCCGCGTGCGGCCGCGGCGCTATGGATCGAGGATTCCAAATCGAAGCTTCCGCTCGACATGGCCGGCAAGATCGTCTCGGGCCCACAGGTGCACTGGACGATGGTACCGGAGAACACCATGGCCTTCGCCGAGTTCATGTCGCGCGTCGGCCGGCTCAAGGCGAAGCCCACATCGTGGAAGGATTATTTCTTCCCGGAGATTTACGGCGCGAAGGGAAGTTGACGTCGGCAACGGGGTGGCTCGCGCAAGTCTCGACTCATAGGACGGGCAAGGGCGCTGAATGTGCCGTGCCCATCACGTGGGTTTGCCGGCGCAACACCCTCCAAAAAAACAGAACTCCCGGCGCGAGCCACACGCGCCGGGAGTCTGGCCTGATCGCGGCGGGTGGGGACACGCCGTAGACCAGGTAGGGCTCTATTGTTTCAGCGTTCTTTCCCGAGATGTCCCGATCTACTGCGTCCGCATGTTGGTGCGGCCACCGTTGCGTGACCCGCTCATTGCAGCGCCGCCAATCGTGGCCTTCGCGCCCTGGAGAATATTGCCGGCGCTGCTGATGGTGGCGCTATTGCCGTGGACAGTCGAGCCGGTGCCGGTTGCGGCCGCGCCGGCAGAACCGCCGAGGGCGGCCCCATTGACCACCACACTATTGGTAGCCTTGCCGTTCCAAGTCGACGGCTTGCCGGCCGGCGTTACAAGGCTGCCATCGACAGTTATGTGCGCACCGGAAACAAGCCGGCTGCCACTGGCTTGCCCGGATGCCTTGCCGGCATTGCGCTTCACGCACGCATTGTAAATTGCCCGGCAGGTTCCATCGACGTCAGGCCCGGTGAGCGCCCGGCAACTGGTGTAGCTGCCGTAGCAATTCTCCGCAGCCAGGGCGGGCCGGGTCGCGAGTTGCGTGAATGCTCCTAAGGCCACAAGGGCAACGGCGAAATTGGGCGTTTTGCGCATGTCGGATTTCCAATTGTCCTTGCGTCGGTGATCGAGCTTGCCGCTTCAAAAGCCCGGCGCGAGTGACCACGCCGGGATTTTGCCGTTACAGGCCAAGCCAGATCCGCCTACTTGTTGATGTAGGCGCGATCAGTCGGCTGCGGATGGCGCGGACCGACCTCGCCCGGCACGATGACGACTTGCGACGTGCCGTAGCCAGGAACTGCCGGGGGCTTGCCGCCACCAAAACCGGTCGGCACCGGCGGGCCTTTCTTTCTTGCGTCCGCCGGCTGTGCGCCGACAAGAGCACCGAGAGTGATGAGGCCGAGAGCGATAATGAGAATTTTGCGCATTTCAAATTTCCTGGTTCGTTTCTGTTGTTCATCACGTGGTTCGAGGCATCAATTCGCCAGCGCTTCGTTCGTCGGTGACTCGTTTCATTCTCGTCACGTCGCATTGAGCGCGCCCGCTCATCGATCGGCGCGCAACCTAGATGCACACACATGAACCGCACTTAAACGATGCGTGCAGATTGTTCGCGCGAAGGTGATTCACTTAAATATATTTGTCGCGCGACGCATCACTCGATCAGATGAGATTTTTGCGCACGTCGCGATGGCGCGCGGGATTCCGCAATTCAGATTATGCATATTGCGCGAGGGGCGAATTAGTAAAGATGGAAGATAAATGGAACACCCTTCGAATGGGGGATGTATTGAGAGTGCGTCACCCCTTTCCTGTTTCTTGGTGGGCACGGCGCGAAACCGCGCCTTTGCCCACCCTACGCCCAAAGCCGAAATCACGGCGAGCGTGGCTATCGGAGAAAAGATGCCAGCGCATTTCGCGCAGACGTAGTCAAGTCGTGCGTTCTTCTTGTAGGGTGGGCTAATGCGCGATAGCGCCGAGCCCATCACAACCGCCTCGCACTACACTGCATCATGTCCGACTATCGGCGCGCGAAAATTGCAGGCGGCACCTTCTTTTTCACGCTGGCACTTGCGGATCGTTCCAGCGAATTGCTGGTACGGGAAATCGACCGCCTCCGCCGTGTCTACGACGAGGTGCGGCAGCGCTGGCCGTTCCGAACACTGGCGATCTGCATTCTTCCCGATCATATGCATGCATTGTGGTCGTTGCCCTCCGGCGATTCCGATTTCGCGCGGCGATGGAATCGTATCAAGAGCGGCTTTTCGCGCGGACTGCCTGCGGCTTCACGCTCATCGAGCAAGTTGGCCAAACGGGAGAAAGGCATTTGGCAGCGCCGTTACTGGGAACATGTCATCCGCGATGACCAGGATTTGGCACGGCACGTCAATTACATCCACTTCAATCCGGTAAAGCACGGCCTTGAGTCTTGCGTTTGCGATTGGCCGCACAGCAGTTTTCATCGATACGTCGAGCGCGGTGATTTGCCGGCGGATTGGGGCGGTGACGTTCGTGATCTGCCGGGGTCAGCATTCGGCGAATAAGGTGGTGGGCTCGGCGCTATCGCGCCTTAGCCCACCCTACGAAGAAAAATGCGAAGCGATGATACGCAACTCCCGGCGGCTTTTGCCGGCTGCGATGTTGCATCGGGGATTATTTTTTGACTGTAGGGTGGGCTAAGGCGCGATAGCGCCGAGCCCACCATTTTTCCAAAATAATTGCAGCATGTGCGGCGCCTCTACCCCGGCCCCACAACCTTATGCATCTGCTCGCCGAGGCCATCGATCGAGGCCGTCACCACATCGCCGGCGCGCAGATAGACCGGCGGCTTCTGCCCGAAGCCGACACCAGCCGGCGTGCCGGTGAGAATGACATCGCCCGGCTGCAAACTCATGAAGCGGCTGATGTAGGACACGAGCTCAGCAATGGAGAAAATCATGTCGCGGGTCGAGCCGCTTTGCCTGAGCTTGCCGTTTACGCTGAGGCGCAGCGCCAGATCCTGTGGGTCCACAATCTCGTCGCGCGCCGCAAGGAACGGCCCGAGTGGCGCGAAGGTGTCGGCGCTCTTGCCCTTGAACCCCTGCCCGCCGCGATTGAACTGGAAATCGCGCTCGGAAAAGTCGATGCCGATGCAGTAGCCGAGCACATGCTCGAGCGCGTCGCGCTCGGCGATGTAGACGCCCGGCTTGCCGATCACCACGCCGAGCTCGACTTCCCAATCGACGCTTTTCGCCCCACGCGGCATGACGAGATCATCCGTAGGCCCGCACAGCGCGCTGGTGGCTTTCAAGAAAAGCGTCGGCTCCTTCGGTAACGCCAAGCCGGTTTCCTCGGCGTGATCGCGGTAGTTGAGGCCGACGCCGATGATCTTGCCGATGCCGCGCAGCGGCGGGCCGAGCGGCAGGCCCTTGCCCATCGGGGCGAGCGTTTTCACCGGCACCGCCGCGATTGCGGCGACGTGCTCAAGCGTGGGCGCGCGGTGGCTGAGCGCGGCGAATCCGGCCGACAGGTCGAAGATTTCACCATCCAGAAACAGCCCCGGCTTCTCGCCGGTTGCAGAGCGGTAACGGACAAGTTTCATGGCCTGTACAATAACCGGACCACCTGCAAAACTGCCAGCCAATCAATAAACGAGGAACGTCCGCGTCATGAATTTTCCGAAGCCTTCCGTGGGCATGCTGCCGAACGACCGCCTCTCCTATTCCGCCATCCCAACGCGCAAGCCGCTGAAGCTGCCGAAAGGCGCGCGCATGGTGGTGTGGACCATCACCAATGTCGAGGAATGGGACCCGACGCAAACTATGCCGCGCACGGTGCTGACGCCGCCGGCCGGCGGCTCGCCGATGCCCGACATTCCGAACTGGTGCTGGCATGAATACGGCAACCGCGTTGGCTTCTGGCGGCTGTTGCAGGTGTACGACGACTTCAAGATTCCCGGCGTGATGAACATCAACGGCGTGGCGGTCGATGCCTTTCCGGACATCGTTAAGGCCTGCGTCGATCGCAAGTGGGAATTTGTTGGCCACGGCTATACCCAGCGCAACATGCAGAAGGTGGAGAACGAGCGCACCGACATCCGCAAAAGCGCCGAGGTGCTGGAGAAGGCAACCGGCAAGCGCCCGCGCGGCTGGCTCGGCCCCGGCCTCACTGAAACCTGGGAGACGCCGGATATCCTCGCCGAGGAAGGTTACGACTATGTCGCCGACTGGGTGCTCGACGATCAGCCGGTGTGGATGAAGACGCGCGGCAAGCCGATCCTCAACATTCCTTACACGCAGGAATGCAACGACGTCGCCATGATGCTGATCCAGCACCACAAGGCGAGCGAATTCTACGAGCGGGCGATGGACCAGTTCGAGCAGATCCACAAGGACGCCAAGCATTCGGCGCGGGTGATGGCGATTTCCGTGCACCCCTACATCATGGGCGCGCCGCACCGGGCTAAATATTTCCGCAAGATATTCGAGAAGATCCGCAAGAAGAAAGACGTACTGTTCTGGACCGGCGCGCAAATCGCCGACTGGTATATGAAGGTCGGGCCAAAGGCGGAGTGAGGACGACGGTCGTGGCTGTAAACCACACTCCGCTCACCCCCGCGAATGCGGGGGTCCAGGATAATGATCCACGCGTTGCGGCGCGGCCGCTCGATTCCCGCCTGCGCGGGAATGAGCGGAGTTCGGTCTGCCGGTCCGGGCCAGGGCAAAGATAAGGAAGCCTGCATGCATCCCCGCGAACGACTTCCATTTTCACCGATTGAAGGCCGCGCGCCGCTTGCATTCCCGAATGGCGTGCGGCTGGTGGTCTGGCCGGTGCTCGCGCTCGAAGAATGGGACATGGCGCGGCCGATGGCACGCATGGTGATCTCGCCGCCGCAGGGCCAGCCGATGCTGCCTGACCACCCCAACTGGAGCTGGCACGAATACGGCATGCGCGTCGGCTTCTGGCGGCTGCGCAAGATGATGCTCGAACTCGGCATGACGCCGACCGTGACGCTCAATGCCAAGGTCTGCGAGACCTATCCCACCGTAGTGAGGGCCTGCATGGACAGCGGCTGGGAGCTCAACGCGCACGGCTACGACCAGGTGCCCATGCACAAGCTCGACGACCAGCGCGCCGTCATCATGAAGTCCATGGACGTAATCGAGAAATTCTCCGGCAAACGCCCGCGCGGCTGGTTCGGCCCCGGTCTTACTCAGACTTTCGACACGCTCGACCATCTTTCGGAAGCCGGTGTCGAATATATCGGCGACTGGGTGCTCGACGACGAGCCGGTGACGCTGAAGACCACGCATAAGCCGGTGGTGGCACTGCCCTATAATTTCGAGATCCACGACATCGTGATGATGGCCCTGCAGCACATGCCGTCCGAGCAATGGCACGCGCGGGCGCTCGACCATTTCAGGACGCTTTATGCGGAGTCAGCCGAGCGCCCGAAGGTGATGGCGATGGCCTGTCATCCCTATCTCTCGGGCGTGCCGCACCGGATCGGCCATGTGGAGCGGACCTTCGCGGAAATTCTCGGCTACGAGGGAGTCGAGGCCTGGGACGGCGCCAAAATCCTCGACTGGTATCGGGGTGCAAGCAAAGCATGACCGCTTCATTCGAAGCTTTTGGTTACTTTGCTCGTGAAAATGCACGAGATTGATGCATGTCTCCGCAAACTTATCGCAGCTGCTTCGTTCCCCACGACCTCAAGTCGCCAATCAAGGGCGCGGCGAGCGGGCCGCTCGCCGGGCTGAGCGCGGTGGTGAAGGACATGTATGATATCGCAGGCGAGCGCACCGGCTGCGGCAATCCGGACTGGCTCGCCACGCACGCCCCGGCGACGCGCAACTGCCCCCCGGTGCAGAAAATCCTCGACGCTGGCGCGACCATCACCGGCAAGACCATCTGCGATGAATTCTTCTACAGTGTGAGCGGCGCCAATGCCCATTACGGGACACCGGTGAATGTGCGCGCGCCAGGCCGCCTGCCCGGCGGATCGTCGGCCGGCTCGGCGGCCGCGTGCGGCGCCGGACTATGCGACTTCGCGCTCGGCAGCGACACCGGCGGTTCGGTGCGGATTCCCGCCTCATTCAACGGCATCTACGGCCTGCGTCCGACTCATGAACGCATCGAACATTCGGGCGTGGCCGACATGGCACCGAGTTTCGACGTGCCAGGCTGGTTCGCGGCAACGCCGGGCGTGTTTCGCAAAATCGGCGCGGTGCTGCTCGACAGCGCCCGCGTACGGGCGAAGATCGAGCGCGTCGTGATCCTGGAAGATGCCTTCGCGCAGGCGGAAACCCCGGTCGCCGACCTGCTACGCACGCTGGTCGAATTCATGAGCGACGATTTGCCCGGCATGGTGCACGGGAAGATTGCGCCGGACGGCTTCGACCCGTGGCGCGAGGCCTTCCGCATCGTGCAGGCCTACGAGACCTGGCAAACCTTCGGCGGTTTCGTCGGCCAGCAAAAGCCGAAGATCGGCCCCGGGGTGCGTGAGCGCATGGAATTCGCGGCGACCGTCACCAGGGCACAGGCGGACGCGGCGCGCGGGATCTTGGCCAAGGCGCGCCAGCACATCCGTCAAGTGGCGGTGGCCGGCACCGTGCTTGCGCTGCCGACCTCACCCAGCATCGCGCCGAAGTTCGATATGGGCGCAGCCGACCTCGAGGATTTCCGGGTCCGGGTAATGCGGCTGACATGCACATCCGGCGTTTCGGGTTTGCCGCAAATGAGCATTCCCGGCGGGACGATCAATGGTTGTCCGGTCGGCCTTTCCTTTATCGGCTGGGCCGGCGGCGACGAGGCGTTGCTCGATCTGGCCTGTGAATTGGCGCCCCACTGTGGCATGGCGGCGTGAGGCGTTTTGTGCTTTGACTTGGACGGCACGGCGCCAGCGGATCGCCTCTAAATGTCATCGACCCAATTCCTCGACAAGAAGACCATCGCCGACCTGACCGCGCGGATGTATCTAGACACGGGCGCGGTACGTTTCATGCAGGACAAGCCGTTCATCTTCACGAGCGGCTGGGCCAGCCCGGTCTACAACGACTCTCGCTGGCTGATGTCGTTTCCCGACGTGCGTTCGGCAGTGATGGATTTCGCGGTTCACACCATCGAGCGCGATATCGGCCGCGGCAAGATCGACGCTGTGGCGGGTGGCGAAACTGCCGGAATTCCGTTTGCGGCCTGGATTGCCGACCGCATGCACCTGCCGATGCAATATGTGCGCAAGAAGCCGAAAGGCTTCGGCCGCGGCGCGCAGATTGAAGGCCTGCTGATTCCGGGCCAGCGCGTGCTGCTGGTGGAAGATCTCGCCACAGACGGCAAGAGCAAGGTGAATTTCATCAAAGCGATCCGCACTGCCGAAGGTAAGTGCGAGCATTGCTTCGTGATTTTTTTCTATGATATCTACCCCCAAAGCAAAAAAATCTTCAGCGATATCGGCGTAACGCTGCACGCGCTCACGACGTGGAAAGACGTTCTCGGTGTTGCCAGGACCAGCGGAAAATTTGAACCGAAGATGCTGGCCGAAGTGGAAAGGTTCATCGCCGACCCCGCCGGCTGGTCGAAGGCCCACGGCGGCGCGGCCGAAGCCGCGGAGTGACGAGACGCGGCCGCTCATCCCCGCGCAATTGCTGAAAATGTGTATTTTGCTGGTGGATTCCCGCTTGCGCGGGGATGAGCGGCGTTTGAGACTGGGTTGCGACATATCGAATGTCATGGCCGGCCAAGCCCGGCAACAATAGCTCGCAGGCTCACCCGAATAGCTACCCCTTCCCCACGGTGTTCCGCCGTGGTCCAATCTCCCTGACATGGGAGGCCTGTCATGGCGAAAGCACGACGCAAGGCGAAGGCAACCAAGGCAAGAGCCGGGAAAAGCAGGAAAAAGGTCGCGGCAAAATCCGCAAAACGCGCGACGTCCGCTAGAAGGGCCAAACCGCGCAGGCCGCAGCGCTTCACCGTCAGCCATCATCGCGAGGAAGATTTCGACCGGGGCCTGCGCGCCTATTCAGCCTACCGCGATCTCGGCATCGCGCCGGCAACGAGTGGCATGGTACAGGCGCACGTCATCCGCATGACCAAGCCGTTCACGGCCGAGGAAGTCGCGATCCCGCATTTTCACGACGTCGAGTTCCAGATGGTCTACGTGCTCAAGGGCTGGTTCCAGAGCGAATTCGAAGGCGAAGGCATACACACGTTCCACGCCGGCTCGTGCTGGATCCAGCCGCCCGGAATCAAGCACACGGTGCGCGGCTATTCCGATGACTGCGAACTGCTGGAAATCGTCCTGCCGGCGGATTTCGAGACGGTGACACTGGCGTAGGGTGGGCTAAGGCGCGGCCTGTTCGCCGAAGCGCCCGGCGCGAACGCTGATAGCGCCGAGCCCACCGAAATTGATTGGAAGGCCGCTGGTGGGCTTACTGCGCCTAGCCCACCCTGCGGTTGTTTCGATGCGGAGACATTGGCCGCCGAACTTAGCCTTCGAGTTACAGCTGCTTCCGCTTCGTCGGACCGCCGCTACCTGCACCGTTGAGCGATCCGCCGCCCCCTGAGTGCGAATTCGTCGAATGACCGGACGACGGGGCAACCGACCGCGAAAACACCGTGCTACTGACACCTGATGTTGAAACCGGCGGCGACTTGCCATTTGGCGTCGACACGAGCGCGGCGGCGCCAGTCGAAATCGTCGCCGCTGTTGTCCCTTTGGCCGTTGCCGGCAATCCGGGCGTCGACACGAGCGTACCGCCACTCGAAATCGTGACGGTCGTTGTCCCTTTGCCGGTTACCGGCAGTGCGGTGGTTGATCCTCCGCGCGAGCTCCAGCCGCCCGATGTTGCGACGGCACTACACGCGGAATATTTCTGCTCGCATTTGGCGCGGCATTGTCCAGGAAAGATGCACTTGCCCGAGTTTTGGTAGCAAGCAGCATAATTGTCGAAACAGCGAGCTTGCGATCCTTGCGGCGGCCTGGCGAGCGCGCCCAATGGCGGCCAAATTCCAAAGGCCATCAGGCCAGCGCCAAGAATCATAACAATATATTTTCGCATTTCTATTTTTCCCATTTGCTCGTTAACAACTGTCGTGCTCGGCTCGTCTGTGAAACCAGCGTTTGATCGACTTACACGCGCGACGATGAACCGTGATTGAACGGCTCGTTGCCGAAACGATCGGCGTGAATGGGAATGATTCTGGCGAAAAACAAGTCGCGTCGCATCACCCAAATAGAGGATGCGCCACGGAATTTACCTAGTCTGAAAATAACTCATCCATTCGGAGGATTAGCTCTGCACCGCCGTCGAAGTCGCGAGCGTCGCAGATGCGACGCGACGAAGGTTGGCCTCAAGGTGTGCAAGTTTTCCGCGGCCAAGCCGAATTACTTATTGGCTCGCGGCAATTTTGCTGCCAGTTCGGCTGGAGTTGAGACCGGCGGCAATGGCAGCCGCGATTTGAGAAGGCGTGTCGACGACGGTGACGCCCGCCGCTTCGAGCGCCTTGCGCTTGCCGACGTAACTACCGGCATTGCCGGTAACGATGGCACCGGCATGACCCATCTTCTTGCCCGGCGGCGCAGCCGCGCCGGCGATGAAGGCGACCAACGGCTTGCGCATCGTTTTCGCATAGTCGGCAGCCTCTTCTTCCATCCCCCCGCCGATCTCGCCGACAATCACCACCGCATCCGTGCCCGCATCGGCGTCGAGCGCCGCGAGGGCGTCACGCGTGGTCGTGCCAAGCATCGGATCACCGCCGATGCCGATGAAAGCCGACTGGCCGATGCCGGCGCGCGTGAGGTTGAGACAGACCAGCGTGCCAAGGCTGCCGCTGCGCGAAATGACGCCCACGCGCCCCGGCTTGAACACGCTCGGCACGAAGGCCGGCATGATGCCGACAAAGCATTCGCCCGGCGTGACAAGACCTGCCGTGTTGGGCCCAACGATCCGCGTGCCGTGCTTTGCGGCTGCCGCATGCATTACCATGACGTCCTGCGCCGGAATGTGCTCCGTCAGCACCACCAGCAATTTGATGCCGGCCTCGGCCGCGGCGACCGCCGCGTCCTTTGCCATCGGCGGCGGAATGAACATGACGGCAACATCGCCGCCGGTTTTCGAAACTGCTTCAGCCGTCGTCGCAAAGATCGGCACCCCGACATGGGTTTCGCCGGCGCGCTTGGGATTGACGCCGGCGACCACATGGGTGCCGTAGGCGATCATCTTCTCCGTCCAGAACGTGCCCTGCTTGCCGGTGATGCCGAGCACGATGACCCGGTGCTTTTTGCGGACGATCATTGCGCTGCCTTGACCGCCGCCTGGATGGCGTCTTCCATGAAGTCATACGGCTCGATGCCGAGCTCGCGCCGCACCATCGCGACTGCCTCGTCCTCGCCGGTGCCGTGGATCGAGAAATAGACCGGCACTTTCGGCCTGAGCTTGTGCCATGCCTTGACGACTCCTTCCGCCATCACGTCCGTGCGCGCAAAGGCGCCGCAGAAATTGACGACGAGGCTTTTGACGCCGGGGTTTGAAAGCACCAGGTCGAGCGCGATCTCGGATTTGGTATAGGCCTCACCGCCGATTTCCAGGAAGTTCGCGGGCCTGCCGCCATAGTGGCGGATGACATCCATCGTCGTCATGGTAAGTCCGGCGCCGTTTGCGAGCACGCCCACATTGCCATCGAGCTGGATCAGCTTGAGGCCGGCCTCGGCGCCGCGACGCTCGAGCGCAGTCAGGGCGCCACCCGCCCCCGCATTTGTAATGTCAGGCTGCCGGTAGACCGCGGCGTCATCAAGCACAAATTTGCAGTCGAGCGCGACCACGCGGCCGTCGCCAAGCAGTGCAAGCGGATTGATCTCCAGCAGTTCGGCATCGCGCGCGCGGTAGGCGGCGTAGAGATGTTCGAGGATACGCGCGATCTGTGCTTCCGCGACGCCAAGATTGAGCCCTTTGAGCATTTGCGCGATATCGGCAGGTGACGGGCTACCGTCGATGTCGACAAGCAGACGGCGGATTGCGTTCGGGTTTGCCGCCGCGATGTCCTCGATGTCCATGCCGCCTTCGGTGGAAAACAGGATCAGCGGCTGGCGCATGCTGACGTCGTACAAGACGGCGGCATAGAATTCGCGCGCAATATCAGCCTGTTCCTCGACCAGAACACGTTCGACGGTGTATTCGCCGATGCGCATGCCGAGGATCTGCTTCGCTGCGGCTCTGGCTTCATCAGGCGTGCTTGCAAGCTTGATGCCGCCGGCCTTGCCGCGCTTGCCGGTGGGCACCTGCGCCTTCACGACGCAAGGGCCGATATTCGCAGCAGCCATCGCGGCCTCGGCGACAGTGATGCAGAGCATTCCGCGCTGCACCGGAATGGCAGCCGGCGCAAGGATCAGCGACTTCGCGGCGTGTTCCTCGAAATTCATTCAACAGTCTCGTAACCTTTTGGACTTGCCGCATAGGGAAGGTGTGCCTTCCCGAGCGTGGTCACCGGGACAAGCCCGGTGGTGACAAAGAAAGGAGTTACTTCCCGTACTTCTTCCAATACGCGCCGAACAAGGCTTCCTCGCTCGGCTTGTCTTCCGGAATGGTGGTGACGAGGTGGGTGATGTTGAGGAAGTGTGTGTAATTGAGATTGTCCGTGATGCTGTTGCCGCCCCACGTGCCGCAGCCCATGCTCAGCGTGAAATTGAGCCCATTGTCGAAACCGCCGCCATTGCCGAAGGTGTGCGCCTGGTTAACCAGTACGCGCACGACGTCCGAGTTTTCGGCAAGCTTGCGCGCACGGTCCATGTTTTTCGTATGCAGTCCGACCGAATGGCCGCGGCCCTGATGCGCGAGGATTTCATTGGCGCGCGTGCTGGCCGCATCGAAGTCCTTCGCACGATAGACGGTCAATACCAGCGAGAGCTTCTCGCTGGAGAATGGGAAATCGCGGCCGACTCCGGCCTCCTGGACCATGAAGAATTTCTTCGATTCCGCAGCCGGTGGAAGACCGCAGCCGCGCGCAAATATATCGGCGTCGCGCGCGATAAGCGTGCGGCTCAATTTTCCGTCCGGCCAGAGCGCGGCTTGGATCTTCGCTTTTTCGGGTGCGGTGGCCATGTAGCCGCCGACACGCTCGAGCGCCGCGATAGCCTTGTCGTAAATGGCGTCGACGAGAATGACGGAATTTTCCGACGAACAGGACGTCGCATTGTCGAAAATCTTGGAGGCGCAGATCTTGCGTGCAGCCTCGTCAAGGTCGGCAGTTTCATCCACGATCACGGGCACATTGCCCGTGCCCACGCCGATTGCAGGCGTGCCGCTTGAATAGGCGCGCCGCACATTGTCCTGCGAGCCGGTCGCCACGACGAGGTCGGCGGCCTGGACGAGCGCCTGCGTCATATCCTTTGAGGCCGGCGGCGGGAGGACCTGCACCAGATCCTCGGGCAGGCCGATTTTACTCAATTCCGCGCGCATGTAGTCGACCGTTCGCGTGGTTGTCTTCAGGCCTGCAGGCGAAGCCGCGATGACGATGGCGTTGCGGCCCTTGATCGCCATCATTGCCTTGTTGACGGGTGTAGCGCCCGGATTGGTTGACGGCGTAATCGCGGCGACCAGGCCGACCGGCTTGGCGTATTTCACGATGCCGAGCTTCCGGTCGTCTTCGATGATGCCGACCGATTTCACGCGCAGGAGATCTCGCAGCGTTCCGAAGGTCTTGCGCTGCTTCTTGATGATTTTGTCGGGCACGTTGCCGAGCTGCGTATCCTTCACTGCCAATTCGGCAAGCTCTTTCGCATGCGCGGGGTTGTAAAGCGACCAGGCAAGCGCGGTGACGGCCTCGTCGACGCGCGCCTGATCCGCGCTTGCAAAGGCGGCCATCGCCGCGCGGCCGCGGCGCACCAGCTCGTCGACGACAGCTATCGTCTTGGGGTCGGCCGTCGGTTTTACTGCGACTGTCATTTTAATTTGCTCCTGCGCGCACGAAATCGCCCGCCCGCCCCCGCGAATGCGGAGAGAATGGGCGAAGGGTCTCGCGCGCGATCATTTTCAGGCCACCTGTTGCGGACGCATGTCTTCGCGCCTGATGCCGGCGACGACCACGGGTTTTTTCATGGCGTCCCGCCGGAACGGCTCACCAAGCTCCTGATTGAGAATGACTTCGATAAAGGTGGTCACGCGCTTCTTCTGGTCTTCGCAGGACTTGCGCAACGCTTCCGTCAATTCAGTCGGCGTTTTCACTACTACGCCTTTGAGACCGCAGGCTTCCGCCACCTTTGCATAGCTGAGATGCGGATCGAGCTCGGTGCCGACGAAATTGTCGTCAAACCAGAGTATCGAATTACGTTTTTCGGCGCCCCATTGATAGTTGCGGAACACGATCATCGTTATACCGGGCCATTCCTCGCGTCCGATCGAACTCATCTCGTTCATGGAAATTCCGAACGCACCATCGCCCGCAAAGCCGACGCATGGCGTATCCGGATTGCCGATCTTGGCGCCGATGATCGACGGAAATCCGTAACCGCACGGCCCGAACAGGCCCGGCGCCAGATATTTCCGGCCCTGATCGAACATCGGATAGGCATTGCCGATCGCGCAGTTGTTGCCGATATCACTGGAGATAATCGCATCCTTCGGCAAACCGGCCTGTATGGCACGCCAGGCCTGCCGCGGCGACATTCGGTCGGCATCGCGCTTGCGGGCATCGGCATTCCACGTGGTGCCGGCATCGTCCTCCTCGTGATCCATGCTCGACAGCGTCTGCAGCCAGCGTGATTTAGTCGTGTGGATGAGCGCCTTGCGTTCTTCGCGACCGGCGTTCCCCGCTGACGGCGATAGCTGGCCCAGAATGCTCTGGGCAACGAGCTTGGCGTCCCCACAAATCCCCACGGTCACGGGCTTGGTCAGACCGATACGATCGGCATTGATATCGACCTGGATGATCTTTGCGGTCTTGGGCCAGTAGTCGATCCCGTAGCCCGGCAAGGTCGAGAACGGATTGAGCCTGGTGCCGAGCGCGAGCACCACGTCGGCCTTGGCGACGAGTTCCATCGCGGCCTTCGAGCCGTTGTAGCCCAGCGGACCGACGGCGAGGGGATGGCTTCCCGGGAAACTGTCATTGTGCTGATAGTTGTTGCACACCGGCGCATCAAGCCTTTCGGCCAGCGCGGCGCATTCGGAAATGGCATTTCCGAGCACGACACCCGCGCCCGACAGGATGACCGGGAATTTCGCCGACGAGAGCAACCTTGCCGCTTCGGCTACGGCCTGCGTGCCGCCGGCCGGCCGCTCGAACTCGACGATCGGCGGAAGTGTTATGTCGATGACCTGCGTCCAGTAATCACGGGGGATATTGATCTGCGCCGGCGCCGACTGTCGTTTCGCCTTGGTGATGACGCGGTTGAGAACCTCGGCGACGCGCGACGGATCGCGCACTTCCTCCTGGTAGCAGACCATGTCCCGGAACAGGGCCATCTGCTCCACTTCCTGGAAGCCACCCTGCCCGATGGTCTTGTTGGCCGCCTGCGGCGTTACCAGCAACATCGGCGTGTGGTTCCAGTAGGCAGTCTTGATGGCGGTGACAAAATTCGTAATGCCGGGGCCATTCTGGGCGATTGCCATGGCAATCTTTCCCGTCGAACGGGTATAGCCGTCGCAAATCAGCCCGCCATTCGTCTCGTGCGCAACATCCCAGAAAGTGATGCCGGCCTTGGGAAACAGGTCCGAAATCGGCATGAACGCCGAGCCGATGATGCCAAAAGCATGCTGGATGCCGTGCATCTGCAATACTTTTACGAAGGCTTCTTCCGTCGTCATCTTCATAGTTTACAGTCCTCTATCCAACCGCGGCTCTACCGGGATTTGTCCTGAAAAATTTCAGCAAGATCGTCGGCCGCGCGACGCAGCGCCGGCAGTTGACGGCGCGCCGTTTGCACGTTCATGCGCGCTTCCGGCGCCTGGATGGCAAGCGCGGCGAGCAGTTCGCCGTTCTTCCCGATCACCGGCACGGCCATGCAGACGACGCCTACGAGATATTCTTCGCGATCGAATGAAACCTGCTCCTTCCGGATCTGCCGCAGCTCGGCGTCGAGCCTGGCGCCGTCGGTAATCGTCGTATCTGTGAAACGCCGCAACTCGAGACTTTGCAATAATCTCCGACGGCGCGGCGAAGCCGCGAGCGCCAGGAACAATTTGCCGATTGCGCTGCAATGCAGGGGCACGCGCGAGCCGCTGGTGTAATGCAATCGAAGCGGCCAATGTTCCGCTTCCACGCGATCGAGATAGATCACCTCGCCGTTGAGCAATGTACCGATATTGCAGGTCTCGTTGAGCGTGTGCACAAGTCGCTGCAGTACGACATGCGGAGTATCGTTGCGCATCGACGATGATAGCGCACCGAAAGCGAGATTGGTGAGCTTGGGCCCGATGATTAGCCGGCGCCGGCCGGGCTCGCGCGCGAGATAGCCTTGCGTCACGAACCAGTCGACCAGCCGATAGGCTGTTGCCTTCGGCAATTTAAGCGCGGCGATGATGTCGAAGACATCGACCGGCGTCTGTGAACCCGCGACGTACTCCAGGATAGCAAAGGAGCGCGCGGTTGCACCGAGCTTGTGTCCCCGCGTGTTCGGCCGGAGCGGACGTACTTTGGGCTCGGGCACGGGATGCCTGGCGGGGGCGGCGGCGGGCAGCCTTTCATCAAGTCCAAGATTGGTACGCATGTATCACCTAACCTCGGTTCAAGCCGTCACGAGACGGCTTCTGAGCAGACGCTGCAGGAATGGCAGCAACAGAACGACGATAGTGAACACGACAATGGTTCCGGAGATCGGCCTCCTGAAGAATATGGTCCAGTCGTTTGAAAAGCTGATCATCGTGTTCATGAAATTCTCTTCGGCGATCGGGCCGAGGATCACGCCGAGCACGAGGGGTGCGACTGGAAACTTCAGCCGCTCGAAGCCGTAGCCGAGGATGCCGAAGCCGATGATCAACCACAGATCGGTGATGTTGTTGCGGATCGAGAGCGCGCCGATAAAACAAAGGATCAGCACATAGGCCGAAACGACCGCCTCGGGAAAATCGAGGATCTTCACCAGCGGCCTGATTGCAAAATAACCGATGGCGCACATCAGTGCGAGGCCGAGGAACAGCGAGGCGAACACCGTATAGACCAGCGGTGCGGAGGTCACGAGCACCTGTGGTCCCGGCTGGATTCCGTGCAGCATGAATGCGCCCAGGATAACGGCCGTCGCGCCACTGCCTGGAATACCGAGCGCTAGCAGATGCACCATTGCGCCGCCGACCGAAGCGGTCGCGGCGGCCTGCGGCGCGACGATTCCCTCGGCAACGCCTGTACCCATCTGGTTTTTGCGCTTGCCGAAGCGAGCCTCGATTCCATAGCTGACGAACGAGGCGATGGTGGCGCCGGCGCCGGGCAGAAGGCCGATGAGGTCGCCAACGATCGAGGCGCGCAAGAACATTCCCCTGATGTCATTGAGCTCCTTCAGGGTCGGCAGCTCGGTGCGGGCGTTCGATATTTTGTCGAGCGGCTTGGTGGCGAAGCCGGTTTCCAGGCGCGAAAGCACTTCACCGACGCCATAGGCGCCGACCATGACCACAAGAAACTCGATGCCGTCGGCGAGGATTGGCGAGCCGAACGTAAATCGATAGGCGCCGTAGATAGGGTCGGTTCCGACCGTCGAAATCAGGATGCCGACGCTCATGCTGATGAAGGCATTGGCGAGCGAACCCTTGCCGATCGCCACCACGCTGAGCAGGCCGAACATCACGATCACGAAATATTCCGGCGACGAGAAGCGTAACGCGAATTTGGCCAAGGGCTCGGTAAGCGCCACCATGACCACAGCCGAGAGCAGACCGCCGCCGAGCGCGGCAACAAGTGTCCATCCGAGCGCCTTGGCCGGCCGGCCCTTGCGGCCCATGGTGTAGCCGTCCCAAAGCATCGGAACGTCGATCGGCTCACCCGGAATGCGGAAAAGAATAGCCGTAAAAGCGCCGCCATACGTGCCGGACACATACATCGCGGTCAGCAGCACGATCGAAGCCGTAACGTCCATTTTGTAGGTAAAGGGAAGCGCCAGTGCGACACCCATTACCAGCGTCAATCCGGGCAGCACGCCGATCAACAGGCCGATCACGATCCCGACCAGCAGCATCGCCATGTTGAGAGGCGTGAAACAATGAAGGAAGCCGCCGGCAAGCTGCGTGAGAATGTCGATCATACTCTCACCACAGGCTCGGAATTGCGAAAAAGATGTCGGTGGCACGATCGAATGGCGGAATGCCGCGCGGCAGCGATACATATGCGATGCGCAGGAACAGAACGCCGCAGAAAATTGTCACCGCGGCGCTGGTGCCCCATATAGCGCCATGCGCACGATAACCACCGACATACATGAACGCGGCCAGAAAGAAGAACGTGCCGAGAATGAAGCCGAGAACGGGGACCAACACCGCGTAGATGCCCATCAGCACGATGCCGCCGATCAGAAGCCGCGGATAAACCGGCTGCTTGTCTTGCGTCTCGGTCTCTCGCTCGAAGGCTTCGAGGAAGCCGGTACCTTCCTTGTTCCCCGCAATCAACCGACGCGATATTTCAAACACGCAGGACCCGGCCATGAGCAGGATCGCAATGCGCGGCCACACTTCGGGGCCGAGATCGCCGGGGCGGGATGTGTAGGCGATCGTGCCGGCATAGATGTAAAGCGCGGCGGCAATCACGAGACCAACCGTGTAGGGCAGGATCGAACGGAGCAGCACCTTGTCCATGGCACTTACTCAACTCGTCCGCGCGAACGCGGGGATCCAGGGCGACAAATTGCTGCCGCCGAAGCGGCGGCCCAAGATTCCCGATTTCGCGGGAATGAGCGAAGCGCGCGAACATCCAAAGGGCAAAACATCAGTTCGTCGCCATTGTCTTCTTCATGTCTTCGAGTTGCTGGCTGATGAAGGCCGGCGCTTTCGCTGAATCTTCGAAGCTGTTGGGATCGCAGAACTGATCATCCATGAACTTCTTGTATTCGGCCGATGCGTATACTTTTGCCAGCGCGTCCGACAGTTTTTTAACGATTTCGGGGGGCGTGCCGGAACGTACGACGATCGAGCGAAACTGCGGCAGCGCTACTTTGTAACCGAGCTCATAAGACGCCGGGATATCCTTGAATCTGTCGAGGCGCTTCTCGCCGAACAGCAGGATTGGCCGCATCTGCTTGCCGTTCAGAAATTGGGCAACGTCACCCGCCTGTTCGTAAAGTGCGTCCGCGTGATCGCCGAGAATGGAAACGTAGCGTTCACTCGGCTTGGAGAACGGCACCTGGGTGACCTTGATTCCGCCATGGTCGAGCACCGTCAACGAAAAGTCGTCCACGCTGCCGAAGCCGAGCGTCGCAACTTTGAGCTTATTCGGATTGGCTTTCGCTTCCTTGGCGAAATCGTCCCAGTTCTTGAAGCGGCTGTCCTGCTTCACGAAAATGAAAGACGGCACTTTCATCATCACTGCCACAGGTGTGATGTCGTTCATCGTCCAGCGCGGGCTTTTCCCGGCGAGCAGTGCGTGGCTGTCGGCGATATAGATCGCCATCGAATAACCGTCGGCTGGCGCAGCAAGTAGTTTCGCCATGCCGGTTGCACCGGTTCCACCCGGCACGTTCACGACCGGGATTCCCTGACCGAGCGTCGGCTCCATCAACTTGCTGATCAAACGCGCGAGTTGGTCGGCGCCGCCACCCGGTCCCCACGGCACAATCAGTTCGATCGGCCGCTCCGGATATCCGGCTGCGACAGCCCTGTCGCCGAACAGCGCGGCACCGAGCGCCATCGCCGCAAGTATTGTTAAGCTTCGCGTCGTCGAACGCATGACTTGATCCTCCCTGCAACCGGCCGCCTGCTTGTTTCGTCCTCGCCCGCGGCCGTGCCTGGCAGGGACTCTGATCCGGCTTTTTTCTGCCGGTTCTCCGCCAAGCGCATGATCGTGCGTCGGCGGATTCTCATGTTTTGAGACTGCTATTCTCAATACGATAACAGAAGAGCCTGAGGCCGCAACGGTCAAATCGAGCCGTTTTGTCCCGATATTTGAGAATTTGACTGTAACCACGGGTGCGGCGCGGCGGCGTCAACTGCGGAATGCCCGGGAATTCCGCGGCGTCAGCCAGGCGCCGGAATGACGTCTGCAAAGAGTTTGGCATGACGTCGACTTGCCGACGGATGGCGCTTCCTGCCGTGATAAAAGAGGTCCCGGATGACCGCTCGCAGCAGAGGGCACAACGGCTTTGAGCCGGGGCGTTGATCCATGACGACTAGATGAGCGCCCTGGATTCGCTGAATTGAACGGTATGGTGCGCATAGAACAGCCGGCAAGCATGGTGGAATATTTCAAACCGGTTTCGATCAAGGGAACGCGTGTTGCGCTTGAGCCGTTATCGCCGCGCCATCTGGAAGATCTGGCGGCCGCCGGCGCGGACGAATCCATCTGGCGCTGGCTGCCAAATGCGCATCATCTTCCAGGTTCGATGGCAACGTTCATTCAATCGGCCTTAGCCGCACATGGCAGGCAAACGGCTTGGCCATTTGCGACCATCGACCTCGTCAATAAGAAGGCCGTCGGATCGACGCGTTACCACCACATCGAGCCTGAGCACCGACGTCTCGAAGTGGGCGTGACCTGGTTAGGTACCGGGTTCCAGCGGTCGTACATCAACACCGAAGCAAAGCTCCTTCAATTTTGGTTCGCCTTCGACGTGCTGAAATGCCGAAGAGTCGAACTCAAGGCAGACGTCGACAACCAAAAATCGCGCGCGGCGATCTTGCGGCTCGGTGCCACACAAGAGGGAATCTTTCGCAAACACATGCTGTATCCGGATGGCCGAAACCGGGACAACGTCTATTTCTCGGTCGTCGACGACGATTGGTCGCGGGTCCGAGCGCTTCTTGAGACCAAGCTCGGCTATAAGGTCAATCCGGTCTGTGAAGTGCAATCCACTGCGCAATAAGAAACGGGTGGCGACTTTTCCGGTCACCACCCGCGTAAGTTTAGCGCTCGATTGCTAAAGCTGAATTTCTTCGAGCTCCTTGCCGGCGGTTTCGGGGCCGAGCAGATATCCGATGATAGTCCCTATCCACAGAAGCGCGGTTGCCATGAACGGAATGGTAGGACCGTAGGTCGCGATGCCCCAACCGACGAGATACGGAGCAAATATCGACGCGACACGGCCGCCCCCGACCATGATGCCGAAACCGGTAGCACGCAGGCTGGTCCGGAAGAACTCGCTCATGTAGGTATCACTGATACCCCACAACCAACCCAGCATTCCGATCATGATCGACCCGAAGATCAGGAAGGTTGTGAAGTCGTCGGTACGCGACGCCAGCACCGTACAGACCATCATGATCAGCGCGCCGAGGATGCCCGCCGGACGACGGCCGATGAGATCGGACAACCCCGTTCCTACATATGCAAGGAAGAACTGAACGATGTAGAAAATCATCGCCCAGAAGATCGCGTCAGCGGGACTGGTGTGAAATTTCTGCACCATGAAGGTGGTGAGAAACACCGTGATGCCCCAGTAGCCGCATGCATTTGGCACGTAAAGCAACCAGCCAACGAGAATGCGTGGCCACGCCCCCGGGATCGAAAAGATGTTCACACGCGGATGCACTTTGCCGTCCGCGAGGATGTGTTTCTGGACTTCAGCCTGTGCGTGTTTGTAGCGCACGGACTCCTGAACGATTCGGCGCAGCGCGAACACCAGGATGGCCGGCACGATCGCGAACCCGAATGTCCATTGCCAGCCGAACCGCGGGACTATGAACAAGACACATATTGCCGCGAAGATGTAGCCCGCCGAGTACAGCGAAAACATCACGCCGCCGGTGCCGAGCGCGCGCACTTTCTTAGGCCACATTTCAGCGGTGTATGGAGCGCCCACCGCCAACTCGCCCGCGCCGCCCACGCCCGTGAGGAAGCGAAGAAAGGTGAAGATGTAGAGATTGGTTGAAATCCCGCCCAACGCGGTCGTAAGACCGTATAGAAGAATCGAATAGCCGAGAGCATCGCGGCGTCCGATTCGGTCGGCAAGATAACCAAATCCGATCGTACCGATCGTATAACCTACGAGGAAGATGGATCCGATGAGGCCAATCGTCTTGATCGGCACATCAAGATCGTGCGCCAATGTGGGCGCCAACATACCGAAGATGTTGACGGCATAGGCGTCGAATCCGTAGCCAAGTCCCGCAGCGAGCGCGACAAGGAATGCCTCTTTGAATGGAATGTGAAGATGGTGGACGGCGGTGGCACTGCGGCCAACAGATCGCGTCCCACCGAGCACTTGTTCGCTCATTTGGTTTCCCCCTTGGACGACTCAAACGTCAGTCTAAATTTGATCACTACCGCGCGATCCGCATGGGGAGCTGGAACTTAACTAAGCCCAATCCGCCCCGGGCACAGTGTGCCAGCCGAGGGCGTCATTGTGTAAAATCGTTCCTCCAAATTGGCATATAGAGGGACGCTATCCCCGCATAAATTCGATAGGAAAAACGGTGGTTAGCGGGCGGAGCCGCATGAAACGACTTTGGTGCCACGCAACAAATTCGACGCATGCTTACTGCATAAGGACACCCCAATCCAACAGGTATTTACGCAGTTTTGCGTTTAGCCAACGCGCAAAATATTGCGGAAACTATTGCCCGATAATTACGTTCGATTGTGCGAGATATGGCAGCTTTGCCAACGGTTGTGATATGATTGCACATGTTTGCCCGTTAGTTGAATTCGGGCACGCCTCAACGATCGCGAGCGGTGTCATGCCGTTTTGCGTTTAATGGAGAATCCAACGTGGCTGCCAAAAACCATCGTCAATGGACCGCCGATCCACCCCTTAAATCTGGCGAGTGGGTAGACAGTCGCATCTATTCAGACCCGCAGATCTTCGAAGAGGAACTCGAAAATATCTTCAAGAAAACGTGGATTCCGGTATGTCACGAATCTGAGCTTCCGCAGGCGTACGATTTTCGCACGGTCACCATCGCTCGCGAGCCGGTGATCGTCTGCCGCGGTCCAGACAATGAAGTCCGCGCGTTCTTAAATGTCTGCCCTCATCGCGGCATGATCATCGAGCGCCGCCCCTCCGGGAGTTTTCTGGAAGGATCGCCGTCGGGAAATCCCAAGCGCATGACTTGCATGTTTCATGCCTGGCAGTACGACATGCGCGGCAATTGCGTATACATCAGCCGCGAAAAAGAGGGCTACCAGGAACGTATTTGCAAAGAAGACGTCGGCTTGCGGCGGCTCCGTTGCGAAGTAAAGTTCGGCGGCTTCGTTTGGGTCAATCTCGATGACAACCCGAAAGTGTCACTCGAGGAATGGGCGGCGCCCGCATTCAATTGCTTACGCAAGTCGCTCGATGCCGAACCGCTTGAGGTTTTCCACTATCACAAAGCGATCGTGAACGCGAACTACAAATTATGGCACGACACTAACTGCGAATTCTATCACGACTTTATGCACTACCATAACCGCGTCACCGGCTTTAACGATGCGTATTTTGCTCGGAAGAACGAAGCGTTCGACCACGGCCACGTCGTCGTCGGGACGTTCGAAGTGAACTACGAGAAGTACGAAGGCTTCGACAGCCGTGCCGCGCTCTCGTTTCCCCATCTTCCGCCGAACCAGTGGTATATGATCGATTTGTTCCCCGGCATGAACTTCAATCTCCGTGGTTCCGCTCTGCGCTGCGACATCGTTACCCCGCTGGGCCCCGACAAAGTGATGATCGAGTTTCGCGGCCTCGGCCTCAAGAGCGACACGGAAGAGGAGCGCAGGACCCGCGTTAACCACCATAATTCGATTTGGGGCCCGTTCGGCCGCAATCTACACGAGGACCTGATCGGCGTTCAGGGCCAGGGCTCGACAATGCTCACCGGCTCCGAGCCCCGTCGTCTTCTGCATGGTCGTCACGAGAACCAGACGATCCATGACGAAAACGGCATGCGCCACTACTACGCAGAATGGGGCCGTTGGATGAACCGGATGCCCGGCAAGCCGGACCAGCCGTTTTCTGAATCTCTATTAGTCGCGGCTGAGTGATGAACGCGACGGTCGGCGGGCCGGCTGTCGTCAGGGGTGTTTTCGTGGGTTTGCCCGTTGGTTTGCCCAACCAGCTGGCTGACTTGTGTATCCGAGGGGGAATTTGTGGACTCATCCGCTCTCGTTCGTGACACGATTTATCGGTCAGCAATTTCGCTGGACAGCCAGGATTGGGAAGGGTGGCTGGCCCATTGCGACGAAGCGTTTCAGTACGCGATTCGCGCCTGGAGTCCCGAAATCAATAAGGACATGACCTACCTCGCGCTGGACCGGAAAGGTCTGGCGAGCATGATCAAGCTTTTGCCCAAGCACAACACCGATCACTCGCCGCTGACGAGACACACTTCTGTCTATACCGTCGACGTTGATGACGCGGCGAAATCGGCAAAAGCCGTGAGTTCTTTTGTTGTCTATCAAAACCTGCTGGATGGAATCAATTCTCATATCGATGCGGGCGAGAGTCGAATTTTTTTAGTCGGGAAATACATCGACACTTTCAAGATCGACAACAACAAAGCGACGTTCCTTAGCCGCGAAGTGCGAATCGAAAATCGGCGGCTGGACAAAGGTTCGCATTGGCCGATTTAATGCGATCGGCGAGAACATCGGTCAGGTCAACCAAAGAAATAGCAATATGACGTGGAAGCGTATATGCGCGACGGCTGACGTTGCTGAGAATTCGGCTAAGAAATTTGATGTCGACGGCATTCCCATCCTGCTCGTGAATTACGGTTCCGGGTTTCGCGCCATCCCGCCGCTCTGCCCGCATATGGAAGAACCCCTGGAGCAGTCCGGGGTGGTGGTGCGCTGTACGCTGACTTGCACCAAGCATTTGTGGTCGTGGGACCTGGAAACCCTTGAAATAAGGGGCGCAACGGAAAAGCCGCTGAAAACCTACGATATCAAGGAAGAGGACGGCGCAGTCTTCGCCAACATCGAGTCTGAATTGACCTATGAATTCGAGGAAGATGCCGGCGACGATGACGATGATTTCTTTAAATAGCGGTTGTCCGCGCCGATGAAAATTACGATTCAAAGCAAGAGTGGAGAACGCACTTTCGATTGCGATGATGGGGAAATGATCCTGCACGCAGGCCTGCGTCAAGGACTTAATCTTCCATATGAATGCGCGACCGGTACCTGCGGCACCTGCCGTGCACGCGTCATGAGCGGCGAGGTCGATGTCCGCTGGGTAGAGGCGCCGGGCGCGGCCCGCCTCAAGCCCGAGAAGGGCGACATTTTAATGTGCCAGAGCCGCGCGAGATCCGATTGCGTATTGCGCGTACCCTCGGAAATGACGACGTCGACCAAATATCACCCCGCGCCACGCCGGGGAATTATTCGCAGCATCAAAACACTTACCAAGGACGTTGCTCATTTCGATCTGCATCTTTCGGCACCGATGACATTCGACGCCGGGCAATTCGTTGTAGTCGAGACCGCGGATGTGCCTGGCGGACGAGCCTACTCGATGGTCAATTTCGGAGCGGACAGCGACAGCATAGCTTTAGTGCTCAAGCGCAAGCCCGGGGGGAAATTTAGTGATTGGCTGTTTGATAATTGCCAAGGCGATACCGAAGTTACCGTCTTCGGGCCGCTCGGCCGCGCCATATTCCGCCCCGAAGAAAACAGGAATATCGTCTGCGTCGCCGGCGGCTCCGGTATTGCGGGCATGATTTCAATTCTCGAATGTGCCGTTCAAGCGGATCATTTTCGTGACCACAGCGGCGCCGTTTTTTTCGGGGTCCGAACCGCGGCCGATGTGTTCTATCTCGAGGCACTAGCGCGCTATGTAGAGCTCTCTCACGGCAATCTTGAGATTACCGTTGCGTTGTCGGACGAAGGGATTGCGGCATCGCATCATCCACAGTTTCCGCAGCTCAAGCTCGCCTATGGCATGGTCCACGAGGTCGCCGCCAAGGCGATGACGGGCCGCTACGACAACACCATTGCCTATATCGCGGGACCGCCCGTCATGGTTGACGCCACAATCCGCGCCCTGGTCACCGGCGGCGTTTCCGTTCGCGACATTCGCTATGACAAATTCGCGTGACGCCATGGGAACGCGTGCGCCCGCACAGATTCACTGGCGTTTCGTTTCGACGGGCAACGATGGGTATGCAAAAGCACTCCTCGAAACCAAGACGCTGATGCAATGGCTGGCGCGCATCTCAAATAGCTATGCGCCGGGGCGCACGGCCGAGGAGCGCATTCTCCTTGAATTTCGTGCAGACCAGGCAGCCTTTGTAACGAGACGGTTTGGCGAGGCGCTGGCGCTCGAAATGCGGATGCCGGCTCTGCGAATGCAGTTTTTAGAGAATGGACGTCCGGCCCCCCATGTCCTTGATCCGGAGGAGCATTCGCCCGCAGAAGTCGAAGCCTGGTTGCTTGTCGAGCTTCTGCATCGTGGGGTCGACCGTTCCATATTCTCCAAATCCCTTCCGTACGGTGTCGATGGTCTCATGACCGGCGATGCCAAGGATCATTCCCCGAGTTCGTGCCGAGAAGGGCTAATGATCCTGACCGCATGGTTCCAGAATGCTGCAAGAGTTTTGGATGCCGTCGGCCGTGATCATGGCGTCACTAACGCCATAATTGTCTGCTCGCCCGAAATGCTCAATCTATCGTATATGACGGATTCAGAGTCGATGCTGGCCGAATTAGGATTTTGTCCCGGAAGCGATCAAATTCCGGAGCCATCGTTCTATCGCATGGAAACAGGTGGGCACGGGAAGCGTCGATACCTTAAATCGTCTGAGCTTCTGGCTCAGGCCGATCCGGCCGCTGCCGCAATCGCCTTTTTGGTGGGAGACAGCAAGTAACCGGCTTTCAGGCGGAAAGGATCCGGCCGTTTGCGGATTTACGCTTTCGGGCCGGGCCGTCGTAGATGGTTTCGTGATCGCATTCGAGTCGCTTGCGCAACTCTCCGGACTTGTTGAGCTTGCGCACGATGGAAATGAACGCGTTTGCCATGGGCAAAACGATTTCTCCTTCGGTCCAGAACAGCCCGACTTCCTGGCTGACGATTGGCTCGACCAACGGTAATGCCAGCGTTCCGCGATGCAGCCCTGGGGCATGAACGAAATGCGAAGGAATAATCGTGCAAAGCTCCGTGAATTGGACCTGGAACATCAGGTGCAGAATCGATTCGGATTCGACCCGCGGCACCGGCGCACATCCCACACTCGCAAAAACACGATCAACGAACCGGCGCTCATGCATCGATTGCCGCAGCATTGCCAAAGGAAGCTGTGCCGCCTCCTTCCAGCTTATTTTTTTGCGGCCTTGAAATTCCGGAGTGTCCGGTACCAGTAAACTCAGTTGCTCTGTATAGATCGGCAAGGTGTTCTTGCGCCCCAAGTCTGCCTTGTCGAGATAAGTGAGCGCGACGTCCAGAGCAAAGTTGTTGAGGCCAAGCTTCATGGCATCGTTGCCTATGAATTGAACGTCAACGCGTAGGCTCGGATGTTGCTCGCGAACCATCGCCAACATGAACGGCAATACAGGCGACATCGAAGGCATCACGCCCATGCGCAGATGCCCGGTCAAATTATTTTTCATAATCGCGATTTCTTTGCGCATGGCATCGCAATGTGCAAGCACTGCGCGCGACCAAATCGCAACGCGTTCGCCCTCCGCGGTGAGGCCTTGAAACCGACGCCCGCGGCCACGCAGAAAGATCGGTACGCCGAGTTCGAGCTCGAGTTGTTTTATCCCACTCGATAGGCTTGGCTGCGTCACGCTGCAGCGCTCCGCCGCGCGGCCGAAGTGACGTTCTTCCGCGACAGCTACCAGATAACGAAACTGCCTGATGAACATGCACACAACTCACAGAGCGTTAATGCCAGGGCGCTACATCATATCTGATATTTTGAAATAGACGAGATTTGTCGACAGGAACAGTTCGATAGGTCTTGTTTTAGTTGCAGCGCAACAATCGGGTTGTCTAAATCGATTGTGCGTGAGGCCCAGAGGTTGGGGGAAACTGTGGGGACGCCGGAACTGATTTGGATTCTGCTGCTTGGGCTTATCTCCGGTCTAATGATCGGGTGCATTGGCATCGGCGGCGTCATTCTGGTGCCGGCCGCTGTTTTTCTCGTCGGCATTCCCATCCAGATCGCCATTGCTGCGGCAATGTTCGCCTATATCATGGCGGGAATCGTCGGCACCGTCGTGTTTGCTCGCCACAAATCCATCCGCTGGGAGATGGCGCTATGGCTATGTATCGGCGCAACCCCGACGGCCTTCGCGGGAGCATGGGCGGTCAGCATCGCCAACCCGCGCGTGCTGGAGGCATTTCTGGGCGCATTGGCCTTTTTGTCGGGCTTGAACGCGCTTCGGACGCAAAACGCTCTCGAAACTAAAGAGCGCAACGTATCGAACGGCGCACTGCTGATTGTAGGCGCGATAACTGGATTTCTGTCGTCTGTCAGCGGAACCGGGGGACCACTGGTATTGGTGCCAATTGTGATTTCGATGGGCGTACCGGTGCTGATCGCGGTCGGATTGAGCCAAGTCATACAGCTTCCCGTCGCAGTTGCAGCTACGGCTGGAAATATCCTTTATGGCGAACTTGATCTCGTGCTGGGTGGCGCGCTCGCATTTTCGTTGACGGTAGGCTCATGGTTTGGCGCAAAACTTGCTCATACGGTGCCGCGCGCAACACTTCGAAGGATTGTGTCAATCGTCCTTGTCGTAGTCGGCGCCTTTATTCTCGGAAACGTCATCTGGCGACTGGCGAGGTGATTTTCTCCAATGGCGCTTGCCGACTTCGACTTGATCCATGATTTTGGAGACGCCGCCGCGGAGGCAAGAGCGTGCCGTACGAATTGCGCCTTGTTTGATTTCTCGTTTCTTGAATGCGCCAGGCTTGAAGGCGATGGGGCACAGAACCTTATCGAAACGTTTACCGGCAGATCACTCAACAATCTGCGCCAGAAGGCCATTCTTTACGCGCTACGTGCCGGTCCCGGCGGCGCGCTCGCGGCCGACCTAACGGTGTGGAAGACCGGTAATCAGTCATTCGAAGTTATGAGCGGGCGCCGGGAGGACATCGCCAGCCTGCTCCTCTGCTCGGCCTCGAATGTCAATGTCAGCGACGTTACGATGCAAAGAGCCGTTTTCGCGGTACAGGGTCCGAACACGCTTGCCGCCTTGCGACGCATTGGCGATATGCGCCGGGTTCAAGAACTTTCATATTTTACTTTCGACAAAGCTGAACTCGCGGGTATCCCGTGCACGATCGGCCGCCTCGGCTACACGGGCGAGGCCGGCGTTGAAATAATCACCGAACGCGACCGCGCGCGCGAACTCTGGGGGGTGCTGAGCAAAAACGTTACGCCCGCGGGATTTGTTGCGGCCGACACTTTGCGAATTGAGGCGGGGCTCGTGTTGTTTAGAAACGAATTTCGGGTTCCTGTCGGCGCTCGCGAGGCTGGACTGGAGAAATTCGGAAAGAATGTCGATCAGCCTGGGCCGGTAATAACGCTGGTTTCCTTCCGTGCAAAGGCCGGCCGCCTCGAATGCCCATGGCAGCCATCGACACGCCTGAACCGTCCAACAGAGCCCGGGACGGTAGTAGTGACGTCAGCGTGCGAAAGCGAAATCGCGGGCGGAGTTCTCGGCTTGGGTTATGTCGTCGCTGGAACGAGCCCGCACGCTACCGTGCACGAAGCGTCGGGTGCGTTTCGCGACGTTCATCTGACGCGGAGGCCATATTACGACCCTGATAGACGGCGCGCGCGCTCCGCCTGGTCCTGATCAGAGATCGTGTGATTTGTCCAATGTCGCCTCATAGCCTAGGGCAAATATACAATAGTTTGTGCATATTTGACTGGTCCCCCACGTCAGCGCCCCATGCGTTCTCGGGAATCCGTGCAGCAGCACTGCCTGCTACGACTTTGAAAATGGCATTGTGAGTGAGGGGATCAGTTATGGCCGACGCGCCGACACGAAGAAAAGTCACCATCAATACGCTCAACGCCAAGATGAAAAAGGGTGAGCCGATCACGCAGCTCGCGGCTTACGATTATCGTACGGCCGTCGTGGCAGACCGGCTTGGAATGGACATTCTCTGCGTCTCCGACACCGGCGGAATGATCCTGTTCGGTCACAAGAGCACCGTCTCGGTTAGCTTTGATGAAGTCATGATGATGTCGAAAGCAATCGACCGCGGCTCCAAATACGGCCTGCGGATGGTTGACATGCCATACTGGAGCTTTCACGTCTCGCCGGAACAGGCCGTTGAGAATGCCGGCCGCTTTGTGCATGAGGCCAACGCCGAAGTGATGAAGTGCGAAGGCAACAAATATCACGCCAAGAATATCGAGGCGATTGTGCGAGCGGGAATTCCGGTCCAAGGCCATATCGGCATCACGCCGATGCGCATGCCTCAGCTCGGTGGATTCGTCGCCCAAGGCAAGACCGCCAAACGCGCCAAGGAAATGATCGATGACGCAAAGGCTTTTGTAGACGCCGGTTGTTTCTCCATCCTTTGCGAAGTCACCACATCGGAAGTCGCCGAATATATTGCGGAGACGATGCCGGTGCCGGTCATCAGTCTCGGCGCGGGTAACCGCGCACACGGGGTTCACATCATCTCTTCGGATCTGTTCCATCTTTGGGAAGAGCACGTGCCACGTCACTCGCGCATCTACACCGACCTCATTCCGATCATGGAAGATGTCATTACCCGTTACATGAAGGACGTCGTGAATCGTGATTATCCGGCCGAAAAGGAAACGGTTTTCATGGCTCCGGAGGAGTGTCTCGCCTTCGCACAGGAAATGAAGTGGGAGCGCAAGATTGACGAGCTTCGCTCCGCGAAAAAGAAGACCGCTTGACTGCCCGACCGGCGTTCAAGCGCAGCTTATGAATAACAATGACGTGGAGGTGCGCTTACACTTTTGAGAGGTGTGAGCACGCCTCTTGGCTGTTGGAACGCTGCGCAGCGTTTCATTCTCATTTGGAAGTTCGAATGCCCGCCTCGCAACATCTGTCAACTTACTCTGACATTGGAATTTCGCGAGCCGCTACGAGGCCGTGGACCTTCGGCCTAGCCAGGAATAGGCCCATCATCGCGGCAGAAGCGACAGAGCCATGTCGGATGCCGCTTTGCAGAACGGAAGGTCGAATTGCAGATTTATCTCCCCATTGCTGACCTGCCGATCAATATATTTGTGTTGCTGGCGACTGGATTGGCCGTGGGATTTGTCGCCGGCATGTTTGGGGTCGGTGGCGGATTCTTGATGACGCCGCTGTTGATCTTTCTCGACGTTTCACCAAGTGTCGCGGTCGCGACCGTTGCAACCCACATCACCGCTTCGTCATTTTCAGGCGCGCTCAGTTACTGGCGACGCGATGCGGTCGACTTGAAAATGGCCGCGGCGCTATTTTCGGGCGGTCTGCTCGGGACATTGAGTGGCGTTTGGCTCTTCACGACGTTGCAGTCGATCGGACAGCTCGACGTGATCCTCTCTCTTCTATATTTAATCATGCTGACTGCGGTCGGCGGCTTGATGGTCGTCGAAAGCGTGCGCAGCGCCCTTCGGCTCCGAAGGAATAAGCCCAGCCTGTTGCGCCGCTCCGGCGCACATACGTGGATTCATGGGCTTCCCTACAAGCTGCGCTTCAGGCGCTCTAAGATCTATATCTCAATCTTTCCGGTATGGGGCACCGGCTACATCATCGGCCTAATCGGCGCCGTAATGGGTATAGGCGGCGGATTTCTGCTGGTTCCCATCCTCATTTACTTTTTGCGGGCCCCAACTGCCACGGTCATTGGAACCGCTGCGGTGCTGACCAGTTCCACCATGGCGGTTGCCACTGTCCTGCACGCACTTACGAACCATCTGGTCGATATCATTCTTGCCCTCGTCTTGATGGTCGGTGGCGTTATTGGGGCGCAATTTGGCGCGCGCACGGCACAGAAAATGTCTGCAGAGCGACTACGTTTCCTGCTCGGCATTTTGATTGTTGGGGTTGGGCTTCGATTTGGATACGAACTGATTGCCCGGCCCGAAAGCCTCTATTCTATACGAAACGTGGGATCGGAATCGTGAGCGCTGTCCTGCGATATGGCTTGAGCTTGTCGGCCGGACTCTTTCTACAATGTGCGGCCGCGGCCGCAGAGGAACTCGTGACTACGATCGAGCCGAGCCGAGTCCTGATCAACTCTGCGTTCAGCGGCAGCTCAGTCATTGCATTCGGCGCCATCAAGACGCCAACAGCGAGGGCGCGCTCTTACGACGTCGTGGTCGTAGTATCGGGGCCGCGGCGGGATGTTGTCATTCGGAAGAAGGACCGCGTGGCCGGGATTTGGATAAATCAGAGCAGCCGCACATTTTCAGACATTGCATATTTCCTTAAGGTGTTCGCCAATCGCCCGCTCGATGCGATCGCCGACGCCGATACGCTTCAAATAAATAGAATTGGTCTCAAAAACTCTATTTTCGCGAGTGGAACCGCCGACGAGAGCGACGCCTATATCGCAAACCTCGTCAGGACGCGCATTGAGGAGGGGCTGTACAGCGAGCAAACGCGGGGGGCGGTGGCATTCCTCAGTCCAACGGTGTTCCGTGTCGATATTCCTCTGCCAAAAAGCGTTATGACCGGCGTCTATCGCGTTGAAACGAAATTATTCGCTGACGGCATTGTGCTGGCGCAGAACTTGATGCAGTTCGAGGTTGAGAAAGTTGGTGTGGAAGCCCTGGTAGTGAAGGCTTCAGTTGACGACAGCTTGGCGTACGGACTTGCCGCTGCAGGACTAGCCCTGCTGACCGGATGGCTCGCATCGATCGCATTCGCCAAAAGCTGATCCGGCGATCCGTGTCTCTGTGGCAAAACCCCAAACCGGATCAAACCGGTGGACGTGATAGACCGGCCGATTCTTCATGTAGGTCGGATATTCCCCTTTGCGCAGAGTCGTCGCGATGCACGGCACCACTGTGGCAGGGATACTCCCGACATGGCCCGCAGCGGCACGATGAACATGGCCGCTGAAGATTGCGACGATCTGCCCCGAGCGCAGCAAAGCATGGCGCAATTCCGACAGTATCTCCGGCGTTTCGAAATTGAGGGGGTCAGGCCCCACCCTGACCTCAAACGGTGGGTGGTGCATGAGAACTGCAATAGGCCGTGTGGCATCCGCATCAATGAGGTCGATCAAATGTCCGATGCGTTCGTTACAAAAGTCGCCCTTGTTGCTGGTCGAACTAAGAGTGTCCAGCGCAATCAGCCTTACCGGGAAGTCGTCGACTGCATAATCGATAAAGTCGGACTTGGCCGAAAGATATTCGCCCGCCGAAAAGGCCTCGCGTAAGTTCGTCCTGTTATCCTTGTTGCCGGCCAGGACATATACAGGAGCATGAGCCGTCGCGAGTATTGCCATGGCCTGGGTGTATTCGTCTTGCCGTCCATTGTGGACAATGTCGCCGGTGTGAACGATCACGTCGGGGGCCGGATCAAGCGTGTTTATGTCCGCTATCGTGAGCGCAAAATCGCGGATTCTCCGATCCGCGTCGGGTGCGTCCACCGCTATATGGGTATCGGAGATTTGCGCGATGATCATTGTGCCGGACCGGTGCAACCTTATCGAAGCCCGGCGTAATACTGCTTGAGAATTGCCACAACCTCTGGCCGGCTGAACTCGGGAGGAATATCCGCATTGCTCGATAGCATTTCGCGCTGCTGCGTGCCGGAGATTGAAATGTGATGCTTCGAATCGTGCGGACAGGTCTTCGCCGTCGCCATGCCGTAACACTTCCGGCAATAAAAGGTGACGTCGATCTTCAACGGCTTTGTGAGAAGTGCGCCGTCCCACAGTTGGTCGAAGATGCGTTGCGAGTCGAAGGGGCCATAGTAGCTGCCAACACCGGCATGGTCGCGTCCGACGACTAAGTGCGAGCAGCCGAAATTTTGGCGAATAAGAGCATGAAGCAATGCCTCGCGCGGCCCGGCATAACGCATTTCAATCGGATAGCCCGCCTGAATTACCGTTTCCTGGCGGAAATAATTGTCGATCATCGCCTGAATAGCACGCGTACGGACCTCGGCCGGAATATCCCCCGCCTTTAACTTTCCAAGCACCTGATGGATGAAAACACCGTCTGATACCTCCGCGGCAATTTTCACCAGGTGTTCGTGGCTACGATGCATGGGATTCCGGGTTTGGAAGGCGGCGACATTTGACCAACCTCTTTCCAGAAACATCGCCCGCGAACGCGCAGGGCGGATGTAGAGGGCGGGATATTTCGCAGGATACTCGCCCTCGCTCAGCACCATGACGGGGCCGGCGAGGTTAACAGCGCCCTGGGCCAGCACCTTCGCTACGCCTGGATGTTTCGGATCGGTGGTGCGGTAGACGTGCTCCGCCTCCAGTTCCTTGTCGATTTTGTATTTCTCGCTGACCTCCATAACCGCGAGTGCATGGGCGGTTTCGGCGTCAATGAGCGCGACCTCGTCACCGGAATGGATGCTATCTGCAAGTTCTTTGTCTACCGGCAGTGTGATCGGAATCGGCCAGAACGTACCGCTTGTCAATTTCATTTCCAGGCATGAGCCCCGCCAATCGTCATGCCCCATAAACCCGGTGAGCGGCGTATACGCGCCCATAGCGAGCATTGAAACGTCCGAGACTGCGCGTGAATCGAGCGGAATTTTTTTCAGCTTTTCGGCGCGCTTACCCTCCTCGGCCCGCTCCGCCTCAGGCAGCAAGAGCGGCTTCACGGATTCGGAACCGTGCGGCGGGACAAGCTTTGACATCGCAGCCCTACGGCTTCTTTGGGGTCTGGTATTCGACTTCCTTCTGGAACGGTTCCCAGACGGTCTCGTAACCAACATACCCCTTCTCGGTTGCCGGTTTCTGGCGCGTCGTCACAAAGCGCGCGTGACCATCAGGAACTTTAGTAACTGGCTTTTGCTCGCTGCTCATAAGTCACCTTTTGCTTTCAACTCGGATTTTCATTCAAACAGGCCGCATGAGCGAAGGGTCGACGATATCGGCGTGCGCGGCGACCGTTCCGCCGGCTCTAGTTTCTTCATCGGTCGGTTCGCGCACAGTCATGATCTCGAGCGTAAAGACGACCTCTCTGCCGCACAGCGGATTGTTCCCGTCGACCGTCAGCGTTTCGTCGTCCATCCACGTCACGAGAAAGCTGCGCGTCTGGCCCTTGTCATTTTCCATGAGAATGGAGGTGCCAACCTGCCGGTACTCTTCGGGAACGTTCTCGATGCGATCCGTAAAAACCAGCGACTCGTCCCTGGGCCCGAATATCTGGTTGCCATCGATCGGCACCTCGATGATGTCACCGGCGGACTTACCCTCCAACGCCATATGGACGGAGGGAGCCAGAATTTCATTGTGCCCGTGAACATACCCCAATGGGAACTCAACCCCGGTGAGGACGTGTCCCGATTTCTTGTCGATCACCTTGTAGGTGAGTTCGACGAACCTGCCGTCCTGGATGATTTCAGTCATATCGAATCCGAATACGAACCCGCTCAAAAGATCGACGCACCAAAGATCCTGACCTCTCCATTTTCATAGCCGAGGACGAGCCTGCCAAGCCATTCCCCCGCTTTTTTGGTGCTCCGCTGCCGGTAAAGAACCGTCACGTGTTCGCCCCTGCGGATTATACCGAGAAAGTCGACGTGCCCCGACAGGTTTCTGGCCAGCTCGCTGTTTGCGAACTGATGGCCCGCCTCGACTTGATTCATGGCTCGCGCCAAGTCGCTGGAAAAATTTTTGACGAATTCACCGTATTTGCCTTCGTTCGAATTTTTCACCAGGTCGCGCCACAAAAGGTCGGCAACAGCCTTTATTTCCTCATCTGTTTTTTCAACAATATTCACGCGCAGCTTTCTGAGACGTTAGGAGCTACGCGCCGTCATCGACCAGGTGATAGCAAGGCGCCTTTTCCATGGTGTATTCACCGGTCTTCGGATCGCGGCGCGAAACCGTCAGCACGTGCCAGTTTGCGTCGTCCACCTTCATGGCGTCGCCGCGGTAGTAGTAGCCCGGCCAGCGTGTCTCCTTGCGGAACAACGTGTGCTGCGTAACGCATTCAGCGGCGCGGTGCCGGTGCTTCAGCTCCCAGGCGCGCAGCAACTCGTGAATATCCTTGGCGGCCAGACTTTCGAGATCTTCCTCCATGACCTTGAGCTTCTTGAGCGCGATATTCAGGAGCTTATCGTTGGTCATGTAGCTGACCGTCACGCCCCCGCAATATTCGTCCATGAGCTTCTGCAGACGATCCAGACCCTGCTTGGGATTGATGTAGTGCGGGTTAACGTCGCCGGCCACGATCTCGTTGCGGTAGATCTTGTAGTGCTCCAGCGGCTTGTAGATCTCTTTCTTGCGGCGGTTGATCTGTTCGTCGGATACGACGATGCCTTCGCCCTTGCCATCGTCGATATATTTGCAGGCGGCCTTCGCGGCGAGACGGCCTTCGGTGAACGAGCCGGACGAGAATGCATGCGGCGTGCCGCCGACCGCGTCACCGGCGCCGAACAGGCCTTCGATCGTCGTCATACGGTTGTAGCCCCAGAAATACTCGGGGGGAGAAACGTCTTCGGGGCCGGAGCACCAGGCGCCCGAGCAAGTCGCATGCGAGCCCATGACGTAGGGCTCGGACGTCGTCAGCTCCGGGTTCTCGTTCTTGGGGTCCACGTCGGTCGCAGCCCAGAGCACCGCCTGGCCAATGGTCATGCCGAGGAAGTTTTCCCAGCCGACCTCTTCCAGATGAGGATCCTGGAAGGCCTTCATGGTCACCATGTGAATCGGTCCGCGGCCTGCATTCACTTCACTGATGATGCAATGGTTGCGCAGACAGGTCGGGATCGGCCTGTGCGTCAGGTGCGAAGCTTCCGGATCCAGATATTCCTTCCCGACCATTTTCTGAAGTTCGGGGAACCACTTGGATTCGTACTCCTCGCCCAGGCAATTCTGCGTATAGGTCTTCAGGTGCAGGAAATAGGCGCCGACCGGGCCATAACCGTCCTTGAAACGCGCCAGCACGATGCGGTTTTCCATCTGCGTCATCTTGGCGCCGGCGTTGATCATGAGCCCGTAGGCAGACGCTGACGACCAGGGCGCATACCAGGTGCGGCCGGAGCCTTCGCCCACCGAACGCGGCTTGAAGATATTGGAGGCCCCACCCGCGCCGCAGATCACGGTCTTGGACTTGAAGACGTGATAGTTGCCGGTGCGCACATTGAAGCCGACGGCACCCGCGACCCGGTTCTCCTTGCCATCATCCATCAGCAGATGGGTGACGCAGATCCGGTTGAACACCTTGTCCGCGGATTTCTTGGCGGCCTCGGCCACGATGGGCTTGTAGGACTCGCCATGAATCATGATCTGCCATCGCCCCTCACGCAGATAGCGCCCGGTTTTCGGGTCCTTCATGATGGGCAAACCCCACTCTTCGAACTGGTGCACCGTGGAGTCGACGTGACGAGCCATATCGAACAGCAGGTCTTCGCGCACCAGTCCCATCAGATCGATACGCGCGTAGCGGACATGGTCCTCCGGTTTATTCTCGCCCCACCGGGTGCCCATATAGCAGTTGATGGCGTACAGACCCTGGGCGACCGCGCCGGAGCGATCGATATTCGCTTTCTCGGCAATGACGATCTTCTTGTTCTGTCCCCAAAACCGGGCCTCCCAAGCGGCGCCACTGCCGCCGAGGCCTGCGCCGACGACCAGGATGTCGATGTCGTCTTCGACGATCGTTTTGTAAGCCATCAGTAGTACACGCCTTTCTTCAGCTTGAGACCCGCTGCCTGAAGAGTATGCAAGCCGCCGTCATCCATGCGGATCCACTTTGGCTCGTTGTAAAGCAGCTGGCTGTCGCGCATTTCTTGGCTGGGCGCGCGAACATCGGCGAGCTTCGGGATTGCTTGCCCCCAAGGCTTGGTCGTGATCGGCGACAGGAAATTCTTTTCCGTACCGTTCCGATATTTGATCTTCCAGGCGATCGTGCCCTTCTCTTCATCGCGTTTGACGCGAACGCTGTGACCGAGCGGGGCGAAGTCGGCATATCCGCGCACGTCGATCGCATCCTGCGGACAAGCCTTGACGCAGGAGTAGCACTCCCAGCACATGCTCGGCTCGATGTTGTACGCGCGCCGATAAGTCGGATCGATGTGCATGATGTCCGAGGGACAGATGTCGACGCAGTGTCCGCATCCGTCGCACCTTGTCATATAGACGAAGGTTGGCATTAGTCGGCCCCCTAGCTGTTCCTGTAGAACTTACGAGTTTTTCTAATAGTGGCGTGGCGCTTCGCGCTTGATGCCAAGCCCCATATACATCGGAGCGTTTCGCAGCAGCTCCATGGAGTGTCTTTTCTGTTGTTCGGGATCGTTACGCGTCAGCGTCGGCAGATTCTGGGCTGACCCGTTGGCCTTGGACACTCTCTTCTCCAAAGCCGCGGCCGGCTTGAAGAACATGTGAGAGAACTTGGACCACGGAATCGACGCGAACAGCACCGTGGTGGCGACGAGATAGAGCGCAAGGAATACGGCGGCCCAGACGGAGTTGCCCGCCGCCTGCAGCCAAGCCCACAGCGGACCAAAGGTCGTGCCGAGCACGAGCGTGACGATGAACAGGTCGGCGCGCACAAGACGGAAAGGCGAATTGCCCTCCGCGGCAACATCGACGCGGATGAAAAACCAGAACCAATAGCCGCCGAGGCAAACCATCAACGCTCCGATATACCACAATGTCGGCAGGCTGGCGGGCGTCGGCGTCGCGGGCGTCGGATAGGCGAAAACCATGATAATGGTCGTGACGACGTAAATCACAAAGCCATACATTGTCAGGAGGTGGGCTATCCTGCGTCGCATGTTGCAGAACTCTCCTGAAGTGGCGACATCAACCACCGCAGTCTGGACCGCGATGGACAGCATCTCGCCACCGCCGACCTCCCGCTTCGCCTTATTCCCGGAATTGCGCCAGTTGTTAAAAAAGTACTCGGCGCTCCTTTTATGCAGGATGTCGAATAGCGTGCCGGCGGTGACTAAGACGACCATTATGACGACGTAAGTCTGCATGACGATAGGTGGCACGGACGCCGAAAGTTCGGCGAACGGATTGCTGGTGAACATTGGCCGGTATTTCCCCGATGAGCCTCTATTTTGAGGGTAGCTAACGGGGCGGGCGGAGGCAATCGTTCGACTATATTCATTTAACCTATATGTATTTAGCGCGGAGCAAAGAAAATTGAGTCCGCAGCATGAGAATGCGTTTATTCACGCCACAAGAAGGACTCCTTATAAGAGTAGCTTTTTTATGGGTTGAAAATCAAAGCAGGGAGAAACGCCATGAAGGTTAGCGATTTTCTCAAGCGCACCCATCAGCGGCTGGTGACCTGCGACCCGAGCGCTACGCTGCAGGCTGTTGCGAAGCTGATGCACACCCACGACATAGGCGCGATGCCGGTATGCGAGCTGGGCGTGCGCATGGTCGGCATTGTCTCCGAGCGCGACCTCGTGCGAACCTTCGCAAAGTCCGAGTGGAGCGAGCTCCAGCACTTACGAGCCCGTGATGTCATGACCGCGCCGGTGGTGAGTTGCGGGCCCGAGGACAGCATGCAGGGCGCACAGGAACTGATGAGGCGAAATCGTTTTCGCCACGTGCCCGTCGTCGAAAACGGTCGCGTGCTGGGAATGGTCTCGATACGAGATGCGCTTGCACGACGCCTGCAGGAGTCGGAAGACGAAATCAACGTTCTCCGCGACGTCGTGGTTGCCGCGCGCCACCGTTGATCAACCGATCGGCTCCGCCAAACGCAAGAAAATATTTTTCGACCGCAACTTCCGACCATTGGCCGGACAATTCCGCTACAGAGGCTCAACGCTCCCCGATCGGCACATAGGCGCGCGCATCTGGTCCGTTGTACAGCGTGAGTGGCCGCAACAGGATATTGTTCTCGAGCTGCTCGAGGACCTGCACGACCCAACCCGGCACGCGGCCAATCGCGAAGATCGGCACGAACAAATCACGCTTGATGCCAAGCAGGTGATAGACAACGCCAGAGTAGAAATCGACGTTCACATTAACCCCGTGACGCGCATAAGGCGCCATTGCCGTGACGACGGCCTGCAAGATCTCGAACCATTTAGGTTCACCCACTTCTTTTGAAAGACGCTCAACGCCCGCACGCATGTGGCGCGCGCGTGGATCTTCCGCACGATAAACACGATGCCCGAAGCCCGTGATGGCGACGCCCGCACCGCGCTTTTCCTTCACATATGCGGCGGCACGCGAGGGATCGCCGATCTCCTCGGCCATTTTCATGACGTCCTCGGCGGCGCCTCCATGTGCGGGACCGGACAGCGCGGCGATAGCGGCAACGATGGCCGCATGCAGATTAGCCTCAGTGCCGATCACCACCCGCGCCGCAAAAGACGAGGCATTCGATCCGTGCTCCGCATGCAAGATCAGATCACGATCGATGAGTTGGGCTGCGCCGTCGCTTGGCTTCTGGCCAGTCAGCATCCACAGAAGATTGGCGGCATGGCCGAGCGTTTGATCCGCGGCAACGGGCTCCTTTCCTTCGCGAATGCGCGAATGCGCTGCGACGATCATTGGTACCTGCGAGGTCAGGCGTACGGCCTTGCGCAATGTCGCTTCGCGTGAATTATCGGCCGTTTCAGGATCGAACGCGGAAAGTGCCGACGCCGCGGTGCGCAGCACGTCCATTGGATGCGCAGACTTTATGGCGCGAATAATATCGAATAACGCATCTGGAAGTTTGCGCGCTGCCTTCAGTCCGGCATCGAAGTTTGCGAGGTTCCGCGCATCCGGCAATTCACCATTGAGGAGAAGCCACGCGGTCTCCTCGAAGCTTGAATGTTCGGCAAGATCGTGGATTGAATAGCCGCGGTAGCGCAACTCCCCTGCTTTGCCGTCAATGAACGTACAGGGCGATCGGTCGAAATAGACGCCTTTGAGCCCACGTTGAATCTTGATCGCTTCGCCTGTTTCAGTCATTGATGGCCTCTTCTGCTGCGCAGGATCATTCGAAATAAGCGCCTGCTTTCCAGGATCATGCGCCCGCTCCGATTCTGCTCGTCTTTCTCACACGGTGAGAAGCATGGAATTGCTCGATCAGCTGTTTGATATCGCACGGCGCCGTAATCGCAAAATCGTTCTCCCCGAAGGTGACGATGCGCGTGTCGTCGCGGCCGCTGCACGGCTGAGAGTTGAGCGCATTGCGCAACCGATTCTTCTCGGTACCACGGAAACACTCCGCGCGATCGCGAACGAGCAGAAAATCTCACTGAACGGGATCGAGGTTATCGATCCGCATAGTGATGCGCGGTTGCAAAATTACGCCTCGGCGCTCGTGCAGGCGCGCGAATCCATGACGCCTGCAATGGCAACACGGCTCGTCAGCAAGCCGCTCTATTTCGGCGGCATGATGGTGCGCCAAGGCGATGCGGGCGTCATGGTCGCAGGCTGCGTCAACCCGACGCGGCGGGTCATCGAGGCCGGCCTGATGACGGTCGGGCTGGCGGAGGGCATAACGTTGCCTTCGAGCTATTTTCTGATCGTCGTGCCGGACTATCTTGGACAAGGGCCGAAGCCGTTCGTGTTCGCAGACTGTGCCGTCAACGCCGACCCTACACCGGGCGAACTTGCGGATATCGCGATCGCCTCCGCGCATAGTGCTCGGACGCTCCTAGACGATACACCGCGCGTCGCACTGCTTTCATTTTCGACAAAGGGCAGCGCACGGCACGCGCGCGTTGACAAGGTGCGCGAGGCACTCGGCATTGTGCGTCAACGCGAGCCGAATCTTGCCATTGACGGCGAGTTTCAGGGTGACGCAGCGCTGGTGCCGGCCGTGGCGCTAAAGAAGATCAAGGAGCCAAGCGCGGTCGCCGGCCGGGCGAACGTGCTTATCTTTCCTGATCTCGATTCCGGCAATATCGCCTACAAGCTCACGCAATGGCTCGGCGGCGCAACGGCCATCGGACCATTCCTGCAAGGTTTCGCCAAACCGATCAGCGACCTGTCGCGCGGGGCGAGCGTCGAGGACATCATCACAACATGTGCCGTGGTGGCAGCGGGGTGACGTTCCCCCCTGCTGCCCGGTTGCCATCACCGGGCCTGCTGCGGGACATCTTGTATGGGGTGCAAATTAGCGCTGCGGTGTCCCCTCGATGTCGTCGTCTGACAACACCCGGAGCGCAGCGCCGTCGACGTCGCTGTATTGGCCGCTCCTGAGCGCCCACAAGAATGCGAACAGGCCGCTGAGACCCAGGGCGAGCGCGATCGGCAGCAGATAGATCAGAACATTCATGATTTCACCCTGCGTGCCCGCAACGCATTGAGCGTCACCAGCATCGACGAGCCCGACATCGCCAGCGCGGCGATCAGCGGTGTTGCAGCGCCGGCAATCGCGATCGGAACCGCAACAGCGTTGTAGATCGCTGCAAGCCATAGGTTCTCCGTCATCAAGGTCCGCGCGCTGCGCGCGACCAAGATAGCGTCAAGCACCGGCTTGAGGCGCTCGCCAAGAAAGACTGCGTCGGCCTGCGCCTGCGTCACGTCCGCGGCACTGATCGGCGACATCGACACATGCGCGGCGGCCAGCGAGGGCGCATCATTGAGACCATCCCCCACCATCAGGACACGTCGGCCATTATCCCTCAGCGTTTCAATCAATACGATCTTTTCAGCCGGCTTGAGGCCGGCCTGCCAACGCGCAATGCCAAGCGCCTGCGCAACCGGTTCGACAGCATCGCAGTGATCGCCCGACATAATCTCAATGTCGAGGCCTTGGGCGCGGAGAGTTTTGATGACCGCAACGGCATCCGACCGAAGCTTCTGGCTGATGTCGATTGCAAGCGCCTGCCCGAGACAAGAGAAGTAAATATGAGAGATACCGTCACTTTCCCGGCCCAAATTGCACGGGATGCCGCAGAATTCGGCGGCGCCGAGGCGCGCCTCCGCTCCGTCGATAGTGACGCGAACGCCCCGCCCCGGCTCCTCAACTGCGCCTTCGAATGGCGTGCGCGTGGCCGCCTCGCGCGCCAGCGCCGCCGCAAGCGGATGGCGGCTCGACAGCGCGAGTCGCGCCGCATTTTGCAACAGCCCATAGTCAAGTTCGGCCGAATTGGCGACGCGCGGTTCCGGGAGCGTCAACGTTCCGGTCTTGTCGAAGATAACCATGTCGGCTTCGGCCAGCCGTTCGATAGCATCACCGGAATTAAGAATGACATTGGCCTGAAACAGAGCTCCGGATGCGACAACCTGGACTGCGGGAATTGCCAGGGCGAGCGCGCAAGGACATGTAATGATGAGCACCGCGATAGCCGTCAGTAAGGCATCATGCAGAGTCGCGCCGGCGAACAGCCAGCCGATCAAGGTCAAGGCGGCTGTCAGATGCACGACTGGTGCGTAGACGCGGGAGACACGATCGGCGAGCCGCATGACCCGTGACTTGGCGCTCGCGGCCTTGTCCAAGAGCTTTTCGATCTCGTCGATCAGCGCGGCACCGCCGGCGGCCGTTACCTTCAGGGTCAGCGCGCCGGAATAGTTCATGCTGCCGGCATAGATAGTCGCGCCGGTCGTAACCTTCCGCCGTGTCGTTTCACCTGTAATCAGGCTTTCGTCGACCTCGGACATCCCGCCAAGGACCGCACCGTCGGCGGGCACGCGCTCGCCCGGCTTGATCAGCAGCCGGTCACCCGCTTTCAGGGCGCCCACGGGCACGATGACCAACTCGTCGCCGGCGAATCGATGCGCGGTCTCGCCCCTCAGGGCAGCCAAGTTTCCGGCGATCGCGCGCGTCTTGCGCCGCATCGCGTGGTCAAGCGCGCGTCCAACCAGCAGGAAGAAGAGCAACATGATCGCCGAGTCGAAATAGGCGTGCTGGGCATGGTTGGCGGTTTCCACGACCGACATGCCGAGCGCCAGGATGACGCCAAGCGAAATCGGAACATCCATGTTGAGCGAACGCGCTTTGAGCGCGCGCCAGGCACTTGCGAAGAATGGTCGGCCCGCATAGGCAGCAGCCGGCAAGGCAATCAGCGCCGACGCCCAGTGGAAGAAGTCGCGGGTCTCGGCCGTGATGTCGGTGACATTGCCGGACCACACGGACACGGACAGCAGCATGATGTTCATGGCCGCGAAGCCGGCGACGGCCAAGTAGCGCGTCAGGCGGCGCGCCTCGATAGCCTCCTCCTGCTCAGCACGCAGCGGCTCGAACGGATGACCGTGATAACCATTGTCTTCCAGCACCTGAAGAATTTGCGCAGGCTTCACTGCACCATCAGCCCAGGCGATGTGCAGCCGCCGATTGGTAAAATTGAGCCGCGCCTCGGTTACCCCCGGCACGCGCTTCACTGCACCTTCAATGCGCGCGATGCAGGCGCCGCAAGCAATGCCCTCAACCGCAAGATCCATACCGACAATGCCGTCGCCTGCCGGCTTTGTATAAAGGGAAAGATCGATGGTTTCGGTCATCGGGCTTACAGCTTGCACGGTTCACTTTCGCGAATGCGGACAAAGGACTGACGAATGCGTTGCCACATCACCTAAGGGTCATGCGGCTGCGCGAGCGGAATACGCGCGCGCCGTCACGATAGAGATCCACGATCAATTCCCACTGCCCCGACTGCGCCTGGGTTTGGCCTCGAAACTTGCCTGCCTCCGTGCGATCGAGCGCGATCAAATGGTCGAGCCTTTCATCGGCCGGGTGTGCAAGCCGCGCATGCGCGGTTAGCCCGGTAACCGGCGCCCCAAATGCGTCGCGCACGGAAATATCAAGTGCAGCCTCGCCGAGCTCGCTGCGCGCAAGATTGCCATCGACCTGCCAATGCAACTCGTCCTGCCGCTCAGCGCTGGCGACGTCCTGTTCGAACATAAGTCCAGCTTTATAGGAGCTTGTTGTTTCCACGCCGCCAAAGGTGGAAGTTGCCGCCTTCACCAGCCATGCATTGACACCAAAAACGACACCGAAAAACCCAAGCAGGCAGAACAGCACGTGCCGGCCGGTCAATTCGCGCGGTTTGTCACGCCCATTCACGATGATGTCTCCGTTATGGGCCGAAGAAATGATCGCGCATTTCGGCAATTTCTCCGGAAACATTATCGATTAACCTGAAGAGTATCGAGGTCGATGGCGGCGGCGAATTCGCACTGTAGTCCGTCACCACGACGCGCACCTCCTTGGTCTGATCGGGACCGACGGTGACCAACTGACGCCCGTCGGAGCGCGGCGGCAGGCCCACGAAATCGATAAGCGTCGACGGCAAGCCATCGACGCTCACGATGAATTCACGGTATTTGAGTTGCTTGTTGACAATACGGATTGTGTAGCCGTTTCGCAGCGCGCCATCCGAGAGGCGCACATACATCGGGTTACGATCATGAATAACGCTGATGCCTTCGCTGTCTCGCGTGGCAAGCGTGTAAAGCATGATCCCGCCGACAATCGCGATGACCAGCGCATAGAAGGCAGTGCGCATGCGTACGAGTTTGTAGAAAGCGCCTTTTCCTTCGATGCGCCGCTTGATGTTAATGTCAGTATCGTACGCAATAAGCCCCGTTGGACGGCCGACCTTGCGCATGATGGTATCGCAGGCGTCGATGCACAGTCCGCATTGGATGCAACCGAGATTGGCACCGCCGCGGATATCGACACCCGTCGGGCACACATGCACGCATTGCAGGCAGTCGACGCAGTCGCCCGCCCGCTCGCCATGGGCGCGGAGTTGTTCGGCCTTCTTGACCGAACAACGCGGCTCGCCGCGGTCATATCGATAGGTGACATTGAGCGCAAATTCATCCGTAAGCGCGGCCTGGATGCGGGGCCACGGACACATATAAAGGCAGACCTGTTCGCGCATGTGGCCGGCAAGCGAATAGGTGGTGACAGTGAGTATGCCGATCCAGGCGTAGGCAACAATCGGCGCCTCGCCGGTCGCGAGTTCCTTCACCAATATCGGCGCGTCGGAAAAATAGAGAACCCAGGCGCCGCCAGTCCACCAAGCTACCATGAGCCAGAGGAAATGCTTCAAGCCCTTGCGGGCATAGGTAGCGACGGTCCACTTGCGGACATCGCGCTGCATATGTTCGCGACGGTCGCCTTCAACCAACCGCTCAATCGCGAAGAACAAATCAGTCCATACGGTTTGCGGGCAAAGATACCCGCACCACACACGCCCCGCGACCGCGTTCATCAGGAACAGGACCATTGCCGCGAGAATGAGCAGGCCGGTTAAATAATAGATTTCCTGCGGCCAGATCTCGATGAAGAAGAAATAAAACCGGCGGTTGGGGAAGTCGATCAGCACTGCCTGCGATGGCGCATGGGGCCCTCGCTCCCAGCGTACGAAGGGTAGCAGATAATAGATGCCAAGCGTGACGACGAGCACCGCCCATTTAATGTTGCGGAACTTTCCGCGCACGCTTTGCGGATAAATTTTCCGTCGAGGTGCATAGAGCGGGACGTCATCGTCAAGCGAGCCCTGTCCGGCTACTTCGGCCTCGGCAACCAAATGCGCAAGCGCCGGCGCACCTAGTAAGGACTGATTGCCCGACATGGTGCGCTCCTGCGCGGTCATTTTTCGCCGCCACCGAAGCTGTACACGTAGACCGTCAGCGCCTTGATAGCCGATTCGCTCAACCGACCATTCCAGGCCGGCATCAGTCCGCCGCGCCCATTCTGGATTCCCTGCACGATGGTCGCTTTGTCGGAGCCATAGAGCCAGATTTGGTCGGTCAGGTTAGGCGCGCCGAGCTCGCGGTTGCCCTTGCCGGCCTCTCCGTGGCAAACGGCGCAATTGTCGGCGAAGACTTTTTTGCCAAGGGTGAGATCGGCGCCTTTTTCTGTCGGAAGACCCGCGAGTGATCGGACAAAGTCCGCGCTCGCCGAAATCTCGTTCGTCTTGAGAATCCCGTCGCGACCGAAGGCCGGCATATTTCCCTGTCGGCCCTTGTCGTCGCCCGCGCGTGCGCCATGACGGATCGTCTGTTCGACATCGGCAAGCTTTCCACCCCACAGCCAATCGTCGTCATTGAGGTTTGGATAACCCCTGCCACCGCCACCGCCCGCGCCATGGCACGGCGCACAATTGTCGGCGAAAGTAACGCGTCCTTGCGCGCGAGCGAAATCTAGCAATTGCGGGTCCGCGGCGATTTCGGAGATAGTGGCGCTGGCAAGTCTCTCCATCATCGGACCGCGTTGTAGCTTGAGCTCCTCCAGATCGGCGACTATGGCACTGCGCGCGTGCCAGCCGAACGCGCCCTGTGTCGCATTATTCAGGAGCGGCCATGCCGGATAGACAATCCAGTAGCCGATTGCCCAAACGATAGTGATGTAGAACAGCCACAGCCACCAGCGTGGCAGCGGCGTATTCAATTCGCGCAATCCGTCCCACTCGTGCCCGGTTGTCGCCGTGCCGGTCAGCGCGTCAATTTCCTTGTGTTCTTCGGCCACGACTCAATCCTCCCGTAGCGGGATCTGCGCCGCCTCATCGAATTGCTTCTTCCGCGAAGGCCACAACGCGTAAAGCACCACCGCTGCGAAAATGACCACAAAGTAGGCCAGACCCCATGTCTGGGCGAATTCGGCAACAGCTTGATAGGTCGGGTCCATGACGATCACCGGATATTGGCTTTGTCGTCGTACAGCTTGAAGTCGACCTGCGTGCCGAGCATCTGCAGATAAGCAATCAGCGCATCGGCTTCGGTGATGCGAACCGGATTGCCGTCAAAATCACGCGCATTTACTTTCGGGTAGCGCTTGGCGAGATCGGCGCCGTCAGGGCTGTCGTTTGTGGCCTGAGTCACGACGTCGGTCGCAGCGCTGGCGATCATCTCGTCAGTGTAAGGAACACCAAGCAGTGCCTGTACCTTGAGGTCTTGTGCGATGTGCGTAAAATCGAGATCGGTGTCAGCCAACCACGAATAGTTCGGCATCACCGAGCCGGGCACCACAGAACGCGGCTCACGCAGGTGATCCTGATGCCACGTATCTGAATACTTGCCACCGACGCGCGCGAGATCGGGGCCGGTGCGTTTGGAACCCCACTGGAAGGGCCGATCGTACATGCTCTCGGCCGCAAGCGAGTAGTGGCCGTAGCGCTCGACCTCGTCACGCAGCGGACGAATCATTTGCGAGTGGCAGAGATAGCAGCCTTCGCGCACATAAATATTGCGGCCGGCAAGTTCGAGCGGCGTATATGGACGCACGCCGTCAACTTTTTCGATTGTGTTCTTCAGGTAGAAGAGCGGCACGATCTCGACGAGACCACCGATGGAGATCACGATCAGGATGCCGATCACCAAAATGATCGAGTTCTTCTCGAGGATCGCGTGTCTTGACCAGAGCGACATTGCGACCCCCACCTATTCCGCCGGCGCCAGCTTGAGGCCGGCGGGCGCGATGGAAACTGCCGAATTCACGGTTTTCCAGAGATTCCAGGCCATCAGCAGCGCACCAATCAGAAATAGCAGGCCGCCCATCGCTCGAATGACATAGAAGGGGTGCATCGCTTCCACAGTTTCGACGAAGGAATATTCCAGGAAGCCGAGGCTGGTGTAGGCGCGCCACATCAGGCCTTGCAGAATTCCCGAGACCCACATCGCGCTGATGTAGAGCACGATGCCGATTGTCGAGATCCAGAAGTGCCAGTTGACGAGCTTGAGTGAATAGAGCGGGCGATTCCACAACCAGGGAACGAGGCAGTAAAGCGCGCCGAAAGAAATGTAGCCAACCCAGCCGAGCGCTCCGGAATGGACATGGCCGATGGTCCAGTCAGTATAGTGTGACAGCGAGTTGACGATCTTCACCGACATCATCGGCCCTTCGAAAGTCGACATGCCGTAGAAAGCGACCGACACGACCATCATTCGCAGTACTGGATCCGTTCGCAGCTTGTCCCAGGCGCCGGACAGCGTCATGATCCCGTTGATCATTCCGCCCCAGGACGGCATCCACAGCATGATCGAGAAGGTCATGCCCAGCGTCTGCGCCCAATCGGGCAACGCCGTATAATGCAGATGATGCGGGCCGGCCCAGATGTAGAGGAATATCAGCGCCCAAAAGTGAATGATCGACAGCCGGTAGGAATAAACCGGCCGGTCGCAACGTTTCGGAATGAAGTAGTACATGATTGCGAGGAAGCCCGCGGTGAGGAAGAAGCCCACCGCGTTATGGCCGTACCACCATTGCACCATGGCATCCTGAACGCCCGACCAGACGATGTAGGATTTTGGCGAAAAAAGCGAAACCGGCACTGCCGCGTTGTTGCCAAGGTGCAGGACAGCGATGGTGAGAATAAAAGCCAGATAGAACCAGTTTGCCACATAGATGTGCGGCTCCGTGCGCCGCATGATGGTCGCCAGAAAAACGAGGAAATATACGACCCACACCACCGTCAGAAATAAATCGGCGTACCACTCGGGTTCGGCATATTCCTTCGATTGTGTGATGCCAAGGAGATAGCCGGTACCGGCGATAACGATGAAGAAGTTGTATCCGAGGACGACGAACCAGGGGGCAATGCCGCCGGCGAGGCGCGCGCGGCAAGTTCGCTGCACGACGTAAAGCGAAGTCGCAATCAGGACATTCCCGCCAAATGCGAAGATCACCGCTGAAGTGTGAAGTGGACGCAAGCGGCCGAAAGTAATCCACGGCAGGTCAAGATTGAGGAACGGAAACGCAAGCTCGCACGCGATGTAGAGCCCGACCGTGAACCCGGCAATGCCCCAGCACACCGCCGCGACGCTCGCAAACTTGACCGGGCCCATGTTGTAGTTGGGCTTGCCATCGATTGTCTGCGGCGGCGCTTCCACCGGACGCTCGTAATAGCGATTGATGATGGCGAACACAGCCGCGATGCTGGCAGCAGCGAACAGGTAGGCGTGGAACGCAAATTCCGGTGTATAAGCTTTGGCTGCGACGACGATCGACACAAGTGCTAATGCCGTAAAGGCGAGAGCCGAGCCTCCCTCGCCGATCGTCATTATTTTTCGGGAAGCAAGCGCGTTCGCCATGCTTTTCATGTCCATATTGGCTGGCGGAAGCATTCCGGGGCCTTGCCAAAGTTTATCCCCTGGCGCGGCTGCGCCTGCCTTGACGCAGGTCAAACCGTTGAATCAGCCGCCGCGCGACCAGCCACGCCAGCCCCACCGGCGCGGGCCACTGGTGTTGATGCGCACCTTTTGCTCATCGTCAAGCGTTGCGTAAAAGGCATCGAACGCCGGTCGAACGATCTTGATCGCTTGCTGCATGGCGTCGAGGCGCTTTTCCAACAGTTCAAGCCGCATCGATGCATTAGCCGGGAACTCGCGCGGACACGCGGCGGCAACGATATCCGCTGCCTTGGACGACGCGGTTCGCAAATCGTTTAGCGCCGAGCGCTGGGCGTCGGTCGGAGTGATCAAGCGTTCGACACGCTCCATCCGCCATTCGGCGAGCCCCGCGGCGCGCGGGTCGCACATTGCGCCCAGGCCACCTCTTCCGCCACTCCAACCCATCATCCCGGGACCCATCATCATGCCAGGACCCCAGCCAAAACCGCGCGGGCCGTAACCCGGGCCGGACCCAGAACCCGCGCCCGGCCCACCACCGGGCGCAGGTGTCCCGGCAACGGGCGGATTGCCGGGATCAGGACCGGCAGGTTGTGCAATTGCGGGCACCGCCAGAATCGTTCCAGCGACGGCAATGACCGCGGCGGACATCAGAAATGATTTCACGACCGATCTCCCGCAATGGATGAACTGTTGTCTTGTTATTATGGGTGACCTGAAGCGTCTAAGCTTTGATGCAGGTCAACCGGGTAGCCGTCGCCATCAATGACAAAGGCGCGCCCTGTGCCCGTTCGGGCCACGGTGGCGCGCCCTCTCGTCGCCCCTTCACTCAGGCGGCGGACTTTACGTCGATTTTTTTGGCGTGCGCAGGCGCCGGTTTTGGGACCGTCACCTTTAGCACACCTTTGGAAATGCTCGCCTCGATGGCGTCGGCGTTGACGCCATTCGGCAACTCAAGCGTGCGTTCAAACAAGCCGTAACTGCGCTCGACCAAACGACTGTTCCTATCCTTCTGCTCTTTTTCAGCTTTCTTCTCGCCGCGGATGGTGAGAGAATGTCAGCGACATTGACTTGCACGTCCTTCTCTTCGAGCCCCGGCAATTCGGCGGAGATCTCGATTTCCTTATCGGTTTCCGTCACATCCATGCGCGGCATGAGCGCGGTCGCACCGGTATCGGTAAAGGATGGAAATCCGCGGGAGAAATCGTCGAACAGCGGATCGATCTCGCGTTGCAAGGAAATAAATGGATTCGCGCCCGCACGGTCGCGTCAAACGGGGATGAGCGATTTCAGGTTCATGCGTATCTCCATTCTTGCCAGTGATAACGTCAATTCGGGCCCGCACCGATTGAATACGATGGGCAAGCAATGCCGTCCTTGACCAAAATCAATGGTAGTCTGCGCAATCGCTCAACTTTTTCATACGACTAGTGAGTGACGGCTTCGTCTCTTGGCTCGATCAACATGCCGGTGGTCGGCTCAACCCACACAAGGTGATCGTTGACCGCCTTCACACCAGGGATGTTTTCGGCCGCCACTTTCAACGCTTCGCGCTGGCGTTCGTCGACGATCGTGCCCCATAGTTCGACTACGCCGTCGCGCACCACGACATTGGTCATGGCGACTGGCGCCCAATCCGCTTTTTGCATCTCCGCAAGCAGTGATTCGCGGATCGTTCCATCGTCTTTAGCTACGGGCTGTACGACTCGTGCCATGCTCACCATCGCGTGCATGAGATTGGATCGGGTGACAATCCCGACCAATTGTTCGCCGCACAGGACTGGTACGCGCTTGATGCGCTTGCGCTCCATGAGCTCAACGATTTCCTCGAGCGGAGTATCGTCGGCGACAGCTTGTACGTCGGCCGTCATGACTTCAGAGACCTTGCTGCCGTGCGAATGGCTATATTCGGCAGCGATGCGGCCGGGGCCCATGAGAAATTCGAGCCAGCGGGAACGCCTGTGCTCGGTGCGCGTCTCTCGGCGACGTAGAAAGTCGCCTTCCGAAAGTACGCCGACCAACTTGCCGTCCTCATCGACGACCGGCAGCCCGCTGATGTGATGCTGAAGCATCAATCGCGCAGCTTGCAGCACGGTCGCATCCGGAGCGATGGAGATGACGTCGCGCGTCATGACATCTTCAGCTTTCATCGCAGTCCTCCAGTAATTCTGTAAACCATGAAACCACAGGTCTAGTCGTGCGAACTTGACCCAAGTCAATCGCCGCTGGTGTTTTTACTCGGGCGCCGGCACGGGTTCCGAACTCCGCCTGAGGCCATAACACCCTCAAATTCGGCGATGGCGTCCCTCACGACATCTCGCGATATCGAGCCCGAGACAGGGTAACGACATGTAACGGCGCTATTAATGGCGCAGAAATTGTCCTCGCTTGTCCTTAGCGTGAACAATGAAAAGCCCCGGCGTAACAGTTGCCGGGGCAGTCAAGCCGGACATGAGTCGGGGAGGACGACGTCCGGCACTAGGAATTGAGGCGGCTCAATGCCCCGCGATTCCGCAGGACGATACGGCGCGAAGTCGGCACCGCGATGGTCGCGGCATTTTCCAGCTGCGTCAGCGTCCGTGATACAGTTTCGATCGTGAGCCCGAGATAGTCGGCTATGTCCTGGCGGGACATCGGCAAATCGACCTCGGTTGCGGCAGCCGAGCGCGCTGACATTTCCAGAAGGAATCCAGCGACCCGCTCCCGCGCGGTCTTGATCAGCAACATGATGTGGTCCTGGGCGCGCTGCAGTTCGCAAGCGGTGGTCGTCCATAACTTGCGCGCAATCTCCGGGTCGCGCATCGCAAGGCCGATGAGGGAGCTGCGCTTGATCACCAGCACCTTGCAGTCGACGATAGCCTCGGCGGAGAGCATATGATTTTCGCCAACCTCGAGCCCAAAAAGATCACCTGGCAGGTAAAATGCACCAATTTGGCGACGACCGTCGTTGAGAACCTTGTAGGTGCGGACGCTCCCGCTCAGCAGCTTATAGAGATATTCGGCTCGCTCGTTTTCGCCGTAGATTTCGGCATTGCGCGTAAACGGCATCGTCGCACCCATCAACTCAATCTGACCGGTGAGTGCGTGTGAGGCCGCCGGCAATTGGCGCTGGGCGGCTGGCAGCTGCGGTGTTGCACGGTGGGTCGTCTGGGTGAGCATTGCGCTGGTCCTCGGTAAATTTGATGGTTCTCGATACCTGTGGAACCACGAGCCCGAAATTCAGATAATCTCCATAAGGGATTCCCCGGAGGCGCAATGAAGCTGTCGCCGCGGCAAACTGGGCCCGCTATGGATCGCATCCATATGGCGGAAGCCATTGAAAAAACAAGCTTTTACGGCCCCATCGAGCGGGGCTGGCCGCTGCGTTATGGGGTCGCGCCGGCCAGCGTTGTCCTCGCGCTGGCAATCCGCACGCTATTGACGCCGGTGCTGCACGGCGATGCGCTTTTCTTCTATTTCGTCCCGCCGGTTTTGATCTCGGCTGCCATCGGTGGTTTTGGACCCGGCTTATTGGCGACGATTCTGAGCATCCTGGCCGCACTTTTCCTGGCGACCGATACGACGGCACTATCGAAGTTCATTCTCATTAATGGCGGCGCCTTCCTGGTTATCGGCATTGGCGTCGCGTGGGGCGGCGAAATGCTGCATCGCAGCCGCCGGCGCGCGAACCTCATGACAAGAGACGCGCTCGCCCGTGAGGCTCATTTACAGTCGATCCTCGATACCGTGCCCGAAGCAATGATCGTTATCGATGAGCACGGCACTATGCAGTCGTTCAGCAGCGCCGCCGAGCGTCTCTTCGGCTATCAATCGGCAGAAGCACTCGGCCAGAATGTCAAGAATCTGATGCCTTCGCCATATCGCGAAAACCATGACGCCTACCTGTTACGGTACATGACGACCGGCGAGCGGCGTATCATTGGAATCGGGCGCGTCGTGGTCGGCCAGCGCAGAGACGGCTCAACATTTCCAATGGAGCTTGCTGTTGGCGAGATGAAATCCGGTGACCAACGCTACTTCACCGGGTTCATCCGCGATTTGACCGAGCGGCAGAAAACAGAAGCGCGCTTGCAGGAATTGCAGTCGGAGCTTGTTCATATCTCGCGTCTGACGGCAATGGGTGAAATGGCATCGACGCTGGCGCATGAACTCAATCAACCGCTATCCGCTATTTCCAATTACCTCAGAGGTTCGCGGCGGCTGCTTGAGGGGAGCAATGATGAAAATTCAACGATGATGCGTGACGCTCTTGAGAAAGCGGCCGAGCAAGCCATGCGCGCAGGATATATCATCCGGCGGCTACGCGATTTTGTCTCGCGTGGCGAGAGCGAGCGCCGAGTGGAGAACATCATCAAGCTCGTTGAAGAGGCAAGCGCCCTGGCCTTGGTCGGCGTTAAGGACCGCGGCATCCGCGTTCAATTTCAATTTGACCCGGCGGCGGATCTCGTGCTCGCGGACCGCGTGCAAATCCAGCAAGTCCTTCTGAACCTGATCCGTAATGCCATGGATGCGATGGAGACCGCGCAGATACGTGACCTTGTCGTGGCAATTGCGCCGGTAGAAGACAGGTTTGTCCGGATAAGCGTGGTTGATAGCGGGTCGGGTCTCGCACCCGAAGTGGCCGATCAGCTATTCCAGCCGTTCATCACCACAAAACGCCAGGGAATGGGTGTTGGGCTGTCGATTTCGCGAACAATTGTCGAGGCCCACGGTGGACGCATCTGGGCAGAGCCCAATCCTTCTGGCGGCACGATTTTTCACTTCACGCTTGCGGCCGTAGATGAAGAAGGAGACGTCGACGATGCAGCCTGAACATATCGTCTACGTGATCGATGACGATGACGCCGTTCGGCAATCGCTCGAATTCCTGCTCAAGACGGCAGGTATCGAGACCCGCGGTTTTGACTCGGCCAAGGCATTTCTCGGTGTCTTGCAACAAATTAAGTCCGGCTGCATCGTCACCGACGTGCGTATGCCGGAGTTTACGGGAATCGATCTCCTTCGTCGCGTAAAGGAGATGAAACTTGACATCCCCGTCATTATCATCACCGGCCACGGAGACATTTCGCTCGCCGTAGAGGCAATGAAGATCGGCGCAATCGACTTTCTCGAAAAGCCGTTCGATGACGAACTGCTGCTCGCCTCAGTCCGCTCGGCGCTTAATAAGGACGCCAGCCAGGCGAAGCACAAAGCTGAGCTCACCGAGATCCAGGATAAATTGGCCGCGCTATCAAACCGCGAACGCCAGGTGCTCGAAGGCCTGGTTTCCGGTAACGCAAACAAAGTCATCGCCTTCGATCTCGGTATCAGCCCGCGCACGGTGGAGATCTACCGCGCCAACCTTATGACGAAGATGGCAGCAAACAGCCTCTCCGACCTCGTGCGGATGGCTATGACGGTCGGCATCCTCGAGAGCTCTGACAAACGATGACATTGAACGCGGCTTGAATTGCGCCGCGCCTCAGCCAGTCCGGTTCGATCTAGCGCCAAGTCCGCGCATGAAGCGTTCGCGAATTTGCACCGGATCACGCTCGGTCGTCCCGACAGCCGGCTTGTCATCGATGCGGGCGGCGATGAAGCGTGGCCCCCCGCCCTCGAGCGCAGATGCAATCAAACGATCAAAATCTTCCTCGTCCGCAGCCCACGCGCTCTCGGCAATTCCCGCGCCGCGCGCGATTGCGACCAGATCCGCCGATTCCGCGCTCGCCGTCGGCTGCGAGCCTGTGATCTGGTAGATGCCATTGTCCCATATAACGATTGTGAGATTTTTCAGACTTCGCTCGGCAACGGTGGCGAGACATCCGAGCTGCATAAGCAGCGAACCGTCGCCTTCCAGTGCAATCACATGACGGCGCGGCTGCGCGATCGCGACGCCGACTGCGATCGGAATGGCAAGTCCCATGCTGCCGAGCATGTAGAAATTTTGGGCGCGCGGCCCGCTCGCCCACAAGTCGAAATTGGCATTTCCGATTCCCCCAATGACCGCCTCTTCGCGCTTTAGGTGGCCGACGAGCCGTTTTGTGAGCTCGAAGCGGTTCATAATTTTCGCGTTGTGCGCACCGATTGCTGTCGTTGGAGCCGCATTCATGGCGTTTGCCCATTGAATACCTTACCGCCAGTGAGCAGCGGCGAAAGGATGAAGGTGACCGGCGCCTGGGTCGCCACCGCCTGTTTGATCGAGCGGTCGAGGATAAAGGCGAGTTCGTCCTGGCGAGTGATGGTTATGTTTTCAACCGCCAGCGAGTTAAGCACCGGCCGCATGGTCTTGCAGACCAGCGCCTGTCCGAGGTTGAACTCCCCCAGAGTGCCGCGTTCAGATACGAAGATCAGCGCGGGAATCTGTGACGGCACTATCAGCGAAGCGAGTGCGTTGGGGATAGTGCCGAAACCGCTGGTCTGCATCAGCACCGCGCCACGCAACCCACCCATCCACGCACCGGCAATGATCCCGAGCGCCTCCTCTTCGCGGGTTGTCGCAAAAGCGGTGAAGAAACTGTTGGCGTGGATGGCTTTGATCAGGGGCGTAAAGACCCTGTCAGGAACATAAACAACCAGTCTGACATCATTGGCTTTCAGCCTATCCAGTACGATGTCGTGCCAGCTCGTAGTTTGCGTTTGCATATTGGTCATGGAGAGGCGATCGCACGGTTGCCATTGAATATAGTGAAAATTTCGTCGCTTGGTTGAGCCCAATCTCACTCTCGTGTCGACACCATTGCTCCAGTAATCGCGAAAGCTTAGCCTAAGACCGCTCGCGGCGCTAATCAGAAGACACTACGAAGCAGAAGGGGAGGACGATGACCGAATTCAATGAATCCAAGACGCCATCACGGCGCAGCATTCTTAAGGGCGCAGTCGCGTTGACCGCAGGCGTCACCGCGCCGGCATTTTTGCGTGTGCGCTCGGCCTATGCCGCCTATCCGGAGAGGCCGGTGAAAATTGTGGTAGCCAATACGCCCGGCGGTCCATCCGATCTGGTCGGACGCATGATTTCGGCTGCACTTCAGCAATCCACCGGTAAAACATTCATCATTGAAAATATCGGCGGAGCCGGCGGCAACATCGGAATGGCAAATGCGGCGAAATCAACCGCCGATGGCTATACGCTCCTGCTTGCGACAAATGCATATTCGGTCAATGCCAGCCTTTACAGCAAGATTCCATATGATCCGCTAAAGGATTTTGTAGGTGTGAGCGAACTTGCAACATCGCCCAACACCTTTGTTGTCAAATCGGAGCTGCCGGCTAAAACGATCAAAGAATTTGTCGCGCTCGCGAGGGCCAATCCGGAGAAGTTCAATTGCGCAACTCCTCCGATCGGAACGACGCCGCAAATTCAACTGGAAGTTCTCAAATTGCGCGAAAAGCTGCCAAAGCTGGAAGACGTCGTGTTCAAAGGTGGCGGCGATGCGCTGCAGGCGCTGCTCAGCGGTACCGTACAATTGAGTTCCGGCTCTTTGCCGCCAGCCGCGCCGCACATCAAGGCGGGCTCGCTTCGTTGCCTCGCCGTTACCGGCGAAAGCCGGTGGCCGGATATGCCAAATGTCCCGACGATGCAGGAAGCCGGTTACAAGGATTTCGTCTTCGCTACAGACACAGTGTTGCTCGCACCGTCGAAGACTCCATCAGAGGCCATCAAGTGGCTCGAAAAAGAGACTCTCAAGGTGCTGGCGACGCAGGACATGAAAGATAAGCTATACAAGGCCGGGTTTCAGGTGCGGCCGAAGGGCGCCGACGCTGCCTGGGCGCGGGTGACAAAGGAAATCGATATGTTCAAGAACATTATCGATCAGGCTGGCATCAAAAAACTATAGTACCGATGGTTATTCCGGGCCGCGAGCGCAACTCGTGTGCCCGGAGTCCAGCAGTTACGACAATCGCGTGTTTATTGCGTTCCAGATCGTCGAATCCGATCATTACTTTATCCGAAACTCGCTCTCACCCACTTGGACAATATCCCGAATGACCGCGGAGTGAATATTGCGCATCAAGGCCATTGAACCGATCGCGATCAGCCTCCCGATGCTCAAGCCTGTCATTATGGCGGGAGAAGAGGTACGCCGCGCCGATAACGTCCTGGTGCGTATCGAAGACGACAATGGCCATGTCGGTTGGGGAGAAGCTGCGTCCGCTCCCGTCATGACCGGCGATACGCTGGAGAGCATCGTTTCTGCCGTCCAATATCTGAGTCCCGTCCTAAACGGCCGTGATGCCGCTGATATCGATGGTGCGCTGGCGGCGATGGACGGTCGAATGTACGGCAATCACGGCGCCAAGGCTGCAATCGAGATTGCGCTGCACGACCTCGCTGGGCGCACGGCAGGAAAGCCGGTCCATGCCCTGCTCGGCAAAAAACTCCGCGGCCGTATGCCGCTACTTGGCGTGATCGGCGCCGGCGACCTCAACGGCGACCTGCGCGACGCTGAAGCGAAAAAAAATATCGGTTTTACGGCCTTCAAGATCAAGGTCGGTATCGGCACGCCAGAAAACGACGCGGCGCGTACCCGCGATATTTGCAGAATTCTCGGCGGCGGAAAGCTCATCTCAGCAGACGCCAATCAAGGATACACCGGAGAACAAGCGCTTGCTTATGTGCGCGCCGTGAACGGTTGCGGCCTCGATTTCTTCGAACAGCCAGTAGCGGCACACGACCTCCGTGGAATGGCTGATATTGCCGCATCAACTGACATTGCAATCGGCGCCGATGAAGGCATCCATTCGCTCGAAGACATAAGACGCCATCACGAATGCGGGGCCGCCCGCGGAGTGAGTCTCAAGGCGATCAAGCTGGGCGGCATTCGCGCCGTCGCGGATGCGGGCAAGCTTTGCGATCGTCTCGGCATGAGCGTCAACATTTCTTGCAAGACCGGCGAATCGAGTATCGCTTGTGCGGCAGCGTTGCACGCCGCGTCTGTCATTCCCAACATCGGTTGGGCGCTGACTCTGACGCATTCCGGCCTAGCCGAAGATGTCACATCGCTTCCGATTCCCACCGGCAACGGCCATGTCGACAGTCTCGATCGGCCGGGCCTCGGCATCGATGTCGATGAAGATCGCGTGCGCCGTCATCGAATTGCAGTTGCCGCGCGCGAGATCGCTTAAAACGACCTTGAAGTAAACGGCCGATTTTTCGACCCCATTTCGAGGCTTCCGGAAACTTTTTTCAAAATGAAATTCTTCGCCAAAAGGGGTGCAATGAAATGGCCCTCAAAATGCGTTTAAAAGGGCGAAGACCGGAATTTTTCGATTGCCGTTTGACGGGCGAGGTTTTCAAGGATCGGGCGTTTGAATGTGCGAATTACCGGGATTTAGTGCAAGGCGCCAATCGGAAAAGAGTAACCGGAAAGGCCGGTAATACGGGACTTTTCGGAAGCTCGGGCGCCATATTCGCTTCAAAAAGCGATCAGCAGCGCGAAATTAAGTCCTGATTAACCCAATAAGTTTAAAAGAAAAAACGTTGACCAGTTTTTAACCAATGACGCGGCCGCGTTAGGTGATTCGATTATGAGAACTTGTAATACGTGCCAACACCTCAAACGCCCTGAGATTGACCGTCGTCTGGCCGGTGGCGAGCCGCTGGTCAAGGTTGCGCGTGATTACGAACTCAATCCATCGAGCCTGCATCGCCATAAGTCGAATTGTCTCAAGCTCGCGTCATCCAACCAGATTATGAAAGCGGCCGCTCAGGGCAGTGCGGCAGTGGCGCTATTGCCCTCCAAAGAAATACTCAGCGGCGCTTATGATGCATTGTGCAAGCGCATTGATGAGATTGTGGCGCAGGCCCAGCAGCAGGGCTCGCTCAACGTTGCGATCTCGGGATTAAATTCAATCCGTCAAACATTAGACAGTCTTGCGCGACTGGCGGGGCACCTCCAACCCGCCGGGACGCAGGTAAATGTGGCCGTTGAAAACCGCATCAACCTCGGTGCAGTGCAAATTGCCGAGCGGCTCATTCAGAAGTTCGATCATGAACCGGAACTCAAAGCGCGCATCGCGCAAGCTTTAATGGAGGTCGACCATGACGACGTCGGCAAGTGAAGCTGCTTATCGACTGGACCCGGCACTCTGGATGCACGAAGTGTTGGCGATTAAACCGCACGACTGGCAGCGGAAATTTCTGCAGGCTCCGCGTGGCGCCTCCATTGTTGTTCTGACCGCGCGTCAGGTCGGCAAAAGCACCGCCGCAGCGGTGGGAATGGCCCATTCCGCAGTCTTCATGCCGGGGTCCCTGTCTGTGATTGCCTGCCCCGCGCAAACCCAAAGCGCCGAAGCCTTGCGCAAAGTCAGAGAAATGCTGCTAAAGGCCGGCGCGGAACTCACAACTGACAATGTCTTTAGGCTCGAAATTGCCAACGGTTCGCGCGTATTGGCGCTGCCTGGCACTCAAGATTCGATCCGCGGCCTCACCGTCGATGCTTGGATCGTTGCCGACGAAGCCGCTCAACTGGACCCAGACATTTTGGGTGCATTGCATCCGATGCGGACCCAATGTCCCGATGCGCGTTTTGCGATGTTGTCGACGGCATGGAGCCGCACTGATCCATTTTGGTCGGTTTGGACAGGCGATGACCCATCATGGACACGCATCACTGCGACTTTGGATGCTGCGCCCAATTTGATCGCCCCGTGACCTGACCTGGCTTTTTTGAACCAAGCGTTGTGAGACAATAGCTTGGAAAGGAGCTGGTCATGCCGAAGAAGAGGTTCAGCGCAGAACAGATCGTAATGGTGCTGCGTCAGATTGAAGTGTTGATGGCGCAGGGCAAGG
>DASSIT010000012.1:0-32157 GCA_035691545.1 Pseudolabrys sp. | reverse complement strand
CTGCAGGGCCAGCCCGAACTTGGGCCGGCCAATGTTCTCGTTCCGGCCGATCCCTCGTCGGCGGCTTTCCCTTTGATTGCCTCATTGATCGTTCCGGGCTCCGATCTCGTGCTCGAAGCGGTCATGACCAATCCGCTGCGCACAGGCTTGCTGACGACCTTGCGGGAAATGGGCGCAAGCATCGAAGCGCTCGAAAGGCGTGATGATGGCGGTGAGGAAGTTGCCGATCTGCGAGTCCGCACGTCCGTACTAAAAGGTGTAGACGTTCCGGCCGAGCGTGCCCCGTCAATGATCGATGAATACCCGGTCCTTGCCGTTGCGGCGTCATTCGCGGAAGGGATTACGCGGATGCGCGGCCTCAAAGAGCTGCGCGTGAAGGAATCCGACCGGCTCGCGGCGACTGCCGACTTGCTTCGCGCAAATGGTGTAACGGTCGAAATCGAGAATGATGATCTCGTCGTTCAAGGAAAGGGCCGGCCTGCGGGCGGCGGCGAGGTAAAGACGCATATGGATCATCGTATCGCCATGTCGGCAATGGTCATGGGACTCGCCAGTGAAAACGCGGTGCGCATTGACGACAGCGCATTCATTGCGACCAGCTTTCCCGGCTTCGTCGAGTTGATGCGGTCGGTCGGTGCGGACCTGACATGATCATTGCCATCGACGGTCCGGCCGCGTCGGGCAAAGGGACGCTCGGCAAGCGGCTTGCCGCCCACTATGGCCTGCGCCACCTCGATACGGGCCTGATCTATCGCGCGGTCGCCAAGGCCGTGCTCGATGCGGGCCGGCAGCCGAACGACCTTGAAGCCGCCACCGCCGCCGCAGAAGCCCTTGATCCATCCCGTTTCGACGAAGCCACGCTCAAGACCCACAGTATCGGTGAAGCGGCGTCGATCGTCTCCGCGCTCGTCGAAGTGCGTAAAGCTTTGCTGGCCTTCCAGCGTGAATTTGCCGGGAGGCCGCCCGGCGCCGTCCTCGACGGGCGCGATATCGGGACCGTCATTTGTCCTGATGCCGACGTTAAGATCTTCGTTACCGCGACGCCCGAGGTGCGTGCGCGCCGCCGGGCCGCCGAATATCAAGCTCAAGGCCGCGAAATCGACGAAAATGAGGTCCTTGCCGACATTCGCCGGCGGGATGACCGCGATCAGAACCGCGCCGCCGCGCCGCTGAAACGGGCGCCGGACGCACACTTGCTCGATACGACACATTTGGATATAGACGCGGCAATCCGGGCTGCCATCGACATCGTCGAGGCCACCCGAGCGGGCCGAGGGCGCGAGTAACGCCCCTCGTTGTTGGAGGACAAAGCCCCGCTCGCGTCTCTGCGTAAGGCAGCCTGACCGAACCATCGTTCCGAAAGCACGGTTTATTGCGCCGGCCATCCGGGAGTCCCGGGGGTTGCCGTTGGTCTTGCAAGACCTTGCCAAGACCTCCGGGCTGCGCATTTGGAACGCCATTCAAACCAGCCGGCGCGCAGCATAGGAGCACGACCCCGAGAAGCGGCGACCGCCCATCGGACAAATTGCGCTCCATGCAAAACAGGAGACTCCATGGCCACTGCTACAGCACCCTCGCGTGAAGACTTCGCCAAGCTGCTCGAAGAGTCCTTCGGCGGCGGAAACCTCCAGGAAGGTTCCGTCATCAAGGGCAAGGTCGTCGGCATCGAAAAGGAATTCGCCGTCATTGACGTCGGTCTGAAAACCGAAGGCCGTGTGGCCTTGCGTGAATTCACCGGCCCTGGACGGCAGACCGACCTCAAGGTCGGCGACGATGTCGAGGTCTATCTTGAGCGGGTCGAAAACGCGCTCGGCGAAGCGGTGCTCTCGCGCGACAAGGCGCGTCGCGAGGAAAGCTGGGGCAAGCTGGAAAAAGCCTTCAACGCACAGGAAAAAGTGCAGGGCGTCATCTTCAACCAGGTCAAGGGCGGTTTCACCGTGGATCTCGACGGCGCCGTGGCCTTTCTGCCGCGGTCGCAGGTCGATATTCGTCCCATTCGCGACGTCACGCCGCTGATGAACGTGCCGCAGCAGTTCCAGATTCTGAAAATGGATCGTCGCCGCGGCAATATCGTCGTCTCTCGCCGCACAGTGCTGGAAGAAACCCGCGCCGAACAGCGCCAGGAGCTGGTGCAGAACCTCGAAGAAGGTCAGGTCATCGACGGCGTCGTGAAGAACATCACCGACTATGGCGCGTTCGTCGATCTCGGCGGTATCGACGGGTTGCTGCATGTCACCGATATCGCCTGGCGGCGCGTCAATCATCCGACTGAAGTGCTCAATATCGGCCAGCAGGTGAAGGTCAAGATCATCAAGATCAACCACGAGACGCACCGCATCTCGCTCGGCATGAAACAATTGCTCGACGACCCTTGGCAGGGAATCGAGGGCAAATACCCGGTCGGCACGCGGTTCAAGGGTCGCGTCACCAACATCACCGACTACGGCGCGTTCGTGGAACTCGAGCCGGGGATCGAGGGCCTGATCCACGTATCGGAAATGTCCTGGACCAAGAAGAACGTGCACCCGGGCAAAATCGTATCGACGTCGCAAGAGGTCGAAGTGCAGGTCCTCGAAGTCGATCCGGTCAAGCGCCGCATCTCGCTCGGCCTCAAGCAGACCATGCGCAATCCCTGGGAAGTGTTCGTCGAGAAACATCCGCCAGGTTCCACGGTCGAGGGCGAGGTCAAGAACAAGACCGAATTCGGTTTATTCCTCGGGCTCGACGGCGATGTCGACGGCATGGTTCACCTTTCGGACCTCGACTGGAAGCGTCCGGGGGAGCAGGTTATCGAGGAATACAAGAAGGGCGACGTGGTCAAGGCGCAGGTCCTTGACGTCGATGTCGAGAAGGAACGCATTTCGCTCGGCGTCAAGCAGCTGGCGGGCGATCCGATGGAATCGGCAGGCGACCTCAAAAAGGGATCGGTGGTCACCTGTGAAGTCACCGAAGTCAAAGAAAGCGGCATCGACGTCAAGATCGTCGGTACCGATCTCGTCGCCTTCATCAAGCGCGCCGATCTTGCACGCGAGCGTGGCGAGCAGCGCCCTGAACGGTTTGCCGTTGGCCAAAAGGTGGACGCCCGCGTCACCCAATTCGATCGCAAGACCCATAAAGTTGGTGTCTCGATCAAGGCGCTGGAAGTCGCCGAGGAGAAGGAAGCGATCGCCCAATACGGCACCGCCGATTCAGGTGCGTCGCTGGGCGACATTCTGGGCGCGGCACTTAAGCAGCGGGCCGGCGACAAGCCCGAGGCTGAGACCGAAAAAGCCGACGAATAAGCATTTGGCGGAGTTCGGCGGTCCGTAATACCCCCGGGAAACATCCCCGGGGGCTTCTTTGTCACGAGGCTGCCAAAACTCGGCCGCAAGGCAACGCAAAGGACTGTCACAGCGGCTACAATCCGCCGCCGATTCGGTTGTGAATATGCGGAACCGGTCGCCGGTTCCTGAACCCCCGCAGATAGACGGAGCGAAACCATGTCGCTCGATGCCGATGCCATCGTTGATCGCCGCCGCATGCGGCGCAAGCTTACATTCTGGCGCATCAGTGCCGCGCTGGTCGCTTTGATTGCGATCGGCGGTGCCGCGTATTTATTTGTGCCCGGCAGTCGGCTGATGCCGCCCGGCGCCTATATCGCGCGCATCAAGATTCAGGGCTTAATCCGCGGTAACCAGGAACGTGTCGAAGCGCTCGGCCGGCTTGCGCGCTCGCGCGCTCGCGCAGTCATCGTTCACGTCGACAGTCCCGGCGGCACCACGGCCGGTTCGGAGCAACTCTACGACGCGTTGCGCGACCTGCAGAGCAAGAAGCCCATGGTCGTGGTCGTTGATGGGCTCGCGGCGTCGGGTGCCTATATCGCCGCCTTGTCGGCCGAGCATATCGTTGCAAATGAAACGTCGCTGGTCGGGTCGATCGGGGTATTGTTTCAGTACCCGAACTTTACGGATGTGCTCAAAACCATCGGGATCAAGGTGGAAGAGATCAAATCCTCGCCCCTGAAGGCTGCGCCAAACGGGTTCGAGCCGACCAGCCCCGAAGCCCGGGCAGCGATCGAAGCGATTGTGCTCGATTCCTATGCCTGGTTTAAGGGACTCGTGAAGGATCGGCGCAATTTGGACGATACTCAGCTCGCCCGTGTATCGGATGGGCGCGTGTTTACCGGCCGCCAGGCGGTTGGACTAAAGCTTATCGATGGCATCGGAAACGAAAAGGCCGCGTTGGCGTGGCTGGCGAAGGAAAAGAACGTGCCCGCAAATACGCCGGTGCGCGATTATTCACTGCAGCCGCGCTTCAGCGAGCTCTCTTTCCTTCATGTCGCTGCCTGGACCTTCGAAGCGGTGGGGTTGAGCGTTATTGCGCACCGCATCGAAGAATGGGGTGCGGTGCAGGCGGTCGAGCGACTCAACCTTGACGGTCTCTTGGCGCTTTGGCACCCTCCATCCACCAATTGATTTCCAGTCGGCAGGGGCGGGGCAATCTCAATGATCAAGTCCGAACTTGTGCAGCGAATTGCTTCTCAAAATCCGCACCTGTACCAGCGCGACGTCGAGAATATCGTCAACGCGATCCTCGGTGAGATCACCAGCGCCATGTCGAAGGGCGACCGGGTCGAATTGCGCGGGTTCGGTGCCTTCTCGGTCAAGCATCGGCCGGCCCGTACCGGCCGCAATCCGCGCACGGGTGCCCATGTGGCGGTCGACCAGAAATCCGTGCCATTCTTCAAGACCGGCAAGGAAATGCGCGAACGGCTGAACAGGCCGGGCGCGGTTTAGGCGCCCGCTTCCCCCGCTCATCGGGAGTGCTATGTTTATGGTCGGGCTTGTCCCGGCCATCAATGTTTTGACGCGGGTCTCACCAGTGTTCCGCAAAATCGTCTGGACGCTGATTGTCGTTCCGCTCGCGGTGATCATCATCGCGTTCGCGGTAGCCAACCGTACCGCGGTGACGGTTTCGTTCGATCCTTTCTCGTCGTCGAGCCCGGCCTACGCGGTGACGCTCCCGCAGTTCGCCATAATTTTTGCCGTTCTCATCCTCGGGGTGCTGATCGGCGGGATGGCTGGCTGGATCGGACAGGCTAAGTGGCGGCGCAGCGCCCGCAAGCTCGATGCCGATGTCCGTGCCCTTCGACAGGAGCTGGACGTCATCCGAAGCCGATTTGCGGCCGAGCCACAGCCGGCAACGCCGGAGCCGGCAGCCTACACTGTCATTCCGCCGCCGATTTCGTAACGTAGCGGGGAACAGCTTTGCGGCCAGCTGCATAAGGCGGTAGAAGGCGCCTCACGATGCGTTTGTCGATTAAAATTTGCGGCCTCAGGACCCCGCAAGCGCTTGATGTAGCGCTTGATTCCGGGGCTGATCTGGTTGGGTTCGTGTTCTTTCCACCGAGCCCGCGCAATCTGGGGCTGGAGGCCGCGCGCACGCTTGGGCAACGTGTTCAGGGCCGTGCCGGCAAAGTCGCCCTGACCGTCGACGCCAATGACGACACACTGCTCGATATTATCAACGCGCTGAGCCCGGACATGCTGCAACTTCACGGCAGCGAAACTCCGCAGCGCGTTGTGGCAGTGCGCACGCGCTTTGGCCTCCCGGTCATGAAGGCGCTTGCGATCGCCGAGCGGACGGACCTGTCGCCGATCCGCGAATACGCGCAAGTCGTCGACAGGCTGATTTTCGACGCGCGGCCGCCGCGCGACGCAACCCGTCCCGGCGGGCTGGGCAGGGCGTTTGACTGGACGTTGCTCAAGAACGTCAATGCCGGCGTTCCCTTTATGCTGTCAGGCGGGCTCGACGCCGATAATGTTGCGGAAGCGTTGCGCGTCACGCGCGCCCCGGGCGTCGACGTATCTTCGGGCGTAGAGCGGGCGCCAGGTGAAAAAGACGCTGAAAAAATCCGCGCCTTCATCCGCGCGGCGCGGCTTGCTGAGGCGGAGCTTTATTCGCCGCCGCTGCAGCTGGGCGAGACCTCGATCGTACCCCCGGCCAAGTAAGGCACGCATTCATGACCGTGCGGCAGCCCAATTCATTCCGTACAGGCCCTGACGAGCATGGCCATTTTGGCATTTATGGCGGCCGATTCGTCGCCGAGACGCTGATGCCGCTCATTCTCGACCTCGAAAGAGCATATGCGCTGGCCAAGGCGGACCCCAAGTTCCAGAAGGAAATGGACGGTTATCTCGCAACGTATGTGGGACGGCCCTCGCCACTATATTTTGCCGAGCGACTGACGCAGCACTGCGGCGGTGCGAAAATCTATTTCAAGCGCGAAGAGCTCAATCATACAGGCGCGCATAAGGTGAACAACGTGCTCGACCAGATCATGCTGGCCTTGCGCATGGGCAAGAAGCGCATCATCGCGGAGACCGGCGCCGGCATGCACGGTGTTGCCACCGCGACATTGTGCGCAAAATTCGGCCTGCCGTGCGTCGTGTACATGGGCGCGGTCGACGTCGAGCGGCAGCAGCCGAACGTCCTACGGATGAAAATTCTCGGCGCGGAAGTTCGCCCCGTCCAATCCGGTGCGCGCACGCTCAAGGACGCCATGAATGAAGCCTTGCGCGATTGGGTGACGAACGTCAGTGACACGTTCTATTGCATCGGCACCGTCGCCGGCCCGCATCCATATCCTGCAATGGTGCGCGACTTTCAGTCGGTCATCGGCCGCGAGACGCGCGAGCAGTTGCAGGCCGCCGAAGGCCGTCCTCCCGATTCTTTGATTGCCTGTATCGGCGGCGGATCCAACGCGATGGGCTTATTTCACCCTTTCCTCGACGAACGCGCCATCGAGATTTACGGCGTCGAGGCGGCTGGCCACGGACTCAAGAGCGGCAAACATGCGGCGTCGATTGCCGGTGGACGGCCCGGAGTGCTCCACGGCAACCGCACTTATCTGCTGATGAACGATGATGGCCAGATCGAGGAAGCACACTCGATTTCTGCGGGTCTCGATTATCCCGGCATCGGTCCCGAGCATGCATGGCTTAGCGACATGGGCCGCATTAAATTCCTTTCCGCCACCGACGACGAAGCGGTGGCGGCGTTCCAATTGTGCAGTCGGCTGGAAGGCATCATCCCCGCGCTGGAATCGGCGCACGCTCTCGCCCGGGTGCCGGAGATCGCGTCAGCAAAACCGAAGGACCACCTGATGGTAATCAACCTTTCGGGCCGCGGCGACAAGGATCTTGCTTCGGTTGAAGCCTTCCTCGGAAGCAAGAATCGATGAGCACGCGAATTGAACGTCGGTTTACTGCGTTGAAAAAAGAAGGCCGCGCGGCACTGGTCACCTTCATCATGGCCGGCGACCCCGACTATGAAACGTCGCTCGCGATCGCCAGAGCATTGCCGAAGGCCGGTGCCGACGTAATTGAGCTCGGCATGCCGTTCACGGATCCGATGGCGGACGGCCCGGCGATTCAGGCCGCGGGCCTGCGCGCCCTCAAGGCTGGGCAACGCATGACCAAGACGCTCGCACTCGTGCGGGAATTTCGAAAAGACGACGACGATACGCCCATCGTGCTTATGGGCTACTATAATCCGATCTATATTTACGGAAATGAGCGCTTTCTCGCCGATGCCAGATCAGCCGGTGTCGATGGGCTCATCGTCGTCGATCTGCCGCCGGAAGAGGATCAGGAGCTTTGCCTGCCGTCACTAAAGGCGGGGTTCAATTTCATTCGCCTGGCAACCCCGACGACCGATGACAGACGTTTGCCGGCCGTCCTCAACCATACGTCGGGTTTCGTCTACTATGTTTCGATCACAGGAATTACCGGCACCGCCGCACCGGATACCGGCAACGTGGCTGCCGCGGTGGCGCGGATCAAGCGTCACACTAATCTTCCCGTGGCTGTCGGATTTGGGGTGAAGACCGCTGAGCAGGCCCGCGCGATTGCGCAAGGCGCTGATGGCGTCGTGGTGGGCTCCGCCTTGGTCGATGCTTTGCGCCAGAGCCTCGACAAAAACGGCAAGGCCGGCGCCGGAACCGTCGAGGCCGTGACTGGTTTGGTTGCGGCGTTGGCGCACGGGGTGCGCTCGCCCCGCAATGTGGCAGGCAAGTGAACATTCAGCCCAACCGGCGGTTATAATTTTGTCGAATCGAGCCTATATAGGCGGGCCATGAACTGGATCTCCAACGTCGTCCGGCCGAAAATCCGCAGCTTCCTGCGTCGCGAGACGCCGGAAAATCTTTGGATCAAATGCCCCGAGACAGGCCAACTCGTCTTTTATAAGGATGTGGAAGCGAACCAGTTCGTTATCCCGAGCTCGAACTACCACATGCGCATCAGCGCGCCGATGCGCCTGAAATCGATGTTCGATGGCGGAGAGTTCGAAGATGTCGCCTTGCCCGAAGTCCCGCTCGATCCGCTCAAGTTTCGCGACGAGCGCCGGTATGCCGATCGCCTTAAGGATGCGCGCGCAAAGACCGGGTTGCAGGATGCGGTAAAGCTCGGCATTGGCCGGCTTGAGGGCCAGATGGTCACGATCGCCGTCCAGGATTTTGATTTCATGGGCGGCTCGCTCGGAATGGCGGCGGGTGAGGCGGTCATCACCGGATTGGAGACCGCTGTGCGCCGCCAGACGCCCTTCATAATGTTCGCTGCTTCGGGGGGCGCGCGGATGCAGGAGGGCATTCTGTCGCTGATGCAGCTCCCACGCACGACGGTCGGCGTGCAGATGCTGCGCGAGACACGCAAGCCTTACATCGTGGTGCTGACCAATCCGACCACGGGCGGCGTTACCGCATCATATGCGATGCTCGGCGACGTGCAGATCGCGGAGCCGGGCGCATTGATCGGTTTTGCCGGGCCGCGGGTCATTGAACAGACCATTCGTGAAAAACTGCCTGAGGGGTTCCAGCGCGCCGAATATCTCGCCGAGCACGGCATGGTGGATATGGTCGTGCATCGGCACAAATTGCGTGCGACACTTGCTGAGTTGTGCCGGTTGCTGACCCGGACGCCGGCGCTTGCCGGCCAGCAGCAATTACCCGTACCGGCTCATGCCTGACCCTGATTCCGCCCGATTGCTTCACGCGTGAGACCTTTCCCCAATGGCTTGTCCCCGCATGAAGCGGAATCAAGGGGACGCAAGCATCGCATCTCGGCTATATGGCCCCTGGTTCTTCGCCCAAGGGGCCCGACCAGAGAGATAACGCAGCGTGCTGCGTTGATTGCGCGTTAAATGCCATGACCTCCATCGACTCGATCGTCGCGCGGTTGCACGCGCTGCATCCCAAGCGCATCGATCTATCGCTTGATCGCGTGCAACGCCTTCTCGTCGCGCTCGGTCACCCGGAGCTGAAAGTAGCGCCGGTCATTCATGTCGCGGGCACCAATGGCAAGGGATCGACGATCGCGTTCCTGCGCGCGATTCTGGAAGCCGCCGGCAAGAAGGTGCATGCCTACACTTCGCCGCACCTCGTCCGCTTCAGCGAGCGCTTCCGTATCGGTGGCGTGGGCGAAGGAAAACTTGTTTCGGATGAAGAACTCATCGCCGCCTTGGAGCAGGCCGAGCGTGCCAATGAAGGTGCGCCTATCACGGTATTTGAAATCACGACCGCAGCGGGCTTGCTGCTTTTCGCGCGGCATCCGGCGGACGTGCTCCTTATGGAAGTCGGCCTTGGCGGCCGGCTGGACGCGACAAATGTCATAGAAAATCCCCTGCTCACGATCATCACGCGAATCTCGATTGATCACGTCGATTTTCTGGGGGACTCCCTGGAAAAGATCGCAGCTGAAAAAGCCGGGATTCTCAAACGAGGCGTTCCGGCGGTGACTGCATCGCAGCACCGCGAGGCCCTGGCGGTGCTTGCTCGGCAGGCGGCAAAGCTCGGTGCGCCGCTAAAGATCGCGGGGGAAGACTGGACGGCCACCGAAGAGCGTGGGCGGCTTGTTTACCAGGACGAGGCGGGCTTGCTCGACCTGCCTGCGCCAAGACTTTACGGACGGCATCAATTCGAGAATGCCGGGCTGGCAATCGCGGCATTGCGCACGATCAGGCAGTTTTCGGTTCCGCCTGCGGCATTCGATGCAGGCATGGTCAAGGCTGACTGGCCCGCGCGCCTGCAACGCCTGGCGCACGGCCGCCTAGTCGAGTTCGCGCCGGTTGGCAGCGAGCTATGGCTCGATGGCGGGCACAATCCGGATGGCGGACGCGCAATTTCGGCGGCGCTCGCCGATCTGGAAGAGCGCGTATCGAGGCCATTGGTTTTGATCGTTGGAATGCTGGCGAGCAAGGACTGCGAGGGCTTCCTGAGCAATTTTGCCGGCCTCGCGCGTCGCGTGATCGCGGTACCCGTGCCGACCGCGGAGAAGGGATTGAGCGCGGAAGCGGTCGCGGACAAGGCGCGAGCCATGGGACTCTCGGCGACGAGCCGCGACAATCTCGTCGCGGCGCTTGATGCCGCTCGCAAGCTCGATCTCGATCCGCCGCCCCGCATCCTGATCACGGGCTCGCTTTATCTCGCTGGTGAGGTGCTACGGGAAAATGAGACCGTACCGCAGTAGTGCCGCTTGATTTGCTGCCGCTGCGAGGGCACATCGTTCCATCGACACGGCCTCCATCAAAGGAAAATGGCGCTCACATTGCCGCCGCCATCGTGTTGCCAACGCAAAACGGCCGGCTTTGGGCCGGCCGTTTGAGAAACCTTTCGCGGCGGACTAGACGGCGCCGCTGATCCATTGATGCAATTTCTGCTTCGGCGCAGCGCCGACCTGGCGCGAAGCGATTTCGCCGTTCTTGAACAGCATCAGTGTCGGGATCGACATGATGCCGTATTTGGCGGCGGTGTTTGGGTTCTCGTCGACATTGAGCTTGACGATCTTGACCTTGTCGCCCAGCTGCCCCGCGATCTCCTCCAGGGCGGGCGCGATCATGCGGCAGGGGCCACACCATTCGGCCCAGAAATCCACGACCACCGGTTCGGCAGATTTCAGTACATCCGATTCGAAGCTAGCGTCCGACACTTTGCCGACGGTCATGGCACAACCCTCTTGTCATAGAACGGGGAGAATCGCCCCCGAAAACTGCGAGGGCAGGAACCTATGAATGCGGTCCGGCAGCGTCAAGGCGTTCTCACATGGAGGTGACATGACGCAGCGCCGCGTCCATCGCGCCCGAGGAAAGTTCCATGAGATCAGGTACTTCAGTCCAGATGAGCGCGGCACGGACTGGACGGTCGGGATATAGTTTTTCGAGCACCACGCGGTATTCGGCGAGCTGGCGCACGTAGCTTGCAGGCACATCGGCAACATGCCGCGGCGGACTCCGGTCTGTCTTGAAATCGCCAATCAATACAGCGTCTTGGGTGACCGTAAGCCGATCGACTCGCCCTGAGACTCGAATCTGTTCGCCGTCAACTTCGCAGCGGCCGACGATCGGGACTTCGGCCTTGCTGCCGGGTGCAAACAGTCCGGTGAAGCGTGGATCCGCAAGGACGCGCATCACTTGCGCGGCGAGCGAGGATCGCTCCACGGGGTCAAGATTGTCCTGGCGCGCGAGGAAATTATGCATGGCCACGGCGCGATCCACAGCGGCAATATCCGGCAGCGATTGCAGAAGACGATGAACAATGGTGCCGCGCCGCCGGGCCTTCCGCCTTGCCTCATTCGTCCGCGCTCCTGGCTGATTCTGAACCTCCGTCATTCGTGACGGCGTTACTATGCGCGCACGAGGTTCGCCGACGAGAGGCTGCCTTAGCCACTCAGGCCTGGTGACAGTTGGCGCGGCTTCGCCTCGTACCTGCTCTAGCGAGCCTGATGGTTCCACCTTGCGATACCGCCATAACTTCTGGTCGCCAATATTGTGCTCGCTGAAGCATGGCTGGCCTTGCAAGCCTTGCAACACGAGATCGTACCAACAACCCTCGGGCCGTTTTTTCGATTCAATCCCGCAGACAATCAATCGCTCGGCTGCTCGCGTCATTGCGACGTAGAGCAGCCGCCAATATTCATTTTGCGTTTGCACGCGCGCGGCGAACCGCGCATCGGTCATGGACCCGACGTCTTCCTTCTCGCCCTTTGCCCAAACGAGCGGCGCGGCGCCAGTTTGCGCCGGCAGCGACAGCAGTGGAGGTGGATGGTATCCTTCCGGACGTGTCGTTGTGTCGGCAAGAAAAACGACCGGCGCCTCGAGGCCCTTGGCGCCATGCACCGTCATCACACGGACCTCGTCGCGGGCCGTCTCCATGTCGCGTTTGATCTCGGATTTGGCGGCCCGCATCCAATTGACAAAGCCTTGCAGTGAAGGCGCTTCATTGCGTTCGTATTCGAGCGCGAGATTGAGGAATTCATCCAGCGCGTCGGATGCCTCGCGACCGAGACGGGCGAAAAAGCGTTCGCGGCCGCGCTCGGCACTCAGGAGTTGAGCGTAAAACGCAAAGGGCGACGCAATTCGCGCACGTGCTGAAAGCACGTCGAGTCGAGCCCGCGCCCGTCCAAACTTGTTGTCGCCGGAGGATTTCTGATTGAGCGCGGCGCGTAGCGAGTGTTTCCCGCGGTTGTAGGCGAGTGCAAAAATGTCATCGTCGTCGAAATCAAACAGCGGGCTTTTGAGCGCGGTCGCGAGCGCAAGATCGTTCTGAGGCAACAGCAGGGCGTCAGCGAGAACCAACAGGTCCATGACCGCGATATGCTCGGTCAGTACGAGCCGGTCGGCACCGGCAACGGGGACGTTGGCGTTCTTGAGCGCGCGGATGATTGCTTCGAAAAGCGCGCCGCGGCGATTCACCAGCACCATGATGTCGCCTGGCCGACGTCCGGCCTCCATTAACCCACGCGCGGCTTTTGCAATGCGCTCCGCCAGCCGCACCGCCGGCTTCGAACCGGTGAGTTTGTCGAAGGGCGCGTTCCACGGGTCCTTCTCGCCGCCATCATCGAGCGGCTTCTCGGTGTCCCAAATTTCCACTTCCCCTGGCGCCGCGCTTGCCAATGCCATGTGTTCGGGAATGCCCGCGGAGTCCTGCGTAAGGCTTGCGGCGATTTCCGTCGGCTTGAACACGATATCGACCGCCGAAAGCACATTTGCGCCCGAACGCAGCGAGGTGTCGAAACGCACGTGGCGGAATTCACGATTGCTGCGGACAGATAGCGTTTCGAATTCACGGCGCATGTTTTCGAATTCGGCCGGCGCCGCGCCCTGAAACGAGAAGATTGATTGCTTCTCATCGCCGACCGCAAAGATCGTGCGTTTTCTCTCGCTTGCGCCTTTGCCGGCGAAAAATTCGGCGACCAGATGACGCACGATTCCCCATTGCTTGGGACTGGTATCCTGCGCTTCGTCGATCAGGACGTGGTCGATGCCGCGATCGAGCTTGTAGTGCACCCAGGCCGCCGATACGCGCGCGAGCAATTCGTGCGTCTTGTCGATCTGGTCCTCGAAATCCAGCAATCCGCGCCGGTCCTTTTCGGCGCGAAAGCAGTCCAGCACGGCCTTCGCGATCGTGACGAGCGCTATGGTGCGGTCGCGGGCTGCGACCGCGCGCCGGCGTTCGATAAGGCGCCAGACCCGGTCCCGCTCCTGGTGTAGGCGCTCGCATAGTTTTCCATGCAACCTCTTGATGTCGCTGGTGAAAACGTTATCGCGCTTCCCGGCGGTTTTGGTGCAGAAAATCTCAATATAACGGTCGATCTGCGCGGCGCCGACCAAGCCTGGAAGCGTCACAAAACGCTCGCTTTGGTCCCGGTCGGTTTTTTTGCCAGCTGCACCGATTGCGGCAATAGCGGACCATTCCGATTGCGGAATGAGGCTTTCGCCAAAGAATGCGGCCGAGATTTTTTCCTCACTGTCATCGACCGCAATATTGAGGGCGCGCGACAGTTGAGTGGCTGCGCCATTGAGGCCGTCCGCGGAATTGAGCCAGGCATCGACCGCATCGCGTTCGGCGACGGTCTTGCCGATCAGGTCGCGGAACGTGAGGTCGGCGGCGGCGCCGATCGCGTACCGCAAGGCGCGGCCGGTCTCGCTCTGTGCGCTTGCGGCGGCATCGATTAAAACCCCATCCGTTATTCTTTCCAGAAGCTGTGCTTCCTGTGCCTCGTCCAGGACTGAAAATCGCGCGGCGACATTGGCCTCGAACGGGAAGAGATGGAGAATGCGGGTACAGAAGGCGTGAATCGTCTGCACCTTGAGGCCGCCCGGCGTTTCGAGCGCGAGTGCGAACAGCTTGCGCGCGCGAGCGCGCATCTTGTCGCCGGTGTCGCGGCTGCCGGCAAGCCTCATGGCATTCGAAAGCCCGGCGTCATCAAGCGCGGTCCATTTGCGCAATTCGTCGAACACGCGGTTGGCCATATTGCCTGCGGCCGCTCGGGTGAAGGTGATGCACAGAATGCGCGCCGGATCGACCCCATCGAGCAGCAGGCGAATGACACGTTGAGCCAGCACATGCGTTTTGCCGGATCCGGCATTGGCCGACACCCAGGCGGAGATGACGGGGTCAGACGCCTCGCGCTGACGCACGAGAACGGTTTCGGAAATGACGCGTCGCGCGCTCATTCGCCACCCTCGTCGGCGCCGCCGGTGAGCGACCACTCCTTCACGCGCGCGAGGTGGTCGTAATCGCCGTAATGGGTTGACCACATCGGGTGTGCGAGCGGCCGGTAGGCGGTCGTGAGCTCCGCAAACTTGGCGGCGACGCCGATCAGACGCCCGAGCGCATGGTCGGCCTGGGCATTGGCGTCGCTGTCCTTGAACTTGACGATGCGGTCTTCGCCGGCGGGGTCTCCGCCGCGCAGTGAGACATACACAAGTTGCGAGACGTCGGCTCCTTTCGGGATTCCATTGAAAGCGCCGCCGCGCAGCATGGCGGCTTCGAGCGTGAGTTGCGGCGACAGGCCGCTTTGGACCTGGCCGTCGCTCGGCGGCTTGCCGGTCTTGAAGTCGAGTATGGCGAATGTGCCGTCGTTCAATTGCTCGATGCGGTCGGCGCGGGCAGTGAGTGTGAAGGTGCCGTTAGCGAGTGTGATAGGCATTTTCGCGTAACGCTCGACGTTGAGGCTTTTAACGCCGGCCCGGCGGCCCGGCTCGAATGTCATGGTCAGCCAGTGCGCGATGCGCATAAAGCGCGGCCACCAGAAGGCCTTTGCGTCGGGAAAGTCCTCCACGTCGGCGAAGTGCTTCTCGCCGAGTGACAGCATTTGTGCAAATGCATCGTCGGGCAACTTGCCGGGAAATTTTTGCGCAAATTCACCGATGGCGGCATGAATGATGGTGCCGCGGTCGGCGGCCCCCGGCGGCGTGTCGACGTCCTCAAGCGGAACGAGTCGCAGGACATGCTTGGCGTATATCGTATAGGGATCGCGCAGCCAGTTTTCGATATCGGTCACGCTCAGCTGCTTTGGCCGTGCCGCAAGTGGCGGCGTTGGCGCAGGCATCTTGATGCGTTCGCTCTTTTCAGGTTCGTCGAGCATGCGCGCATAATCGATGTATGTTTTTCCACGCGCGATTGCTCCATCCCAAAGCCGCTCGCCCGCGACCGCGGCGAGCCGCTGCACAAAGCGCGAGATGACAGTGGGTGCGCCTCCCACCTTGGCGGCGCGAGTGAGCACGATCTCCTTTGCGCCAAGGGCCTGCGCAAAATCGTGCGCAGACAAACCGATCCGACGTTCAGGCAGGTCGAGGCCGAGCTGCTGGCGCATCGGCCGGCTGAGCCAAGGATCGGTGGCCGGTTCCGGCGGCCAGATGCCTTCCGCCAGACCGCCAAGCACCGCGCGATCGACGCGCTGCAGGCGCGATTCCAGAGTGCCGAGGATACGAATGCGGGCCTGGCCATGCGGGCGAACGACCGGCCGTCCCGCGAGCGCGGCGTGGAGCAGCTCGGCATAGTCGTCGCGTGCAATGGCGAGCGCGCCATGTTCGACGATGTCGTCAAAGAACTCGGAAAGATCTTCCTGCTCGCCGGCAAGTTCCTCGATAACCGCGCGGTGTGCCTGCGCAATAGCGGCAAGGGTGTGTACGCCCGGTTTGAGCATTTCGAGCGGAGCCAGCGCACGGGTGAGCTGTGCCACCAGCGCTTGCGCGGAGTCGAGCTCCGCCTCCGTCAATCTTGTGCGTGGATCGCTTGGGTGCAATTCGTCGCGCGTGGCGCGGAAGGTGGCAAGCGTATGCGCCAATCCCGACGTTCCGGGTTTCGGCCGCGGGCCACGCAATATGGCGCTTTCCAAGGCCTCAACCGCCGACGCATCGAGCGCGCAGAGCGGATGTTTCAGCATTGCCAGCAACGGTACAGGCGGCACGCCGCCAAACGCCGCTTCGGCTACCAGCCGCGCGAACACCCCAGCTGGCATATCGGCGAGATCGTCTCCGGCCGAATCTTCGGCTTCGATGTTCCAGCGCGCTAGCGCGGCCAGCACGCGTCGGGCGAGCGAGCGATCTGGTGTAATCAAGGCCGCGATCTTGTTCCTATCCTCGACCGTTTCACGCAGCGCCACCGCGATGGCGAGCGCTTCTTCCTCCGAATTGGCGGCTTCGATAGCAGCGATGTCTTTCATGGCTGCTTCTGCGTGTGGTGCGATCTCGGCAAGTCGCACGTTCCAGCGATCCGTTTGTTCGGCCGGTCGCATCGCTTCCGACACCAGCAATTCGCGCCCTCCTGGTGCTGCGAGAGATTCGACGGCGCTGCGGTCAATGCCGAAGCGCCGGAGCAGCGCCGCCATTGCAAATTGCGGGTGGCCGGGCGCCGCATTCTTCTCGCCGAGCGCATGCCAGGCGTCGTCGTCAAGCTCGGTATCGAGTCCCGGTAAAACCACGGCACCGTGCGGAAGCCTGGCGATGGTGCTGAGCAATTCGGCAGTGGCCGGGATGGAGCCGGTCGAACCGGCGGCAATTACCGGTGCGCCGGATTGCTTGAGGCGCTCGGCTTCAGCGGCAATGAGTTTGTTCTGTCGCGTTGCCGGCTCAAGCAGGTTGTTTTCGGCGAGAAAATTTGGCCAGGCGTCGCGCGCGATTTTCAGGAAAGCGATCGTTTTTTGCCAGTACTCATCGAGCTCGTCAGGCACAAGGCCGTCGAATTTGTCCCATGGCACCTGCCGCGTTGCCATGTCGTCCATTAAATGTGCGAGATCGCCGGCGAGCTTGAATGCCGCCGCCGGACTGTTGGCGACGAGTGTGGCGCCGCCTCCGGCACGCATGCCTTCGGACTTCGCCCAGTTCAGGATCAATTCGGTGAGGGTAATCTTTCGGTGAAATTCCCCGAGCGTTTCCGGGAGTTCAATATCTGTGGCGTCTGCGCCAGCAAACCGTGCGAAATTGATTTCGTCTTCGTCGATGTGGCCAAGTGGGACGATGCGCGGCAAAATGGCAGCATTGCCGCCAAGCGTCTCGAGAAAGACATCGCGGGCAAGCGCACAAGCGCGCCGCGTCGGTAGATAAAGCGTCGCGCGCGCGAGTTCGAGCGGCTCGCTGCTTGCCGGAAAACCAGGTACCAGCTTACGCGCGCGCAATGCCTCTATCAGCACCTTCAGAAATGGCGCGCATGCGGGAATGTTGAATACGCGGGGGCGGGGCGACGGCATGGACGAATCATACACGCTTGCGCGCGCGGCTGTTCAACCTGTGCTGGTGCGGATTGCCGATTCTGCTGCCGTGACGGCTTCCGGCGTGCCGACGTGCATCCAGAGGCCTTCGAGCCTCAATCCGTGCAGGCGGCCCGCGGCGGCGGCGCGGTCAAATAACAAGGTCAGCGAAAACTCGCCGGCGGGGGAGTTTTTGAACAGGCCTGGCGATAAAATGGCGGCGCCGGCATACACAAAGGGCGAGACCGCCTGTTCGCCGCCTTTTTGCAGTGTTCCGTCGGAAGCCATGGCGAAATCGCCGCGGCCCGAATAGCCGATGCTCCCGACCGTTGGTGCAAGAAGCAAAAGGCCATCCATGGTGGACGCATCAAAAGTGTCGGCGAGGCGCGCAAGATTGGGCCGGGCGCCGTCAATCCAGATGGCGTCCGAATTGACGTGAAAAAATGGCGCCTCGCCCAGTTCGGGCAATGCTTTCCTGACGCCACCCCCCGTACCGAGCAAAAGCCCGCGCTCGTCAGAAATGACAATCCGTGGTCTTGCGCGCGGCGCAAGATGGCGCACGAGCTGGTCGGCTAAATAGTGCACGTTCACGACTGCCTGTTCGACATCTGCTTCGGCGAGGCGATCGAGCACATGATCGACAAGCGGCTTTCCGGCAACCTTCACGAGCGGCTTTGGCATCGTGTCCGTCAAAGGCCGCATGCGCGTGCCAAGCCCGGCGGCAAGCACCATAGCCCGGCGCGGTGCGACACTCGTTGGTGATGCCATGCGTCAGACCTTCAACGGCGGCACATTGGTGCGATACCACGCCGCAAGGGGCGCGAGGGAAGGATGCGCCAGCGAGCGCCGCAGATAGGCCCATACCCGCGGCAAATGGCGCAGATATTGGGGCTTATGATCGCGCAATTCAAGTCGCGCGAAGATGCCGAGGATCTTCGATGCGCGCTGCGCGGCAAGCGTGGCGTAGGACCGAGCGAATTCGGATGCGGCGAAGGCAGGGTTCGCCGATATGCGCGCGCGCACGTAGCGTGCAAGCAATGAAATTTCCATTTCTTCGGGCACATCAACGCGCGCGTCCTGTAACAGCGAGGCAAGGTCATAGGCCGCCGGCCCCATGACTGCGTCCTGGAAATCAAGCAGACCGATACGGGCCGTGCGCTCGCGTTCCGGCAGCCACAAAAGATTAGGTGAATGAAAATCACGCAACACCCACGTCTGGGCACCGCTGGTCAGCGGCAGCAACAACTCATGCCAGTGCGACCGGTACGCGTTGCGCTTGATATCATTGATCTTGACGCCGAGCTTGGGGAGATACCAGTCGAGCATCAGCTCGGCTTCAATCAGGAAAGCTTCCATGTCGTAGCTCGGCAGTTGGTAATCAACGCCGGCTTCCACGGGCACGATGCCTTGCAGCTTCTCACCGTGCATTTCGGCAAGCAGATCGGTGGCCGCTTCGTAGCGGCTTTGTATCGGCGCCGGCGGATCGCCTTCTACAACCAGTTCGTCGCCGAGATCCTCGATTATCAGAAGCCCCGCTTCACGTTCGGCCGCAAAGATAGCCGGTGCCGAAAAACCGCGCCCGCGCAATGCGCGCGCCATCGCAATGAATGGCGTGACGCTTTCAGCGAGATGGGCGATTGCACTATAGGGCTTGCCATCGCGTACTGGCGGCCCGTCGGCCCGTCTCGGCGAATTCATTAGAATATAAGTGGCGCCATCGCGCGTCAGGCGCTCATAGCTCCGCGTCGAGGCGTCGCCCTGAATGCGGCTGCGAAGGGCCCGCCCGAAGCCCGAACGATCGAGAAATTGCCGGACCGCCACGATACGTTCGACGCGTGCCGCGAACCGGCCGTAGCCGGTGACGCGTGCATTTCGGGCATTCGGTCCGTGTTGCGGGGCAAGAGTCAAAGCGATGTCGAGACGATCGGGGGGGAGTGCCGCACCGGCGCGGTCGGGCCACTCGAGCAGCGTCACAGCGCCTTCGGGCCCATCATCGAGGCCCACCTCGGTGAGTTCCGAGGGGCCTGACAGGCGATAGAGATCGGCGTGGACAAGGTTGAATCGCGGCAGCGCATAGGTCTGCGTCAGCGTAAATGTCGGGCTCGGTACTTCAACAGACTCGTCGCCCGCGAAATAACGGATCAGCGCGCGCGCAAACGTCGTCTTGCCGGCGCCAAGATCACCCGACAGCGTTATCATGTCGCCGGGTTCGACCGCCGCGGCAATATCGGTCATCAGCCGATACGTGCCCGCTTCGTCGGCCAATGCCGCCGTGAAATTGTAGGTGCCGGAGGCGGTAGGAAACATCGAATCATCCGTTGCGAGGCCGCAACCTTATAAACGGATGCCGCGGCTTCACGCCAGAATGCATTCAAGTGCTGCTGCAGGTCATTTTTTCACGAGGCCGGCCCGTTCAACGATTTCCTTCCAAATCGGCACCTCGCGCACCATGCGCGCGTGCAAGTCCTCCGGTCCTTCATATTTCACCAGGAATCCGGCCTTGAGCATTTTCGCCTTGATGTCGGGTTTTTGCAGAATGGTCCTGGTCTCGTCGCTCAGCCGCTTGATGATGCCGGGCGGCGTACCGGCGGGCGCAAGAAACATTTGCGACGTCTCGACCACGGCATTTGGAATTCCGGCTTCCGCCAAGGTTGGGACGTCGGGCATGTCGACCCAATGTTCGGCACCGGTCTGCGCCAGCGCCTTCAACTTGCCCGAACGGATGTGGCTGATCAGTCCTGCGATGCTGACGGACGCGATGTCGGTGGTCCCCGATAGTGCCGCCTGCAACGAAGGTGCGGCTCCATTGAATGGCACATGCGTCAAGTCGATGCCGGCACGCAGCTTCAGTAATTCGACGGCCAGTTGCGATACGCTGCCGACCCCCGGTGAGGCAAATGTCAATTTTCCAGGGTTGGCTTTTGCCTTGGCGATCAGGTCCGCGATGCTCGTGATGCCCGACGCCGGCCGCGTGATGATGGCGTTGGGCGCGGCGCCAAGAAAGGCAATCGGCGCGAAATCCTTGAGTGGATCGTAGCCGACCTTGGCGACGCTGGGGTTGATCAGCACTACGCAAGTTACGACCACTAGCGTGTAGCCGTCCGGCGCGGCGCGTGCGCCCGCAGCGAGACCGATATTGCCGACCGCGCCAACGCGATTCTCTACGATGACATTCTGGCCGAGTTTCGGCGCGAGTTCGGCCGCAAGCAGGCGGCCAAGCAGGTCATTCGGTCCGCCCGCAGGAAAAGGAACAATGAGCGTAATAGTGTGGTCGGGCCATGCGGCACGTGCTTCATCGAGGGGCAGGAGTGCCGCTGCAATCAAACCCGCGGCACAAATTGCGTGCGACAGGCACCGCGCGATCAGGGCGAGCCAAATTGTCATGCGAATCTCCCCGTGTGGCCGAACACATGCCGGCCACTTATTCAGTCGCGTTAAATGTTAGTGGAGCCCCAAGGCAGACGCCAGAGCAGGCTATTGTCCGCCGGTCTATGGCCGTTCGTTCCCACCGGCCCGTTCGCGTAGATATTCGCGGCCGGAGGCCGTCACGACCACGCGCGTGCGACGACCCTCGACACTTTCCCGTTTTACCAGGCCGCGATCGACGGCATCTTCCCAGACCGTCAGGCGCGGGCAAGACGTGCGCCAGGCATCGATGACGTCGGCATATGACCGCGGCTCTTTCGCGATCCATTCCACCAGGTCGTAAACCAGCGGGTCGGGGGCGGTCCCGGCATGGGTGAGGTGGACTGGCTTTGTTGTTTGAACGGGCACGAGGTCAACTCCCGATGCAGAAAACGCGTTAATACCTATATAAGTGGGCATAAATCGGGCCGATGGCAATCTGAATCTCAGGGCCGCGAAGCCTGATTACCGCCGGTCACGCCGCGCTTTGCTTCTCCGCGTGCTGCACCGGAAACACGCAGGTGACCGTCGTGTCTTGCCCCGGCACTGAATCGATCGTCACCGTGCCCCCATGAAGTTCGACGAATGATCGCACCAGTGAAAGACCGAGACCGGGTCCTCGGTGCTCCGAACCCATCGAGTCCGTTTCGAACCATTCGAATACTTTTTCCTTTGCTTCCGGCGCGATCCCGGGGCCGCGATCGGTCACGCTGAATGCCACGGCGTTCGGCCGCCGTTCCGCAATGAATGTTACATTTCCGCCAGCCGGCGAAAAGCCGACTGCGTTAGAGAGCAGATTGAACAAGATCTGGCGTAACCGGCGTTCATCCGCGACGAAGGTGCCGATATTGGCCGGTGAGCGTATGTCGAGCGTAATACGGTTCTTGACGAGTCGATCCTGCACGCCTTCCGCAGCCGCTTCCATGCTGGCGCGGATGTCGACCTCCCCCAGGTTCAGGGTCATTGCGCCGGCATCAATGGTCGCGAGGTCGAGGATGTTGTTGATGAGCGCAAGCAAGGCATTGGTCGAGGCGGTAATGTAGCCGAGATATTCAGCCTGCTTTTGATTGAGCGGCCCGAAGGCGGGGTCGCCGAGCAAATTCGCAAAGCCGATGATGTTGGTCAGCGGCGACCGCAACTCATACGAAACGTGGTGCACAAAATCGATTTTGATTGAATCGGCTGTTTCCAGCGCCTCATTGCGTTCACGCAAGGCGCGCTCGACATTGACGGTATCCGTCATGTCCCGGAAGGCAACGAGCGTCGCGCCGTCGGGTAGCGGGACCGTGCTGAGCTCGATGACGGCGCCATCGCGGCGCTCGATGCGTGTGGCGACAGGTTCACGATTGTCGATTGCCGTAACCGCGGCGCGCAAATTCCGCCAGACAGCATTGTCGTCATGCAGGGCCTGGCACCAGGCCGTTATTGCTTCGACATGCGGATGCTCGTCGAGCGCCTCGCGTGATAGCTTCCACATGCGCTGGAATGCCGGATTATGCAGCCGCACCCGGCCATCGCTGCCAAACACGGCAACCGCCTCTGCCAAGTGATCGAGAGTCTCGCTCTGGACCTTGATCAGCGCGTCATAGCGCCGGTGCATATCCAGGCGCTCGGTGACATCATCGTATAGATATGTCACGCCGCCTTCCGGATTCGGCGTTGTGACGACTCGCAGCGTGCGGCCGTCGGGCAAATGCCACATCTGCTCTCTTGGCTCTATCGCGCGATAGGCTTCATAAAGCTGCTGTTTCCATTGGCGGAAATCCTGTTCCTCAGGCAACTTTCGTTTGCTGCGCAGGATATCGAGCACAGCGGCATCGGTCGGCGTCTGATCGAGGAAGCCGGCGTCGAGTTCAAACAGCGAGCGGAAGGCTGCGTTGTAAAATATCAGTTTGCGGTCGACGTTGAAAACGGCGACGCCGGTCGCAAGCTGGTCCAATACCCGGCGGTGGGCATCGACCATGCGCGCGAGTTCGGTGCGCATGGTCTCGGTCTCTGTACGGTCAATCGCGATACCTGAACTTCCCGCTGCGCTCGGCGCATCGACGACGTCAAAAACGCGACGCAATCCGGCGGCGATTGCAGGGAGTCGGCCGGAATAGGTCACGCCCGAGGCGCGAACGCGATCAACTTCGATCCGCGCGGCTTGGTCAAGCAATTCCAACTCGCGCGCCACGGCATCCGCGGCATCGGCGGCTTCCACCGCACGGGCGTAGGCGGCGTTCACGAAGACGAGCTTGCCGTTGCTTTCGCGCGCCCACACTGGCGCCGGCAACGAGTTGAGGAGGCCCTTCATCGTTTCGACTTGATTCAGCAACTCATCGTGACGGGCGGCGAGATCCAACAGCTCCTGTTCGATCCCACCGACATCCCGCAGCCGCAGGATCGCGCGGCCTCCGATCGCGCGACCTTCGGCTTCGATGGGGTGTCCGGCGCGGCTTGTCAGCGTCGCGGTGAAACTGCGACCGTCGTTGCGTAGTGCGTCGACCGACTGCTCCATACGGCGTGCCGCCGCCGGTTCGAGCCAGGTTCCGAACGCAAGAATACGTCCGGGCGGATTCCCGGGCACAAGCATTCCGATGTCACCGATGATCTCCGGCTGCTCGGCGGCCGGCGGCCACGTAAATATGACTTGCGGCTCCGACAGCAACAGAGCCTTGAATCGATCGACGTCCGTTTGCAACGCTGCGATCTCGTCACGCATGTCGGCACCGGTGCGATCCGCGGCGCGACGAATGCGCATCAGGACGACGATTGCGAGCAGCACAAAACCGAGCAATGCCAGAACGAGCGTAAGAACTGTTATTTCCCGTTCGCGCAGCACGGTGATGGCGCGGTGAATGGCATCCGGGGCGATCGAGGCAAGCTGAGCGTCGGCGCGAACCGGCGCGCTGTTCACGACACAAAGCGTCGCGGTGACGAAGGCGGCGAGGAATCCGTCTCGCCACGGACGAGAACGCAGCCTCTCGTTCGCCGCCCGGATTATCTCCGGCATTCAGACATGCCCCAGGGATGCGAGCGGCGTCCGCCACGCCACTTCGCGAATCGGCTGACTTTACCCCCAAGATGAATCGCGCCGAAAGAGTCCAGACCGTGAACGGCCTCGTGCAAAGCCTTTGTTTTCAAGCTTGCGTGCTATTTCGGTGTGCGCGCGCCCTTCATCGACTCATCGGATGAGGGCCCGGTTTGGCCGCCCGGCATCACTCAACTTCCGGTTGAGCCGAACCCGCCGCTTCCCCGTGAGGTTTTGTCGAGGGATTCGGCTTCGCGGAATTGGCCGCGTACCACCGGGGCTATGACCAGCTGAGCAATCCGCATCCCACGGGTGACCGCCACAGGTTCGTCGCCGAGATTGAGAAGCAGCACCTGGATTTCGCCGCGGTAGTCGGCGTCAATTGTGCCGGGTGCGTTGAGGATTGTCAGGCCATGACGCGCCGCAAGGCCGGAACGTGGCCGCACCTGCGCTTCGTAGCCTTCAGGCAGAGCGATCGCGATGCCGGTCGGGACGAGGGCTCTTGCTCCTGACGCAATTGAAACAGGAGCAGCGGCGGAAACGGCGGCAAGCAGGTCGACGCCGGCCGCCTGCGCGCTCTGATAGTTGGGCAGCGGCAGGTCGCGGCCGTGAGCGAGGCGCAGGACCTGGACTTCGATATCGCTCACCGTTTTGCTCCACTGAGCGAGTCAGCGATGCGCGTGACGAGCAAAGCGGCAACTTCATCCTTGCTTTGCGGCGGCCAGTTTTCGACGCCCGAAGCGCGGACGAGCGTAATGGTATTGCTGTCACCGCCCATCACTCCCGATTGCGGTGAAACGTCGTTTGCCAAAATCCAGTCGCAGCCCTTGCTGATGAGTTTTGCCTTTGCATTGGCGGCGACGTTTTCGGTTTCGGCCGCAAAGCCGATGACCAGTTTGGGCCGCTGGGATTTTCGTTTTGCAATCGTCGCGAGAATATCCGGATTTTCGACGAGAGGCAGATCCGGCGCGGCCTTGCCCGCCTGTTTTTTGAGCTTCTGTTCGCCGGCATTGGCGACGCGCCAATCCGCGACGGCCGCCGCAAAAACCGCGGCGTCTGCGGGCAGCGCCCGCTCGACCTCGCGCAACATTTCGCGGGCGGTCTCGATCTTGATCACTTTGACGCCGGGCGGATCGGGTAAATTCACCGGCCCGCTCACAAGCGTGACGTCGGCGCCGGCGCTAGCTGCGGCCGCCGCAATTGCATGACCCTGCTTGCCCGATGACCGGTTGGCGATATAGCGCACCGGATCGATCGGCTCGTGGGTCGGACCTGACGTAACCAGCACGCGCTTGTCCCGCAAAGCGTCACCGATTTTGGCACTCAGCAATTTTTCCGCCGCTGCCACAATTTCCAGCGGCTCTGCCATGCGCCCCTGTCCACGCTCGCCTGCCTCGGCCATTTCACCTTCGTTCGGTCCGACCTGCGTGACTCCGTCCGCGACCAGCTGCGCCAGGTTACGTCGTGTCGCCTTGTTTGCCCACATGTGCGGGTTCATCGCGGGCGCGAGAATGATTTTTGCGCTCGTTGCAAGCAAGACCGCTGTCGCGAGGTCGTCGGCGTGACCGCCGGCGATCTTCGCCATCAAGTCAGCCGTTGCTGGCGCAACGATGATCAAATCGGCGTTGCGCGCCAATCGAATATGTCCGACGTCGAATTCACTGGCTGGGTCGAACAGGTCAGTGAATACGCGCTCGCCCGCAAGCGCGCTCGCCGACAACGATGTCACGAATTGCTCGGCCGCCTTGGTCAGGATGCAGCGCACGGCCATGCCGCGCTCTTTCAGGCGGCGGATAAGGTCCAACGATTTATAAGCGGCGATTCCGCCCCCGATGATCAACAAGACCTGCCTGGTATCTGCCGATGCAGAAATGCGGCGGCCTTGCGCGGCGGATTTTTGCTGCGACGTTCGCGGCTCGATCAGGTCGCGCGCCTCGATCCCGGTTTCGTCGGCGGCACCACGCAATATCGTGCGGACTTCATCTTCGACCGATCGGCCGTTGCGCGCCGCCCTCAGGCGCAGGAGCCTTTTCAGCTTGTCGTCGAGCTGCCTGACGGTCAGGGAGGCCATCTGAAACCCCTTAGTACTCATGTATTTAGCACCGGTTTGCATACAATGCAATCATTGCAATCAACCGGTCCGGCAAATCTTCCGACCAAGGCCGCTTGACGGCCCCGAAACCGTGCTGTAGTTAACCAATGAGTTAAATAACTAGACGGTTATATATCGAGAGGCCGCCATGGCAGCCGACCGCCTGAGTGTCACGTTTTCCGCGCTGGCCGATCCGACACGCCGCGCCATCCTGGCGCGTCTCGCGCTTGGCGAGACGACCGTCAGCGAACTCGCCAAACCATTCAAGATGAGCGGGCCCGCAGTTTCCAAGCATCTGAAGGTACTGGAGCACGCAGGCCTCATCGCACGCGGCCGCGAAGCGCAATGGCGTCCGTGCAAGCTTGAACCGACTGCGTTGAAAGGCGTTGACGATTGGCTCGAAAGCTATCGCCGCCTGTGGGAGGAGCGCCTCGATCGTCTCGACGACTATCTCAAAATCCTGAAAGCGGAGGAGAAGAAAAATGGGCGCAAGAAATAGCATCGACCTCGAGACCGATCCCCGCTCGATCATCGGAAGCCGCGTGTTCAACGCGCCGCGCGAAATAGTATTCGCCGCCTTTACCGATCCGGCTCATCTGTCTGAATGGTGGGGGCCGAACGGCTTCACGACGACGACCCATGCATTCGACTTCCGGCCGGGCGGCGTCTGGCGTTTCGTCATGCATGGGCCGGATGGCCGCGATTACCAAAATCGCATTACTTACGAAGAAATCATCGCACCTGAGCGTATCGTCTACAGACATGGCGGTGGGGACGATGTCGAGCCTGTCCAGTTCACCCAATCCCTGACCTTCGAGGACCTCGGCGGTGGCCGGACGCGACTCACCTGGCACGGACGATTCCCATCAGCGGAAGCCCGCGCGCACGTAATCAAGAAATACGGCGCCGACGAGGGTCTTTCTCAGACGATGGCGCGGCTCGCCGCGCATGTCGAAGCGAAAACAGCCTAGGAGCCTTCGCCATGGCCGCTTGCCGCCGAGGCGTATCAATGAAGTGCGCGCAGGGCGTTACGCAATGCATCTGCGCTCATGCCGCCGAGCTGGTGCTCAGTCTCGGCGTGTGCCGCCTTCCACAGCGGGTAGGCCTTCACCAGCAGCGAGCGTCCGGCCGCCGTCAAGGCGAGACGGCGGCTGCGGCGATCTTCTTTGTCGACAGATATTTTGAGGAGCCTACGACGTTCGAGCGGTTTGAGGTTGGCGGTCAGTGTTGTGCGGTCCATCGCGAGCAGCGACGCGACGCTGCCGAGACTCGGGGGTTCCGGCCGATTGAGCGACATCAGCAGCGAGAATTGGCCGTTGGTGAGACCGAGCGGCCTGAGCACATCGTCAAAACGCCGCGCCAGCGCCCGGGCCGCGCGATGCACGTGCAAACACAAGCAACTGTCGCGGACCATATGGGTCGAGGCGAGCGGGAGAGAATTATTTTTGTCGTCCGAGTTTGACACGCGCTTATTATGTTGATATCAACATAATTGTCAATGGCCTGCTGGGGACGGCCACCGCTGTCCCCCCGAATTCCGAAAAGGCCGTAAAACCGGCCACATCCGAGGAGGATCGAGTCATGCAAGTTCAGCCCTACCTGTTTTTTGACGGCCGCGCCGAAGAGGCGATCGACTTCTACAAAAAGACGCTTGGTGCCGAGGTGGACATGCTCATGCGCTGGAAGGATTGCCCCGACAAGTCGATGTGCACGCCGGCAAACGAGAACAAGGTGATGCATGCTTCGCTCAAGATCGGCCAGGCGCGCGTGATGGCGTCCGACGGCCGCAATACCGGCAATCCTGACTTCAAGGGTTTTGCCCTCTCGCTCGATGCGAAGGACGAAGCGGATGCCGACCGCATGTTCAACGCGCTTTCAACAGGCGGCAAGGTAACCATGCCGATGAGCAAGACCTTCTTCTCACCGCGCTTCGGCATGGTGGCCGACAAGTTCGGCATGAACTGGATGATCATCGTCGAGCCGAAATGAATTCGGCTCCGGCCAGACAGGCGGAGGGTGACAATGGCGGGTAATTTCGTGATTTCACGTGTGCTGGATGCGCCGCGTGAACTGGTATGGAAATGCTTCACCGATCCAGAGCGAATGAAACAGTGGTGGGGGCCGAAGGGCGTCAAGATCCTTGTATCCAAAATGGATCTGCGCGTCGGCGGAACCTATCACTACGGCATGCAGACGCCGGACGGAAAAGCAATGTGGGGCAAATTCGTCTATCGGGAAATCACCCCGCCGGAGCGCCTGGTGTTCATCAATTCATTCTCCGACGAAGCCGGTAGCGTCACTCGGCATCCGATGGCGCCAACATGGCCCCTGCAAATGCTTTCGATCTTCACGTTTGAGGAGCAGCCGGGTGGCAAAACAAAATTCACGGTGCAATGGGCGCCTCACGACGCCACCGAAGAAGAGCGCGAGACCTTCGACGCCGGCCACGCCAGCATGACGCAGGGCTGGAGCGGCACCATGGACCAACTTGAGACCTATCTTTCGAAGGCCAAATAGCCGCGTATCAATGGAGGAGTTCATGGCAGTCGCGAAGCAGAAAATCACGCCCTGCCTGTGGTTCGATACCCAGGCCGAGGACGCAGCGAAATTCTACTGCTCGATCTTCAAGAATTCGAAGATCGGTAAAATTAGCCGTTACACAAAAGCGGGCCACGATATTCACCACAAGCCGCCTGGCTCGGTGATGGTCGTCGAGTTTGAACTTGAAGGCGAGACTTTCACTGCCTTGAATGGCGGTCCTAATTTCAAGTTCAGTGAGGCAATCTCACTGCAAGTGCGTTGCGAGAGCCAAGGCGAAGTCGACTATTTCTGGGACAAACTCACGCAAGGCGGACAAGAGGGCCCCTGCGGCTGGCTGAAGGATCGATACGGTCTTTCGTGGCAAGTCGTCCCTGCCGCGATCCCCAAAATGATGACTGATCCGGACCCGGCAAAATCCGAGCGGGTGATGAATGCCTTCCTGCAAATGAAAAAACTCGATATTGCGGCGATCGAGCGCGCCTATGCCGGGGGTCAGCCGTAATGCCCCCTGCGACAAGCGCAGCACCCTACGGCGAAGCACGCGTTACCCTCAAGCGCACCTTCGATGCGCCGCGTGCGCTCGTGTGGAAAGCCTGGACCGATCAGAAGATGATGGCGCAGTGGTTTGGCCCGCGAGGGTTCACTGCGCCGGTCTGCGAGCTTGATGTACGTGTGGGCGGCAGCCTGCGTATCGTCATGCGCGGGGCGGATGGCAATGAATACCCGATGAAAGGCACGTTTCGCGAGGTCGTCGCCCCTGAGCGACTGGTATTCACCAACATCGCAACGGATCTCGACGGTAAGCACCTGCTCGAAGGTGAGACCACGGTCGTCTTCGCCGAAGTGGGTGGCAAGACCGTGCTCACGCTGGATACGCATGCTATTGGCTGCGTGCCGATCGCCCCGCAAATGCTCGGCGGAATGGAAGCGGGCTGGACGCAAAGTATCGATAAGCTGGAAGAACTGGTGGTGCGCTGACGCAGGGGCGGCATATTCGCGGGGTCACGAAATTCATCAAGCAGCCCGCGAGGACCAACCCGTCAGATCAGGATCCAGGCGATCCCGGCGAGCAGCGCGGCAATGACCCAAAGCGCAGCCGCGGTCCAGCGATTGCGGCGCGCTTCCGCAGCCCCGATTGCGGCAACCGTTTCGGGCGAAAGCACCAGGCCATCGCGCGTGATGCCATCGAACTGATCGAGCAAATTGCCGGCCCGCGTCAGCAATCCCGGCACTTGGCCCAGGAATCGGCCGATTTCGCCGGCCCCTTCCACCGCGTCTTCCAGGCGCCCGACGGGGCCGAGATTGCGAGCGATCCACTCACGAACAACCGGTTCGGCGGTGCTCCACATGTCCAGCTTGGGATCAAGCGAGCGCGCGACGCCCTCGACCACCACCATGGTCTTTTGAAGCAAGAGCAATTCCGGCCGCGTGCGCATGTCGAACAATCCGGTCACCTCGAACAGCAGCATCAACAGCTTCGCCATTGAGATGTCTTCAGCTGTGCGGTTATGGATGGGCTCTCCGATCGCGCGGATAGCCTGCGCGAAGCTTTCCACCGAGTGATGGCGCGGTACGTAACCTGCGTCGAAATGCACTTGCGCGGTCCGGTAGTAGTCGCGCGTAATAAAGCCAAGCAGGATTTCGGCGAGGAACCGTCGTTCCTTGGGGCCGAGCCGCCCCATGATGCCGAAATCGACCGCGACAAGCTTGGCATCGTCGTCGACGAATAAATTTCCCGGATGCATGTCGGCATGAAAAAAGCCGTCGCGTAGCGCATGACGCAAAAAGCTCTGGATCACCTTGCGGCCGAGATCCGCCAGGTCGAAACCTTTCGCCGCCAGCGCTCCGTGGTCGCTCAGCCGGATCCCATCCATCCATTCAAGGGTCAGTACTTCCCGCGCGGTACGGTCCCAGTCAACTGCGGGCACGCGCAGGTCGGCATCGTCCCGCGTATTCTCCGCCATCTCGGAGGCCGCCGCCGCCTCGAGACGAAAATCCATTTCGATGGTGACCGAACGCGCGAGCGTAGACACAACTTCAATGAGCCGCAGCCGCCGGGCTTCCGCCGAAAATGCCTCGGCCTTTCGCGCCGCAAAGAAAAACGCGTCCAGATCCGCCTTGAATCGCCGTTCGATGCCGGGCCGAAGGATCTTTACCGCTACCGGCTTGCGTATGCCGTTGGCCTCGATTTCGGCGCGATGAACCTGCGCGATCGATGCGGCAGCCACTGCGGGGCCGAAGCTGGCGTAGATAGCCGAAAGAGGCTTGTCGAATGCGGCGACGATCGCCGATTCTGCTTCGCTTTGCGCAAATGGGGCCATCTTGTCCTGTAGGCTCTCGAGATTGCGCGCGATAGCGGTTCCGACCACGTCAGGACGCGTGGCAAGGAATTGACCAAGCTTAACGTAGGTCGGCCCGAGCCTGCTGAGTGCCGCCGCGAGCCGGCTCTCGCCGCTTTTCGCGCCGGAGCGCTCCAGCAGCCGCGCGATGGAAACCAGTGTCCTGGCTGGCAGTGGCAACGGCCGCGTGTCGACCAGGGCGAACACGCCCTCGCGCGCAAACACATAGCCGGCGCGAGAAAGCCGAAGCAGATGGGAAACGGCGGCGATCACAAACGCCAACCTGAGTGAAGCGCCACGACGCCTCCCGTCATCGGCGAATAAGTCACGCGCCGGAAGCCCGCACTTTCGATCATCCCTACGAAAACGCCGGGTTTTGGAAACTTGCGAATTGATTCGACGAGATAGCGATAGGCATCGCGGTCACCCGTCACCATTTCCCCGATATGCGGGATCACCTGGAACGAGTAGAGTTCGTAGAGCCTGTCCAGGCCGGGCAGGTCGACGGAGGAAAACTCCAAACATAGAAATCGGCCACCTATTCTCAGGACACGATAGGCCTCTTGCAACGCGCGTTCGATGCGAGGAACGTTTCGGATCCCGAAAGCGATAGTGACGCAGTCGAAATTACGATCGGGATATGGAAGCTCTTCCGCATTGCCCTGTTCGAAGATCGCGGATCCCTCAAGAGCGCGCTCGGACGCCCGTGAACGGCCGACATCCAACATGTCGGTATTGATATCGCACACCGTGACGTGGGTGCCCGCGCCCCCCGCCGCGAGGATCCGGAAGGCGACGTCACCGGTGCCGCCGGCAAGATCAAGCACCGAATATCTACCGTCACCCTTGGGCGGATTCACGGCCGTCACCAACGCGTCTTTCCACGCGCGATGCAGCCCGCCGGACATCAGGTCATTCATAAGATCGTAGCGCCGAGCGACCGAATGGAACACATCGTCGACCCTTGCCTGCTTGTCTTCGAGCCGAATGCTTTCGTAGCCGAAATGTGTCTCTTCGCCGCCTTGGGCCATGGCCAATAGTCCTTCGCGGGCAGGACCATAGCGCGCACGGCCTGTGAGCGCTATGTGTCAGCGTGGGAGCGGTTAATCATGCCCGAATTGCCTGAAGTAGAGACTGTGCGGCGCGGCCTCGCGCCAGCCATGGAAGGTGCGCGCTTCGCCAAGGTCGAAGTGCGGCGTGGCGATCTCCGTTGGCCCCTGCCCAAGGGGTTTGCCGAAAATCTGCATGGCAAGACGGTCG
>DASSIT010000011.1:0-7000 GCA_035691545.1 Pseudolabrys sp. | reverse complement strand
CGCTAGCCGCATCATGGTGCTTAACCGCGGCGAGTTGATCGCGAATGGCGAGCCGGCGTCGATCGCGCGCGATCCGGCCGTCGTCAAGGCCTACCTCGGAGAGGAGATGAGCCTTGCTTGAAATCAGGAATCTCAATGCCTCTTACGGGCCGATCCAGGTTTTGCATGGCATCTGCCTGTCACTCAATGTCGGCGAAATTGTCGGCCTTGTCGGCGCCAATGCCGCCGGAAAGAGCACATTGATGTTCACGCTCGCTGGCTTGCGGACGACCTGCACCGGTCAGATTATTTTCGATGGGCAGGCGATCCAGGGCTTGCCTGCTTATGATCGCGTGCCACTCGGCCTGGTGCTTGTGCCGGAACGTCGCCGCCTGTTTCCCTTCATGACGGTGTTGGAAAATCTGCAGGTCGGGGCCTATTCCGCGACGGCGCGCGCCGCCGCCGATGCAACGCTCAAGGAGGTGTTCGACCTTCTTCCGGTTCTGGCCGAGCGGCGGAAACAGGCTGCCGGCACGCTCAGCGGCGGCGAACAGCAAATGCTGGCGATCGGCCGGGCATTGATGGCGATGCCACGAGCTCTTCTGCTCGACGAGCCTACCGAGGGATTGGCACCAATCTATGTCGGCCTGCTGTTCCAACTTATTGCCGATCTCAGACGCAAAGGGATCGCAATCCTCATTGTCGAACAGAATGTGCATCACGTCCTGAAGGCATCGGACCGCGCATATGTTCTGGAAAACGGCCGCATCGTTCTGGAAGGCCAGGGAACGACATTGCTCAACGACGAGCGACTCAAGGTCGCCTATCTCGGATTGTGAACATGATCACCGATATTCATCGCCATTTTGTGCCGCCGTCGTTTTTCGATGTCGTCAAGTCGTTGCCGGAATATGCAGTGAAAATAAAACGCGAAGAGGAAGATGACGTCGACGTTGACATTCGGGGGATGCATTTTGGCCTGAACAAGACTTTCTTCGATCTGGAACGCCAACTTGCGCGGATGAAAAAGGAAGGTGTCGACCGCGCGATATTGTCTCTGGCGACCCCTTTCATCAATTACCATCTCGATCCGGCGATTGCGGTCAGCATGGCGCGGCATTTCAACGACGCAATGGCAACGGCAATCGCCGGACAGGCAGGTCGCTTTGGTGCTTGGGCATTCCTGCCCATGCAGGCCCCCGTCGCGGCGGCCGATGAGCTGCGGCGCTGTGTTCGTGAAATGGGTTACGTAGGCGGACACATTGCCTCGAATGTGCGCGGCATCTACCTGGACAGTGAGCAGTTCAACCCGATTTACCGGGCCGCTGCCGACCTGAACGTACCGTTATTTGTGCACCCCGCCGATCCGGCCGGCAGGGATCGTACGCGCGAATATGAGCTGACGGTGGTAGCCGGCTATCTGTTCGACAGCACCATCAATATCCTGAAGATGATTTGCTCCGGGTTCCTCGATCGCTGGCCGAATCTCAAGCTTGTTTGCGCGCATACGGGGGCATTCAGCATGGCGTTGCGCGCACGAATGCAGCGCGAAGTGGACACCAACGCCGAACTTTTCGCGGTTCTCAAGGCCCCGGTCGGCGATTACCTGCGCCGGCTCTATTTTGACACCATTTGCTTCGAACCGAAAATCCTCGAATATGCAACGACTGTCGTCCCGGTCGAGCATCTGCTGATGGGAAGCGATGCTCCCTTTCCGCTCGGCGAGCCGGATCCGGTGAACTTCGTGCGGCGTGCGCTGTCGGCCGAGCAGTCGTCCGCCATCTTGAGCCGCAATTTCGACCGGCTGATTGGATCTTGAACGCTGACGGGATGGTAGAGATGGAAATTCGTCGCCTGCAGACAGTCAAGGACAGGATCAGTTTCGAAGGCGGCGCGCCGGCGATCATGCCGGTGACGCGCGTCGCTGTTTGCGCGGTCATCGCGAACCCGCTCGCCGGCGTCGTAACCGACGACCTCGGTATCTTGATTCCATTCGGCGCGGAGCTGGGTGAATATCTCATAAAAGAAGCGGTGAGGGCGCTTGGGGCCGCCGCCGTCTCGTACGGTAAAGGCGCGATCGTCGGAACTTCAGGTGACATCGAGCACGCAGCCGCGATCATCCACCCGCGCATGGGAAAGCCGATGCGCGATGCTGTCGGCGGCGGTCAAGCGATTATTCCGTCCAACGTCAAAATTGGCGCCGCCGGCGCCGCCATCGACATTCCGCTCGGCCACAAGGACGATGTCTGGTCGTTCAACGAAATCGACACAATGACGGTTTCCGTTTCAGGTGCCCCGCGGCCTGATGAAATCGTGGTCATCGCGGCTGTTGCCGACGGCGGTCGCCCGCGCCCGCGCGTTTCGAGGACAGGAGCGGTTCCCCCGGCCAGCGCTACTTGACATGCTCCATGAGCGCCACCAGGCCCTTGAGGATCTCGGTCGGCGTCGGGGGGCAGCCGCGGATGTGCAGATCGACGGGCACCACATCCTTGACCCCGCCGGCTACCGCGTAGCTTTTGGCGAAAGGACCGCCGTCAACCGCACACGTCCCGATGGCCACCACCCATTTCGGGTCGGGCGTAGCGTTGTATGTTCGCAGCAGCGCTTCACGCATGTTCCTGGTCACAGGGCCCGTCACCGTCAGGATGTCCGCGTGGCGCGGCGAGGCGACAAAACGCAGGCCGAGGCGTTCAAGATCATAGAATGCGTTGTTGAGCGCGTGAATCTCCAGCTCGCAGCCGTTGCAGGATCCGGCATCGACATGACGTATGGAAAGCGACCGGCCTAGTTTGGCGCGCGCGGCGCGGTCAACGCGCTTTGCCAATTCCGCAAGTGCAGCTTCATCGGCCGCCGGCGCGGGTTCGGTCAGCGATCCTTGCGTAATGCTTTCGAGCAACGTTCTGCGCATGCTTTTCTCTACAGGTCGTGACCCGAGTACGAGCAGTTGAATGATTTATTGCAGATCGGAAAATCGGCCACGATGTTGCCCTCGATCGCAGCCTCCAGCAGGGGCCACTGAAACCACGACGCGTCGCGAATGTGACAGCGCGCAACGCGACCTCTGCCGTCGAGCCTGAGCCAGACCATCACGTCGCCGCGGAAGGCTTCAACTAGCGCGATACCTTCGCAAGCCTTGCTTCTGCCGATCGTTGCCATGATGTCTCCCTTCGGCAGGGCGTCCAGAATCTGCTCGATCAGCGAGAGGCTCTGCTCAACCTCGCGAATTCGGATCCAGACGCGTGCGTTGACATCGCCCGCTTCAAGGACAGGAACGTCGAATTCGAGTCTGTCATAGGGGGCGTAGGCCAACGCCCGGCGCGCGTCGAAGGCGCGCCCGGAAGCGCGCCCGACATAGCCGCCGGCGCCGAATTGACGTGCAAAAGCAGGCTTCACAGTGCCGGTCGTGACCGTGCGGTCCTGCAATGACGCCGTATTGTCGTATAGCTCGATCAAGCGTGGGAATTCGCGCCGCACCTCCACGAGCAATGCGTGAATCTGAGCAACTCCTTCCGGAGCGATGTCCTGCGTAACGCCGCCCGGCACAATTGCATCCATCATCAGGCGGTGACCGAAAGACGCGCCGGCCGCGCGCAACGTCCGCTCGCGCAGAATTCCGCATTGTGCGTGCATGAGCGCGAATGAGGCGTCATTGCAGATCGCGCCGATGTCGCCGAAATGATTAGCCATGCGCTCAAGCTCGGCCATTAATGCGCGCAAATAAACGGCTCGTGGCGGAATCTTCGCTTGCAACGCAGCTTCGGCGGCTTGCGCAAACGCAAACGAAATCGCGACGGTGCTGTCGCCGGAGGTCCGTGCGGCCAGCTTTGCCGCATCCTCGAGCGCGGACCCGCGCATGAGCGATTCGATGCCCTTGTGCACCCAGCCGAGACGCTGCTCCAGTCGCACCACATGCTCGCCATTGGCCCAAAATCTGAAATGTCCGGGCTCTATGATTCCCGCGTGCACCGGTCCAACCGGTATCTGGTGCAGGGCTTCGCCCACCACGGGCAGGAAGGTGTACGGATCGTGCTCGCGTGCCGGCGCTTTATTGCCCAGCGGATGTCGAATGGCCCAAAATCCGAGATCGAGCCACGGGCGGGCATCGGGCGTGCCGACCGCTTCGAGGCCGCACAGATCGCGGATCGCGCGTTCCAGCCGGTTTGCTGCCGGATGGCGCGCGGCGACGCTCGGATACTCGCCGGATTTGGCGGCGCAAGTGACGACGGCGAGCTTGCCTGATCTCTCGTCCAGGAGTGCCATGTGCACGTGGGGTGCGTCCGCCCAAAGGCCCAGAAGCGTGCAACGGCCTTCCGCCAGCGCGTCGATCGCCTGGTGCCATCCCTCGTTCGTCACATTGGCGCGCGGCCAGGGGCGGTGCTGTCCGGCCAGTTCAGTGCGCGTGATGTTATCGAGCGGATTCATCGCTATCCCAAAAGCCTTGCGACGTTCTGAAAGCCTGTCACCAGGGCCGGCGGCATGTAGATGCCGGCCATAAGCACCAGTCCCAGATGGGTAAACATCGGGACATACGAAGCGTCCGCCGGCGCGGCAGGTCCCCGCGGCTCACCGAATGCAATTGTGTTGAGGCGCAGGAACAGCGCGCCGAGTGCAACCAGAATCCCGAGCGCGAGAATGGTCGCGAGCCACGGCTCGCGCGCGAAAGTGGAACTCACGACCAGGAATTCGCTCATGAAAATTCCGAGCGGCGGCAACCCCGCGATGGCAACGACGCCGAGCACAAGCCCCCAACCGAGAACCGGATGGGTTACCGTGAGCCCGCCCATGTCGGCAATCTTCTGCGTACCTTTGACCTGCGCGATATGGCCGACGGCAAAAAAGATCGCCGACTTTGTGAGCGAATGCATGGTCATGTGCAGCAAACCGGCGAAATTCGCGAGCGAGCCACCCATCCCAAAGGCGAAAACGATGATGCCCATGTGCTCGATGGAGGAGTAGGCGAACATGCGCTTGATGTCGCGCCGGCGGTAAAGCATGAAAGCGGCGAACACGCAGGAAATAAGGCCCATGATCACCATTAGCGGCCCGGGCGCGAGCGCCGCCGGGTTGAGGGCGAGCAGCATCTTGAAGCGCAACAGCGCGTAGAGCGCGACATTGAGAAGCAGGCCAGAAAGCACCGCAGAAATCGGCGTAGGACCCTCGGCATGCGCATCGGGCAACCACGCGTGCAGCGGCGCAAGCCCGACCTTGGTTCCGTAGCCGAGCAGCAGGAAAACGAATGCAACATTGAGTAGCGCCGGATCGAACTTCGCGGCGCGAGTCATCAGCACGGTCCACACCATGGCGTCGGCGCCTTCGCCAATGACCGGCCGTGCCGCCATGTACACCAGGATCGTGCCGAAGAGCGCGAGGGCGATGCCGACGCTGCCGAGGATGAAGTATTTCCATGCCGCCTCGAGCGCCTCGTGCGTGCGATAAATGCCGACCATCAATACGGTGGTCAGCGTCGCCATCTCGATTGCGACCCACATGAGACCGATATTGTTGGCAATCAGCGCGAGGTTCATCGCGAACATCAGCACCTGATACATGGCATGATAGAAGCGCACGAAAGTCGGCGTCAGCCGGCCGATCTCGATCTCATGCCCGATGTAACTCGCACTGAACACGCTGGTCGTAAAACCGACGAATGTCGTCAGAACGATGAAGACCTTGTTGAGGTCGTCGACCAGCAGGTAGGGGCCGGAGCGAGGCTCGATGAAGAACAGCGATACCGCCGTCAGGAACGTCAGCAGCGCCGCAAATACATTCAGGCGCGCGCCGAGGCGATAGCTGGGCAAGGCCGCAAGGAGGATGGCTGCGGCAGCAGGAATCAGCAGAACGCCCGCGAGTGCATCGATGATCATCGTTGCTCCCCACGGAACCGGTCGAGAGCCTGCAGATCGACCGTGTCAAATCGTTCGCGGATGCGGAAGAGGAAGATGCCGATGACGATGAACGCGATCAGCACAGAGAAGGCGACGCTGATCTCGACCACCAGCGGCATGCCCTTGGCGCCGGTGGCTGCGAGCACAAGCCCATTTTCGAGTGACATGAATCCGATCACCTGGCTTACGGCGTTACGCCTGGTCACCATCATCAGCAGACCGAGCAGCACGACAGAGAGGGCAAAGGCGAGATCCTCGCGAGCGAGCGGATCTGCCTCGGTCGTGACCCGCAGCATCACCACCATCGAAAGCGCAACAAGCCCCATGCCGAGCAGCATGGCGGGACCGACGCCGACGACTGTTTCGATCTCGCGATGGATTCCGAGGCGCACGATGATGCGATGGAGCGCCGTCGGAATCACGATGGCCTTGAACACGAGCGCAATCAGGGCCGTAAGATAAAGATGCGGTGCGCCCTGGACGAAGGCTTGCCACGCGACAGACGCGGCCAGGACCAGGGCATGCAGCGCAAAAAGGTTGAGAAGCGCATAGAGGCGATCCTGATAGAGCTGCATGAAGCTCAGCAGGACCAGAAGCCCCGCCAGCAGATGCGCTATGTCGAATTGCAGGCCGCTCATCAGAAGCTCCTCGATACGAACCGCAGCAGTGTGGCGAGGAGCGCCAGCATGAGGGCCGCGCCAAGAAATTCCGGCACCCGGAACACACGCATTTTTGCAATCGACGTTTCGAACACCGCCAGGAGCAAACCGCCGACCGCAAGTTTGGCGATATAGACTGCGATGCCGAGTGCGATCTCAGCGGGCGCTGCGATGGGCCCGGCAATGCCCCAGGGCGTGAAAAGGCAACAGATCAGCGAGAGGTAGAGAAGCAGCTTGAGCTCGGAAGCAAGATCGATCAGCGCCAGATGACGACCTGAATATTCCAGCACCATCGCTTCATGCACCATGGTGAGTTCGAGGTGGGTCGCCGGATTGTCGATCGGGATGCGAGCGTTTTCGGCAATGCCCACCATGATCAGTGCGAGCAGGGCGAGGCCGAGCGAGACGCGAAGCCCAACTTCACCGGAAGCCATGTAGGCGGCCATGGCCGTGAGCTGTGTCGACCCTGCAATTAGC
>DASSIT010000010.1:0-15969 GCA_035691545.1 Pseudolabrys sp. | reverse complement strand
AGTAAACGTTTGCGTGGCGCGATCCGCTTCTCGTCCAAGAGAATCCCCGAGCCGATCGTTCCGGCTGATAGACGTTTGGCGGGGGTGCCGCCATCGCGAATACCGAGATCGAAATAGCCGTACCATTAAAAAGAGGCGTCGCTCCGTAAAAACTGGGGCCCTGCTTACGCAGGCCTCAATTTTCGGAATGAGGCAGCGGCTGAAACTCTCATGCAGCGCCAGGTGATCGCGCGGCCACAGCCCATTGCCGGCATACGCCGCCTCTAGTGGTCGAGCGTGCCGCCGGCCCTTTTCCAGGCATCGATGCCACCCTGCATATGACAAGACGACGCAAGACCTGCATCCTGAGCCGCTTGCACGGCCATGGCCGAACGCTCGCCGAAAGCACAATAGAACAACAGACGCTTGCCGGTTGATTTCGCGAGTTCGCTGAGCATACCGCCCGCGCTGATATTCTCTTGCAAAGCCAGATAGGGCACGTGCAACGATCCGGGGATCGTCCCATGCCGCTCACGCTCAGACCGCTCGCGCAAATCGATCAGTGCGAGATCGGGTTTTCCGAGAAGAGCGAGCACCTGGGCGGCAGTGAGGGACCAGCCGCGCTGCGCAATCTTTTCCTGCGCCAGGCCCACTTTCATATTGGCCGGAACTGCAACGTCCATCATCTTCGGATTGCTGAGCTTGAGGCTGTTCATCAGCTCGACATATTCGTCGACGGACCTCACCTGCAGCCGCGGATTGTACGCTTTTTCTTCGCCAATAGTGGAAACGGTGTCTCCCTTGTAGTCATGCGCCGGGTAGACAAGCGTCACGTCCGGTAATTTCAAGAGGCGGTTGAAAATCGATTCGTATTGCATCCGCGGGTCGCCATTCTGGAAGTCAGTGCGGCCGGTGCCACGGATCAAGAGCGTGTCGCCAGTGAAAACACGATCCGGCAAGATGAAGCTGTAGGAATCATCGGTATGTCCCGGCGTGTAGATCACATCGAGCGCGAGGCCTTCGATTGTCAGCTTGTCGCCATCGGCCAAACGCATCGAGACCACGTCGGCCTTCGTCTGCTCGCCCATCACCGTGATGCAGTGAGTGTGGTCACGCAACGCGCCGAGCCCTGTGATGTGATCGGCGTGCAAATGGGTGTCCACGGCCTTCACGAGTTTCAGGTCGAGTTCCTTGACCAGATGAAGATAGCGATCGACCTTTTCCAGCACGGGATCAATGATCAGGGCCTCGCCGCCCGCACGGCTCGCAAGCAAATAGGAATAGGTGCTGGAGACCTGATCGAAGAGCTGACGAAAGATCATGGCCATGCCGCCTTGGCTGCCGGACAATGCGTCCGCTCATGCGTCTATATTATGCTCTTCAGGATGCTCCGGGAAGGCTGAGCATGCCACCAGCTAACAAGCGATTTGAGGTGTGTTCAGCGGTGGGCTCAACCGTGGCGTAATTTCATTGTCAGGATCGGTGCCATAAGCATGAGCGTTACGGCATTCGAACCGATCAACGGCCAGTCACCTATGGCAAGGCCGTAGATCAGCCAGAGCACGACGCCGAAGGTGAAGGCTCCCGTCGCAGGCAACGACAGCGCGCGCGTCTCTTTCTCGCGAATGATTTTGAGTACCTGCGGCAGCCAGCAGAGCGTGGTGAGCACCGCACCCGCCGCTCCGACCAAGTCGATGGCCCCGCCGAATCCCATGCGTTCGCCATACGACTGATTTGCTCAAGTTGTGTGACAAACTTGCGCTTGTCGTGGACGGGGCGCAGTTTTGCCGTCATGGCTTCGGGTTGCCCCCGCCGCATTGCCTGCGCTCGCTGCGGCGCTTCCTTCGACTGTAGTCTGTCGACCGAATGCTGGTGCGCGGGCGAGCCGTACCGGTTGCCGATGATCAATGGCTTGCCTGGGGACTGCGTGTGCCGGCCCTGCCTGCGCAAGGCAGCAGGCGCTCATCCGGACAGCCAAGCAAGGCCGGGCACGACCACTAGGGCGGGCGAGACAGGCGCGACATTGTTCGTCTATAGAGAGCCGCCGCAGTCCGCGGCCGCAAGGCAAGAGACAGTAATCATCATGATCGACTTTTATGCGCTGACCAGTCCGAACGTGCAGAAAATATTCATCATGCTCGAGGAATGCGGGCTGCCTTACAACGTCAAGCCCGTGGATGTATGGGCAGGCGAGCAGTTCACGCCAGAATTTGCCAAGATCAACCCGCTGCAGAAGGTACCCGCAATCATCGACAGCGACGGGCCGGACGGCAAGCCCTACACTGTGATCGAGTCCGGAGCGATCCTCATTTATCTCGCCGAAAAGACCGGGAGGTTTATCCCCCATGAGCCGGTTGCACGCTATGACACGCTGCAATGGCTCATCGTGCAGGTCGCGAATGTCGGGCCGATGAGTGGCCAACACGTGCATTTCAGCAAGTTCGCCGGCGCCGGCAACGATTACAGTGCCAGGCGCTACCGCACGCAGGTCCTCAAACTGTTCGATCTTTACGAGCAGCGGCTCGGGGCTCATCCCTTTGTGGCCGGCCGCGAATACACCATCGCCGATATCGCGGCCTGGCCCTGGCTGCGCAATTTCGAGCTGCTTGCAGTTGATCCGGCCAGCTATCCGACCGTGAAGAAGTGGGCCGACAAAATCGCCGCGCGCGATGCGGTCAAACGGGCGCTTGCCAAGGTTGCGACACTCAAATCGGTCCGCGACAAGGCCAGTGACGATCAGAAGGATCGGTTTTTCGCGCGCGGAAACTACGCCCGAGCCTGAGGCGCCCGGAGGCTGCACCGCGCCATTCTCTCGACACGATGCAATTCTAGGTCTACGTGAATCGTACAGGCATGAATCGGATGCGCGCGACGCCTCGGCGTCGCGCGTTCCTGCATTGAGAGACCTATGTTTCACATTTTCGAGAGGTCCCTGACACCAACTGCGTTACCGCAAGGCGCCGAGCCGCCATCCGGGCTCGTCGCTTTTTATTGGCATTTTGCCAGTCAGGCCAAAGGTCTGTTTGCCGGGCTGTTCGCGGCAGGCTTTGCGGTCGCACTGCTCGACATCACAATCCCCGTTTTCATCGGCAAGGTCGTGACGCTGGTCACCACCAGCAAGCCGGAAGATCTGCTGGCTAATTCCTGGCCATTGCTGGCCGGCATGGCGGCAGTCCTGATCGTGCTGCGCCCGGCCGTCTTTGCGGTGCAGCACCTTCTGATGAACCAGGCGATTGCAGCTAATGTAGCGAACCGCATCCGCTGGCAAAACCACTGGCACGTTGTGCGTCAATCCTGGGCGTTTTTCCAGAATGACTTCGCCGGCCGTATTGCCACTCGCGTGATGCAGACCGGCCCCGCGATCAGGGAAAGCCTGGTGTCACTGCTCACGGCGGTCTGGTTCATCCTCATCTATGGCACTTCGTCGTTGATCCTCCTCGCCAATGCCGACGGCTGGCTGGCGGTGCCGGTATTGGTGTGGTTCGCGGCCTATGTCGTCGTGCTCCGTTTTTTCGTGCCGCGCATGCGCGACACCTCGAAAACCATGTCGGAAGCGCGGTCGATGCTCACCGGTCGCATCGTCGACACCTATACCAATATCGTCACGGTAAAGCTGTTCGCGCGCTCCAAAGACGAAGACGCCTATGTGCGCGAAGCGATCGACCACCACACCGGCAATTTCCACAAGTCGCTGCGGCTGAATACATGGTTCGCGCTCACGCTGATCATGCTCAATGCGCTACTTATTACTGCCACTGGTGGCTTTGCGATCATGCTTTGGCGATTTGGCCGTATTGAGGTCGGCGTCGTGGCAATGGCGCTGCCGATGATGACGCAGATCATCAGCGTCTCGCACTGGGTCGCCTATCAGGTCACGACCATATTCGAGAATGTCGGCGTGGTGCAGGAAGGCATGCTCACTATCGCGCGCCCGCATACGCTCACCGACCGTCCCGATGCGGGTATCCTCAAAGTCGCGCGCGGCAATATCCATTTTGAGAATATTTGTTTCGGCTATGGCCGGGAAAGCGGCCTGATCGACGGCCTTACCCTCGACGTGCGTGCGGGCGAGAAAATCGGCCTGGTCGGCCGTTCGGGTGCCGGAAAATCGACGCTGGTAAATTTGCTGCTGCGATTCTTCGATCTGGAGAGTGGCCGCATCCTCATCGACGGCCAGGATATTTCGGCCGTTTCGCAGGAAAGCCTGCGCACGCAGATTTCGGTTGTAACGCAAGACACCTCACTGCTGCACCGGTCGATCCGCGAAAATATCCGTTACGGCAAGCCCGGCTCGGTTGACTCCGACATCATCGCCGCGGCGAAGATGGCGCACGCGCATGATTTCATTCTCGAACTTGAAGATCAGCTCGGCCGGCGCGGCTACGATGCCCAGGTTGGCGAACGAGGCGTCAAGCTGTCCGGTGGCCAGCGCCAGCGTATCGCTATAGCACGCGTGATCCTAAAAAATGCGGCCATCCTAGTGCTCGACGAAGCGACCTCGGCGCTCGACAGCGAAGTCGAGGCTGCGATCCAGTCGAGCCTCGGCACCCTGATGCAGGGGCGCACGGTGATTGCCATCGCGCACCGTCTGTCGACCATCGCTCAGATGGACCGACTGATCGTGCTCGACCACGGCCGCATTGTCGAGCAGGGCTCGCATGGTGAATTGCTGCGCCACAATGGCCACTATGCCGCGCTATGGCGACGTCAGTCGGGCGGCTTTATTGACGTTGCCAATCACCAACAGGCAGCGGAGTAACGTGCCCGCAAGCCACCGGCCCATATTTCGGCGGGCCAAGTCTTCTCCCTTTTCACCGTGGCAGACACGGACCATAATGGCGTTTCCCGCCTTCACTCTTTTTTATACGGACAAATCGCATGATCCTCGAAATCGCGCAGATCGACGTGAAGCCCGGCATGGATGCGGAATTTGAGGCCGGCGTGAAGAAAGCGGCGCCGATCTTCAAACGTGCCAAGGGGTGCAAGTCGGTCACTTTACAGCGTTCACATGAAATGCCGCAGCGTTACCGGCTGTTCGTGCAATGGGAGACGCTCGAGAATCACACCAAGGACTTTCGCGAGTCCGCCGATTTTCAGGAGTGGCGCAAGCTCGTCGGCCACTGTTTTGCGTCGCCACCGAATGTAGAGCATGTCACCGAGGTGATGCGGGGGTGAGCGGCGCCGACATCGCGTGACGCACATGACAGACCGCATCCTTACGACCCACACCGGCAGCCTGCCGCGCACCGCCAAGGTGGTGGAATTGCTGCTCGCAGAAGAACGCAAGCCGGGCGCACGTAAGGCCGAGTTACAAGCCGCGGTACGGGAGGCGGTCGCGGATGTCGTGAATAAGCAGATCGATTGCGGGTTAGATATCGTCAACGACGGCGAACAGGGCCGCACCGACTACACCGTGCATGTCCTGAAGCGGCTCACCGGATTCGAGGGCGAGAGCGCGGCGCCGATGGGGACCGGGGAGCCGGAATTTCCGGAGCTTGCGGAAATCCTGAAGCACTTCGCCTCGCCGTTCCAGCACCGCCCGGCCTGCAACGGGCCCATCGGCTGGAAGGATTGGCCGGCGGCACTGGCCGATATCGCGCTTGCCAGAAAGGCAATGCAAGATATCAAACCCGAAGACATTTTCATGACTTCGCCCTCGCCCGGGCAAATCGCGCGCTATCTCAAGAACCGCTACTACAAGACCGATGAGGAATACATCTACGCGCTGGCAGATGTGATGAGGAAGGAATATCAGGCGATCGTGGAAGCCGGCTTCATCCTGCAGCTCGACTGCCCCGATCTGGCGATGTTGCGACACATGGTCTATCTGAATTTGCCGCTCGCCGAATATCGCAAGATCATTTCGATCAATGTCGCCGCGCTCAATCACGCCGTGCGCGAGCTTCCGCCGGAACGCATGCGTATGCATGTGTGCTGGGGCTCGACCGTGGCTCCGCATCACACCGATGTGGAGTTCAAGGACATTGTCGATATCGTGCTGTCGGGGCGCCCGCATGCGGTTTCATTCCCTGCGGCCAATGCACGGCACGAGCATGAATGGAAGATCTGGCGCGACGTGAAATTGCCCGCGGGAAAGAAGATCATACCCGGCGTCATCGACTCGACAGTTAACACGGTCGAGCATCCGGAGGTGGTCGCCGACCGCATATTGAACTTCGCTAATTTGGTCGGGCGCGAGAACGTCATCGCCGGCGTCGACTGCGGCTTTGGCACCTTCGCCGGCCGAGTGCAGGTCGACACCAAGATCGTCTGGATGAAATTGCAATCACTTGCCGAAGGCGCGCGCAGGGCGAGTGAGCAGCTCTGGTCGAAGGCGGCCTAGCCGCCCTTTCCTCGCCACAAGACTCGCCCCATATTCGGGCCAATGGCCAAGCTCCCCCCTAAAAGACCGAAAGATCCGGCAAAACCGACGCGCGCCAAGGCCGCACGGCCCGACGACCAGCCCACGCCGGATGCACTCGCGAACCTGCTCAACCCGGGGATCGGCCGCGGCACCGCGGGCATGGGTTCCGGCACCGGCGGTAATCAGAACTTGCAGCCACCGCCGGATAATTCGTGGGACCGCCGCCGCGATTTCTCCGAAGCGCACAAGGCGCGCAAATCCACCCCGCGGGAATTCAACGAGGCGCCGCAACGCGATTATACGGCGTCGCCGATCACGGGGCTCGATCCGCAACTGGCGACGGAATTGGGCCTTGGCGACGAAGAGGCGGCGCCCTCGCCCGCCCTGAAAAAAGAGGATTCGAAATACCGCCTCCCCCGCGCGGATCTGCCGACGCAACCTGGCGGTTTTGCCGGCATTGCGAGCCAGCAATCGCTTGAGCGGCTGCTGCGCGAGGGCCGGCCGGAGTTCGCAACCGTTCCCTGGACACCGCATCGCCCGCCACGGCCGGAGAAATCCGAAGGCGGCAAGAAGTTCGTCATCGCTTCGGACTTCGAGCCGAAAGGGGATCAACCCCAGGCGATCAAGGACCTGGTAGAGGGCGTGCAGCGCCACGACCGGACGCAGGTGCTGCTCGGCGTCACCGGCTCGGGCAAGACTTTCACGATGGCGAAGGTGATCGAGGCGACGCAGCGCCCTGCCCTCATACTCGCGCCGAACAAGACGCTGGCCGCGCAGCTCTACGGCGAGTTCAAGTCGTTCTTTCCCGACAACGCGGTCGAGTATTTCGTGTCCTATTACGATTACTACCAGCCGGAAGCCTATGTTCCGCGCACCGACACCTACATCGAGAAGGAATCATCGATCAACGAGCAGATCGACCGCATGCGCCACTCGGCCACGCGCGCGCTGCTCGAACGCGACGATGTGGTGATCGTCGCCTCCGTGTCGTGCATCTACGGCATTGGCTCGGTGGAAACCTATTCGGCGATGACCTTCACGCTCAAGCAGGGCGGCAAGATCGACCAGCGTCAGTTGCTCGCGGACCTTGTAGCGCTGCAATACAAGCGCACGCAGGGCGATTTCTTCCGTGGCTCCTTCCGCGTGCGCGGCGATACGGTCGACATCTTCCCGGCGCACTATGAGGACCGCGCCTGGCGTATCCATCTGTTCGGCGACGAGATCGAGAAAATCGAGGAAATGGATCCCCTCACTGGCCAGAAGACGGATGAGCTTGAATTCGTAAAAATCTACGCCAATTCGCACTATGTCACGCCACGCCCGACGCTCATTCAGGCGATTGCCGGCATCAAGCAAGAGCTGCGCCAGCGACTCGACCAGCTCAACGCCGCCGGCCGCCTTCTGGAGGCGCAGCGGCTTGAGCAGCGCACGATCTTCGACCTCGAAATGATGGAAGCAACCGGCTCCTGCGCCGGCATCGAGAACTACTCGCGTTATCTCACCGGCCGCAAGCCCGGCGAGCCGCCGCCGACTCTGTTCGAATACGTGCCCGACAATGCGCTGGTATTCTGCGACGAAAGCCACGTCACCATTCCGCAGCTGGGTGGCATGTTCCGTGGCGACTTCCGGCGCAAGGCGACACTTGCCGAATATGGCTTCCGTCTGCCGTCCTGCATGGACAATCGGCCGCTGCGCTTCGAGGAATGGGACGCCATGCGCCCCCAGAGCGTTGGGGTTTCAGCGACACCGGGGCCTTGGGAACTCAACGAATCCGGTGGCGTTTTCGTCGAGCAGGTCATTCGCCCGACCGGCCTGATTGACCCGCCGGTGGAGGTGCGGCCCGCGCGCCTGCAGGTCGACGATCTCGTCGGCGAGGTGCGGCAGGTGGCCGCGAAAGGCTTCCGCTCGCTCGTCACCGTGCTGACCAAGCGCATGGCCGAGGACCTCACAGAATACCTGCACGAACAAGGCATCCGCGTCCGTTACATGCATTCCGACATCGACACGCTCGAGCGTATCGAGATCATCCGCGACCTCAGGCTCGGCGCTTTCGATGCGCTCGTCGGCATCAACCTGCTTCGCGAGGGCCTCGACATTCCGGAATGCGCGCTGGTCGCTATCCTCGATGCCGACAAGGAAGGCTTCCTCCGCAGCGAGACGTCGCTGATTCAAACCATCGGCCGCGCCGCGCGCAATGTCGACGGCAAGGTGATCCTTTATGCCGATACTGTCACCGGCTCGATGCAGCGAGCGATCGAGGAAACCAACCGGCGACGCGAGAAGCAGACGGAATACAACACGGCGAACGGCATCACGCCGGAGAGCATCAAGCGCTCGATTCACGACATTCTCGACAGCGTCTACGAGCGCGACCACGTGCTGATCGCGACCGGCGCGGCCGGTTCGGGTGAATTCGCCGAGGCCGCGACCATCGGCCACAATCTCGAGGCGGTGATTGCCGATCTCGAGACGCGCATGCGCGAAGCCGCGGCCGACCTCGACTTCGAGGAAGCCGCGCGACTGCGCGACGAGATCAAGCGCCTGCGCGCCACCGAGATGGCAGTGCTCGACAATCCGACGGCGCGCGATGTCATGGTTGCGCAAACGAAGGGACTTCAATCGCGTTCACGGCCGCACAAGCCCGGTCTCGACGAAATGGGAATTGGCTTATCGCACGAATCCAAGCCGGCGCGGCCGGATTCGCCTCGCAGCAAGCTCGGCCGGCCGGGCATGCGCGGCGGATTTAAACCCGCGCGCCGACGCTGATCCTCGTTGCAGCTCTGCCCGTTATTTTTGCCCTGTTGCGGCTTCGTTGCCGTTCGACTTGTCGCCGGCATCGCCTGCCGGCTCAAGCGCGGGCGCCGATTGCTGTTTCGATTCCGGCGCCTGCCCTGTTAATTCCCGGCCCCGCGTTGCCGCCCAGTCGGCGGGCGGCTGATCTTTGCCGCTGCTTGGAGATTTGCGGGGGAGCACGGCAATGATCGCTTTCTTCATCGGGTCGAGCACCAGGACGTCCTTGGAGAGCTTGGCGTAGCCGTATTGCTTGAGCGACGGCTCGCGCAAAAGCAGCTGCTCCGGCATGACATCGACCGACATTGTGGAAGGAATTGTATCACCGACCTTCGCCTCGAATTTTGGAGGCGTCTTCTGCTCGGTGTTCTCGTTTTCCAGCGCATCCTGGATCGCGGCGCGCTGTTGTTCGTTCAATTGCAGCATTGGCCGCTTCGCCTCGACCGTAATATCGTTCGGGTTTAGCGTTCTGTCGTCCGCTATGGCCGGAGCGGACAGCAAAAACAGCATCGCCGCCACGCTGCACATCGGGGTTTTCATGGGCCTCTCCGGGTTCAAGGGAGATAACGGCTCACACGCTACGGCGTTCCAGACGCCGCGTCCGCAAAAAGGCCTTGTTCGGGCACTGGCATCCGCGCGGAATCCGGCGGGCACCTGAATCCGAAAAAGGAGCGTCAACGAGAAAGCAAAAAGGGATGCGGCCTAAAGCCGGTGGTGGTGCCTGCGCGAATAATATGCGTGGGCGGAAGGGCGATCGTCCCACGGATAATGATAGACATATCCGTCCCACGCGTAGAGGCAGTAGTAGCCGGCCCAGGCGCAACGGTCGCGCCAGTTCCAACGATGCGACCAGCGATTTGCTGAGCGGTGCCACACCGTACGCGCGTGCTCTGCGCCCTCGCCATAGCCCGGACCAAGGTCTGCTGCCGCAGAGGGTATCGACGCGCCGCCGAAAGCGGCCGCTGCAATTGCCGTTGCCAAAATCAGTCGCTTCATGGCCATACCCGAAACCTATTGAGCGTCGAACGAAACGTCGCGACGCAATGTCTCACCAAAACGGCGCTTGCTGGCAAATCAAAAAGGCCGGATTGGTTAAACATCGGCCCGTGAATTTCCTTAATTGCCCGCGATTTAAGTCAAGAACTTATTGCCGCGCTTCGGCGGCAATATCCCATCAAGCAGCCAATGACTTCTTTCACTTCACGTTATTGGCTTGGTTTCCGGGAACATATCGACGATTTTTTTGGTCATCGCGTTCACGATGAGAACCTGGTCCTTCATCGCCACATACTTGTAGTCGCGCAATTGCGGCATCTGCGAGAGCACGGCCGGAGGCAATGAATGGCCCTTTACGCCCTTTGGTAGCTTGAGACCAACTTGTGGCGTAAAGCTTTTGGCGGACTTGGTGGTCTTGAGCTGAAACTCGACGTCGCTGTGCTGGGAAAGCACACCTTTGCGGATCTGCTCGCGCTGCTCGTTTGTCAGATCAAGCTTTGGCAGCGAAGGATTTTGCGGCACCTTGCTGCCGTTGCTGAGCTCGACCGCGCCGGGCGCCTTTTGTGCGCTGTTGTCCGCCCCAACCGCGGGTACCGTGGCCGCGACCAGCAGCACTGCGCCCGTGAACATAAAGCGCGAACGCATGGCTCTCGCTCCTTTGTTGAAGCCGCCCCACCGGAAACGCGCATGATTCACATCTCGTTGCGCAACGCGACGCCGTGCCGCGTCAGATCGCTTCGCCCCCGCCCTCCAGCACCGCGTACTGAACCATGTCGGAGACACGCTGCCAGCTTGAGCCGTTGAAGCCGGCGACTACATTGATGCGCACAATCTGCACCAGACGGTTGTCAAGTTTCATCGTATCGACCGTCGCGTCCCGGATGTAGGCGATGGCGGCAACGCCGCACGCGCGCTCGTCATGCGCACTGTCATTGACGGCGTGCATGGCCTGGTCAGCTTCGGCACCTGACCGGCGAAGTCCGACGAATTGCCTGGCTTCGTCCGGCGTATTGCAGATGATGCCGACACCGACAGCCGCATCACCGCTTCCCGCCGATGGCGCTTCTGCCCTCGCGACGCCGCACATGAGTATGGCGGCACCAGCCGCCGCCCAAAAAATACGCATTAGTGCCTCCAAATAGAAACGAAGAAAAAGTTGTTCTCGCAGTACGGTTTGCGGGATCAACGTCCTGGCCCGGGCGGCGGTTCGTGGGTACGCACGGGATTGTGAAACCTTGTTCTGCGGACGTTGCGTATATGGGGTGAGTTCGGGCAAATAGCGGAGCCGACGCGCCGCGAGGCGGCACGCGGCAGTTCGGTTTGAAATCCCACTGGAATGCACGGTATGAACGTTTCAATTTTCCAAAGCCGGATGATCATTCAAACGCTGCAAATCGTCATGGCCGCCACGGCCGCGCTGACACTCGCTGCCTGTGAAACCGACAGCACTGGCCCGGCTGCGGCCGGTGCGCCTAAGGCGCCAGCTGCCTCCTCCAGCGCCTCCTCGCCCAAATCGGAGGTACAGAAGCCCGAACCACCGAAGACTCAAGCCGCAAAACCGGTCGCGCCCGCCGCTGATCCAGAGCCAATGACGCACGCGCGGGCCGCCCGCGAATGCTGGATGCGGACCGAAAAGGGCAATCCACACGAGGATCTCGATAAACGGGCGGATCTTGTGGACAAATGTATCGACGAGAAATTGAAGGCAGCGACCGCCGCAACGCCGAAAACCTAGCGGTCATATCCACCGTTCCGGTATCCCCTTGCACCCGCCTGCGTGCGGGCTAGCATTGGGAAATTCCAATCCTTCAGGAGGACGTCATGGCAAAAGGTCAGATGCGGGCGGCCAAGGAAAAAAAGAAACCGAAGGCCGACAAGGACAAGCCCAAGCAGCTCTCCGCTTACAAACTGGCTCAGATGCAGGGCTCGTCCGGAAGCCCTTACAGCGCTCCACCGGTCAAAAAACCCTGACCGTCAACGTGAGCCGGGCGTCCCCATTTTTGACGCTTCCGGCAATTCCTTGGCCTGCTTCGCCATTTCCAGGCAGGTCAGCAGTTCAACGTAACTGGGCGTGCTACCGAGCTTCGAGAATTGCGCGCACTCGGCGCGCTGGCCGGGATTGTACTGGGCCCAGTCCCGGTCGAGCTTGGCGCGGGCCTCATTTTCATCGCGCTGGCAATCGGCGGAACCGCGTCCGGGCGCAACGGACGCCGCAGCGGCCGGAAGGCATGTTTTTTCTACATCGAACTTGGGGACCGTATCCGCGGCCAGAATGAGATGTGACGCGGTCAAAATGATGGGCAATAGCGCGGGCATGTTCTTACTCCCGATATACCGCCTCCCCGAAGGTCAATGATAATACCTGAAGCGGGTTCCGGTTTCACGCGCAGGGGAACCCCGAATGAACCTTTTTCCGGCCTGTCCGACCAAAGACGGTAAGGCGGGAGGGGTTCATTCCATGCTTAAGCGATTTGTGGTCGCATTTGTGGCGTTTGCCGGACTTGTCGTACCTGCGACGTTTGCATTGGCGCTGCTGGCGGCGCCCCCGGCGCGCCCCGAATCGGCCCAGCCCCCGCGCTGCGATCGCAATCTTGCGGACGCGAGCGCGAGTGTCGCAGCGATGCAAGCGCGCGTGAAAAGGCTTGCAGCCACGAAAGGGCCAGAAGTATGTGCCGCCACGCCGCTCTATTTTCTAGAGCTCGTGAAAGCACGCGCAGTGGCGGCACTCTGCAAAAATGGTTCCGATCGTCGCAAACTTGGCCGCTTTGATGCCGACGTTGAACACATCAATGAAGCAATTGCCGCCCGTTGCAGTTGACCGGTAAAGAGCCAAATCACTCCACAGCTTTGCCAAAGTTCCATGGCACTAGACAACCAATGCTTAACCGATTTGAGCTGAAAGTCGGACACTAACAAAATTATCGGATCGGCCGTGTCGGGGAGATTTCCGGAATGAGAGCGAGGATTCACTGCGCACTGCTATCGGCTGGTGTGCTGACGCTCGCCACGCTGCCCGTGCTAGCGCAGGATTCCGCAAGTGGTCCCCCGCTCACTCCGGAAGAGAGTGCGCTACTTGGAAATACGCTTGTCTTCGATCCCGCAATGCTCGCTACGACACCGGGTAAGCCTCTGCATATTCCCGGCTCTAACGCCAATGGTTTCGACGTCACACGAACCCAGAAGCCCGATGGTTCTACCACGGTTGTCGTAAAGCAGCCGCTTCCCACCGAATGGACGAATACGGTGGGGGCCGACCTGCCGGCCTCAAATTCCGCACTCAGCAGCGAGCTCGATCATCCCCTGCCGACGGCTCGGAATGATTTCGGCTCGGGCGCAACCTGGGCTTCAGTTGGCGTGCCGTACGTCGGAAGCGTTGATGCGCGTGTTGATCCGGCCAACGAACAGGGAAAGATCGGCACCACCCTTAAGCAATCAATACCATTCGGCCAACGATTTGCCCTGACTGTACAAGACACCTATTCCGTGACCGACACAGTTGGACGCCCGTCGCCTGGCCCGGCCGACATGCCACTGATGGCTCTGCCACCTTCGACCCCAACGTCGCCGCAAGTATTCGGCAACGAGCGAGCCGTGAAATTCAACATACTGCCGACGGGCACGACACTCGGCGCCGGCCTCGCGACCGCCAGCAACGACCCAACCACTCACAACACGTTCAGCGCCGACCAGAGACTTTACGGGCCGCTGCACGTCACCACCGCCGTTAGCGACCTAGGTCAGACCACGAGCAGCAAAAGCATTACCGCCGGGTTCAAGCTGCATTGGTAACCGGCAACCGGGTACTCTCACCGGCTTCATAAAAGCCGTGCATAACTGACGGGCTGGCCCGCTTTGGCCGGAATGTTCCCCTACCACGCCCTTCCCCGCCCCACGGCCGCCGCAGTCACATGCAGCAATCGCGTGCTACTGGGGGGCGACTGCGCAAACGCCTTTTGCGCTTTTTAGGAGTTGAACATGACGGCCATCAGACCCGAGCGGCTTGGCGGGGACAGAACTGTCCCGGAAAAAACCGGTCCGGAAGCGTTTGCGCCGAATCGGAAGTTTGCAGAACGGCCGAGTGAGCCTGAGCAGACTACGGCGAGCGCTTTTGAGGGCGAGATCCGCGAATTTGTCCGGCGCGATGTTGCATTCCTGCGCCGGCCGCGGCCGGATGCGGAGCAGCCGGCAACGGAGCCGGTCGTGGACAATCTCAATGTACTGATCCGTCGTGTCTCCGGCGCTTCGATGGAGGAAATTGACCGAGTCATTCTCGAATTGCAAAGCGTTCGTGAGATGCTTCGCAGCGAAGGCGAGCGCGTCGGCCGCGAGATTGCCGGTTATGCCAGCTTGAGCCACGCGGCGATGACCGCAATGAGGGTCATCGGCGACAGCCTCACACAGTGGAAAAGCGCGCCAAGTAATTCGGACCAGCGGCCAGCCGGCTGACTACATGGGCCATCGCCGGCAGATTGCCGGCGATGGATCGCTTCGTTCAAGGTTTGATTTGGGCGACGACAGTGCGGGTCGCGCCATCAATCAGGAGCGCCTTGTCCTTCGCCTTGAGATAGTAAAGCCCTTTGACCCCGTCCACGTTGCGCACGCTTTCAGGCAACGGGCGCATGCCGTTCAGTGCCTGGTTCGGTGACAATTCGCTGGCCGGCTTGAGTGCGTCGGCGCCGGGCACCGGCTGCGAGTTGTCCGCCATCACGGCATCGTAGATCTGCTTGCGCTGCTCATCATTGATCGACAGCGGCCAGGCCATGGTCGGCACATGATCGAGCGTGTCGTTTCGCTTGGAAAATTTCGCCGGAATAGTCTGACCGAATGAACTGATGGGACCTGAGGGCGGCGGCTCGCCAGAAACGGCCGACGCGTTTGCGGACGGCGTCCCTTGGGCTGCGATACCTGTCGTTGCGGCCGGCGAATCGCCGCTCGAAGGCTGCCGGGATATCGGTGCCATCAGTGCGGCGCGCGCTTCTTCCGGCGTCGGTATGTTGGCGACTTCGCCAGATTGCGAAGTCGGCTTTGGCTCGGAGTCCGGGTTGATCTGCCCGGTGTTGGGGGCGAAGCCTGGTGTGGCCGGAGCCGCCGTGCTGTTTTGCGCCCGCGCCGGCGCGCCCGTCGACGACCATGTAACACATGCGGCCAGAGCAGCCGCCAACGCGAGATAGTGCGATTTTTTCATGAAAAAGCCTCCATCGGCTACGCACACATAACCGCCGACAGAGGCGCCGGTTGCATCCTCGCCCTGTTCAATCCGGCCTTGGCCGCGCCTCGCGCAGCGCCCTTTCGCACATGCGGCAATGTGCGCCGCCCGCACACGAGCGGGGCGATGAAATGCGCACTGGAGGTCAATTAGCTGGCGGCTGCGACTTTGGTCTTCGCGGTTTTACGTGGCAGCGGATAATCGGCACTTTCATAAAGCTGCCTGATGCCGTTGCCGTCGAAACGCTTCTCTTCCACTTCGAGATAGGCTCCGAGCAGCAATTCGGGCGGCAATTCCTCGATGGCAAAACGAATTGCTTCCGCAGCGGTGGGGAATCGCTTGTAGCCGATCGGGCGGCGCGATTTCCGGCTGCGGCTGGGAAACAGTTCGGACGGGGCACGGTAGTTGATCATCGACATAATCAATAGCTCCTCAGCGCCTAATATGGCCCTTGGAGCGTCGAAAATCCAGCTTTTCCCGGCCCACGCATATCTGCCCGCCGGGTCAAGGTAAACACGCGGTACCGAAAAAGCGTGGCCCGGCGCCGCGCGCCGGGCCAATTATCAGCCAGTGAGACGAGTTAATCAGCGAATTCGGCGACTACTTCGCTCGTCGCCGGATCGACCAACACAAC
>DASSIT010000009.1:0-16646 GCA_035691545.1 Pseudolabrys sp. | reverse complement strand
TGCGCAATGAGGCCGAGCAGGTCGCACGTGTCGGGCGGTTCCTTGCAAAAACCATAAAACCGATAATTTTCTGCACGGAAGCGGGATGCTAGGTAATGGCGCGCCCGAAGAGATTCGAACTCCTGACCCCCAGATTCGTAGTCTGGTGCTCTATCCAGCTGAGCTACGGGCGCTTCCCGCTGCCGAGATGCCGGCTCACGGAACCGGGCATAGCTATCGTCTTGACCCCGCATTGGCAAGAGTTGCGGCAGGAAGTGCGGCAAGACTAGCGCCGTTAATGCTCAAGTCGGTTGGGTTGCCCGGGCGAGGGCGTCGTTTTCGACACGGATACGGTAAGCAAGCACGGCCGCGTTCGCGATGGAGTAAACGAGCGCATATATCGGCATGCCGAGCGCCAACGGAACCACAGCAATCTCCAGCGCTTCGACCAGGTAGTTGGAGTGTTTCAACCAACGATACGGCCCGCGCCTAACCGCGAAGGCGCCCGGCAAAACGATCACGCCTGTGGTCCATCGGCGGCCAAGCCTGCCGATCACCCACAATCGGCGAGCTCGGGGCCCGCACGCGCTTCAATTCCCGGAGTCGCAATGCCGGTCGAGGATACGGTCACGACAACGTCGACATCGCGCGCTGAAACGGCGGCGCCGGCGAGTGCCGCCCGCGCCGAGTTCACAAACAGCTCGCTTGCGCTTTCGAGATAGGCTTCGGTGCGCTCGGCCCAGTCGTGCGGAGCGCACGACCATTCGAGCGGACGCGCTGAATAACGCCGTTCAATTCCGGCATTGACGAACACGTCAGCGAGTTTTGCATAACGCACGAGCATGCGCGCGTAAACTTTGATCAATTGGGTGAGGCGGCACCGCAGTCGCAATCGAAAGCACGTTACGGACGTCGCCATTCCGATTGTCCTTTAGCAGGGGGATATGCGATGCGAAGAGCACCGCAAATGGCGGCATCTTCCGCGTTCAGGCGCGAACGCGCTCACCGCGTCGTGTGTTCAGATCGACCGCGCGGTCGGGGATCATGATACTGAACGTGGCGCCAATCGTTCCGGGCACAAGCCGAATTTCACCGCCGTGCGCGCGCACCAGTTCTGCGGCGATCGCCAAGCCCAAGCCGGTTCCGCCGGCGCGTGCCGAGCCCTGAAATGCCTGAAACATATGCGCTTGCGCTTTTTCCGGCACGCCTGGTCCTGTATCGGACACTTCAATTACCACGACGCTACCTTCGCGCCTTCCGGTGATACGAATCTGGTCACGGGCCGGGTCGTGCGCACCGCGCGCTTCCAGTGCCTGCACCGCATTACGCGCAATATTGACCAATACGCGAAATAATTGATCGTGATCGGCCTCCATGGTCAGCCCACGTTCAACCGACACGATCCAGCGTATCGGCACATCGAGGCCGAGGCCCAAAGCCTCATGCACCTCTTCCACGAGCGGCTCGACTTCGATTGTCTTGCGCTCGGGAGCCGGCTCCTGGGCGCCGCCGTAAGAGAGGGTGCTTTGACAGAATGCGATCGCTCGCTCGAGCGCGCGCATGAGCTTCGGCGCAAACCGTTGCACCTTGGGATCTGGCGAGGTCGACAGCTGATCGGAGAATATCTGCGCGGAAGCCAGCAGATTGCGCAGGTCGTGATTGATCTTGGAAACCGCGAGACCAAGCGCGGCAAGCCGGCTCTGCTGATGCAGCATCGAAGCAAGTTCGCGCTGCATGGCACCGAGTTCTTCTTCCGCGGTGCCGATCTCGTCGCGGCGGCCGCTTTCGGCGATGATCCGAGACGGGTTTTCGGGGTCCGCACGGAACGCGATCATGTTGCCGGTGATACGCCACATCGGGCGGACCAGGAGGTAATGCAGTGCAAAGAATACGAGCGTTGCGGTGATGCCCGAAATTGCCAGCGACAACAGCAGGATGTTGACGGAGAATGTCCACATCGCCTTGCACAGCGGAGCCTCGTTTAGAACGATTTCCAGGAAATCGCCGCCCATCGGTGCCGCGCCGACGACACGGATGACATCGTCTGGCTTGCACGTCAGCAGGGTATCGAACGCATCCATGATGGAGTGCCACCACGATACCTGCCGCATATCGATGTCTTGTGCGACGGACGACGGCATATTCGTTGCCGCAAGCAGGCGGCGTTGATTACCCATCTTCATTGCGACCGTACGCGCGCCGATACTCTTGAGAATCTGGTTTGCGAGGCTTTCAGGCACCATGCCGCTCGGTGCGGCGTCGAGCACAAGCGCCGCCGTATGCGCGGCAGCCAGCCGGTCATTGAGCCAATTCAGCCGGAAATTCGCGACCGATGGAACGTAGATCAGAATTTCCGCTACCATCACAAACAGGACGGTAAGCAACAATAGTTTTCCGGACAGCCCGATGCGCGGCATGCGCCCCGGCCTAGGGTCCCTCATTGCGATTTCTGTTCCGCTTCCCGCTTCCAAAATCGCCTCAACCGAAGAATCTCATCCAAGCAATGATGCGCCGCACCCAGATGCCGGTCAAACGTGGAGCGAAGAAATCGACGGCTGCACGTTTTCCGAGTTCCGACAGTGTCGGGTATGGCAGAACAACGTCCAAAAAAGCGCGAATATTGAGACGTTGCGCAACCGCAAGAACCCACATTGAAATCAATTCGCCCGCCTTAGTGCCTACAATTGTGACACCTACAATTTTACCTTTCCCCGTCGTGATGACTTTTATGTGGCCATGGGTTTCGCCATCGGTCTGCGCGCGGTCATTGTCGTAATAAGCCGACCGCGCGATGCGGATTTTGATACGTCGCGCGCGCGCCTGCGCCTCAGTCAGCCCGATATGGGCCAGTTCGGGCTCCGTGAAGGTCGCCCGGGGAATCGTGTCTTTTTCAACCCGTGTCGGCAGACGAAACAGTGCATTCCGGATCACCAGGCCCGCATGGTAGTTGGCGGCGTGGGTGAGCCGGGGCTGTTCGGAAGTGCAGTCGCCGATTGCGTAGACCCGCCGATTGCTGGTCTTGAGCTTTCTATTCACGAAGATTCCGGTCGCATCGTAGCGGATGCCCGCGGTGCCGAGATCGAGGCCCTCGATTGTGGGTTTGCGTCCGGCGGCAATCAAAAGATGGCTCCCGGTAACGGTCTGTTCGGCATCCCCCGCAGCGATCGTCGCGGTCACGGTTCCTCCCGCATGCGTGATGCCGACAATATTCACATCCCTGCGGATGACGACGCCTTCGCTCTCGAGACGGCCCACAACAATGTCAACGCATTCAGGATCATCGTTGGCGAGCGGCGCCCCCTTTTCGAGGACCGTCACCGAACTTCCCAACCGGCGGAACGCCTGGGCCAATTCAAGTCCCGTTGAACCGGCGCCGATAATGATGAGATGCTCCGGACGCTCCTTGAGATCGAAGATGCTTTCATTCGTCAGGTAAGGGCCGCTGCCGAGGCCAGGAATCTCCGAGACCGCGGGCGTCGACCCCGTTGCGATCACGAAACGCCGGGCGCGAATTTCGATATCGCCGGCTACGAGCGTTTTGCGATCCTTAAATCGCGCATGCTCCTGGATGACGCGAACGCCGAGCGCAGTAAAACGTTCGGCTGAATCCATTGGTGCCACCGAGGCAATGACCTTATGGATGCGCTCGCACACTTTCAGAAAATTCACGGGGACGTTTTGCGTGTCGAAACCGAAGACGCCGGCAGTCCGTATCTGGTCGGCGCGCCTGGCGATCGCCAGCAATGCTTTCGACGGAACGCAGCCGGTGTTGAGGCAGTCGCCTCCCATCTTGTCGCGTTCTATCAAAACTGTCGGCACCCCGAACGCGGCCGCAGCCGCTGCCACCGATAAGCCACCCGGCCCTCCGCCGATCACACAGATATCGGGTGCGAGTGCTTCAGTCATGCGCCTGCAGCCATTGCCCGTTGCTACAAGTCCAATATCACATCGTGGTGCGCGAACGTGCGCGCAAATGTTTCACCACGACCGGCGCCAGCGCGAGCAGGGCAAGCGCAACGAGCGCGATGATCATGCGCGGAGTCAACACATCTCCCGCGTCAAACACCATTCGACAGGAGTCGCTGCCTGAAGCGACGCACCGATAATATGTGTCTTTCTGCGCGGCGATGACACTGTCGAGACCGGTACCTGCCAAAGCAAAGGCCGCGGCGGCCGGGATGACGCCGAGCGCAGTTGCGGCGATAAAGGGCCCAAGTCGGACACCCGCAAAGGCCGGCACAAGATTCACCAAAAAAAACGGAAAAGCAGGAACGAGCCGCAGGAAAAGAAGGTAGCTGAAGGCATCCTCACGAAAATCCTTCGCAAGCTGGGTGGCGCGCGGGCTGGCCCGGCGCAGCAGCGGCTCCCCGAGAGCCGTCCGAGCAACAAGGAAAACGAGCGTTGCGCCAACCGTCGCACCGACAATAGCTGCGGCCGTGCCGACCAAAAGCCCAAACAGAAAACCGCCGGCGACTGTCAGAAACGCCGCGCCCGGAAGCGAAAACGCGACCGTTGCGACGTAGATAGCGGTATAGGCGAGAATCGCCAAAAGGCGATGTTGCGTGACGAAGGCATCAATGATCGTGCGATGATGAACCAATGCCTCGAAGGAAATCCCCCCGCTGCGCGCGGCGAGGTAGGCGAAAACAGCAAAGACGGCCACCAAAACCAGCGGCAGCAGCCGGCAGGCGGCACCCCGCCATCGCTCAGCCGAAGACGAACGAGCAGACATTTACGCTATATACACGAGCCGGCGGGCGAAACGGCCGCCTCTCACCGCCTTGTGAGGCTATTTGACACCTGAGTCCGGCGCAGCATGCGGCCGCATTGACGGGTCAAGGCCCCTACCTTATAAGCCGCCAAAATCATATGCCGGCTCGAAAGAATTCGGGCTTTGTTGGCGTTTCGAGGACAGCGTCCTCCTTCCCCACGGCGCGACCAGCGGAGAACGTGAACGTGAAGCGGACCTATCAACCGAGCAAGCTCGTACGCAAGCGCCGGCATGGGTTCCGGGCGCGAATGGGGACCAAGGGTGGGCGCAAGGTGCTATCGGCGCGCCGGGGACGCGGGCGCAAGCGGCTTTCCGCCTGACGGCGGCAACAATCGCCGCGCATTGCTTCCATGGAACACTTGAGGCAACGGGCGGATTTTCTGGCCGCGGCAGCCGGGGCGAAAGCGCCGTCCACCGCGTTCGTACTGCAGACACGTAATCGCCGGGATGAGGGCCCTGCACGGTTCGGCTTTACCGTGTCGAAAAAAGTTGGAAATGCCGTCGAACGCAACAGGGTCCGGCGCCGGTTGCGGGAAATTGTGAGACTCTCGGCCTCAACTCGGGTGCGGGCCGGTCATGACTATGTCCTTGTCGGTCGTCGTGCGGCGCTCAATATGCCGTTTGCCCAAATGACCGAGGATTTTGAAGGCGCGTTGCGACGAGTGCATGCGGGGCGCAGTGACAAAGTGGAATCGCGATGACCGACAACAAAAATACCATCCTGGCCATAGCGCTCTCGGCGCTGGTGCTGCTCGGTTGGCAATATTTCTTCGCCGGACCACAGGACAAGGCGCGGCAGGAGCAGCTGCAGGCGCAACAGCAAAAGCAGCCAAGCGCGCCGGCGACTTCTCCGAACAACCAGTCCGTGCAGCCGCAATCGGCACCGCCTCAGGTCCCTGGCCAGGCCGGCGCGCCTGCGGGCGCCACACCAGCGGAGCGCGCGGCCGTGCTCGCGAGCTCGCCGCGCGTGACCATTGCCACCGATAGCGTGCAGGGCTCGATCGCACTTAAGGGCGGCCGCATCGACGACTTGTCGCTCGTCAAATTCCGCGAGACGGTCGATCCCAAATCGCCTCCGATCGTGCTGCTCTCCCCTTCCGGCACCGCGGATCCGTTCTATGCCGAGTTCGGCTGGACCAGCGCCGCCGGCTCCGGCGCAAAGGTGCCGACTGCCGACACACTTTGGAAACAGGTCGGCTCCGGTGCCCTCGGCGTTGGGCACCCGGTGACGCTCACCTACGACAATGGCGAGGGCCTCGAATTTCGCCGGACGATCGCGGTCGACGACAAATATCTTTTCACCATCAAGGATGAAGTCGCCAACAAAGGCGCGAGCGCAGTTTCTCTTTATCCATATGCGCTGATTTCACGCCACGGCACGCCGCCGACAGCCGGATACTACGTTCTGCATGAAGGCCTCATTGGTGTGCTCGGCGAGTCTGGCTTGCAGGAATACACCTACAAGAAGATTGAAGACAAAAAATCCGTCAGTTTCGACGTAACCAACGGCTGGCTCGGCATCACCGACAAATATTGGGCCGCTACATTGCTGCCCGAAACAACCGCGCGTTTGAAAGCGCGTTTCTCGACCGACATGCTCGGCACAACCCGGACGTACCAGACCGATTATTTGCTGGACGCACAGACCATCGCGCCGGGCGGGACGGGCTCGGCGAACGCACGGCTATTTGCCGGCGCAAAGGAAGTAACGACCGTCGGCATCAACTTTCCCTTTGTCGGCATCGGCGGCTACAACAAGGAACTCAGTCTCAATCACTTTGATCTGCTGATTGATTGGGGATGGTTCTACTTCATCACCAAGCCGATGTTTTTGGCGATGGATTTCTTCTTCCGTCTTTTCGGCAATTTCGGCCTCGCGATCCTGATGGTCACGGTGCTGGTCAAGATCGTTTTCTTCCCGCTGGCCAACAAGTCCTACGCTTCGATGGCAAAGATGAAGGCGGTACAGCCGCAAATGGCCGCGCTGCGGGAGCGCTATGCAAACGACAAGGCGAAGCAGCAGCAGGAGTTGATGGAGCTTTACAAGCGGGAGAAGATCAATCCGCTCGCCGGCTGCCTGCCGATCGCAATCCAAATTCCAGTATTCTTCTCGCTCTACAAAGTTTTGTTCGTCACCATCGAAATGCGGCACGCGCCGTTCTTCGGCTGGATCCACGATCTTTCGGCGCAGGATCCGACCAACGTCTTCAACCTGTTCGGCCTTATCCCGATTGATCCGACCCTGGTGCCGATGGTCGGCCATTTCCTGCATCTGGGCGCCTGGCCGCTCATCATGGGCGTCACGATGTGGGTTCAGATGAAGCTCAATCCCGCGCCGCCCGACCCGACCCAGGCAATGATCTTCAACTGGATGCCGCTGATATTCACGTTCATGCTGGCGAATTTTCCGGCCGGCCTTGTGATCTACTGGGCGTGGAATAACTCGCTTTCTGTGCTTCAGCAAAGCGTCATCATGCGCAAGCATGGTGCCAAGATCGAATTGTTCGACAACATCAAGTCCGTGCTCGTGAAAAAGAAGCCGCAGCAATAGCGGCCGGGATAGCGCGTTCCGTCATGGCCGGGCTCGTCCCGGCGATCTCGCTTATACTGGCATTGTGCGTCACTAATCGGGACGTCCGGGACAAGAGCGGGCATGACGGCTGATGGGCTCTATCGAAGACTTTACCCGCGCAGAAATCGAAGCAGGCCGGCGCCTCTTCGCAGGCGAATGGCAGTTCATCGCCGCCGCCGGAACGCCCGCCTCGTTGCCGGCGATGCGTGGCGTCGAAATCGCCTTCGCCGGACGCTCAAATGTCGGCAAATCGAGTCTGATCAACGCCCTCACCGGCCGCAAGAGCCTCGCGCGGACCTCGCGCACGCCCGGACGCACCCAGGAACTCATCTTTTTTACGGGTGGGGGCAGCCTCGGCGTGGTCGACATGCCAGGCTACGGCTACGCGACGGCGGCTAAATCCAAGATCGCTGAATGGACGGCGTTGATCGATGCCTATCTGCGCGGACGCAGCAATCTCGCGCGCGTTTATGTGCTGGTAGATGCGCGCCATGGCCTCAAACCGACCGACGATCTCGCTTTTGAAGCGCTTGGGCAGTCGGCGGTCAGCCATCAGGTCGTCCTTACCAAATGCGATGAAGTAAAGCCGGCCGAGCTTGCCAAGCGCATCAGCGAGGTGGAAACGGCTCTCGCCAAGCGACCGGCAGCATTTCCGGGTGTTCTCGCGACATCGTCCCGCGATGGGACCGGAATAAGCGAACTGCGCGCCGCGATCGCACGGCTCTTGGCGGAAAGAGGCCGCTGACGCATTGTCGGATGGCCGCTACATCGGCTAGAACCTCCCGCGATGAGCAAAGTCCCCCCGATCGACCCACAGGAACAGGCCCGAATTCTCTCGGAAGCGCTGCCGCACATGCAGCGCTACGACGAGGAAACCGTCGTAGTGAAATACGGCGGTCACGCGATGGGCCAGGAACAAAGCGCGCGCGATTTCGCACGGGACATCGTCCTGCTCGAACAAACCGCTATCAATCCGGTGGTTGTCCATGGCGGCGGACCCCAAATCGAGGCCATGCTCAAAAAGCTCGGCATCAAGTCCGAATTCGCCGCCGGCTTGCGCATCACCGACGCCAAGACTGTCGAGATTGTCGAGATGGTCCTCGCCGGATCCATCAACAAGCAGATCGTCGGTTACATAAACGCCGCCGGCGGCAAGGCTATCGGCCTTTGCGGCAAGGACGGCAACATGGTGCAGGCCAGCAAGGTGACCCGCACCGTAGTCGATCCCGGTTCCAGCATCGAAAAAGTCATCGATCTTGGATTTGTCGGCGAGCCGGAAAAAGTCGACGTGACCATCCTCAATCAGGTGATCGGCCGTGAAATGATTCCTGTGCTGGCTCCGGTGGCGACGTCGGGCGCAGGCGGGACGTTCAATGTCAATGCCGACACCTTTGCAGGAGCCATTGCCGGCGCCCTTAAAGCGAAGCGCCTCTTGCTGCTGACGGACGTACCCGGCGTGCTCGACAAGTCGAAAAGTCTGATTGCGGATCTTTCCGTTGCCGATGCTCGCAAGCTGATCGCGGACGGAACGATTTCCGGAGGAATGATTCCTAAGGTCGAAACCTGCATTTATGCGCTCGACCAAGGCGTCGAAGGCGTCGTCATCATGGACGGCAAGGTGCCGCACGCGGTCCTGCTCGAGCTGCTGACCGACCACGGTGTCGGCACGCTCATGCATCGGTAGAGACTGCGGAACTCCCCATCGGCCGTCGAGTTCCGATAGCATGACCGCATGATTCGCGGTCTCACTGGCATGGTTGCCGCGGCAATTTCTCTGCTGGCGGCGCCGGCACAAGCCGAGCTGACATTGTGCAACCGCACCAGTTACCGTATGGAGGCGGCGATTGGCCTCGAAAAACGCGCCAATGTCGAGACCCGCGGCTGGTTCCGGCTTGATCCCGGAGAGTGCCGGCAGGTGCTGGACGGTCCGCTCGACGTCGACATGGTCTACCTGCATTCACGCACGCCGCCGGTTTACGGCAGTGCGCCACAACCGAAAAACGGGCAGGCTGATTTCTGCACCCGCAAGGGCGATTTTGACATCGCCAATGCCCGGAACTGCCCGGTAAGCCAGCAGGCTCATTTCAGCGCAGCCAAGCCGTCGGATTCGCCGAAAGGTCCGGTCGTCAATCTGGCGGAAGAGGCCGATTACGACGACGTGCAGGCGCGGCTTGCCGGTATACAGCGGCTGCTGGTGATTGCCGGCTACGATGCCTATCCGATCGACGGCGTGCAGGGCACCAAGACGCAAGCCGCCATTGCCAAATTCCTCAATGACCGGAAATTGCCTACCGACATTGTCACGACTCCGAAATTTTTCGACACGCTCGTCGAAGTGGCGCGCAGTCCCGAGGGCATCGGCTTCACATGGTGCAATGACACCAAATATGCGGTGATGGCGTCGATTGGAATCATCGAGATGGGAGCCATCGTCACCCGCGGTTGGTACCGCATCGACTCCGGACAATGCGTGCGGCCCGACCTCCGTGGCGACCCGCATCGCCTCTATAGTTACGCAGAAGCGGTCGACGCAAATGGCCGCGTCGTCAAGCGCGGCGATGGCACTTTGTCATGGGGCGGCACGGTTGCGCTGTGCACTCGTGACGGGCGCTTCGAAATTGCCGACCACAAGGATTGTGCGGCGCGAGGGTTGAATTCCGTCGGCTTTGCGGTCATCGATCTCGGCGACCAGCCTGCGACGACCATTCGCTTCAAGGAACAGTAACGTCGTGCCAAAACCGGCTCGCCCTGCCCCGCGCGGCTTCGGCCACGTCGAGACCTGGGTATTCGATCTCGACAACACGCTCTATCCGCATCACCTCAATCTGTGGCAGCAGGTCGACGAGCGCATTCGGACCTATGTGTCGAATTTTTTGAAGGTGTCGAAGGACGAGGCGTTCCGCGTGCAAAAGGACTATTACCGTCGGTACGGCACCACCATGCGTGGAATGATGGCCGAGCACGGAATGCAGCCCGACGACTATCTCGAATTCGTGCATCGGATCGATCATTCGCCTCTGCAGGCAAATCCAGCACTCGGCGCCGCACTGGAAAAGCTCTCAGGCCGCAAGCTCATCCTCACAAACGGTACTCGCAAGCACGCTGATGCCGTGATGCAGAAACTCGAAATTCATCACCATTTCGAGGATGTCTTTGACATTGCCGCGGCTGATCTCGACCCCAAACCCTTGCCGCAGGTCTACGAGAGATTTCTTGCACGTCACGGCGTCGACCCGGAAAAATCGGCCATGTTCGAGGATCTGGCGCGCAATCTTGAAACACCGCACGCGCTTGGCATGACCACCGTTCTGGTCGTGCCCGAAGGTCAGCGTGAAGTCTTTCGCGAAGCCTGGGAGCTGGAGGGACGCGATGCCCCTTACGTCGATCACCTGACCGACGATCTCACGGGGTTCATCGAACGGATCACTCAGCGCTGATCAGGCGCCCGGAATGACCTGCTGCATCAATACGACAAGACCAATACCGACAATGGCCGCACCGACGAGGCGCAACGGCGACACATCCGGGGAACGCTGCGCGAGCAAGTTGGTCAAATGCGCAGCCGCAAGCGCGATCGTGCCCTGAATGACCGCGAGCCCGGAGAGATAGGCGTAAAGCGGCGTCGGCTCCGCGCCATAGATCGATTCTCCCAATGCATAACCGTGAATAATTCCGACGCCGGCAAACAGCGCCAGCGCCGCGCCCGTCGACATGCCCCTGCGCAGGACCATCAATGCGCCGAGCGCGAGCACCGTGAGCGCCACGAGTATTTCCGCGGCCGGAATGGTCGCCCCATGCAGATGGAGGGCGACGCCGGCCATCATCGCGACGATAAACGCAATCGCGAGCGCGGACGCCGACCGGTGCGCCGCCGCGAGACAGCCGACCGCCACCACCGCGGCAAAATGGTCAAGGCCAATGACGGGGTGCCCGAGCCCCGACAGCATCCCTTCAGCAAAGGTAGCCGGCGTGCGGCCGCCCATCAAATGATGAGCGTAAGCGGGCGCGCCGCCAAGGGCCAAAACGACAACACCAAAACCCAGACGAGCGAACTTTTGCGGCATGCTGTTTCTCCCCCGCGCGAGCTTAACCGACCGAGCGCGGCTTGACATCCCCTGCTCCGGCCCCGACAACGCCCAACCGAGCGAGGCGGTCCACCCATGTCAAACGACAAGCTTGCCAGCATTATCGACGAGGCCTTCGAGGGGCGCGACACGATCGGCCCAAAGACCAAAGGCGCCGTGCGCAAGGCGGTGAATTCCGCGCTTGATCTGCTGGATTCGGGCCGGGCGCGTGTCGCTGAGCGCGAGACGGACGCCCGCTGGCGCGTCAACCAGTGGCTGAAGAAAGCGGTGCTTCTCTCATTCCGTCTCAATGACATGAGCGTCATCCCCGGCGGCCCGGGAAAAGCAGCCTGGTGGGACAAAGTCGATTCCAAGTTCAAAGGGTGGAACGCTGCACGCTTCCGCAAGTCCGGATTTCGCGCCGTACCCGGCTGCGTCGTGCGCCGTTCAGCATTCATTGCGCCCGGCGTCGTGCTGATGCCGTCTTTCGTCAACCTCGGCGCCTATGTCGATGGCGGCACGATGATCGATACTTGGGCGACGGTCGGCTCCTGCGCACAGATCGGCAAGAACTGCCATATATCCGGCGGCGCCGGCATCGGCGGCGTGCTCGAGCCGCTGCAGGCAGGTCCGGTGATCATCGAGGACAACTGCTTCATCGGCGCACGCTCGGAAGTGGCTGAAGGCGTGATCGTTCGCACGGGCGCGGTTCTTTCCATGGGCGTCTATCTCGGCGCATCCACGCGCATCGTCGATCGTGACACCGGCGCGATTACGCAAGGCGAAGTTCCAGCCTACTCGGTCGTTGTGCCGGGCACGCTCCCTGGCAAGAGCGGCGGCCCGGGCCTCTATTGCGCGGTGATCGTCAAGCGCGTCGATGAGCGGACGCGCTCGAAGACCAGCATCAACGAACTGTTGAGGGATTAGACCTTGGTTTACACTTCCCTCAATCCTTCGAGCAATTCCACGCATTCGGCGGAATCTGATCCATGTCCGCCGATCCTGTAGCAATCGCCCGTGATCTGCTGCGCTGCCCGTCGGTCACACCGGCCGAAGGCGGCGCGCTCGCATATGTCGAAAAAACGCTGAAGGCGGCCGGCTTCACCGTGCACCGCATCACATTCCGCGAGCCCGGCACTGACGACGTCGAGAATCTTTACGCGCGCATAGGGACGGCCGGGCCCCATCTCGTTTTTGCCGGCCACACCGATGTCGTGCCGGCCGGCGACGAGAAGGCTTGGAAGCATCCGCCATTCTCGGGCGAGATTGCGGGCGGAGAACTGTACGGCCGCGGCGCGGTCGACATGAAAGGCGGTATCGCTTGCGCGGTGGCCGCCGTGCTCGACCATCTCAGCCATCATGACGGCAAGCCAAAAGGCTCGATCTCCTTCCTGATCACCGGTGATGAAGAGGGTATCGCCGTTAACGGCACGCCGAAATTACTGAAATGGGTGGCCGAACGCGGCGAAAAATTCGACCACTGCGTGCTCGCCGAGCCGAGCAACCAGGAAATGCTCGGCGATACCATCAAGATCGGCCGACGCGGCTCGCTCAATGGCCGTCTCATTGTTTCGGGAAAACAGGGCCACGTTGCCTATCCGCACCGTGCGGAAAATCCCATCCGCGGACTGGTGACGCTTGTTTCCGCACTGCAGGCTGAGCCGCTTGACCAGAGCACTGCGCAATTCGCTCCCTCGCACCTCGAATTCACTTCGGTGGATGTCGGCAACAAGACCGTCAACCTGATCCCAGGCGAAGCGAGAGCGCGCTTCAATATCCGCTTCAACGACAGGCACACATTAGAGTCGCTGAAAAAGATGATTGAAGGCCGTGCGGCGAAAGCGGCCGGCGGCAAGATCAGATTTTCCTTTCAGTGGGAACCGTCGAATGCAGGCGTGTTCGTCACCAAACCGGGCCCATTCACCAATCTGGTCGCCAATGCAGTCGCCGAAGTGACCGGCCGCAAGCCCGAGCTGTCGACCACCGGCGGCACGTCCGACGCCCGTTTCATTACCCACCATTGCCCGGTTGTCGAATTTGGACTCGTCGGCCAGACCATGCATGCGATTGACGAGCGCGTGCCCATTGCTGACCTTCGCGCGCTGACGGCGATTTATCGAAAGATTATCGATCGATATTTTGCCTGAGCGCCCTCGTGAGCGCGCCGCAGTCGAGAGGTCAGACCGATGCATATCTTCGACGAGCAAAAGATCGACTGCCACGCCCATGTGATCGATCCGGCCAATTTTCCGTACTGCCAGGACGTCGCATACAAACCTGCCGGACAGGAAATCGGCACTACCGCACAATTTCGGCAGGTGATGAAATGCTATGGAGTGAAGCATGCGCTCCTGGTGCAGCCAAATTCCGGATACGGGAGCGATAATTCCTGCATCCTCGACGCGATCGCAAATGGCGAAGGCCGCTTCAAGGGCATCGCAATCGTCGATCTCGACGCCGATACCGCGACGCTGAAGAAATTTCAGGCGGGGGGCATCGTTGGCGCGGCGATCAATCCGACGTTTCACGGCAACGACTACTACAAGCATGCCGAAGGTTTGATGAAGCGGCTCGCCGAGCTCGACATGTTCTTCAATCTCCAGGTCGAAAATGACCAGTTCCTGATGTACCAGCCGTGGATCGAAAGAATTCCGGTAAAGGTCCTGATCGACCATGCCGGAAGGCCGGCACCGCCGGCCGGTCTCGGCCGGCCGTCCTTTGCAGCCATGCTGCGATTGGCGAAGACCGGACGAGTAAACGTAAAGCTGTCCGGCTATCTGAAATTCGCCGGGCTGCCGTATCCGTTTGAGGATAGCTGGCCGTTCGTGCGGGCACTGGTCGAGGCCTTCACGCTCGATCACTGCATGTGGGCGTCGGACTGGCCCTATCTGCGGGCGGCCGAACGGCAGGATTATGGGCCGTTGGTACAGCTGGCCGGCCACCTGTTTCCAAAAGAGGCCGACCGCCGCAAACTTTTCTGGGATACGCCCAATCGCTTGTTCAAATTCGCGCGGTGATCAATGATAGGCACAATTTGTTGAAGGTGGCCACGGCAGTTCAGTAGAAACCGGTCGCCGCAACGCCAGGATCAGTGGGGTTTCCATGCCGATTTCGCGCCGCACGCTGATGATCTCGCTCGGGTCTGTGCCCGCGCTGGTGCTGCTTTCGCGCAATGCATCTGCAAAATATCCCGACCGGCCGATTCGGCTGATCGTGCCGTTTGCTGCCGGCGGCAATGCCGACATCGTTGGACGTCTGGTCGGCGAGCGCATTTCGAGCGCTTTGGGCCAGCCGGTGGTGGTCGACAATCGCGGCGGTGCAGGCGGCAGTATCGGCGCCGAAGCCGTCGCGCGCGCAACGCCGGACGGCCACACTTTGCTGGTCGGCTCAAATGGCCCGCTCACCGTCAATCCGTTTGTGCAGGCCAAGCTCGGCTATGATCCTTTGAAGGATTTCGCACCGGTTGCGCTGACCAGCTACGTGCCGCACGTCATCATTCTCAATAACAAAGTCGAGGCAAAAAACGTCGCGGAACTGATCGCGCTGTCAAAGAAAACGCAAATCAGCATCGCGACCAGCGGCGTCGGCAGCGCTACGCATATGACGCTCGAGCGTTTCAAGGCAGCATCCGGCGCCAACGTCGTGCACATCCCCTATCGCAGCGGCGGCGCGCTGATGCCGGACTTGATGGGAGGCAGCATTCAGGCGGCGATGACGGAATTCTCCACCGCGTTGCCGCTGCACAAAGGCGGCAAGGCCCATATCATCGCGATTGCGGCGAACAGCCGCTCGAAGCTAGCACCTGACGTCCCGACTTTTATCGAGAGCGGCGTGAAGGATTTTACGGCGCAAAGCTATATCGGAATTCTTGCCCCGACGGGCACTCCTGCTCCGATCATCGCCGCACTGCAAAAGGCAATCGCCGACGGACTTACCAGCGGCCCGGCGCCAGTGAAATTGCGCGACATGGGCTCGGAAATCGCCACCGCCGAGCAGATGACGCCGGACGGCTTCGCCAAATTTATCCGTGCCGACTATGAGAATATGCGCGCGGCCGCCAGACTTGCCGGGATCACGCCGAAATGAGCGGCTTGCTGCCGCAAGGCTCCTGCGATTGCCACTGCCACGTGTTCGGCCCGGCCGCGCGTTTTCCCTACGCTGAGCCACGCAGCTATACGCCGGACGATGCGCCACTTGAAGCCTACATTGCGCTGCTCGATCGGCCGGGCTTCGACCGCGGTGTTCTTGTTCAACCGAGCGCATATGGTCGTGACAACCGCGCCATGCTCGATGCGCTCAGGCGCGCGTCGTCGCGGCTGCGAGGCGTCGCGGTCGGTGGCGCCGAACTCGACATAACGACACTCACGCAGTGGAACGCGGCCGGCGTGCGCGGCTTGCGCGCCAACGAGTTTCGTCGCGATGGAAAGTCCTACTACCAGAATGGTGTGACGCTCAAAGAGATAGAGCCGTTGCTGCCGGCCATGGCCGACCTCGGCTGGCATCTGCAATTGTGGATCGACACCCGTGATTTGCCCGAGCTGTTGCCCGCGCTCGCGCGGGTGCATGTGCCGGTGGTCGTCGATCATATGGGACGCATGGAGCACCGCCACGGTATCAATCATCCCGGCTTTCAGGCCCTACTTCGTGGCGTCGGCGAAGGCCGCCTGTGGTCGAAACTGTCGGGCACCTACCGGCTCGGTGCAGCACCGCCGAATTACACAGAAGCGCGTCCATTCCACGACGCGCTTGTTGCGGCGAATCCGCAGAACCTCGTTTGGGGCACCGATTGGCCACATCCGCGTCCGGAGGGTCCGGTGCCGGACGCGGGCCGTCTGCTGCAAGTCTTCCTCGACTGGACGCCCTCCGACAGGCAAGGGGCTATCCTCGTCGACAATCCAGCGCGGCTATACGGCTTTCCCCGAACCTGAACAGTCGGAGCGGCGATCCGCGCAGCGACGAACTCAATAATCCACTTTCATCAGATAAAGTCCGTCCGGCGGCGCAACAGTACCGCAAGCGGTGCGATCACGCGCGGCAAGTGCCTTAACGAGATCGTCCGAACGCCATTTTCCTTCGCCGACCGCAACCAGCGAACCTACCATCGAGCGCACCTGGTTGTGCAGGAACGAACGTGCGATTGCAGTGACATTCACCTCGTCACCATTGCGCGCGACGCTGAGCACATCGAGCGTCTTTAGCGGAGACTTGGCCTGGCATTCGGTAGAGCGAAAGGTCGTGAAGTCATGCTTCCCGACAAGGT
>DASSIT010000008.1:0-6645 GCA_035691545.1 Pseudolabrys sp. | reverse complement strand
AGGTTCCCGAGTTCCCAACTTAGAGGGCGTGCGATCCACGCGTGAGCAGTGGCAGGAAAAACGCGTCATAAATCAAAGAAAGGCTCCGCCGGCATGAGCCGAGGGCCGAAAAAGTCTGCCGTCGTTCGGCGGACCTCCCACGCCTCCCGCGGTGCCGTCCGTGGCGGGGCTCCCGCAGCCAAGATAGCCGGCAGCCGCAAAGGTGCCGGTGAAGGAGTCGTGCCCGGAATGACTAGCAATAAGAAGACTACTCAACGACAAGGCTTCAAAACTAACGAATTCATTGTTTATCCGGCTCATGGCGTAGGCCAAATCATGGCTATTGAGGAGCAGGAGGTCGCCGGCGCCAAGCTGGAACTGTTCGTCATCAACTTCATCAAGGACAAAATGACCCTGCGGGTACCCACTGCCAAGATCGTTTCGGTGGGCATGCGCAAGCTGGCCGAAGGGCCGCTAGTGAAGCGTGCGCTCGAGACCCTCAAGGGCCGTGCGCGCATCAAGCGCACGATGTGGTCCCGCCGCGCGCAGGAATACGAAGCCAAGATCAATTCGGGCGATATCGTCGCGATTGCCGAGGTGGTGCGCGATCTTTACCGGTCGGAGACGCAGCCGGAGCAATCCTATTCCGAGCGGCAGCTCTATGAAGCCGCGCTTGATCGCCTGTCGCGCGAAATTGCTGCAGTACAGCGGGTCACCGAGACCGAGGCGGTCAAGGAGATCGAGGCCGCACTTGCCAAAGGTCCGCGTCGTGGGCCCAAGCCCGCTGAGGATGCGGCCCCTGAAGAAGGCGTCGAGGAAGAGGCGGCCTGATATCTTCGCTTCGAAAAGCGGGAAGCCCGGCGCATGCGCCGGGCTTTTTTGTTGGGAAGCCTGCGTGTTGCACGCTAGTTGCCCGGTAAGGCGCGCGGGTCTATATGCCGTTCAACCAGCCTCATCCGCAGTTCCAAGGGAGTAAGGGATGACCGCTATTCGCGGCTATGTCGCGCCGACGACGGATGCCAATGCGCTCGGCGTGCATTCGCTCGATCAGTTTGTACTGGCGGTGCCTGATGCCGCTGTCGCGCAGGACTTCTACGGAACATTTGGTCTCGATGTGCGGCGCGACGGCAATGCGCTCGCCATCAAGACATTTGGCCACGAGCATCGATGGGGGTCGGTCGTTGAGGGCGCCAAGGCGAAGGCACTGCATCATCTTTCCTTCGGCTGTTATGCCGGCGACCTTCCGCGGCTGAAGGCGCGCATCGAAGAGCAGGGCATCACACTCATTGATCCGCCGCCCGGATTCGAAAGCAACGGTTTCTGGTTCCGCAATCACGAGGGCGTGCTGATCGAGGTCAAGGTTGGGCCAAAGGTATCGCCCGACCGGAAATCCGAGAGCCAGTGGGTGTCGGTTCCTGCCGGGAAGGCCGGCGCCGGCGTGCGTGCCGCGGCACCGCCGGTGCGTCCGCGGCGCCTCTCCCACGTGCTTATCTTCACGCGCGATGTGCCCGATTCGATCAAGTTCTATGAAAGGACACTGGGCCTGCGCCTTTCCGACAAGGCATCCGATCTCGTCGCCTTCATGCATGGCATCCACGGCAGCGACCACCACCTCCTCGCGCTCGTGAAATCGACCGCGCCCGGTTTCCATCACTGCAGTTGGGATGTTGCCAGCCTCAACGATATCGGTCTTGGCGCCATGCGGATGCATGACAAGGGCTGGACGAAAGGGTGGGGCCTCGGCCGCCATGTGCTCGGCTCAAACTATTTCCACTATGTGCGCGATCCGTGGGGGAGTTTCTCGGAATATTCCTGCGACATCGATTTCATCCCGAAGGAAGAGCGCTGGCCCGCAGCCGACCACAAGCCGGAGGATTCGTTTTATCTCTGGGGACCCGACGTGCCGCGCGAATTCACGATCAATTACGAAGCCGGCGAAAGCTGACAGCTGGCTTTCAATTTTCTTCGTCGCGCGCGATGGCGTTCGGCCATAGGCATGCAAACGCCGCTACTCCACGACGATCTTGACCTTGTCGCCCGGCTTTACCCTGTCGTGGGGGCCCAGGCCATTGAGTACGCGGAAAAGCTCTAGCGCGTGGCCCGATGCCGCCATCCGGTGCGCCAGCTTTTCGACCGTGTCGTTGCCCCCGACGGCCACCATTTTCAGATGCAGCGGCTTGATCGAGTTGCTTTCCTTAAGCGTCATGCGCCTGAATGTCATGATCGACTCGCGGAAGGAGCGATCGACCTGAGCGTCTCGCGTCTTGGCCGCGAAAATGAAACGATAGACATCGCTGCCGAAACGGATGGCAAATAGACGAAATGACCAATTCCCGCCTCCGGCCGTCGCGGTGGCCGCCGGGAATCCGTTGACCGAGAATTCCTCGACGCTTGCGGGATCGACATTTTCCATCCAGCCCGACTTCAGATAGTCGGGCAGGGACTGTTCGGCTGGCACGCTGACGACGTCGAGACGCAAAGCTTCCCCGCCGCCATCCTTGAGGCCGAGGACCGCCTGCGCGGTATTGTCCAAGCTAAAGCCGGGCGGTGCGACGAAGCTGAAACCGAGCTTGGGATGCAGGAAATGCCTGCCCCGGGCGTAGCCTTCGCTTGGGTCTTCGCCGTAGATCAGGCCATCGAGATAGCTGACATATTCCGCATGATCGCGCTCGCCGCCGCCGGGACCGGTGAATTGGCGAGCATTGGCGAGCGCATTTTTGACCCGCTCTGGCGTTGCGGGATGGCTCGACAGGAAATCGGGAGCATGCGCCTGCGTACCGTTGGCGGCCTTGAGATCGGCATTGCGCTGCATGTCCGTGAGGAAACGCGATGCGCCAAAGGGATCGAACCCGGCGCGCGCGGAAATGCCGACCCCGATACCGTCGGCCTCGAATTCCTGGGCGCGCGAAAAGGCGGCCAGCGTCAATTTTGATTTGGCGAGGGCAAGCGCGCCCATCTGCGGATCGCTGAGCACGTCATTCACCACATGGCTGATGATGGCGACCTGCCGCGCCTGCTCCTCGCGGATTGCCGCATGGCGAGCGATCACGTGACCCATTTCATGCGCGAGTACGGATGCAAGTTCGGCCTTGTCGTTGGCCAGCGCGATGAGGCCACGTGTGATGTAAAGCTTTCCGTTCGGCAGCGCGAACGCATTGATCGCCGGTGAATTGAGAATCGTAACCTTGTATTTGAGGTCAGGCCGCTCCGAGGCCGCGACAAGCCGGTCAACCGTCTTTTCTATCATCGCGTGCAAACGCGCGTTCTCGTAGGTCCCGCCATAGGACGCAAGGATCCGCGCGTGTTCTCGCTGGGCTTCCGTCTCTTGCCCGGTTGGCGTTGCGACCTGCGAAACGGGGAGGGAGACAAAATGATTGTCGGGCGTGCTCGAGCAGCCCACGAGCAACAGGACGAATGCGGCCGCCACGCCAGCCTTCGCATGCATCACGCCGACTTTGGAAACAACCCCCATTCCCACCCTACCGACATCTTGCAATGAATTGCGACGCTACCTGGCAATCTCGATCTGCTCCGGCACCGTAGCCTGGATCATCGGGCCATTGCGCTGCTCGACCCATCCCCTCACGCGAATTCTGCGGCCTTCGAGCTCTTTCGGATCAAATCCCGCCGCGGCAAAATCCCGGCGCTGGCGCTTGAGAATGGTGACCGCGAAATCGCGCGTCCATCGCCGCCCGAAATTCACATATATCGTGGCCCCGCTCTCCCGGACCGACAAGACCTTGCCTTCTACAATCGCAAACTGACCCCGTGCCGCGGCAATTCGGGCAATATCGTGTGACGGCAAAGGGGCAAAATTGGGGTCGGCCCATAGGCCGCGGCGTGCGGCGCGGGCTTCGCGTTCGGCGCCCAGCAAAAGCTCGGCGCAGGCCTTGTTGCCGATCCGCGCCGACACGCGTGCGTGGCCTTGCTCGAGCATTGCCTGCTGAACCGAGCGCCCCGTATCGTCCGCGTAAACAAAGGCGACGACGCGGCCGTAACGGTCGGATGCCGCGCCGCTTTGCTCCAGCCTCACGCCGCGCCCTCCGACGATCGATTGGAGCGCTTCACGACTGGCGTCGGTGACTTCGATCGCCGCCAGGCGCAACTCGCGTCCGTCGGCGAGCAACAGCGTGCGGCCGTCGCGCACTTCGGCGACGGTCGCCGTGCCAATGGCGGCAAGTTTGCAGGAATCCTGCGCAAGGGCATCGGGCGCCAAAAGCGCGAGAATTGCGGCCGAAAGGACCGAAGCAGAATGGCGGAACGAAAGGCACTTCATTGAACAGGACATCGTGCGAAGACCGGGCGATAGGTGACCCGGCACACGTCAATTGAGATGGCAGCCCGCCCCCGGCGCGCTAGAATGACAGGATAAATATGAACGCCATCATAACCGCCGGGGAGGTTGCCAATGCAAACCGGTCGTTCGTCGTCGAGCCGCCGCGCCTTTCTAACGTCGGCAGCTGCGGCTGCCATTGTCGCTGCAACCCGCGTCCACGCCGACGACGCCCATTGGCCCGATCATCCGGTGCGCATCATCGTGCCGTACCCGGCAGGCGGTTCGACTGATGTGTTGACGCGTATCCTGGCCGAACGGCTCAAGGACATATTCGACCAGTCTTTTGTCATCGAGAATCGCGGCGGGGCCGGCGGCAATATCGGCATTGCCGCGGTTACCGGCAGCGCGCCCGACGGTTACACAATGGGCGCCGCGACGATCGGCCATTTTGCAATCAACCAGTATCTCTACAGCAAGATGCCGTTCGATCCCGAGCGCGACATGATACCGGCAACATTGACCTGGGAACTGCCGAACGTCTTTGTCGTTGCAGCTGACTACTGTCCGGCCAAATCGGTGCCCGAGTTCCTCAGCTGGGCCAGGCAAAAAAAGCAATCCAGTTTCGGAAGCCCGGGGGTCGGCACCTCGCCGCATCTTTCGGGAGTGATGTTCACCAAGCGTACCGGCATTGACGCAATCCACGTTCCGTTCCGCGGCGCCGCGCAGACGATCCCCGCCATGCTCGCGGGTGACGTGACCTTCGCGATCGATAATCTCGCGTCCTATGTGCCGGTAATTCAATCCGGAAAAATGCGCGCCCTCGCGGTCACTTCGGCGCAGCGCTGGCCGACCTTGCCCGACATTCCCACCATGGGCGAAGCCGGCATCAACAATTTTGTCGTCACCTCGTGGGCAGCCTTCGTGCTGCCGGCGGCGACACCGCGCGTGATCGTCGACAAGATCTCGATGGCACAGGGCAAGATTGCGGCCGAAAAGGCCGCGCAGGACCGATTCCTCGTTGCCGGTGCGCGCATTTTGTCCAGCACCCCGGAAGGCGCCCTTGCCTTTGCGGCGAAGGAGCGTGCCATGTGGAAGGACGTCGTCGCTGCGTCCGGCGCCAAAATCGACTAGTGGCAAAGCCGGTGCACCGCGCCGGCGCCTGTGCTAAATCGCGGACGCACGGTCCCGTAGCTCAGCCGGATAGAGCAGCGGTTTCCTAAACCGAAGGTCGGAGGTTCGACTCCTCTCGGGACCGCCAAACTTGTTTGTATTTCCAAATGTATTAGGCGGAATTGTCAAACCGGGACTGCAATGTCCGCTTCTCTAATCGGCCGGTTTAGGTCAAGCCGCTGGGTGGATTCTGAAGGGCGAGAAGGCAGCAGACCTGCCGGTTATGGAGTCAACCAAATTCGAGTTCGTGCTCAATCTTAAGACCGCTAAGGCTCTCGGGCTCGAAGTCACCCCGGCACTCATCGCGCTTGCCGACGAGGTGATCGAATAACGATCAATTTTGCTGCACTGCATGGGTCTGCTTCCGGCCCTTAGCGGACATCGATTCTTGCGCTACACGTGTCCGCTTTCAGTGGTGAAGCGGACATGGCCTCTTGCACTTTGACGGTGGTTTCAACCAGCCATCGCGAGCGGTGCCCGACTTGACTGTTGAGCAAGCTTCAATATTCTGAGTCTACGGTCAACTCGTGGGTGCGCCATGTCCAGGGACCCGATAAGTGAGGGCGATCAGGACGTTAGCCGGCGCCGATTATTGGAAAAAGCGGCGCTTGCGGTTGGAGCGGCAACATCGGTAGTCGCGGCGCGAAGTGCTCTCGCACGATCCTGCGACGTCGCAATGGACTCTGCCGGGAGGGTGCTCATCCACGGGGCCGCATTTGCCACGGAGGGCAGTTTTGAAGTGGCAGCTGGTAGTACTAACGGAAAAAATTGTACTAATGGGTCCAGCTGCAGCGGCACCCAAAACGCAGCGAGTTGTAGCAATCTTGCTCAATGCGTAGCTCCCAGCCGAGCAATGCGGCCCACGGGCGCCGGTGTAAAAACGAATGCGCCCACTCGCGGCGGTTCACGCAAGTAGCGTGCACAAGCTCGGCAGCTTGCCGAGATCGGCTCTTAGAGCCAATTTTCTACTTGAAAACATTGCAACTGCCGGCGATGTGTCGCCCATTCTGATCCTTTCCAAGATGTGCATGTCGTTGATAACATACCCGCAGTTTTGCCGCACTGCATGAGGCTGCTTTTGGCCGATTGTGTTGAAAAACTCTACAGTTGCGACGCAGGTTGTTGGCTGATTCAGTCGCTGTTCTAGGCAGGACTGAAGGTCATGATGGGACACCGACAAGTCGAACAGGCTGCGTTGTTCTATGAGTTCTCGCTCGAAA
>DASSIT010000007.1:0-12527 GCA_035691545.1 Pseudolabrys sp. | reverse complement strand
GGAATCCGGCTGCCGGTCTTCCAGGCGAACCGCACCATGACCCGGGGAAAAGGCACCGTGCGTGGAATGCATTTTCAGTTTCCGCCGCATGCCGAGATCAAGCTTGTGTCGTGCCTTGCCGGAAGCGTGTTCGATGTCGCGATCGACCTGCGTCGGGGCTCGCCCACGTTTCTGAAATGGCACGGCGAGGAACTGTCCGCCGGCAATCACAGGAGCCTGCTGATCCCCGCCGGATTTGCCCACGGGCTGCAGACGCTCGATGACGATTGCGAGCTGCTTTATTTTCACAGCGCCGCCTACGCGGCGGAGGCCGAAGGCGGCATTCACCCGCAGGAGCCGAAGCTCGGCATCGCGTGGCCTTTGCCCATAGCGGACATGTCGACGCGGGACCGCAACCATCCCGCGCTCGCGGCAGACTTCAAGGGTCTGGCCCCGTGAAGTGCCGTCACTGCGGATCGGAGTTGCGGCTGCCGTTCATCGACCTGGGCATGGCGCCGCCGTCGAACGCCTATCTCACGCGTGAACAGTTGGACCTGCCGGAAAAACGCTACCCGCTGCGGGTTCTGGTCTGTGAAAGCTGCTGGCTGGCGCAGACCGAGGATTATGTCGGCGCCGGCGACCTGTTCACCGAAGATTATGCCTATTTCAGCTCCGTTTCACAGACTTGGCTCGAGCACGCGCGGAATTACGTTGCCTCGATGTGTGACCGCCTTCATCTCGGGCCGGAAAGTCTCGTGGCGGAAATCGCGGCTAATGACGGCTATCTGCTGCAATATGTGCAGCGACGCGGAATTCCCTGTTACGGCATCGAACCGACCAAGAGCACCGCATCGGCGGCGCGGGAAAAGGGAATCAGGATCGTCGAGGCGTTCTTCGGAAAGAAGCTTGCATCGGATCTTGCTGAAAAAGGGCAGCGGGCGGACCTCGTCATCGCCAATAATGTGCTTGCCCATGTCCCTGACATCAATGACTTCACCGGAGGAGTGGCAACTCTTCTTAAGCCGGGTGGCGTCGCCACTTTCGAGTTTCCCTACCTCCTGAATCTGGTGCGCGAGAATCAGTTCGATACGATCTATCACGAGCACTATTCATATCTGTCGCTCACGGCGATCGATCGCATCTTTCGCGCCAACGGCCTGGTGGTCATTGATGTCGAACATCTGCCGACGCATGGCGGCAGTATCAGGGTGTTTGCACAAGGCAATGAAGCAGCAACTGCGCCGGGAGCGGCGATCAAGACCATGCTGTCAGAGGAACGTCAGGCCGGGGTGAATGGCTCTGCCTTTTATTCAGGTTTTCAGTCGCGTGCCGAAACCGCGAAAAGAGAATTCCTTGCCTTCCTGCGCGAGCAGAAAAAAACAGGCCGCAAGGTCGGTGCCTATGGGGCGGCCGCGAAGGGCAATACGCTTCTCAACTTCGCGGGCATCGACAGTGAACTCCTGCCTTATGTGGCCGACCGCAGCCCGGCAAAGCAGGGAAAGTATCTGCCCGGCAGCCGGATTCCGGTCGTGGACGAAAATCGCCTGTGGTCGGATAAGCCGGAGTGGGTCGTCATTCTTCCATGGAATATCCATAGCGAAATCGAGGCACAGTTGGCGCGCATCCGCGACTGGGGCGCGAAGTTCGTATGGGCCATACCGCGGTTGCAGGTTTCGTGATTTTGCGCGTTGGCACCAGGCAAATGCGCGAGACGACATCATCGTGAAAAAGCGACGCGTCATGGTCGTCACAGCCGGCCGTCACCAGGCGCCATTGATATTGAAGGCCAAGGCGCTGGACTGTGAAGTCTTGGCGACAGATCGCGACGCCGGTGCGGCATCTTTCACGCATGCCGACCGTCACGCGGTCGTTGATTCCGCCGACGGGGAATCGCTTCTGAGCGTCGCACGAGACTTTTCGCCTGACGCGATCCTGTCGGAGCAGACCGATATTGCGATTCCGGCGGTTGCATATGTGGCCGAGAAACTGGGCCTTCCCGGCATCGGGGCCGAAGCCGCAAAGCGTGCGACCGACAAATTTGCCATGCGCGAAGCTTGCCGACAGGCAGGCATCCCGACCCCGAAATTCTGTTTGGTAACGACCGTGGGAGAAGTTGCGGCGGCCGCGCGGGAAATCGGATTCCCGCTCATCGTCAAGCCCGTGGACAATCAGGCAAGCCGAGGTGTCACAAAAATCAAAGACGACCGCGATTTGGCCGGTGCGGTCGCTCGTGCATTTTTAGCCTCGCGCACGCATCGAATTTTGTTCGAAGAGTTGATGATCGGACCTGAATTGTCGGTGGAGTCTTTTATCGCTGACGGCGTGATCACCGTTCTGGGCGTATCGGAGAAAAAGAAGAACGAGTATCCATTTCCGTTCGATCTGGAGCTGATTTACCCGGGCAATTATTCTATCGAGCATCTCACGCAAATCAAGGCGCTGAACGAAAATGTCATCAACGCGATCGGCATCAGCATGGGATTTGCGCACGCCGAAATGATCTTGACGGCGAATGGCCCCAGGCTGATCGAAATCGCGGCGCGCGGCTGTGGCGCACGAATTGCGACCGATCTACTTCCGGTCTTGACGGGGATCGATCTCTTGGGTGCCCGGCTTTCGCAGGCGCTGGGTGATGCCGTGGAGCTTCCGAAGGTTGCTTACGACACTTTCGGTATCGTCCGCTTTTTCGAGCTGCCGGAAGGCCGAATCAGATCGATCAATGGGGTACGGGAGGCTGCCTCAGAGCCGGGCATCATTCATCTCGATTTTGTTCCGGTTGTCGGAGACAGAATCACCAAAGCGCAAAGCGGTGACCAAAGGCCGGGTTTTTTGATCGGCGTCGCGAAAAGCAGAGCGGCAGCCAGCGCGCTCGCCGACAATGTTATGCGTCTTGTCGAAGTTGATGTAGCATAGAACTAAGCGGCGACAGGGGGATCTGACCGGTGAAATCAGCAATCTCGATACTTGATTGCACGTTGCGGGACGGTTCGTACGCCGTCAACCAGCAATTCACGGCGGATGATACCGCGCGTATTTGTTCGGCCCTCGAACAGTGCGGCGTGCGGCAGATCGAGATCGGTCATGGCGTGGGACTTGGCGCGTCCGGCGAGCGCTTCGGCGTCGCTGCCGCGACGGACGAAGAATATATCGAGGCCGCCGCAGGGGCTTTGCGACAGGCGTCTTTCGGCGCTTTCTTCATTCCCGAAATCGGTAGCGACCGTCACCTGAAGTTCGCCCGGCAGCACGGGATGAAGTTCGTCAGGATAGGCACGAACGTGAGCGAATATCGCAAGGCGCGCCATTCGATCGAATATGCGCGTGAGCTTGGATTTGACGTTTCCTACAATCCGATGAAATCCTATTTGGCGACTCCATCGGAGCTGCTTGCGATCATCCGCGACGCGGTCGCATGGGGCGCGCAATCCACTTATGTCGTTGACTCAGCGGGAACCTTGCTGCCGTCCGATGTGCGCGGCTACGTGAGTGTACTCAAGAAAGAGCTTGGCATTCCGGTCGGGTTTCACGGACACAATAATCTCGGGTTGGCGAATGCAAATTGCCTCGCAGCCTTTGAAGCAGGCGGGACGCTATTCGACGGAACGCTGCAAGGACTGGGGCGAAGCGGCGGCAACGCGCAGACGGAAATACTTGCCTATCTTTTCGCCAAGATGGATGTCTCGACCGGCCTCGATGTCATGCGGCTGCTTCAGATCGGCGAGCGGATGATACGGCCGCTGATGAAAGGGCAGGACACCGGCTCGACCTCACTCGACGTGGTAATCGGGATGGCGGGGTTTCATTCCAGCTATCTGCCCCGGATCAGATCGGCTGTGAAGCAGTACAGTGTTGACCCAAAGGAACTGATCCTTGAGGTGTGCCGACACGACCGGCTTGATCCGAGTCAGGCCTTGATTGATCGGATAGCCGGCGAACTTGCACAACAAACGAAAGTGAAAAATGTCTCCGCTGGAAAAATTTAGACAAAAAAAGACAGCCAATATCCAGGCGCAGGGGGCGGATCAGGGCCTGAAGGATTTGGCACTCGCCTTTATGCGCGAGACCGGGAAGTATGATTACACATATAACTTCTCGTGGATGGGGATTCCAGTCATCCAGTTTCCGCAGGATCTTTTCGCGGTGGCGGAGATCATTTTTGAGACCCGGCCTGATTTTATAATCGAAACTGGAATAGCCCACGGCGGCGGTTTGGTATTCTACGCAAGCATGCTTGAGCTTCTCGGAAGCGCGGGCCGCGTGATCGGTGTCGATATTGCACTGCGTGATCACAATCGGACAGCAATCCAAAACCATCCTATGGCTCATCGAATTGAGCTTGTTGACGGGTCATCGATCGCGCGTGACGTGTTCGAAAAGGTCTCGAGATTGGTTGGTGGGTCGCAACGCGTCCTCGTCATACTGGACTCGGATCACACGCACGAACACGTTCTTCGTGAGCTAGAACTCTACTCGCCGTTGGTGCATGCGGGTGGTTACGTCGTGGTTTTTGATACGACAATAGAAGATCAGCCGGCAGGTTTTTTCGGCGATAGGCCTTGGACCAAAAACAATAATCCGAAGACGGCGGTGCGCGAATTTCTGCGCCGGAACGACCGGTTTCAGGTCGATAACGATATCGAAGCCAAGCTGCTTATCACGGTTGCGCGCGAAGGTTTCCTCCGTTGCGTCAAGGATCCGTCTCCGGCCAAGGCAGCCTCATGACGGTGCTAAGCGACAGGGACGTAAACCAGGTCGTTGAGCGCTACGTTGCCCGATTTGGGCAGCACGGCGACGATCCGCGCGCTCTCAATATAGGCGACCCGGAAAAGTACCGCCGTCAGCATTCGGTCCACGCCGCTGTTGGACCTTTGGACGGGGCAACGGTGCTCGATATCGGATGCGGTCTTGGATATTTCTATGATTTTCTGCGCCAGCACCACAACGGCGTGCGGTACATTGGTTACGATGTGGTTGAGCCGTTCATCGACACAAATCGCAAGAAATTTCCGGAAGCGACGTTCAGGGTGGTGGACATATCCCGCGATCCGATCACCGATAGCTACGACTACGCAATCATGTGCCAAGTATTCAACAATCGCTACAAGGATGCGGACAACCTGGAGATTCTCAAGCTAGCGATGGAAAAAAGTTTTTCGCAAGCGAGAAGAGCCGTGTCGATCGACATGCTCTCTACGTATGTTTCGTATCGTGACGACAATCTGTACTATTTTTCGCCCGAAATAATATTTTCGATCGCTAAAAGCATGACGCCGCTGGTTTCGCTGTTGCATGGGTACCTGGACCACCATTTCACGGTTCAGTTGTTTAAAGAACCAGCGGCGGCATGACTCTCTACCTTGCGGTCACTGTCGATGCTGACAACGATGATTTCTCAGTGTCGGATCAACGTAACGAATTGGCGTGGCGCGGCCTTGGCCTGATTCCAGACATTGCTGCGGCAATCCACGGTTTTGGTTGGCGCGTGACCTGGTTTGTTCGCGGGGACCCTCAAATTCGTGCGTTTTATGGCTCGGTCGCGTATCTGCTGGAAACCTTTGCGTCGACGTGGTGGCAACTGAAAGGCGACGGCGATGAAATCGGCTGGCATCCGCACATTTCCCGCCTGGGCGCCGCCGGATCGTGGGAAGCCGAACGCGACGATCACCGCTTTGCGGGCGCACTGCAGGAAACATATGCGGATCTGCGCGCGCAAGGCTTTCAGTTAAGCTCGGCGCGAATGGGCGAGGCCGCCGGCAGCAACCTGATATTAAAGACGCTGGCGGATCTTGGGCTTAAAATCGATTCAAGCGCACTGCCGGGAAGGACGCGAGACGACGCGTCGCGCCATTTCGATTGGAGTCTAACGCCAAACTATCCTTACCGTCCGTCGCTGGCGGATTATCGGATCGCCGGAATGCCAAGCCTTCCGATCGTCGAGGTGCCAATGACGACACTTCCGGTCACCGCACAGAACGAACAGCAGCCGTACCTGCGTTATGCCAGTCTGGCGTACCATCCTTTGATATTCATGGACTCCGTCAAGCGCTGGATCGCTCGTGCGGATGGCCGGCGTGACGATCGGATTCTTACGCTGATCCTTCACCCGGATGAGTTAATGCCGAGAAATACTACTCACCCGCTCTACGCATTTTCTTTTTCGGCACTCCTGTCCAATCTTGGCGCGCTGGCCGACCTTGCAAAACAGCAGGAACTGGAAATCGCCGGGGTGACCGTGAGCGATGTTGCGCGCATATCAATGCAAGCGGCGTCGAAGAGTGCGCAGCGATGAACATCAGTTCGCTCGAACGGCAATTGGCAGGCTTCGCCGGCCGCAAGGGAGCGGTGCTGGTCGGCCACGCGAACACGGCGTTTTATCTGACCTTGCAATATATTCGCCAATTGCGCGGTCCTGGTGACGTGCTTGTGTCGCCGATCGTATGTCCGTCGTTTGTGCAAACCATCGTCTATGCCGGATTTCGGCCGGTTTTTGTCGACGTCCAGCTGCCGCTTTGCACGATTGACCCGACAGCCGCCGCCAAGGCGATCGGTCCAGACACCCGGGCGATCGTCGGTATCCACATTTTTGGCCATTCAGCCGACATGCCAAAGCTCGCCGCCTTGGCCGAACAGCACGACGTCTGGCTCATTGAAGATGCCGCCCAGTCGCTTGGCGGTAGCACGGCGGATCGCCGCCACGGAGGCTGGGGGCAGGTTTCTCTCTACAGCTTTGCCGGGACAAAAATCGTTTCAGCGGGAGGCGGGGGCGCCCTGTTGAGCGACGACGAAAAATTGCTCGCCCATGCCCGTAACGAGGCGGCGCAGATGCCGGCACTAAAATCCGATTCGGATTTCCAGCTTCTGTCGCTCAGCCACCGCAACCTGACGCACGGCGTCATCGACGCGCTTCGTGTTCAGCGAGACGCGCCGGGCTGGCGGGCATTCACCGGTCTACTGGATGCGTATCGTCCGCTCGTTCTGCATTCTTTTCCCGACGACGCGCGGCTCACTGACGCGATCAGCCTCGGCCTCGAACGGATCGATGATGAGCTGCATGAACGTAGCCGTCGCGCCGCAGCCTACCGTTCCGGGCTTTCCGGCCTGACGCCGATGCTGCAAGTGCCCGGCGGCGAGGGGAGCTCGGGTGCCGTCTGGCGGTTCACGGCGATAGTCGCCGAGCAGGCGAAGGCCGTCAGCACAACGAAGGCATTGCGCGATGCGGGCCTGCACGCGTCCAATCACTATTGGTCAGTGGCCGAGCTGATGTATGGCAAACGGGATTTGCCAAATTCAGACTTTGCTTCGCCGCGCTTTCTCAACCTTTGGGTCGAGCGCTCCGTGCCCATGGCCAATGTGGAACGGGCGGTTGAGATCATCGGCCGCGCGCTCAAAGCCGCATCATAGCGATAACGCGAGGCGAACTTCTCCATGAACAATAAAACGTCGCCACGAATCCCCATCGCCGGGCCTTCCATTACGCAGAAGGAAATCGACTACGTTACCGAAGCGGTGAAGACCGCCTGGTATGACGGCGCCAATATTTTCCACGAGCGGTTCGAGAAGGCCTTTGCGGCACATTGCGGCCGGAAATACGCAATTTCATTGCCGTCCTGCACCTCCGGTTTGCATCTTGCGTTGCTGGCGCTCGGCATCGGGCCGGGCGATGAAGTCATCGTTCCCGATGTCACCTGGATCGCGTCGGTCGCGCCGGTGCGTTACGTGGGCGCCACCCCGGTATTCGCCGACATCGATCCCGATACATGGTGCCTTTCGCCCGACGCCTTCGAGGCGGCGATCACGCCGCGAACAAAGGCGGCGATCGGCGTCGACCTATACGGCGCGATGCCGGACTGGAACCGGATTTCCGACATCGCCGCGCGCCGCGGCATCGTCCTCATCGAAGATGCCGCGGAAGCGGTCGGCTCGCGCTGGCGCCAGCGGCGCGCCGGCTCCTTCGGCACAATGGCGGCTTTTTCGTTTCACGGCTCGAAGACGCTGACGACGGGCGAGGGGGGCATGCTGGTCCTCGACGACGATCATCTGCGCATGCGCGTCATGCAGCTGCGCGATCATGGCCGCGTCCCCGGCGACACCATGTTTTTCAACGAGGAAGTCGGCTGGAAGTACAAGATGTCGTCGATGCAGGCCGCGCTGGGGCTGGCGCAACTTGAACGCCTCGATGAGCTGGTCGCCAAGAAACGCCAGATATTTTCCTGGTACCGGCAGGCGCTGGCCGACTGGAATCTGGGGTCACTCAATCCCGACGTGCCGGAATTGTTCAATTCCTACTGGATGACCACCATCCTGCTCGATGCCGCGCTCGGCATCAAAAAGGAGACGCTGGTGCCGCGGCTGCGCCAGCAGGGCGTCGATGTTCGTCCTTTCTTCTACCCATTGAGCGCCATTCCGGCGTTCCGCGAAACGCCAGAAGCGGCGAAAGCGCAAAGGACGAACAAGGTCGCTTATTCCGTCTCGCCCTATGCCATCAACCTGCCAAGCGCGCTTGCGCTTGATGAGGCGGCCATCGGCAAAGTGAATGTCGTATTGCGCAAAGAAGTCGGCGCACTCAGACAGTCAGCCTGACCGCCTGCGGCACGTTATCCGTACCGGCATAACGCAGGCTTGCGGAAGGCGAAATCCGTTGCCGCTCGTGCCGCGATCCGGCTAAACAGGCGCGCCCCGGCGCGAGGATATTGGCAAGGATATCGGATTGGCACACGGCAGAAAAATCGCGGTCATCGGCCTCGGTTATGTAGGCCTTCCCGTTGCGGTTGCGTTTGCGCGCTCCGGCGCAGCCGTGCTCGGCTTCGACATCGATCGCCGGCGTGTCGACGAATTGACTTCCGGACGAGATCGAACGCTTGAAGTCGAGCCGGCCGATCTCAAGCGGGCGAGCCTGCGTTTCACGCACGATCCGGCGCAGCTTGCCGAGGCGGATTTTTATATCGTCACCGTGCCCACTCCGATCGACGCCGCCCGGAGGCCGGATCTCGCAGCGATCCTGGCGGCCTCCGATACGGTCGGCAAGGTTCTCAAGCGCGGCGATATCGTCGTTTATGAGTCGACCGTCTACCCGGGCACGATCGAGGAAGAATGCCTGCCGGTCCTCGCGCGCAATTCGGGGCTTGCCGGGGGCCGCGATTTCACCGTCGGCTACTCGCCAGAGCGGATCAATCCCGGCGACCGGCAACATCGATTTGAATCCATTGTGAAGGTGGTGGCGGCGCAGGACGCGCCGACGCTCGACATCGTCGCCAATGTCTACGGATCGGTGGTGACCGCCGGTATTCATCGCGCGCCTTCGATCAAGGTCGCGGAAGCCGCCAAGGTCATCGAGAACACGCAGCGCGATCTCAACATCGCCTTCATGAACGAGCTGTCCGCCATCTTTCACCAACTCGGGATCGACACCGGCGATGTGCTCGCCGCCGCCGCCACGAAATGGAATTTCCTGAATTTCCAGCCCGGGCTCGTCGGCGGGCACTGCATCGGCGTCGACCCGTACTACCTGACATTCCGCGCCGAAAAGGCCGGCTACCATCCAGAAATCATCCTCGCCGGCCGCCGCATCAACGACAGCATGGGCGAACGCATCGCGCGCGAATGCATGCGCGCGCTGCTGCAGCGTGGACGCGCCAATCCGGCGGTCACGATTCTCGGCATGACCTTCAAGGAAAACGTGCCCGACATCCGCAATTCGAAGGTCATCGATATCGCGCGGGAGCTTCAGCGCGTGGGCGTGGCGGTGCAGATGGCCGATCCTCTCGCCTCAAGCGAGGAGACCGCGCAGGAATATGGAATTAAGCTGACGCCTGTCGAGTCGCTGCGGCCGGCTGATGCCGTCATCATGGCTGTCGCCCACAAGGACTATGTGGCGGGCGGTTGGCCGCTGGTGACACGGTTGCTCAAGGATGGCCAGGGCATCGTGCTGGACGTCAAGGCGAGGCTCGACCGAATGAAGAAGCCGGAAGGGATCGAACTTTGGCGTCCCTAGGGTTTGATACCGCTGAGGTTGGGCGGATTTTTTATCCGTTCGCTTTCGCGGGAATGAGCGGAAGGCGAGACTGCTTCACTCTGAAGGATTCCATCCGGGTGACCAGAATCGCGAGCATAGGCAGCAATGATGACTGACGGGCCAATTCTGGTCACGGGCGCCGCCGGGTTCATCGGCTTTCACGTCGCGCAGCGGCTGCTGCGCGAAGGCCGCGACGTCGTCGGCCTCGACAACATGAACGCCTATTACGACCCCGCGCTGAAGGAGGCGCGCCGCGCGGAACTCGCCAAGTCGAGACAATTCCGCTTCGTCAGGCTCGACCTTGCGGACCGTGACGGAATGGCCGCGCTGTTCAAGGAGCACCGCTTCCCTTACGTCATTCATCTGGCCGCGCAGGCTGGCGTTCGCTACTCGCTGATCGATCCCTTCGCCTATGTCGATGCCAACCTGACCGGTTTCGCCACGATACTCGAGGGATGCCGCCACAACGGATGCCGGCATCTTCTCTACGCATCGTCCTCGTCCGTTTACGGCTCCAACACGAAAATGCCGTTCTCGGCGCATGACAACGTCGATCATCCGCTCAGTCTCTACGGCGCCTCGAAAAAGGCGAATGAGCTGATGTCGCACGCTTACGCGCACCTGTTCGGCCTGCCGGCGACCGGCTTGCGATTCTTCACCGTCTATGGGCCCTGGGGCAGGCCGGACATGGCGATGTGGATTTTCGCAAAAGCGATCCTCGCCGGCGAGCCGATCAAGCTGTTCAACAACGGCAACATGCGCCGCGACTTCACCTATATCGATGACGTGGTGGAATCAGTCGTGCCCCTGATCGATCGCCCGGCGACGGCCGACGCGGAATATTCAACGGCGTCGCCGGATCCGGGGTCGAGCGCCGCGCCGTGGCGAGTCTATAACATCGGCAACAACAAGCCGGTCGAGCTTCTTGAAGTCGTGCGCCTGCTTGAAGAGGCGATCGGCAAAAAGGCAAAACGCGAACTGCTGCCCATGCAGCCGGGCGACGTGCCTGCGACCTACGCCGACGTCGACGACCTGATGCGCGAGGTCAATTTCAGGCCGGCAACGCCGATCGCGGAGGGTATCGCTCGATTCATCGATTGGTATCGCGCGCATCACCGCCCGTGAACTAGAGCACCTGGCAGCGGAGAAGGTTTTCCATGGCGGATAAGGTCGCACTCATCACAGGTGCCACGGGACAGGACGGCGCCTATCTTGCCGAGTTCCTGCTGGCAAAGGGCTATGTCGTGCACGGCGTCAAGCGACGCTCGTCTTCGCTCAATACGCAGCGTGTCGATCATCTTTACGTCGATCCGCATGCCGGCGGCGTCAAGTTCCTCCTGCATTATGGCGACATGACCGACGCCACCAACCTGATCCGCCTCATCCAGGAAACGCAGCCGACGGAGATCTACAATCTGGCGGCGCAAAGCCACGTCCAGGTCAGCTTCGAAACGCCGGAATACACGGCCAATGCGGACGCCCTGGGCACCCTGCGGCTGCTCGAGGCGATCAGGATCCTCAAGCTCGAAAAGCGCGTTCGATTTTATCAGGCCTCGACATCCGAGCTTTACGGCAACGCGCCGCAGAGTCCGCAAAATGAGACTACGCCGTTTGCGCCGCGAAGCCCGTACGGAGCCGCCAAGCTTTACGCTTACTGGATGACGGTGAATTATCGGGAGGCCTATGGCATTCACGCCTCGAACGGAATTCTGTTCAACCACGAAAGCCCGATCCGCGGCGAAACGTTCGTGACGCGCAAGATTTCCCGCGCCGTGGCCGCGATCGAAGCTGGCCGGCAGGATTGCCTGTTCATCGGAAATCTCAATGCCAGGCGCGACTGGGGTCACGCCCGCGATTACGTCGAAGGCATGTGGATGATCCTCCAGCAGCCGCAGCCCGACGACTATGTGCTCGCGACCGGCGACAGCCACACGGTGCGCGAGTTCGTCGAGCGCGCGTTTGCGGTCATCGGCCGCCAGATCGCATGGCGGGGCGAGGGCAGCGGCGAGACCGGCATCGACAAGGCAAGCGGCAAGGTGCTCACCAAGATCGATCCTCGCTATTTCCGGCCCACGGAAATCGACAACCTCGTCGGCGATGCCTCGAAAGCGCGGGCCAAGCTCGGATGGAAACACCGGGTCGATTTCAATGCCCTGGTGGTCGAAATGGTCGAGGAAGACCGCAGGGAACTTCGCGGCGAGGCCAAATCCGGCATGGGCATGGGCAGGGGCATGGGCAAGGGCGAGGCCTGAGATAATGGCGCCACCCGTTCTTTTTGACCTGCGCGGAAAGCGCATCACCGTCGCCGGCCATTCCGGGCTGGCGGGCTCCGCCATCGCGCGCCGTCTTGCAAGCGAAGGCTGCGAAATTCTCACGGCCTCGCATGCACAGGTCGATCTCGCGAAACAGGAGCCGACGGAACGGTGGATCAGCCAGACCAGGCCCGACGCGATTTTCCTCGCCGCCGCCCGCGTCGGCGGGATCCATGCCAACGACGTCCACCCGGTTGAATTCCTCGCCGAGAATCTCGCCATCGCTC
>DASSIT010000006.1:0-95173 GCA_035691545.1 Pseudolabrys sp. | reverse complement strand
ACCGGCGTCCTCGTCGTCCGTTAGCGCCTTAAAACGCGAATGGAATGAGCGCAGGCACTTCGGCGCGATAGCGCGCATAGGCTTCGCCAAACTGTTCGGACATGAATTTTTCCTCGATGATCAGCTTGCGCACAAAGCCCGCGACAAGCAGCACGAGTCCGATGATTGCACGCCGGTTGCCGACCGCGACGGCCGTGCCCGTGAGCGCCAGCAACACGCCGGCATAGATGGGATGACGCACCAGCGCGTAAGGTCCGTCGCGCACCAGTTCATGGCCTTGCTTGAGTGTGACCTCGGCGCTCCAGTTGCCGCCAAGCCGGGCGCGCGCCACGGCGGAGAAGCCGAGACCGAGCGCGACCAGCGCGGTGGCGAGCATCAGCCAGCTCAGCGTGCGGCCGTGGAGCCGGGCTTCGAGTGACGGGCCAAGGATGTTCGGGATCCCGAGCAAAATGCCGCCCGCAATCAAGAGGCCGTAATGGCTCAGGCGCGACGCGAAGCTTTCGCGCCGTTTTGTCTCAAACGTGGAACGCGCCGCCACGATCCAGTAGGCGAGCCACAGGATCCAGAGCGCCGGGATCAATGCACGCAGGACATACGTCATCACCCCCTGGTTAGGGTGCAAGTATGGCCGAAATGATGGTAGGCCGTTGCACGATCGGAGCCTGATGCCGCATGAGTGACGATATTCCCTTCAACAAAAATCTCGATCTCGCACCGGACACGGTGGACGAGCCGATGCCCGGCGTGCGGCGGGTCATGGCGAATAATTCGGGACCTTTCACGTTCAAGGGCACCGTGAGCTATATCGTTGGTCGCGGCAACGTGGCGATTGTCGATCCCGGACCGGACGACCCGGCGCATATCGGGGCGCTTCTGGACGCCGTGCGGGGCGAGACGGTGACCCATATTTTCGTCACCCATACGCACCGGGATCATTCGCCCGCGGTGCCGGCCGTCAAGGCAGCCACCGGAGCGACTGTCTATGCGGAAGGGCCGCACCGGGCGGCACGGCCGCTGCACATCGGCGAACTTAACCCGCTCGATGCCAGCGCCGATCGCGATTTTCGTCCCGATATCGCTCTTGCGGACGGCCAGAACATCAGCGGTGACGGATGGACGATCGAGGCCGTCACTACGCCGGGGCACACTGCCAATCACATGGCCTTTGCGCTCAAGGAAAAAAATGCGTTGTTTGCCGGGGACCATGTCATGGGCTGGGCCACATCGATTGTTGCGCCGCCCGACGGCGCCATGAGCGACTACATGGCTTCGCTCGGGAAACTCGCGCGGCGCAAGGAAGCCACCTATTTCCCCGGCCATGGTCCGGTGATCACCGACGCGCCGCGCTTCGTCAACTACTATATCCTGCACCGCAAGGCGCGCGAGGATTCGATCCTGCATCGTCTTGCGAAAGGCGAAACCGACATCCCGACCATCGTGCGCGCGATCTATATCGGCATCGACCCGCGTCTGACGGGGGCGGCCGGGCTCTCGGTGCTAGCGCATCTGGAGGATTTGGTGACGCGCGGCCTCGTCGAAACCGATGGTCTACCTGCGATCGACGGAATCTATCGCCTGCCCGGTTGACGCCTGTCGGGCGCACCCTGGCCTTTTTGTCCTGCCGGCGCCTTCGGCTGTGGCAGCACGCGGGGCTCGGGCGTTGAGCTCACCACGTCGTCGATATCGTCGAGCAGGCTTCGCACGCGCGAAGCATTGGCGCCGAAGTCATGCGTGCCGACGCGCGAGGCCGAACGCATGTCGACGCGCGTGCCCTGACCGGTCGGGGTGATCCTGATGACGATGTCGTCGCGAAACCCCATGATCGGCGTTCGTGCAACCGCCTCGATTACGCCGTCGCGACGCCCAAGCGCGGGGCCCCGCGCATCGACGACCGTCCATTTACGTTTGGTGACGAGGGCAAGCGCGGCGTCGTAGGCGAGCTTGGGCGGAGCATCGAGCTCCAGCGGGGCGATGTCGGGATAACCGGCGTGCTGAAGCGCAGCGACCGCGGCTCCAGGATAGGCGACCCGATCGGGCGGCCGCTGGCGCGCCAGGCTATCGAAGCGCGGGGGATTGTTCGTATCCGTTGTGACGTCGTTGATTTCCGGCAGCCGCAAGGCGCGCGTGCCGAGAAAAACCGGATAGGCCAGCAGCACCAGCCCAAGAAAAAGGCCGAGTAACGCGCGTCCGAGGCCGGCGGACCCTTGCCGCCAGATCACCACGAATGCGGCAAATGCGAGCAGGATGGCAAGCGCGGCGAAGCCGAGCGCAGCCGCAAAGGTGGTCAGCGCCGGCCCGATCTCGAGCAGGTTTGAGCGCACGATAATGATTGACAGCGCGGCCACCGCGAACGCGAAGAATGCGAAACGCGACGACCACATGGCGGTCTTCGAGATTGGGACATCGTGCAAGGGGCGGCGCGCCATCGTTATGTCCCCGCGCAGATTTGCTTGAGCGCCGACCACTCGCGCGCGGTCAGAAGAGCCGACGGCGGCCGCGCCGCGGCAATCTTGTTGATGGCCGCAACACGGGCCTTCGTTTCGGGATGATTCAACAGGATTTTCATGCCCGGTTCCGTGGCGCCCCCGATCCTGTCGAGAATCGCAGCGAGCGCATGCGCATCGCCCCCTGCTTTGTTCATCAGGTCGGCGCCATAGGCATCGGCCGATGCTTCAGCCTCTCGAGTATAGCTCGATTGCAGGACCGATTTTGCGGCAAACACAACGGCTCCTCCGCCGACGAAATCGCCCAGCAGCATGCCGAACAGGAACGACAGGCCCGCGCCCTGCAGCACGGCCTTGGTGCCGTCGCGATGAGCGACATGGCCCATTTCATGCGCGATCACGCCGGCAAGTTCGTCCGCGTTTTCAGCTTTGTCGATCAAGCCGCGGAACACATACACCCGGCCGCCGGGCAGAGCGATCGCATTGGCTTCGTTCCGCTGCACGACGGTGGTCCGCAGGGGAAACGGCAGAATTGCGGCCGCCTCGAGCCGGTTCATGATCTTGTCGAGAGCTGCGCGCCCGGGCGTTGTGCCGCAATCAAATGCGGTGCCGGATTTATGCGCGTCGAGCATGCGGCGAATCTGCATATCGACGGCGTCCCCAAGCCTGCGTTCAACCGATGCGGGCAGCAACGGCGTGAGGCGCGCGGCGATCGCCGGCACCCCAAAATAAGCGACGAGCACCAGCGATAATGTGGCACCCACGCTCCAGGCGATGACACTTATGCGCTCGCGCCGTTGCAACGCGCCTGTCCGATCGACATAGGCGCTGCGGGCGTCGATTTCCGCCGCAAACACGACGTCAGCGATCTCCAGGCGTTCCAGCGCCGCGCTGTGGAGACGTCCCAGCCTCAGGACCTTGTCAGGCGCCGCAAGCTGTTCAATCTCTCCGTAGGGCCACTCCGCGAGCGGTTGGCCATTTCGATCGGAAATTCGAAGGGTGCCGGCCGCCAGCGTCACCAGCACCTCGTGCCGCGCGCTTGTCGCGCCATCAAAATAGATGCCTGCGCCGGATGTGACGGGAGCATTCATCAATAACTGCCCACATTGAGCGCATCGGCAAGACCTTCCCCGATCGCGGAGCTTGGTCGGCCGGTTGCCTTGACCTTCTCCAGCGATGAAAGGCCGGACAAATTCAGGGATTCCATGCCCAACTGCCAGAGCGAGAGCAATACGGTCGCGCGATAGATGGTCGAAAATCCGAGGGCAGCGACCACATAGCCCGCGAGCAAAATAAGTGTGGCGATGATCTCGCCGGCGGTGGTCTTTCCGGCGCCGGTGAGGGCGCCCACAATCGTCAGAATGATGGCTCCTCCGATGCCCATTGCGATACTGAACAGAACCGCGTAGCCGACGAAGCGCGCATAGGCGGCGTAAACGTCACGAATGCGCAGCCGCGAACGCACCTCGATGTCTCCAAAGCGCAAACCCGATGACCACCAACGTATCACCACGGCCTGAAATGCCGGATAGAGCAGCGCGGCGAGCGTGATGCTGGCGCCGCACATCAGCATGGCGAAGACGACGGCACTGCCGAGGCCCGGATTGCTGCCTTCGATCCTGCTCATGACATCGTCGCCGCCCTGTGCCAGCGTTTCGACGAGCGCCTTCCAGTCGACCGCGCCGGTGAAGCCGTAAACCGCGAGCGCGAGCGGCGCAAACACCATCAGCCACATGGGGGCACCACGGACGAACAGCCCGAAGCCCGACGCCTCGAAACTGCCGGCCAGATTTCCGTAGAACGTGTGCCGCATTTTGTAGCGTTCGAGACTTGCAAGCTGAAACGGATAGGTGAGCCCGAAAGTGAGTCCGGTGACGAGCCACCACGCCACCGCGCGGAAAGCGAACTTCCAGGCTGATCCTTCCTGGTGAAACCGCAATCCGCGGTAGATCGTGCGCGTCAGCCGATAGCGCCGCGCGCGGAAGATGGCGTACTGGCCGAGAACGCCAAGCGCCGCGAATGCGAGCATTCCCGAAATTTTTCCTATTGCGCCGAGATCGAGTGCTGCCAGAAAGATCACGGTGTAGACCGGAATTAGGATCGCGATCGCGATCAGAAATCCGAGCAGGAGCTCAAGTGCCGTTCCGGTGTATTCCAGTGCTTCGCCGGCGATCTCGGTGTTCGACCAGAGGAATCGGCGGATGTCGGTCGTCAGCCAGAACCGGTAGATGCCGAGCGTAACCCCCAGCAGGACCGCCCCGCGAATGAGCAGCCGCCAATAGGATCGGCGCTGCCCGAGGAATCGCACGCCGCCGCTCGTTGCGATCCCGCCTGCATCGAGGGCGGTCATTGGCCAGCAGGGATACTGGGTGGCGGAACCGCAAGCAACGCCGTTTCCGCAATGGGATTGCGGCAATGGCGATACGCGCTGGTTCAGTTGGCAGGTGTCATCGTGCGGATTGCAGCTATTTGTCGCACTGGTGGGCGATTACCGGCGGCCATGCAATATCGCCTTGGCACTGTCGCGGGAAGGGCATACCGCGGCAATAATCGTCATTTTTGTGATCGCGGTCACTGCGACGATTAACCATCACGGCAACAACGAATTCCGGGAGGGTTAATTTTTGATTAATGTCACAAACAGCCTGACGCGAACGTGCTGTCTGGACAGGCAAATTTAGCACGAAAGTGGGACATAGTTTGCGTTCAGCCGTCACCAAGCTCAACGTTGCGCCTCGGAGCCGCCTGAGCCAGGTCACCGAGGCCAGAACTCCGGTGCAACTGGAGCTCTGGTCGAATCCGGCCATTGTCCCGGCGCATGATTCGGGTTTGCTTGACCGCTCCCGCCTCACCTTCAGTGACAGCCTTGCAACTGCCGGCTTCAGCGAGATCGACGTGTCGATCAGCCCGCACGATGAGACGATCTGGTGCTTTATGCGTCCGGCGGGCCCGCCGAGCTTCACGCCGACACTCCTGCGCGAACTCATTTCAATGCGCCGAATGTTGCAGCGCATGTTCGGTAATTTGCGGCCTGGTGAAATTGCTCCCGTGAAATATTTCGTGGGCGGCTCGCGGATCCCGGGCATCTACAATCTCGGCGGCGATCTCAACTTCTTCATCAAGAGTATTCGCGCGCGCAATGTCGAGGCGCTGCGCAATTACGCGCATGACTGCGTCGACGTGGCGTACCACATGACGGTCGGCTTCCATTTGCCGTTGATCACGATTGCGCTCGTCCAGGGTGACGCCCTTGGCGGGGGATTTGAGGGGGCCTTATCCTTCAACGTGCTTGTGGCGGAGAAGCGGGCAAAGTTCGGTTTGCCGGAAATCTTGTTTAACCTGTTTCCCGGGATGGGGGCTTTTAGCTTTCTCTCGCGCAAGCTGGACATGACGCGCGCACATAAGATGATCCTCAGTGGCCGCGTGTTCGGCGCTCCGGAGCTTTACGAGATGGGTCTTATCGATATCCTTGCCGAGGACGGGCGCGGCGAGGAGGCGGTGCGTGACTACATCGCGCACAATCGTCGTCATCACACGGTGCATCGCCGCGTTCACGAGGTGGGCTTGCGCGTCAATCCGCTGTCGCTCGAGGAACTGCGTGACGTCACGGATATATGGGCCGAGCACGCGATGCGATTGCAGGAATCCGACCTGCGGAACATGGAACGGCTGGCCGGCGCGCAATTACGGCGCGTGCAGCGCATCAACACCTAGCAATCAGGCTGCGACGTTACGGCCGGAGATCCGGGTGCGCAACGCGGCGCGCACACGCTGGAATTCCTCGTGCAAGCGCTGGAGATGCATTTCGCCCCTGACCGCGAAGTCGTCTGGCGCAATGTGTCGCCAGCCGAGGCACATCTCATAGATGCCGCGCGCCCCGACATTGGCGGCTGCGCTGCGTAGCGCGTGCAAATGTTCGCGGAAGGACTTCAGGTCGCCCGATGCCGCGGCGTCGGCGAGGCTGTTGAGCGTGTCGGCCCCGTCCGTGATGAACTGCGCCGACAACTCGCCGACGAATTCCTTGCCGCCCAGCTCTTCGAGCGCATCGAGCGTGTGCACGTCGACCGGCGGAGCCGTAGCCGCGCGGAGCCGCGGGCGACCGGAGGTGTAACTTGCAACATCGGCGGTATTTGCTGCGAATTCGTCGGTCTTGCCGTTGTCGCGCACGAGCGCGCCGATTATCTCAAGCAGCCGATTCGGCTCGATCGGCTTGGTAATACAGGCATCCATGCCGGCTTCTTCGCAGCGCCGCGCGACCTCTTCCGTTGCGTCCGCCGTGAGGGCGACAATCGGCACGCGTGGCCGATCGAGCGAAGCAAAGCGGTAGAGCTTAGTCGCCTCGATGCCGTTCATGACCGGCATGTTGACGTCCATGAGGACGAGGTCGAATTCCTGCATTTCCAGAATATCGAGGGCCGCTTCTCCGTTATCCACGATCGTGACACGGTGGCCGGCCCGGTCGAGAATCTTCGCGATGACGATCTGATTGGTGCGCTTGTCTTCGGCGACGAGGATCGAAAGCGGATGACTCGATGCGACGATAGCTGTGCCGACGCGGTCCTCGGAGCGATCGGCGGTGATATTCCCGCGCGCAATACGCAGCGCTGCCGCAAGGCTTCGCCCATCAAACGGTGCTGCGAGAGCCGTAACGAAACGGCTACGCACTGCGCTGTCGGGCAATCCGTCCGTGGGCTCGTCGGTAACCAGAATGAGGGCCGGGGCGCAGACGCGGTTTTCCCCCGCGATACGACGGAATGTCTGCTCGCTTGCCGCGTCGGCTGCCTTGCGGTCGACGATTGCAATCGGACGCCGCACGCCGTCGATTCGCAGCGACTCCAGCACTGCCGCGGCCTCATCCAATGTAGCGGCGACCTTCGCAACGGGCACACAAGAGCCAATCAGCGCCCGCGCGTCGTCATCGACTGCGACGAGAACAACCGGAGTAGGCGGCGTAACGCTCTCCGGCAGGTCCTGCGGTTGCGTCTTGAGATCGAGCTCGAACCAGAACGTGCTGCCCTGGCCGGGTGTGCTTTCGACGCCGATGGTGCCGCCCTGAAGCTCGACCAGCTGTTTTGCGATGGCGAGGCCGAGGCCGGTGCCACCGAAGCGGTCGATGATGGTCTCGTCGGCTTGCGTGAACCGGTCGAAGATGCGGGTCTGCGCTTCCGGGCTGATGCCGATCCCGGTGTCGGTGATTTCAAACCGCAATCGGACATTGTCGCCATCGCACCCCACCGAGTCGACCGCGATCGCGACGTAGCCGTGATCGGTAAATTTCACAGCGTTACCGGCAAGGTTTGTCAAAACCTCCTCTAGATGATGCTTGTCGCCGACCAAAAGCTGCGGCGTGCGGGCTGTACAGTGAATCGCAAGCTGCACGCCTTTGCGCTGCGCTTCCAGCGCGAGGATGCTGCGGATTTCGCCGAGTGTGGACACGAGATCGAAATCGGCGGCCCTGATCGAAATCCGTCCGGCTTCCGCGCGGGAAAAATCGAGGATCGAGTTGATCAGCGCCAGCAGCTGGCGGCCCGACTTGCCGATGGTTTCCGACATTTCCTGCTGCTCCGCGTCGAGCCGGGTGTTGCCGATGAGATCGCTGAGCCCGATGATTGCGTTGAGCGGCGTGCGGAATTCGTGGCTGATACTTGCCAGGAACGCGCCTTTGGCGCGATTTGCCTCCTCTGCCTCGCGCTTGGCTTCCGAGAGCTTGCGGATCAGCGTGGACACATAAAGCGGCAGCAGGATAAGCCCCGCGGTAAGGCCGACGGCGAGGCCGATATGCGCCTGCCAGAACGGGGTCGTTACAATGACAATGGCGAACGTGGCGACACTCGTGGCCGTGGCCGCCAACAGGTATGGGACGCCGAAGCGAAAGCCGTTGCCGAAGATGACCCACAGATAGATCGGATAGAGCAGGGCGAAGGTCTCGCCGCCGACATGCATGCCATATGAGAAAATGCACAGGTCGAAGACCATTCCGATGAGACGTCGCGCGACCGACTCCCTCGGCTGGTAGAGAAGATGGCAGAACAGGACAATCGCGACGATTTCGTAAGCGGCAAAAACGGGACTTTGTTCGCGCAGCATATTTTCGGCGTCGGTCCGCCCGTACAAGGCGGCGATGATGAGATAGCCGAACGCCAAGCCGCTGAGCGCCAGGCGGTTGACCGTCAATTCGTGTTCGGAATCGGGGCGGTTGCGCAGCCGGCTCGCGACCCAGGAGAGCGCAGGGCGCAATCGCCACGTGGATGGCCAAGCTGGACCGGATTTTCGAGAAAGACCGGCGTCCATCTCGATCCTCACGCGATGCGCGCTCGTGCGCGATTTTCCCTGACAAACGCCATCAGATCTTCGGCGGCCATTGGTCCGCCGAAGTAGAAACCCTGGACTTCGTCGCAGCCTTCGGCGCGCAGGAGCGTCGTTTGCTGGAGGGTCTCCACGCCTTCGGCAACGATCTCGAGATCGAGACTGTGGCCGAGGCTGACGATCGCCCGCACGATGGCTGCGTCGCTCGGATTGGTTGCGATATCGCGGACAAAGCACTGGTCGATCTTCAACCGGTCCACCGGGAAATGCTTGACGTAGGCAAGCGTCGAATAGCGCGTACCGAAATCGTCGATGGAGATTCCGACACCGAGCTCGCGCAGCTGCTGGAGGTCCTTCGAGACCGCCTCGGCATTGTGCATGACGATGCTTTCCGTCAGCTCCAGATCGAGCAGCCATGGTTCGAGCCCGGTCTCGGCAAGGACCTTGGCGACCATGAGCGGGACGTTCTGCTTGAAGAATTGAATCGACGACAAGTTGACGCTGACGCGGGTCGGTGGATGTCCGCGCTGCTGCCAAGATTTCGCCTGGCGGCAGGCCTCGCGAAGCGCCCATTCATTGATGGGCACGATGAGGCCGTTCTCCTCCGCCCGTGACAGGAATTCGCTCGGGCCGACGAGGCCGTGGCCGGGGCGCTGCCAGCGCAAAAGCGCTTCCGCGCCTGTCACGCGGCCGGTCCGCAATGCGATCTGCGGCTGGTAGTGCAGGACGAACTGCTCCTTGTCGATCGCGGTGCGTAAATCGGTGTCGAGGATCAGGCTCGCGCGCGCGCGGCGATCCATGTCGGAGGCATAGAACCGGAAAATTTTTCCGCCGTCGTGCTTGGCGCGGTACATCGCGAGATCACTGTTGCGCAGCAGTTCCTGCACGTCGGTGCCGTCGGTCGGATGGACGGTGATACCGATGCTCGCGCTCAGGGTGACCTGCTCTCCCGCATGCGACCATGGTTTGTTGATCGCTTCGAGAATTCGGTTGGCCATGTCGACCGCGTCTTCATTGCGGCCCACGCGCGTCTGCAGCACTGCGAATTCGTCTCCGCCGAGACGGGCTACGGTATCGGTATCGCGGACGACCGAGCGCAGCCTGTTGCCGACCTCGACGAGGAACTGGTCGCCGACCTGGTGCCCGAGCCCGTCGTTGATGTCCTTGAAGCCGTCGAGATCGATGAGGTGGAGCGCAAACGGGCTGTCGCCACGCCGCGTCCGCGCAATCTCGCGGCGCAGGCGGTCGGACAGCAGCGCGCGGTTCGCAAGGTTGGTCAGCACATCGTGATGCGCCATGTAGAAAAGATGGTTCTCGGCGCGCTTGCGGTCGGTGATATCAAGCGAGGAGGTCAAGACGCCGACGACGGCGTTGGCGCGGTCGCGCAATGGTGTTTTCGTGGTCAGGAATACACGCTTCGTGCCGCTGAAATCGATGATCTCTTCCTCGAAGCTCGGCAATGTGGTTTCAGTGCTGATGACCTTGCGATCGAGCGCCTTGCCGCGTGCGGCGTGGTCTTCTCCAAACACCGGTCGCATGTCCAAACCGATCGCCTCGTTGGGGCCGATGCCGGCAAGTGTCGCGAGATAGGCATTGATGAAGAGGACGCGCCCGTCGCAGTCGGTGGCGCTGATCATCGCGGGGACGGTGTCAATGACCTGCGCGAGGCGTTCGCTGGAATCGCGCAGCGCCTCTTCACGCGACCGCTCCGAATCCTTGAGTTCCTGCGCAAGGTTGTCGGCGCGAGCCGCGAGTTGAATCTGCTGCTTGCGCAACTTCAGAAGGTTACGCGCGCGAGTGATGAACTCCTGGTGATCGACCGGGCTGTTAAGGAAGTCGGTCGCGCCAGCCTCAAGCGCGCGCAGCCGGAATTCGCGCTCCTCGTAGACGGTGATGACGATCACCGGAATCTCGCCGCAGTGAGGCAGCGCGCGCAGCCGCGAAATGAATTCCGCGCCGTCCATTGTCGGCATCTTGAAATCGGTGACGATCAGGTGCGGGGTGTTTTGTTCAAGCCAGCCAAGGAGTTCGACCGGATTGCCAAAGCTGTGCACCTTGACGTCGGGCTCGATCGACGCTGCGAGCTTGGAGAAGATCTTTCGATTCGTCTCGCGATCGTCGAGGATGACAATCTGTACCATTGCGTCCCAGGTCTGCTGTGCGCCGAGCAGAAAATCTGCTCCACCGAACGGCCGACCCTACGCAATCCGACATTAAGCGATTGGAGGGACATTACTTCAAGTTGTAATAAAAAACTTCCTATTAATGCTGGAAGTTTCGACAGGGTGACGCCACGCGCGCGCAAACGCAGCAACTGGAGCCACATGAGCGGGCGTAGTGTTAAAATCACGAGGGTCGCGAAACGGAAATAACGGCAATGCAGCAGTCGGCGTCAGGCGCTCAGCCGGCCGGGCTGGAGTTTCCCGGGTTCGAAACTCATTTGCGAGAACCGGTTCCGGTACTCACCGGGGGTCATGCCGGTGTGGCGTTTGAACAGGTTCCGGAAAAAGCCAATATCCTCGTAGCCGATCTTCGAACATACGGACTGGATCGATACGCTGCCGGTCTCGAGCAGTTCCTTCGCGGCCGATACTCTCAGCGTTTGAACATAGGCACCCGGCAAACGGCCCGTCGCTGCCTTGAAGCGACGGATGAAGTTGCGTGTGCCCATCCCGGCGCGCTCGGCCAGCCGGTCGATGGAGACATCGCCGTCGAAGTGCTGCTGCAAATATTCTTCGCTTTGTCTGATCTTTTCGTCCGAATGCGGGCGTGAAAGCTGAACCACCGAATAGCCCGATTGCCGGCCGCGCGGCATGCTGAGCAGCAGGGATTTTGCGACCTGCAGGGCGATTTCGTGCCCGCAGAATTTCTCGACCAGGTACAGGCTCAGGTCGATCGAAGCGTAAACGCCGCCGCTGCAGAAAATCCGGCCGTCTTCCGTGACGAATTGATCGGTGTGCCAATGGACCTTTGGATAACGCTGACGATAGATATCCGCAACGCCCCAATGAGTCGTTGCCCGCTTGCCGTTAAGAATCCCGCTTTCGGCAAGGTATGCAACGCCGGTGCATGCCCCGGCGATATAGACGCCACGCGCATGCCATTTGCGCAGCCACGGCACGAGCGCCGTGTTTTTTGCAATCTGGTCCAGCACCTCCCACCCTGGCGCGGCGACGAGGATGATGTCGGTATGCTTGATATCGGCGATGGCGCAATCCGGGGTGAGGGTGAGCGAGCCCGCGGCCTTCACCTTGCGCCCATCGACCGAAGCGGTCCGCACGCGAAATCGCGGCTGAAGCTGCTCGCCGTGGAGCCAATTCCACACGACGCCGGCGGAATGAAAGATCTCGATTGGCGCGATCGCCGTCGACGCATAGCCTTCGTCCAGGATGACGATGGTTACGTCCACAAGGCGGCTGCCGAGCTGGGGAGGCGGGGACTGCCGCGCGGTGCGGCGCACCCGCGATACGGCCTTTCTAGCCATGTTGGTTTGCTTTCGTGTTGGCTTCCAACGGTTCCCACAAGCCGACGATCGCTCCGACGGAATCAAGAATGAGCGCAATCCTCGCAACGCCTGACACCGCAAAGGGATCAACAACGACCGTGCCGCCGAGTCTCACGGCATTTCGCACGGCATCGTTCACGTTGCCGACGCGGACGTAAGGCGTCCAGTGCGACGGCATTCCATTTTCGAGCAAGGTATTCGTCAGCTGATAGACCGAGCCGACGTCGTGATTGGACAGCCGCAGGCGGGTGAAGCTGCCGCCGTTCGCCAGTTGCTCATGCGAGGTCCACCCAAACAGCCGCGCGTAAAACTCCTTCGCGCTGCCGGCATCGCTCGCCGCAAGGTCGAGCCAGCAGAATTGTCCCGCATCCGCGTTGCCGACCTCGACCATGGCAGATTTTCCTCAATGGGCTCCGTCAACGGGGGTCGAAGGTGCCGTCCGCCCCGCCGGCAGAACGGCACCGCCCGCTCAGGCCGCTGCTGTCATGGGGTCGATGACCGTGCGTACTTCGGTGACTTTGGTCGCGGGGAAGCCGCTCAATTTGGCGTGCTCTTTGACCGCGGCTTCGTTCTCGGCGAGATAGATGCAGAAGGTCTTGTTGTCGACGACATAGGAATGCTCCCACTGCGCCTTGCCGGCGAGCTTTGCGAGCGCGCTGTTGGAGGTCGCAGCCGCGTCCCTGAGCTGCGCGCTGTTCATGCCGCCGATACCCGGCAAGTCGCGTTCGATCACGTAGCGTTTCATGGGTCTTACTCCGGTTGGTGCCTAGAGGACGAAAATCGTCCGGTTCGACCCTGAAAACCAGATGTCATTATTGACAATATAGGTAGGTGATTATGACTTCACCGGCAAGGCGCCGGGTCGTAACCCGCGAAGTATTTGCGAGGTGTCCGCGCGAGGAACGGGTTAGACGTTACGCATACCGATGCGTTGGTGCCGCAGTCAGAAACCGGCAAAATGAGCTGCGTCCATCGCTTCCCCGTTGCGGCCGGTTGTCACCTCGCGCGGGCGTGAGTGAACTCCGGTTTCGCGGACAAGGTTCCGCTTTCAAGGTCCTGTCCGGCCCCGGTCCATCCGCAACCAGAAACTGTGTCGGGAACCCGCCAGCCAGGTTCAAGTTGCTGCGCAGCCGACGATTCCCGTTAACTGTTGCCATTTTGCGTCAGTTTTTGAACTAGAACCTGTTACGAAAATCATCCGTCCGAATGAGACCGTTGGTCGAATTGATCGATGTACCTCTCGATGTCGGCGCGGGTCATGAACTTGGGCGCGGAATTCAGTAGCCGCAGATTTTTCGGCTCCCCCATCCAGCTTGCCCACTGGTCGGTCGCGTCTTCGCATTGGAGCGTGCGCAGGAAATAATAGCCGCAATCGACATGAATTTTCCGCTTCGGCAGTTTTGGCGTCGGGTGCAGAACCGGCTCCCGCGACTCACTCCGCCGCCTGCACCGTCGGCAGCACGTAATCCTTGAATTGCTGCCGCAGCGTCAGCTTCTGGATCTTGCCGGTCGCCGTGTGCGGGATTTCCTCGACAAATACCACGTCGTCGGGCATCCACCACTTCGCGATCTTTCCTTGCATGAAACCGAGAATTTCCTCTTTAGTCGCGGTCTCGCCCTTTTTGAACACGATCACCAGCAGCGGCCGCTCATCCCACTTGGGGTGCGATATGCCGATCACGGCGGCTTCTGCGACCTTGGGATGGCCGACCGCAAGATTCTCAAGGTCGATCGAGGAAATCCATTCGCCGCCCGATTTGATCACATCCTTGGCGCGGTCGGTGATCTGCATGTAGCCGTAACGGTCCATGGTCGCGACGTCACCAGTGTCGAACCAGCCGTCTTTTTCGAACACCGGGTCGCTGTCAACACGGTAATAGGCCTTCGCCACTGCGGGCCCGCGTACCTTCAGCCGGCCGAAGGTCTTGCCGTCCCATGGCAGATCCTTGCCGTTGTCGTCGGTTATCTTCATGCCGACGCCGAACGGCGGATGGCCCTGTTTCATTTCAACATCGAGTTTTGCCTCGCCCGTGAGCGCGGCATATTCAGGCTTCATGGTGCAAAGCGAGCCGAGCGGGCTCATCTCGGTCATGCCCCAGGCATGCACGACCTCGACGCCATAGACGTCCTGGAAAGTTTTGGTCATCGCGCGCGGACAAGCCGATCCACCGATCACTACGCGCTTGAGGTGGGGCAGCTTGCCGCCGGTCTTTTCCAGGTCCTGCAGCAGCATCAGCCAGACGGTCGGCACGGCGGCTGTGAAGGAAACCTTGTACGCATTGAGCAGTTCGTAGATCGACGCGCCATCGAGTTTCGCGCCCGGCATCACCATCGTCGCCCCGACCATCGGTGTCGAAAATGCCAGCGACCAGCCGTTGGCATGAAACAGCGGCACCACGGGCAGGACTACGTCGCGCGACGACAGGCCCTTGCAATCCGGCATCGACGCCATGAAGGCGTGCAGGACATTGGAGCGGTGCGAATAAACTACGCCCTTCGGATGGCCGGTGGTACCGGACGTGTAGCACATGCCTGCGGCCGTATTTTCGTCGAAGCTTTTCCATCCGAAGTCGCCGTCGACCTCAGCGATCCAGTCCTCGTAGGCGACCGCATTCTTCAATGCGGTCGTCGGCATGTGCGCCGCGTCGGTGAGGATCACGTAACGTTCGATGGTCGGCAACTTGTCGGCAAGCTTTTCCAGAAGCGGAACGAAGGTGAGATCGGCGAACATCATGCGATCCTCCGCATGATTGACGATCCACGCGATCTGCTCGGGGAACAGACGCGGGTTTACGGTGTGATAGACGGCGCCGATGCCGAGAATCCCGTACCACGTTTCAAGATGGCGCCACGTATTCCAGGCAAGCGTTGCGGCCCGGTCGCCCAGCTTGATGCCGTCCATCTCCAGCCGTTGCGCCACCTTGAGCGCGCGGGCGCGAATTTCGGCGTAGTTGGTGGTATGGATCGGTCCTTCAATCGAGCGCGTGATGACCTTGCGCTCGCCATGAAACGTAGCGGCATGGTCGATGATGCGATGGCATAGAAGTGGCCAATCCTGCATCAAGCCGAGCATGGCATCCCCCTCCCGGTTTTGTTCATTGGGCCGGCGCCCCTCGCCGGTCAGGGCAAGGTTAGCCGCCGGAACGGAGTGCGCAATGGTCTCGTTGAGAGGATATGAACGCGCCGGAGCCTTGGTTGCATGCCCGCTTCCCGTATAAACGTCGTAATCCGAGCCGAGATCGGTCCCGTGCGGGCGCTGATTGCAATTTTGTGGCTGGCCGCCAGCGGAATGGCCATGGCTGAGGATGTCCCGCTGCCGCGGCCGCGTCCGCCGCTTTGGACCGAACCGCAATCTTTCCGCGAAGCCGCAGGTCCCGACTTTAATTCGGCCGACGTCACCAGCGCGCCAACCGACTGTGATCTTCGTGTTGCGGCCATCGCAGATTTTGACCCCATGCCAAGGCTGCTCGGCCCCGACGCCTGCGGCGGCGCCGACATGCTCCGACTGAATGCGGTGATACGGCCAAATGGCGAGCGCATCGAGTTGCGGCCCGCGCCGGTGCTTCGCTGCCGCTTCGTCGAGTCGGTTGCGGCCTGGCTTCGCGACGAGGCAGCACCGCGCGCCGACAGGCTCGGCGCAGCCTTGCGCACAGTCGAGACCTACGATGATTTCGAATGCCGCGGCCGCAACCGGGTAGCCGGTGCCAAACTCAGCGAGCACGGCAAGGGCGATGCGTTGGATTTGCGCTCATTCATGCTGGCCGACGGGCGTTCTTTTGGATTGACCGACGTTTCAGTCGCCAAGGACTTTCGCGAAGGCCTACGCGAGAGCGCGTGTCATCGCTTCACGACAGTTTTAGGGCCGGGCTCCGACAGTCACCATGAGGTCCATATTCATCTCGACCTGATCACGCGCAGCGGCGGCTTCCGCATGTGTCAATGGGATGTGCGGGAGCCGTCAGTAGCTGAAGTAGCTGTGCGAGTTCCATTGCCGCCGCCGCGGCCGGCAGCCGCACCGGTAAACCATCCGCGTGGATTCTGATTGCAACGCCACGTTCCGTTTACTAGTTGCTGCGTAACAAACCACCATGATTTCGCTTGATCCCACCGCTCGCGGCGGCGTCAAAAAAACGCGCACGCTGACGCGCCGCGGCCTGCTCAAGGGCGGCATCGGTCTTGCTGGCGCTGCCGGGCTAACGCTGCCGGGGAGCAGTGCCTATGCCGCGGCCGAAGCCGCCAATGGACTCGTGATCACCGATTACCGTCTTTCACCGCCGGCCTGGCCAAAAGGCCGCCGTCTGAGCGTTACGGTCATTGCCGACCTGCATGCCGGCGGGCCCAACATGGGAATCGGGCGCGTGCGCCAGGTGGTTGACGCCGGCAACGCGCTCAACAGCGATCTGATCGTGGTGCTCGGTGACTATTTCGCGACACACCCCTTCGTCACCGAACGAGTGCCGCCGCCCGCCTGGGCGGCCGAGCTTGGACGCTTGCGCGCGCCGCTCGGCGTCTATGCGATCCTGGGCAATCACGACTGGTGGTACGACATTGATGGCGTGCGCAACGCGCTTCGTACGGTTCGGGTGCCGTTGCTGGAAAACAGCCTGATTCATGTCGCCTCCCAGGATCAGCGTTTCTGGCTGGCAGGTCTCGATGATCAGCTTGCACATCAGCTTGGCCCGAGCCGCTTCCGTGGCGAAGACGATCTCCCCGGCACGCTTGCGCGTATTAACACCGATGATCCTGTCATCCTGCTCGCGCATGAACCGGATATTTTCACCGAGGTGCCCAAGCGTGTCGCGTTGACCATCGCCGGACACACGCATGGCGGACAGATCCGATTGCCGTTTATCGAGCCGTTCTGGACGCCTTCGGCCTATGGCGCGCGTTTCGCCTATGGGCACATTGTTGAGGAAGGCCGGCACATGATCGTGTCGGGTGGGCTCGGGTGCAGCAAGGTGCCGCTTCGCCTCGGCATGCCGCCGGAGATCGTGCGCGTGACCCTGGGAGTCTGATTTTTTCAGGACCGGCACGAGGTGTGTGATCGAGCCAGCGAAGGCGGGGCCGAGTGCCGGGCGTGAGGCTGCAGCAAAATAAAACGGCACCGCGAGGGTGCCGTTTCTTTATTTCAGTGCGCAGAGTTTTAGTTGAACAGATTGCCGCTCGACGCCACCCGCGGATTGGCCGGCGAGTCGCCTTCGTGCGGCGCCAGCACGACAACAATCGTGCCGTTCTTCACGCGCTTGTAGAGGTCGATGACGTCCTCGTTGGTCATGCGGATACAGCCCGAGGAAATTGCCTGGCCGATATATTCCGGCTGGTTGGTGCCGTGGATGCGATAGAGGGTGTCCTTGTTGCCCTCATAGAGGTACATCGCACGCGCCCCCAACGGATTTTGCGGGCCGCCGCTGACGAAGTTCGGCACGTCCATGCGTTTCTTGATTTCGTCGGTCGGCGTCCACGACGGCCATTCCGCCATGCGGCCGACCTTCGCTACGCCCGACCATGCAAGTGCTTCTTCGCCCACCGTCACGCCATAGCGGATCGCCTTGCCTTCCGGCAGCACGTAATAGAGGTAACGCGCATCGGAATCGATGAGGATCGTACCGGGCGCTTCCTTGCGGTGGTATTCGACAATGTGCCGCTTGTAGGGTTCGGGGATGGTTGCCTTTTCATAAGGCGCTGCCGCCAGCAACTTCTTGTCGCGGGGCGTGAGATTCGCGTCGGAAGCCGCTTCGATCGTGGATTGCATGCAACCACCGAGCATGACGCCCACGCCAAACAGAACGACTAACAACCCCCTGACCGCCATTTCTTCCTCTTTCCCGGTCGCCATTGCGGGCGCCCGCACCAATCACCTACGGTAGCAATTAACCGAACTAGCCGCGCCTTTGCTATGTTTTCGACAGATTTGCGATCACCTTCCTGTGGACCTGTTGCAGGAATGTCGCACTGCACCACGGGCGTCGTGGTCACAAATTCACTTTGCCTCCAAGACCTTAAGGCCCGGTTTACCATCGGGATCCTTATAATTCAGCACGGCCCCGACAAGGGCATGGCGGCAAATGTCATAAGAGGACACGAATTGCCGCGCAATTCCGCCCTACTCATCCACCATCTTGGGGCTAAGGAAAACGCAAGGAAGGATTGGAGTTCAGTACTATGGAAGTGAAAGCAACGGAGCAGAAGCAAGACTCCGCTCAGCAATATACGAACCTCGACAACCGCTACGGCAAGATCGGGATATCGGCTGTCGCTGCTGCTGTGCGCCATCAGGGCGGGCAGCGCCATGCGACCGAAGTTCATTTCGAGCCCTACGATCGCGACTGACCTGTCGCGCATGCCGGCTGCGGCGTAACACTACGTCGGATTCTCTCGTCTCAACACCGCCACGCCCTGTGCGCGGCCGCGAATGCGGTCGCGCCGGCGGCTATTTATTTCTTGCGCTGGTCCGCACGATCGGGTCATGAAACGTGATCCGGCCGCGGCATGATTGCGAACAGATCATGCGCAAGATGGGGATCGCATGCTTTCGGTCTACGTTCCGCACGGCTCGACGCTCGAACGAATTGCCGTCGATCCCGGCTCGCCACCACCTGAAGAAGCCGTGTGGATCGATTTGGTCACGCCGACGGTTCAGGAAGACAAGCTGGTCGAGCAGCTGCTTGGCATAGCCGTACCGACGCGCGAAGAGATGCAGGAAATCGAGGTCTCCAGCCGGCTGTACGTCGAAAACGGCGCCCGCTACATGACGGCTACGCTCATGTGCCAGTCCGACACGCCCGTGCCGAGGACGACGCCGGTCACCTTCATACTCTCGGGCCACCGCCTCGCCACGGTGCGGTACGAAGACCCGAGGCCCTTTGCCATCGTCGAGCACAAGCTGGCGCGCACTTGCCCGCCGAAGGTCTCGGGCGAATCGGTGTTGATGGATCTGCTCGACGCCGTCATCGACCGCTCCGCCGATATCCTGGAGCGCATCGGCGCCGAGGTTGACCAGGTGTCGCACTCCATCTTCGAGCCGGAAAATGATGCCGTGCAGCCGTCCTATGAAGACGTGCTCAAGGCATTGGGCCGCAAGGGCGACCTTAGTTCGAAGGTGCGCGAGAGCCTAGTATCGATCGGACGATTACTTTTGTTCCTCGCCAATGAAGCCGAAACCATGAAATGGCCCAAGGATACGCGGGCCCAGCTCCAGTCGATGCAACGCGATACGATGTCGTTGTCCGACCACGTCACCTATCTGTCGAACAAGATCACGTTCCTGCTCGATGCTCTGCTTGGCATCGTCAGCATCCAGCAAAACGACATCATCAAGATTTTCTCGATCGCGGCGGTCGTCTTCATGCCACCGACGCTGGTTGCCTCAATCTATGGAATGAATTTCCACCACAATATGGTCGAACTCGACTGGGAACTCGGTTACCCGTTCGCGCTCGCATTGATGGTTATGGCCGCGGTGCTGCCGCTGCTGTTCTTCAAGTGGAAGAAGTGGCTGTAGGCGAGGGCGCCATCGCTAGGCAGAACGCATGCCGCCGGATAATTTCTTCCATCATGCCGGGCCCTGTGCGGGCATCCACGTCTTTGCAGCGTCGCAGCAAGGAAGACGTGGATGGCCGGGACAAGCCCGGCCGTGACGGTGTGGGAGGCGGGTGTTTATTCAAACCCGCTCATTCCCGCGCAAGCGGGAATCCAGGGCGACACATGAGTCTGTGCAAACTGCTCTGGACCCCCGCTTTCGCGGGGGTGAGCGGAATACCCGGCATCGCAATCGATACTTTCGCGGGGATGAGCGGGTGAGAATGACGACATTCACACCCCGACCTCCGCGCAATTCGCCGGACTTTCTGTAAGGTCCGGTTTACGGCGCGTTGCCGCCAAGTCCTGCAATGACGAAATCGATCATCTGGTCGAGTGTCGGGCCCGGCTTGGTCTTATCGGCAATAAACATCGGGTGGAAGAACCGGATCATCGCGGCACAAATGCATAGCGAGGCCACACCGACATCCTTGACCTTGAATTCGCCCGAAGCCACGCCCGATGCGATCACATTGCCAATATTGCCGGTGATGCATCCGATATGCGCCTGGCATACCTCCCAGTTCTCCTCCATGGCGGCGGCGACCATCTCGTGCATTTTCGAATCGCCAACATAGCGGTCGGAGTTCATCTGGTGCACAGTCGTCAGCATTTCGCGCAGCCGCGCTGCGGCGCCGCCTTTTCCGGTGGCGATGGCATGCGCGGCGTGCTCGACTTCTCCCATCAGGCGGCAGGCAACACCGGCATTGATCGATTTCTTCGAATCAAAGAACCGATAGACATTCGCCGGACTCATCTGCAGGACTTTTGCGATATCGGCTACCGTGGTCTTCTGGTAGCCGATTTCGCGAAACAGCCGCTCGGCGGTGACGAGAATCCTCGTCTTCACATCCGTTTCGATGCGGTCGGTGACGTCGCTCATCGTTTCGTGTCTTTCTTCATTCGGCCGCGGCCGGGAAGGCCGCAGTCGGCGGTATCGATGCCGAGGCACCGGGCACGCCGGGCGCTTCGTCGCCGTGCTCGCCCAGGCGCTTACGATACCACAGCGCGTAGAGGCTGGGCAGGAACAGCAGCGTTAAAAAGGTCGCCACGAACAGCCCGCCCATGATGGTGATGGCCATGGGACCCCAGAAGGCCGACCGGGAAAGCGGGATCATCGCGAGAATCGCGGCCATGGCGGTGAGGATGACCGGCCGCGCCCGCCGGACTGTGGCCTCGACGATGGCCTCGCGGCGGCTGAGCCCTTGATCCACGTCGGATTCGATTTGGTCGACCAGAATCACCGCATTGCGCATGATCATGCCGGCGAGGGCGATCAGTCCGAGCAGCGCGACGAACCCGAACGGCTTGTCGGCGACATTCAGACCCAACGATGCCCCGATGATGCCGAGCGGCGCCGTGAGGAATACCAGCACGAGCCTCGAGAAGCTCTGCAGCTGGATCATCAACAAAGTAAGCATGGCGGCGACCATCACCGGGAACAGGGCGAAGATCGATGCATTACCTTTCTCCGACTCCTCGATGGCGCCGCCGATTTCGATGCGATAGGCGGGCTCGAGGCTGTCGCGGATGGATTTGAGCTTCGGCCAGATCTCGTTGGTCACGTCCGGCGGCTGTACACCGTCGATGACGTCGGCGCGCACGGTGATGGCGGTGTCGCGGTTGATGCGCCAAAGGATCGGCTCCTCGTGGGAATATTCGACCTTGGCAATCTGCGACAGTGGGACAGCCACGCCGTTATGCGAATAGATCGACAGGTCGCCAATGTGGGCGAGGTCGAGCCGCTCCGAGGGGACTGCGCGCGCCACGACTTCGACTTTCTCGATGCCGTCGCGGACCGTAGTGACCGGCACGCCCGAGATCAGCATGCTCAGGGATTTGGAAATGTCCTGGGGCGCCAGGCCGAGCGCCCGCACACGGTCCTGGTCGACGACGAGGCGCAGATTGGGAGTTTGCTCGTTCCAGTCGAGATGCGGATCGATAACCTGGCGATCCGTGCGCATGACTTCCCGCACGCGATAGGCGATGTCGCGGACCTTTTTCGTATCGGGCCCGATGACGCGGAACTGCACGGGGAAGCCGACTGGTGGGCCGAAATTGAACCGGTCCACGCGCACGCGCGCTTCCGATAGTGCGCCATTGGCAACGGCCTTCTCGAGGCGCGCCTTGATGCGTTCGCGTGCCTCGACATCCTTTGAAAGGATCACGATCTCGGCGAAGGATTGGTTCGGCAGCTGCGGATTGAGTCCAAGCCAGAAGCGCGGCGATCCTTGGCCGACATAAGCGGTGTAGGTCGCAATGTCCTTGTCGCCCTTTAGCAGGGCCTCGGCCTTCTTGACCGATTCAACCGTGGTACCGATGGCGGTGCCCTCAGGCAGCCGCAGCTGGAAGAACAGCTCCGGCCGCTCCGACAGCGGGAAAAACTGCTGCTGCACATGGCCGAAGCCGATAATCGAGGCGACGAACACGCCCATTGTTGCGAGCATGACCGTGACGCGGCGGTTGACGCACCATTCGATCACGCGCCGGAGGCTGCGGTAGATGCGCGTCTCGTAAATTGCATGCGGATCGTGCCGCGGCCCTTTGCGCTTGAGATTGCCAAGCAGTTTCACGCCGATATACGGCGTGAACATCACAGCGACCAGCCATGACGCAACGAGGGCGATCGCGACCACCCAGAAAATTCCGCCGGCATATTCGCCGACCGATGAATTCGCAAAGCCGATGGGCAGGAAGCCCGCGGCCGTTACCAGCGTTCCTGTCAGCATCGGGAACGCGGTCGATTCCCACGCGAAAGACGCCGCACGGACGCGGTCCCAGCCCTGCTCCATCTTCACGACCATCATCTCCACCGCGATGATGGCGTCGTCGACGAGGAGGCCGAGCGCGATGATGAGGGCGCCGAGGGTGATGCGATGAAGGTCAAGGCCCATCGCATTCATGACGATGAACACGATCGCGAGCACGAGCGGGACCGAAAGCGCGACGACGATGCCCGTGCGCCAGCCGAGCGCGAGGAAGCTCACGAATAGCACGATCGCCAGCGCCTCTACGAAGGAATGGACGAACTCGCCAACCGCGTGCTCGACCACCGCCGGCTGATCGGCAATCTGCTCGAGCTCGAAGCCGCGCGGAACGTCAGTCATGAATGCGCCGGTGGCTTTGGCAACCGCGGGCCCGAGATCGAGAATATTCGCGCCCTTGGCCATCACGATGCCGATGCCGATTGCCTCCTTGCCTTCCTGCCGCACAAGAAAGTTTGGCGGGTCGACATAGCCGTGCGTTACGGTCGCGATGTCGCCCAGCCGGAAGACGCGGCCATTGGCTTCGATCGGCGTTTCGGAAACGGCCTTGGCTCCGTCGAGCGCGCCGGTAACGCGCAACGGGACGCGCTGTGCCGTTGATTCCACGATTCCGGCCGGAACGACCGCATTCTGCTTGGCCAGTGACTGGAAGATCTGGTCGGTCGTGATGCCGAGCGTTGCGAGCTTGGCATTGGAAAATTCGACATAGATCTTCTCGTCCTGCGTGCCATAAAGGTTGACCTTGGTCACGTCTTTGACCTTCAGGAGACGTTGACGCAGTGCTTCGGCGACCTTCTTCATCTGCGCATAATTGCCGCCGTGCGACGTCAGCATGTAGAGGATCGAATCGACGTCGCCATATTCATCATTGACGGAAGGGCCAATTACACCCGTCGGCAGATCATCCTTGATGTCGCTGACTTTCTTGCGCAGCTGGTAGAACAGTTCTGGTACCTCGCGCGCCGGCGTGTTGTCCTTGAACGCGACCAGCATCACGGCAAGGGACGGCTTCGAATAGGTCGTGACCTTGTCGAAGTAGGGCAGTTCCTGCAGCTTCTTCTCTATCGGATCGGCGACCTGCTCCTGCAGGTCGTGCGCGGTGGCTCCCGGCCACATTGCGCTGACTACGACCGCCTTGATGGTGAAGGACGGGTCCTCGGCGCGGCCGAGCTTTTCATACGAAAAAAATCCCGCTGCGCCGAACATTACAATCAGGAACAGGATCAAGGCAGGGTGAGCGACGGCCCAGGCGGAAAGGTTGAAACGGCGCATGAGATGCTTCTCCGTAGTCAAAACGACAGCGACGAAACGACCCTGACCTTTTCGTTGGGGTCGAGTTTCTGCACTCCGAGCGCCACGACCTTGTCGCCCTCGGCGACGCCGCCGGTGATCAGCACATCGCTGCGCTCGTAGGACTTCACGGCCACGAGCTTGCGCGTGATGGCGCCGGTCTTGGTGTCGGCAACCCAAAGCGAGGGACCATCGCCCTGATCGAACAGCGCCGAGAGGGGAAGGCGCGCGACGCGTTCGCTCGCTTCGTCCGACAAGGTGAGCGTGGCCGTCATGCCAAGCTGCACCTCATTGCCCGCTCCCGGCATCGAGAACTTGGCAAGATAGGTTCGCGTTGCCGGATCGGCTGACGGCGCGAGCTCACGCAGCTGCGCGACGTATTGCTTGTCCGGTTCGGACCAGATCGAGACGCGTGCGCGGCCCGACTTGGCGCGTGAAAGAAGCGTTTCGGGAATCGCGACCACGACTTCCTTCTCCGCAAGTCGTGCGACGCGAATGGCCGTTTGTCCGGCGGCGACAACTTGCCCAGGCTCGACCAGCGTTGCGGTGACGACTCCGGGCGCGTCGGCGATTAGCGTCGCATAGGAGAGGCTGTTCTTCGTGAGATCGACCGACCGCTCGGCGCGGTCGAGCCTCGCGCGCGCTTCGTCGGCGGCAGCCTTCGCCTGGTCGAGTTGTGCGTCCGTCGACCAGCCCTTTTGCCGTAGCTCCTTGGTGCGCGTCTCGGCGGCGCCGGCTTGCGCCATGTTACCGGTCGCAGCGCTCAGCTCGGCCTTGGCCTGATCGGCCTGGAGATTGAGATCGGCCTGGTCGAGGACCGCCAACGCCTGTCCGGTCTCGATATGCATGCCGACCTCGACCAGCCGCTTGGCCACCTTGCCGGCGACCCGGAAACCCAGGTCACTTTCAATCCGGGGCCGAATGGTGCCGACGAAACTGCGGTCGGCCACCTGGGCCTCATAGTGCACCGCAGCGACCAGAACTGGCCGGGGCGGAGTCCCCTGCTGGGCGGTGGTTGGCTCGCAGCCGGCGAGCGCAATTCCGGACAAAATAACTAACACACTGGGAAAACTGGAGAAAACGGTTCGGCGTATCATTGTCGTATGTCCCACTAACGTCATGAGAGGTTATTATTGATAAAATATGATATTCGTCAATCATCATTTAGTTCATACCATCAAGGGAACCGGGACCGGAGCGAGCGGCTCGCATGGCACGGCGGCCTCAGCCGGGCACTTAGCCTCACACCCGGGTCGCTCCCCACGCGTGAGACCCACGCAGTTGTTTCGAATCCACACCCGCTCGTCCTTTCGGAAGCGGGGATCGAGGCTGGAAAATGTGTTCTGGATTTCCGCTTGGGCGGGAATGAACGAGGACACCCGACGGAGCGCGCCTCACACGTGCTGGCCGCCGTTGATGTGGATCTCCGCACCGTTCACGTAAGACGATGTGTCGGTGCACAGCACGTAGATGATCTTGGCGACTTCGTCGGGCGTGCCAAGGCGGTGCATCGGGATTTGCTCGACAATCCTGTCAGTGCCGGGGGAAAGCATGACGGTGTCGATCTCGCCCGGTGCAATGGCGTTGACACGAATGCCGAGCCGACCGAAATCGCCCGCCATCTCACGGGTGAGGGCCGCGAGCGCGGCTTTCGATGTCGAGTAGGCCGCGCCCGCAAACGGGTGCACGCGTGAACCGGCGATCGATGTCACGTTCACCACAGAGCCCTTGGCGGCCTTAAGCTCGTCCATCAGTCCGCGCGCAAGCATGATCGGCGCGAAAAAGTTCACCTGGAAGACATGGTGCCAGTCATCATTGCTGGTATCGAGCGTGGAGAGCCGCTTGCCCCCTTCTGCCTTGGGAGAGATCGCAGCGTTGTTTACCAGAGCGTGCAACTCGTGCATTTCGAGCCGCCGCTTGATCTCGGCGATCGCCGCGTTGGTGTTGGCTTCATCGGCAAGGTCGACTTGAATGTGATCTTCGGGACCTGCTTCCCACGGACAGTTCTCCGGAAACGGATGGCGAGAGCATGTCAGCACCCGCCAGCCGGCCGCCGAGAAGCGTTTGACCGTCGCATGGCCGATGCCGCGGCTTGCTCCGGTAAGGAGCAGCGTGCGGCGTGGCTGGTTCGTCGGCGTATTCGGCATTCCGTCCTTTGAATGGTTCGGGCGTTGTGACGATTGAGCCTATCTCAGGGATAAAGCCGCGTCTTGTTCCAGGGTACGCCGAGACCGTCGCGCCGGAATACGACACGGTCGTGCAGCCGGAACGGGCGCTCCTGCCAGAACTCAATCGAGATCGGCACGATCCGGTAGCCCGACCAATTGGACGGGCGCGGTACCTCGCCGACGGCATATTTCGCCGCATAGACGGCGATCGCCTTTTCGAAGGCGAGCCGGCTTTCCAGCGGCGACGACTGCTTGCTCGCCCAGGCCCCGATCTGGGCCTGCTTGGGACGCGAGGCAAAATAGGCGTCGGCTTCCGTGTCGGCGACGCGTTCGACATCTCCTCGGACACGGACCTGCCGATTCGACGATTTCCAGTAAAAAACAAGCGCTGCACGCGGGTGCGCACCCAACTCCTGCCCTTTTTGGCTGTCCATATTGGTATAGAAGACGAATCCTCGTTCATCGACGCCCTTGAGGAGCACCATCCGGGCATTTGGGAACCCGCCGCTATCGACCGTAGCAAGAGTCATGGCGGTCGGATCACGCGGTTCGGTGGCTGTTGCATCGGTCAACCAAGCGGCAAACAGCCGCAAAGGCTCGTCGGCGGCGGTGAAATCACCAGTCGTTAACCAACTCGGGTGTTGAATCGGTGTTGTGTCGGACATCTGCTGGGGTGCTTCGCGTGGCCGGGACTGAGATCCGTCAATACGGCGGCCTTTATAGTGGATGCGCATCGTCGCGCCTATGGCCGCGGCTATGCAGGGGCCTGGCTCTCGCCGGGGCTCTGGCGCTCCCACTCGGCGGCTGCAGCCTCTCCGGGCAGCTCGACTCTCTTTTCGGCAGCGACAAAACCGAGCAGACCGGCACCATTTCGCCGCCACCCGGCACGAAAGCAGTGGACCAGTTGCCGCCCGATGCCGATCTCGCCTATGCGCGTGCTGCGGCCAGTGCAGTGCTCAACCGCGGCGAAAAAGACACCAGCATGCCGTGGGAAAATCCACGTACGGGAACACGCGGAACAGTCACTCCGATCGCCTCTGCCTACACCCAGGATGGACAGACTTGCCGCGATTTCCTGGCGAGTTTCGTCAACGGCAGTTCGCAATCATGGGTGCAGGGCGAAGCCTGCAAGCAGCAGGGTGACTGGGAAGTGCGCTCGCTCAAACCCTGGAAGCGGTCTTAAGCCTCTCCGATCGTTCCCGCTGGCAGGTGCGGGGTGAGAAGCCGCGTTGCATCCGCCGCGCGGGAACCCCACATTGATGGTGTCGAGTCGCCGGTATTCTGCCGGCCGGCAGGGGATTTCACGGGAGTCTGAATACGATGCGCGACCCCTACGACGTTCTGGGGGTTTCAAAGGGTGCGGGCGAGGCCGATATCAAGAGCGCCTATCGTCGGCTTGCAAAGAAATTGCATCCTGATGCCAACAAGCACGACCCGAAAGCCGCCTCGCGGTTTGCGGAGCTCAATGCCGCCTATGAGATCGTAGGCGACAGCGAGAAGCGCAAAGCATTCGACCGTGGCGAGATCGATGGCGAAGGCAAGCCACGCTTTCAAGGCTTTGAGGGTTTCGGCGCGCAACCCGGCGGCGGCTTTGCTCCCGGTGGCGGCGCGAATTTCGAAAGCTTCAGCTTCGGCCCCGATGGCTTCCGGCGCTCGAGTGGCGGGAGCGGCGGCGCGGGCATCGATGACCTGCTGCGCGGAATGTTCGGCGGCGGGCGCGGCGGCCGTGGCGGCGCGGGCCGCGGCTTTGGCACGCAATTCGAGACGGAAGATTTCGGCGCGGCAAGCGGCGCCGGTCAAGACCTGCATGCTTCGCTAACGATTGCGCTCGGCGATGCGGCCAAGGGCACAAAAACGCGCGTGCATCTGCCGACGGGCAAGGATGTTGAGGTCAAGATTCCGGCCGGCATTGTGAGTGGCCAGCAGATCCGCCTGAAGGGGCAGGGGTGGCCGAGCGCAAATGGACGAGCCGGCGATGCACTCATCACGGTCAATGTCGCGCCGCATCCGTTGTTCAAGCCCGACGGCGCCGATCTGCGGCTCGAACTGCCGATCACGCTCTACGAGGCGACACTCGGCGGCAAAGTCCGCGTTCCCACGCTCGACGGCGCGGTGGACTTGGCGATCCCCGCCGGCACCAATTCGGGCCGCACTTTCCGGCTCAAGGGCAAAGGTCTGAAGGCGAAAAGCGGCGCAGGCGATCTGCTGGCAACCGTGCGCATTGTGCTGCCCGAACGCGTCGACGACGAATTCAAGGAACTGATGAAGACGTGGCGCGACAAGAAAGCTTACGATCCGCGCGGAGACATGGAGTGAGATAGGGGTCGTCACCGGATTCATCCCGGCGACCAGTACAGGATGGCACGGTGCCTCCTAAACGAGATGGCCGGGACAAGCCCGGCCATGACGAGTTCTCTCCTTGAAGTTACGATCCTTACGACTTCTTCGAGGCACTCTTGTCTATCTGTTCCCAGGCGGCCTTGGTCACCGCCTCGAGACGTTCGCGATCCGCTGGGCCGCTCACCACATAGGTAACCTTATTGTCGGCCCAGTAGAATGCCGCCGCTCGTTCGCCACCTCGGTAACGCAGTGCACTTTCCGGCACGCCCGCTTTCGCGCAGTAAATCGTGAAGCGTTCGCCTGACGGCCCCTCATACATGTAGAAGGCCGCGGCACCGGTCGGTCCCGGCAGGAGCCTGCCGCCGACCAGCTTGAGGCCGATGGATTGCAGGTCGGGAATGCGCAGCTCTTCACCGAGCCGCTTCGAAAGCCATTGCGTCATGTGCGCACGCTCGCTGCCCGGCACCTCGACCGGATGGCGCACCTCGACCACATACAGCTTGTATGCGTCGAGTGCTTCGCTCGCGACCGCATCGGAGCCGGCGCGCGTCGCATTCGATGCGCCGTGTGCGAACCAGCCAGCCGCGCCGCCGAATACAAATGCGGCGACAGCTGCTGCGGCCGCGCGTGCCGCCCACGACCTTCCATTGGCGCGGTCGCTCCGGATGATCTGGTCGAGCTTGAGACGCTCCGGTATCGGTTCTTCGGCGACTGCGCCGAAGCGGGAACGGATTCTCTCGGCCTGCGCGCGCCACGAGGCAACCTGCACGGCCTGTTCAGGATGATCGGCAAGCCAGGCGGTTACGGCCTCCATGCGGTCGGCTGGTAATTCGCCGTCAATATAAGCGTGCAGTTCATCCTCGGTTATGGGTGAATCGCGATCGATCATGGGTTCACCTTCTCTCTCTCTCTCATTTCACGCGGCGTAGCGCAGGGCGTCCGCCGTCGAGATAGGTTTTGATCTGGACGCGCGCACGCGCCAGACGTGACATTACTGTGCCGATTGGCACACCTTGAACCTCAGCAACTTCGCGATAGCTGAGGCCTTCCAGCACCACCAGCAGCAATGCATTGCGCTGGTCCTCTACTAACGTGGCGAGCGCCCGTTCGATGTCGCGCCCGCCCGCCTCCGGTCCTGCAAGGTCGGGAGCGTCGTTGTCGTCGATCGACGACAGCACCGGGCGCCGCGCCAAGGAACGAAGCCGGTTCCGGTTGAGATTAGTAAGGATTGTGTAAAGCCAGCTTCGCACGTCTCCACCATGGAACAGATGCTCGGAACGCAACGCACGCACGAGCGTGTCCTGCACGAGGTCGTCGGCAATATCGGCGTCCCGCGTCAACGCGCGCGCGTAGCGGCGCAGAGCGGGGATCGTCGCTTCGACGCTTTTCTGGAACGCAGGCAACCAAGCCTCCTTCAACCTCGCCACGTGCAGGCGCTTGACAACCGGTCGGCTGCGCACCCGTCGACCATCGTCAATTGTCAGAAAAACCCCACCCGTCCAAACATATTCCCAAAAACGAATTGAATTACGGCGACAATTGCGCTCACCAGTGCTTTGCTTGATGGGCAAAAGTCCCTGTGCCATAGGAAGCGGCCGGTCCTCACCGGCGAAGACGGGAAAGACCATGCCGGAAATCTCGGGTCTGATGCGCGGCAAACGCGGGTTGATCATGGGCGTTGCCAACAACCGCTCGATCGCCTGGGGCATCGCCCGCGCGTGCCGGGACCACGGTGCCGACCTCGCCTTCACCTACCAGGGCGATGCCTTGAAAAAACGGGTGGAGCCGCTGGCGGAGGAAGTGGACGGCTTGGTTGTCGGCCAGTGCGACGTCACCGACGCGGCCTCGATGGACGCGGTCTTCGCAGCCGTTAAATCAGCCTGGGGGTCGCTCGATTTCCTACTGCACGCCATTGCGTTCTCCGACAAGGAGCAACTCGACGGCCGCTACGTCGACACAACCGAAGACAATTTCGTCAAGACGATGGTGGTGAGCTGCTATTCCTTCACCGCCTTGGCCCAGCGAGCTGAAAAGCTGATGACGAATGGCGGCTCCTTGCTCACGATGAGCTACTATGGGGCCGAAAAATGGATGCCGCATTATAATGTCATGGGACTTGCCAAGGCCGCGCTCGAATCCTCGGTCCGATATCTTGCTGCTGATCTTGGGACCAAGAATATTCGCGTCAACGCGATTTCGGCCGGCCCGTTGAAAACTCTCGCCGCATCGGGGATCGGCGATTTTCGTTATATCCTGAAGTGGAACGAATATAATACGCCGCTGCGGCGTAACCTCACGCTCGAAGAGGTCGGGAAAGCCGGGGTCTACTTTCTTTCGGATATGTCGAGCGGCGTGACCGGAGAGATTCATCATGTCGACGCCGGCTATCACATCGTCGGCATCAAACATCCCGATGCGCCGGATATTGCAGTCGGCAAGAACGAGTAATGGCAGGAACGGCAACGCACCGTCCGACCGTCTATTATATCCGTCACGGCGAAACCGAATGGAATGTGGCAGGCCGCTTGCAGGGCCAACGCGACATTTCACTTAATGCGCGCGGCCGTGAACAGGCGGCGCATTGCGGCGGCGTTCTTCGCGACCTGTTCACGCGCGCCGGCCGCGACGCTTCCGAATTCGATTTCATATCGAGTCCGCTCGGCCGGGCGCGCGAAACAATGGAACTTGTACGCGAGCAGCTTGGTCTGGCTGCCGACGACTATCGAATTGAGCCAAGGCTCGCTGAAATCGCATTCGGTGCTTGGGAAGGCTTCACCATCGCCCAACTGCACACGCGCGATCCTCAGCGCATCGCGGCGCGTGAACAGGACAAATGGCATTTCGTGCCGCCCGGCGGAGAAAGCTATCAGGCCGTCTCCGTTCGTGTGAGCGCGTGGTACGACGGCCTCACGCGCGATTCCGTTGTGGTGGCGCATGGCGGCACCGCCCGCGGCCTTATCGCGCATCTCGGCATTGCAAAGCCGGCGGCCGCGCCTCTCGTCGATATCGCGCAAGGGGTCGTTTACGCATTCGAAGGCGGGCGCCTGTCGCGCTACGCGTGAATGCCGCGCGCTATTGCACCTTGAGGATGCGATAGAGCTGGAACCGGTCCCCGTCCGCCACGAATTTCAGGTGCGCCGGGTCGGGATTGGGTGCGTCGTCTTCGGTAAACAGAATGTAAAGGTAATCAAACTTGGTCCAGTTGAGCCAAAACGCCGGAGTATCGGGCTTTGGATGTTCCGCGGCCACGATCAGCTGCGAAATCGACGGCGGAGTGCCATCCTGGGCGTCAACATAGTCACGATATTCGGGGCGTGCATGCAACACCTGCTTGCCTGCCACCGTAAACAGCGTTGTGACCAGCGCGGAGCGTTCGATGGTGGCAATGCACGCGGCGTGCACGAGGCCCAAATCCCGCACGTCATCGCCGCCCGCATTATCGGCATAGGCCACAAATACTTTTGACCCGGGCACAATGCGGCGCACGGACGAGCGGAATTGGCTGGTCGAATCCGACAGCTGAGACCAGTTGAGATCGATCTCGATCAGTCTCGCGCTGATCAGAATGATGAGGACGACCAAAAACGCCCGCCGCACCATGCGGCGGCGCAATTCAAGATCGCCGCAAGCGAAGATCATGAAAGCGATTCCTATTGGAACACGCTGGTCGGTCATGTAGGTATCGAACATGACGCGCGGCAAAGCCAGATATACAGCCGCGCCAACCATCAGGAGAACGAAAACCAACGGATGAAAACGCAGGATTCGATGGCGTAGCGCCCAAACCATGCTGACGACCATGACGGTTATCAGGGCAAATGCCGCGATGTCGGAATAGTCCGAAATCACGTACATCAGGCCGTCGGTTTTACCGCGCTGATCCCAATAAATGCCGGATACGAGTTGCATCGTGGGGCTGGCATAGAGCAACGGCGCCGCGGCAAGAAACGGCAGCCCGCTTACCAGAAAATCCGCGATCCGCGCGGGCCACGATTCCAGGCGTTGCTGCCACAGCCGCAGGATTTCGAAAGAGAGCAGGCCGACGGCATAAATGCCGAGAGCTGAAAGATGACAGAAGAACAGTATGACGACGCAAGCCGTCGATACTGAGAGCCGTACCGCCCAGATGCGTTCGCGTACTGCGATCCAGCTTGCGAGTGCCCACAACGCCACGCCAATTCCGAAGATGTAGTTCATCAATCCGACGAGAAAGATGTAGTTGTAGAGCAGAGGAAAAGCGAAGAGCGGGAGTGCCGACCATCGGCCGATGAGCGCTCGATTGAGCGCCAATGTTCCGGAAATGATCAGCGCGAACATCAAAACGATGAAAGCCTGACCGGCCAGATAGATATTCATGACGCGTGCGAGCAGCGGAACGATCATATCCATGGTCAGGTTAGGAATGACCTGCCAATGCACGTTGTAGAAACCCGCAAGCTGCGGATTCTTCGCGAGCGTCGCCATGACGTGCATGCGCGCCAGGTGATTGACGTAGTCCGACAGTGGCGGCAGCGGGTGCGTCCAGATTGGGATCGATATCAGCAGGATCATCGCAGCGAACAGCACCGCGATTTGCGGCGCCGAGAATTCGGGCGTGCGGAATCGTGGCGGCGACGGGGTCGCGATCGTTGGTTTGTTCGGCGAGAGCATGTGTGGCCTGACGCTGGTTCAGTACAATTCGGTGATTTCACCTGAACGAAGGATGAATGTGCAGTCGTCCTATAGTCTTGAGAACAAACAGCGAGCAGGGGTCTGTCCAAATGAGGCTTTGCCGTGGCCGCAGGCCAAGACATACTGCAATATTATGCGCCAATTGCCGTCTATTTGACCTTGAGAAAGGCGCGGGTTACCTAACCGCGCGAGCGCGGAACCCCTATGTCATTCAATACCTTCGGTCATTTATTCCGGTTTACGAGCTTTGGCGAAAGCCATGGGCCGGCGATCGGCTGCGTGGTCGATGGCTGTCCGCCGCGAATCCCACTCAACGTTGAAGACATCCAGCGCGAACTCGACCGGCGTCGACCCGGTCAGTCCCGGTTTACGACCCAGAGGCAGGAGCCTGATGCTGTAAAAATCATGTCGGGAGTGTTTACCGACGAAAAGACCGGCCGGCAGGTAACGACCGGCACGCCGATCATGCTGATGATCGAGAATGTCGACCAGCGCTCAAAGGATTATTCTGACATCAAGGACAAGTACCGTCCGGGCCACGCCGGCTACACCTACGACGTCAAATATGGCATTCACGACTATCGTGGCGGCGGACGCGCCTCGGCGCGTGAGACGGCAGCGCGCGTCGGTGCCGGTGCGATCGCGCGCAAAATCGTGCCTGGTCTTCAGGTGCGCGGCGCACTGATCCAGATGGGTCCGCACAAGATCGACCGCTCGCGCTGGGACTGGAACGAAATTGGAAGGAATCCGTTCTTCTGCCCTGACGCCAAACAGGCCAAGTTTTTCGAAGGCTATCTCGATGGTGTGCGCAAGGAAGGTTCCTCGTGCGGTGCGGTCGTCGAGGTCGTTGCCGAAGGGGTGCCGGCTGGTATCGGGGCCCCGGTTTACGCCAAGCTCGACGCCGATCTTGCCTCCGCGCTGATGGGTATCAATGCGGTCAAGGGGGTTGAGATTGGCGATGGATTTGAAACGGCGGCGATGAGTGGCATCGAAAATGCCGACGAGATGCGCATGGGAAACGACGGCAAGCCGCTGTTTCTTTCCAATCATGCCGGCGGGATTCTCGGCGGGATTTCGACCGGGCAGGCGATTGTCGCCCGATTTGCGGTCAAACCCACATCCTCCATCCTGACACCACGCAAGACCGTAGACCGCTATGGCAATGATACCGAGATTGCCACCAAGGGCCGGCATGATCCGTGTGTCGGCATCCGAGCGGTGCCGATCGGCGAGGCAATGGTGGCTTGTGTCCTGGCTGACCATTATTTGATGCATCGCGGTCAGGTCGGTGAACCAACACCTTGGCCGTTCAAGCAGGGCAAGTGACGCCACCTTCGAGGTCAAGCAGTGCCGGATAGTCATCAGCGCGTCGAAGCCGCAATCAAAGCGTTCGCCAAAGGCGAAATCGTCGTCGTCACCGACGACGACGAACGCGAAAACGAAGGCGACCTCTTCGTTGCGGCTTCACACTGTACGCCCGAAAAGATGGCCTTCATTATCCGGAACACATCAGGCATCGTCTGCGCGCCACTCGGCGCTGAGCAGGCGCGACGATTGCACCTTGAGCCGATGGTCGCAGAAAACGAGGCTCCGCTTGGTACCGCTTTCACCGTCTCGGTCGATGTCCGTCATGGACTGACGACCGGAATTTCGGCGGAGGAACGGTGTAATACGGTGCGCGCACTCGCCAACGACAACAATGGCGCCATGGATTTTGTACGGCCTGGCCATGTCTTTCCGCTGGTGGCGCGCGAGGGTGGCGTGCTCATGCGTTCGGGCCACACGGAGGCCTGCGTCGATCTCTGCCGTTTGGCTTCGCTTGCGCCGGTCGGCGTGCTTGCTGAATTGATGAATGACAACGGCTCAGTCATGCGCGGGCCCGAGGTTGCTCTTTTCGCGCAGAAGCACAGGCTTTCACAGGTCTCGATCGCCGAACTGATCGCCTATCGCCAGAGCCGCGACAAGCTTGTGGAGCGCGTCGGCGAATTCCAGCTTACCTCCGAGGTCGGTCCGCTCCAGGGCTTCGCCTACGTCACGCCTTTTGACCGCGTCCACCATATGGCCTTCGTTTACGGTGACATCGGGGACGGAAAGGATGTTCCGGCAAGGCTGCATCGCGCCGACGTCATTGGCGACGTTTTTGGCGGTGCCAAATCGATCCGCGCGTCGTTGGCGCGTTTCAAGAAGGCAGGCCGCGGCGTTATCGTGTATCTGCGGGACGGCACCGCGGGCGTGCCGGTTGCCGAGATTCCGCACGAGGGTGATACCGGTGCAGACGCCGCGCGGTCGCGCCAGTGGCGTGAGATCGGCCTGGGCGCGCAAATCCTCAAGGACCTCGGTATTTCATCCATTCGTCTGCTCACCTCGAGCAAGCGCACTTATGTCGGGCTAGCCGGATTCGGCATTGAGATCGTGGCGACCGAGCCCATTGAAGGTTAGGGCCTGCGGTCGCGACTTGGCGCGCTTTTTGCAACGTTTTTTTTCAACTTGCCATTGCGGCGTGCATCAAACACGCAAATAATCATTCCGCAAAATGGGGCAACGGCATCGTATCAGGGGTGTACGTCATGACGACAGCGACGGCGACCGTACAATCAACGGCATGGTATTGGAATCGTTGGGCCCAGCTCGTGCTCGGCTTGATTGCGATGATGGCGATCTCCAGCCCGCAGTATGTGTGGACTCTATTCACCGGCCCACTCAACCAAAAAATGGGGACGACCCTTGCGGAGCTGCAGTGGACGTTCTCGTTGCTTATTATATTGCAAACGTGGTGCTCACCTTTACAGGCCTATCTGGTCGACCGCTTCGGGCCGAGGTTGCTGATCTCGGTTGGCGCGCTGATGTCCGGCGGTGGATGGGTATTGTCGAGCTACGTCGACAATATCTGGGCTCTTTACTTTACGTATGGCGTCATCTGCGGATTCGGTACCGGCATCATCTATGTCGGCATCATTGGATTGATGGTGCGCTGGTTCCCTGATCGACGCGGCCTTGCGACGGGGCTCGCCGCTGCCGGTTACGGCTTCGGCGCGATCTTCACCAGTTTCCCGATCGACAGCATGATCAAGAGCGCAGGCTATGCGCATACGCTGGTGGTGTGGGGCATCATTCAAGGTGCTATCGGCATCATTGCGGCGCAGTGGCTGCGCATTCCGCCTGACGGCTGGTTGCCGGCCGGCTATTCGCCAGCGGCAGCATCTACGATGCAGGCCAGGCGGAGCTACACGCCGCGGGAAATGCTGCAAAACCCCATCTTTTGGCTGCTCTTCATCATGATGAGCATGATGTCGACATCGGGGCTCATGGTCGTGTCGAACGTCGGGCCGTTTGCCAACGAATTTAAAGTCTCGCAGGCGCTCGTCCTCGGGATGGCGGCATTGCCACTGTCACTGACGCTGTCACGCTTCACGAACGGACTGACCCGTCCGTTCTTCGGCTGGGTTTCCGATCACATCGGCCGTGAAATGACCATGTTCATCGCCTTTTCGCTCGAATGTGCAGCAATCCTCGTATTGTTTGCATTCATCGACAGACCTGCGCTGTTTGTGGTGCTTACTGGACTCGTGTTTTTCGGCTGGGGTGAAATTTTCTCGCTTTTCCCGTCGACACTGACCGACACCTTCGGCCCGAAATATGCGGCCACGAACTACGGCTTCCTCTATATCGCGCAAGGCGTTGGTTCGATCCTTGGAGGGCCGGCGGCAGCCTACATAAAGCAAACGACGGGCACCTGGACCTCGGTCTTCATCATTGTGGCGGCGCTGGACATCATCACGGCCCTACTGGCGATCACCGCGCTTCGCTCAATGCGGGCCAAGCATATCAAGTCGACCTGAAAGAAAAATATTCGCAATAAAACAATATGAGGCCGGCCAAGGGCGACTTGGCCGGCCTTGCCGTTTGCTTGCGCGCGCCTCTGTGGCAACATTGGCCCAGGGGCGAAAGGAATGACGATGCTGCGCCGTATTGTGTTCGCAGCCGCGCTCGCCTTGGGCGCGGCTGCGATGGCGGGTCTGGCGATTGCGGGCGTTCCACGCTTGTTCGCCGACAAGCGGCTCAACGCAGCTCCCGTCGACGTCGAACTGGTGATTGCGGTCGATGTCTCTTACTCGATGGACCCTGACGAGCAGGCGCTGCAGCGCGAGGGCTATATTCTCGCCCTGACTTCGAAAGAATTTCTGCAAGCCTTGCGGGAAGGTGCCCATGGCAAGATTGCCATTACATATTTTGAATGGGCGGGCCAATTCGATCAGAAGATAATCATGCCGTGGCGGGTGATCGACGGACCGGAAACCGCGGATGCGGTCGCCGCGGAAATTGCGCGGGCGCCTTACCGGCGTGCCTCGCGAACTTCTATCTCCGGCGCGCTGCACTTTGCCAAGCCACTGTTCGACGACAGTGGTTACAGGGGCTCGCGCCGCGTCATCGATGTTTCGGGGGACGGTGCCAACAATGCGGGACAGCTCCTCGTGCCGACGCGCGACGATGTTCTCGCCGCAGGCATCACAATCAATGGCTTACCGATCATGCTCAAGCGGCCTTACACGGGCACCATGGATATCGAAAACCTCGACGTTTATTACGAAGACTGCGTAATTGGCGGACCGGGCGCATTTGTCGTTCCCATCCGCGAACGTGAAAAATTCATCGAAGCAACGCGCACGAAGCTTGTGCTCGAAGTTGCAGGACGCCAGCCTGACGCGGGCGTAATACCCGTTTCGTCGGAGGCGCCGCGCATCTCATGCACCATCGGCGAAAAGATGTGGCAGGATCGGTGGGGCGGCGGAATCGATTTTCGATGATAAATTCACGCGATGACGTTCAACGCTCGAATTTCGCCACGATTTCCACGTGGTGGGAGTAACGAAATTGATCCACCGGCGAGACGGCGCCGAGCTTGTATCCGCCGCCGATCAGAATCTTCGCGTCGCGGGCGAATGTCGCGGCGTCGCACGAAACCGCAATCACGATTGGCACAGCGCTCTTGGCCAATTCGCGCGCCTGGGCTTCCGCACCCTGCCGCGGTGGATCAAAAACCACTGCATCAAATGCCTTCATCTCCGCGGACATGAACGGACGACGGAAAAGGTCACGTGTCTGGGCCGCGACGGGCTTGAGTCCGTTAGCTTTTCCTGCAGCCTGCTCTAGCGCCTTGACTGCCGAAGCATCACTGTCGGCGGCGGCAACGCGCGCCTGCTCGGCGAGTCGCAGTGCGAAAGTCCCGATTCCGGCGAACAGGTCGGCGACGTTTTTGGCTTTGCCGGCATACTCGGTCGCGAGCCGTGCCAAAGTGGCTTCACCTTCGGCTGTCGCCTGAAGAAAAGCGCCCGGCGGCAAGGGGACTTCTGCGTTGCCGATCTTCAGGGTCGGCCGACCTTGTTGCGCCACCAGTTCGCCATGTCGCGTCAGCCTGGCAAGCCTGTGTGTTTCCGCAAGTCGCGCCAGTGCCGTCATGCGATCGGGGCTGAGCGCCCCGGAGCCTCGAATATCGACGTCAAGGCCGGAATCGGTCGCCGTCGCCTGGATATCGAGAGGTTTTCCCGAGGGCTTGAGGACTTCGGCGATTGCCCAGGCAGCGCCCAGCGCGCCGCCAAGTCCGGGCGCTAGAATGGGGCACGCATCGATTGCCACAACATGATGCGCACGCGGCGCAGTGAAGCCGACTTCGAGAACGTCATGCACCCCGCGCCGCGCATGGAAAACCGCGCGGCGCCGCCCCGCGCCATGTGCATCGATCAGATCTGAAACCGGCGCGACGATATTCGCCTGCGCCAGTGATTCGACGACGAGTGAGCGTTTCCACAGATGGTACTCTGCCAGCGACCAATGCTGGAGCGCGCAACCGCCGCAGGTGCCGAAATGCTTGCACACCGGGTCGGCGCGTTCATGGCTGCGCTTTTCGACATGCACGAGATGCCTTCTGTCCGGATGCCCGGCGACCGATTCAACCGTCACGACTTCGCCGGGCAATGTATAGGGAACGTAGATTGGCCCCTGCGGCGTTTCGGCGACGCCATCACCGCGATGACCGAGGCGGGCGATTGTCAGTCGCTCAGGCACGCGCAGCTCCCAACAGGAATTCGGCGTTGCCGTCGCCGCCTTCGATCGGTGAATTGACGATGCCGAGTACGTGCCAGCCGAGAGCGGCCACGAATTTGGCGATATCATCGCAGACCGCGGCGTGCACGGATGGATCGCGCACGATTCCCTTTTTTAGCGCGGTGCGGCCGGCCTCGAACTGCGGCTTGATCAATGCGACCAGCTGCGCCGGCAATTTCGCAAGCCCTACCGTCGGCGGCAGCACCAATTTCAGCGAAATAAAACTCACGTCGACGGCGACAAAATCCGGAGCATGGCCAAGGCGGGTGCGGGAAAGCGTGCGAATATCGGCGTTTTCGATCAAATCCACGTCCGGCCGGGCGCGTAAGGAGTCATGCAGTTGTCCATGGCCGACATCTACCGCGTAAACAAGCCTCGCACCTCGATCGACCAGGACCTGAGTAAAGCCGCCGGTAGACGCGCCCACGTCGAGGCAAACGCGGCCTTTCGGGTTGAACCCGAAGTGGTCGAGTGCGGAAGCGAGTTTCAATCCGCCCCGCGAGACATAGGGATGGGCCGCGCTCGCTCGCAAGGCGGCGTCAGCCGGGATTTCTTCGGAGGCCTTGCGAACGACACGTTCGTCGGCCGTAACCTGGCCCGCCTCGATTGCGGCTTGCGCTTTGGCGCGGCTCTCGAACAAGCCCCGCTCGACCAGCAGGCGATCGATGCGTTGTCGCGGTGCGCTCACGGCCGGAATCCTTTCAAGGTGGCGCCGCGGAACAATGTCTCGTACACAGCGGTTTACCGTGGTTGAATTGACCCGCTTGTAGCGGCGACGATGTTTGCCAAAATCGGGAGAAGCAATATGGCACGTAAATATTCAAAAGGCGCTTCCAAATACGTGGAGCGCGCGATGAAGAAGCGCAATAAAGGCACGCTCAAAAGCGGCCGCAGCGGCAAACGCGTAAAGAGCCGCAAGCAGGCAATTGCGATCGGACTTTCGGAAGCACGCAAAAAGGGCAAGAAGGTGCCACGCAAAAAGAGGCTCTGAACTCTAGGCCAGCCGCACCGTTTCTGCGGCGGCATCTTTGCCGAGCGCCTCGAATACCTTGGCGACGATCCCTTTGGCGTCGAGACCAGCCTGGGCATACATCGCGTTGGGCGTGTCTTGGTCGGTGAACTGATCCGGCAATACCATGCAGCGCACGCGCAGGCCCCGCTCAATCAGTCCGTGCTCGGCCAAAGCCTGCAGCGCGTAGGAGCCAAAGCCCCCGATTGACCCTTCTTCGACGGTCACCAGCACTTCGTGCTCGCGCGCGAGGCGCTTGAGCAGGTCGACGTCGAGGGGCTTTGCAAAGCGCGCATCGGCCACCGTGGTTGACAGTCCGAGCGCCTTGAGCTCGCTCGCCGCGGCGAGACATTCGCCGAGGCGCCCGCCATAGGTAAGCAACGCGACTTTATGACCTTCCTGGACGATTCGGCCCTTGCCGATTTCAAGCGGTTTGCCTTCTTCCGGCATAGGCACGCCAAGACCTTCGCCGCGCGGATAGCGGATTGCGGACGGGCGGTCATCGATCGCGGCCGCGGTTGCGACCATGTGCACGAGCTCGGCTTCGTCGGCCGCCGCCATCAACACGAAGCCAGGCAGACATCCCAGATATGCGACGTCAAAGGAGCCCGCGTGCGTCGGTCCATCCGCTCCGACGAGCCCCGCGCGATCGATGGCAAACCTCACCGGAAGTTTTTGAATTGCAATATCGTGAACGACCTGATCATAGGCGCGCTGGAGGAATGTTGAATAAATCGCAGCAAACGGTTTGAGGCCTTCGGCTGCCAGACCGCCCGCAAAAGTCACCGCATGCTGTTCGGCTATGCCGACGTCGAAGCAGCGGTTGGGAAACTCCTTCGCGAACAGGTCGAGCCCGGTGCCGGACGGCATCGCAGCCGTAATCGCGACAATGCGACTGTCCTTGCGTGCCTCTTTGATCAAACTGTCCGCGAAAACCTTTGTGTATTGCGGCGCGCGCGACTTCGACTTTGCCTGGGCGCCAGTCGCGACATCGAACTTGACTACGCCATGATATTTGTCGGCTGAGGTCTCAGCCGGCGCGTAGCCCTTGCCCTTCTGCGTCACGACATGGACGAGGATGGGACCCGCCTCGGCGTCGCGAACGTTGCGGAGGACGGGAAGCAGATGGTCCAGATTATGACCATCAATGGGGCCGACATAGTAGAAACCGAGTTCCTCGAATAACGTGCCACCGGTCCAAAAGCCGCGTGCGTGTTCGACACCGCGCGTAATAAACTTATCGATGCGCTTGGGCAGATGGGCGGTAAGCTGCTTGCCGACGTCGCGCAGCTTGAGGTAGGTCCGCCCCGACAACAATCGCGACAGGTAGGCCGACATGGCGCCAACCGGAGGCGCAATCGACATATCGTTGTCGTTGAGGATGACAATCAGCCGTCCGTTGCGCGCGCCAGCATTGTTCATGGCTTCGTACGCCATGCCAGCTGACATGGCGCCGTCGCCAATCACGGCAATGACATTATGTTTCTTTCCGTCGAGGTCGCGCGCGACAGCCATGCCAAGTGCGGCCGAGATCGATGTCGAGGAATGCGCCGCTCCGAATGGGTCGTACTCGCTTTCGGCCCGCTTGGTGAACCCAGACAAGCCGCCACCCTGGCGCAGCGTGCGAATGCGATCGCGACGCCCGGTGAGAATCTTGTGCGGATACGCCTGGTGCCCGACGTCCCAAATCAGTTTGTCGTCCGGCGTGTCAAAAATATAGTGCAGCGCGACGGTTAGCTCGATAACGCCGAGCCCGGCGCCAAGATGGCCGCCCGTTTTTGCAACCGCGTCGATGGTCTCGACGCGCAACTCGTCCGCCAGTTGCTTGAGCTGCTCGGCCGACAGATTCTTGAGGTCACGCGGCAGATGGATGCGATCGAGCAGGGGGGTTTTGGAAGCCTCGGACACAAGCAACTCCGAACAGTCAGATTTACAGGCCTTTCCAGCGGGGCCCGTCCACCAAGCCTGCCGGTGGCATTGGCTTACACAATTTCACCACGAGGGGCAATTAATCGACGTCAAGCGGCTCGCTGCCGGCGGGCTTCCCATCGGCATCGAGCGTGATTTTTTCGACGCGCGCCTCCGCCTGGCGCAATAGCTCCTCGCAGCGCTTTTTCAGCGCCTCGCCGCGCTCGTAGATGGCAACGGATTCCTCGAGCGGGACCTTTCCCTCTTCCAGGCGCTTGACGATCGATTCTAATTCCTCGATCGCTCGCTCGAAGGGCATTTTTTTGATATCGGCGTTGATCTCGGCCATGTCTATTTCCGGTAATATGTAAGGCAGTCTTAAGCGATCAATTGGATATCAGGATAGCGTATTTTTAGCCGCGCATCAGCGCAGTGACGTGGGCCGCAACGGAACGCGACAGTCCCTGCAAATCATAGCCGCCCTCGAGCAAGGAAACGATCCGTCCTTGCGCGGTTGTCTCGCTGAGCTCCATCAGCTTTTTGGTGACCCAGGAAAAATCCGTCTCAACCAGGTTGAGATTCGCGAGCGGATCGCGCGTATGCGCGTCGAAACCGGCGGAGATGACCAGGATGTCGGGTTTGAATTCACGCAGGCGCGGAAGGATCACGGTCTCGAATGCCTCGCGAAAGGCGTCGCCGCCATCGCCGGCCGAAAGCGGCGCGTTGACGATAGTGCCGAACTCGCCTCGTTCACCGACCGCGCCGGTACCGGGATAAAGCGGCATCTCGTGCGTCGAGCAGTACATCACCGTTTTGTCCGCCCAGAAAATATCCTGCGAGCCGTTACCGTGGTGGACGTCGAAATCCACAATTGCCGCCCGCTCGGCACCGTAGGTTTTTTGCGCGTAGCGCGCCGCGATCGCCGCGTTGTTGAAAAGACAGAAACCCATTGGCCGGGAAGTTTCGGTGTGGTGCCCAGGTGGACGCGTCGCGACGAACGCATTCGTCGCCTTGCCGGTCATTATCTCGTCGACGGCAAGCTTTGCGCCGCCGACCGCGCGAAGGGCGGCCTCGAAACTCCCAGGCGACATTGCAGTGTCGGCGTCGAGTCGGACAAGGCCTTCGGCCGGAGAGGCGTCGCGGATCGCTTCGACGTAGTCCATCGGGTGACACAATGAGATGACATCGAGCGGTCCACGAGGCGCCTCCACGCGCGCCAGCGACTGAAACTTTTCATCTTCCAACGCCTGCTCGATCGCGCGCAGTCGGTCCGGCCGCTCGGGGTGGCCGGAAGGCGTCAGATGGTTCAGGCAGGCGGGGTGGCTCAGGAGAAGTGTGGACATGGCCTAGACTTAGACGCTCAAGGGCTTTGGCGGAAGTCCCTATCGCGATTTCGCGTCCAGCGTCACTCCGGCAGGAGGCGGGTTGTTATCCGGCACGAAGAAATCCAGCTGAAGTGGCTGACTGGGATCGACGCGGTACTGGTCGAAATCCGTGATGCCTTCGCCGGCGAGAAACGTGTCGTCAATCAGGAAGTTCCCCGTAAAGGTCTTGGGCTTATTGAAAATGCGGCACGCCGCTTCGGCAAGAATCTGCGGCTTGCGCGACCGCTGCATCATGGTGTCGCCGCCCAACAGATTTCTGATCGCGGCCGTGGCGATCGTCGTACGCGGCCACAAGGCGTTGACCCCGACCTTGCCGCGCAGTTCGCCGGCAAGGCCAAGAACGACGAGGCTCATGCCGAATTTCGCCATCGAATAGGCGGCATGGGGCGCAAACCACTTCTCGGCCATGTCGAGTGGTGGCGACAGCATGAGAATATGCGGATTTTCAGCACGCGTGAGATAGGGAATAGCGAATTTCGATACAACAAATGTCCCGCGCGCATTGACCTGCTGCATGAGGTCGTAACGGCGCATGTCGGTTGCCGCCACCGAGGTGAGCTGGATGGCGCTGGCGTTGTTCACGACTATGTCGATGCCGCCAAATTTAAGTGCGGCCTCGTCCAGGGCGGACTGCACCGCATTTTCGTCGCGCACATCAACGGCCAACGGCAACGCCCGTCCGCCTGCTTTTGCAATTTCAGCAGCAGCGGTGTGAATAGTTCCCTCAAGCTTGGGGTGTGGCGCCACGGTCTTTGCGGCAATGACAATGTTGGCGCCTTCGGCGGCAGCCTTAAGCGCAATAGCGAGGCCGATCCCGCGCGATCCGCCTGTTATAAACAGGGTCTTGCCCTTTAATGACATCGCCTTGAATCCCCTCCGCGCTTATTCGTTGAGCGCTGCTTGCCCGGCAAGAATGCTGCCGGCGCCCTCGGGGACACCTCGTTCGAGGCCGCCGGCCTGAATCGAGATGTTTTCGGCAAAAAATCGCGCAAGCGCGGCGCGACCGGTGCCATCGCCGCCGCGCAACGACGCCAGTGCTTCTTCCGCCAGCATGCATCCGCCGGCGGCGTTTCCGAACAGCCGAAGATAGGGTGTAGCGCCGGCAAGCGCGGCACCGGAAGAGTTCTGCGTGAGCAACCAGCGTGTCGCGCGCTCAAGAGCATCGACCGCCTCGCCGAGCAGTGCCGCCGTTTCGCCAAATGCGGGAGCATTGCTGGTTTGGACCGATTTCACCGTTTGCCGAAGTTGATCAATGTAGACGGAAACGGCCTTGCCGTCGTCCAGCGGCACTTTGCGCGCCACAAGGTCAAGCGCCTGGATGCCGTTCGTGCCTTCATAAATCGTGGCGATCCGGGCATCGCGGTAGTGCTGGGCCGCGCCGGTTTCCTCGATATAGCCCATCCCGCCATGCACCTGAATGCCGAGCGACGCGACCTCGACGCCGATATCGGTGGAAAATGCCTTGGCTATCGGAGTGAGCAGTGAAGCACGCTCGTGCGCCTGCTTGCGTGCAATAGTTGTCTTTGCGCGCAACGAGCGGTCGATCGCAACACCCGTGGCGTAGCAGATCGCGCGCGCCGCCGCGGTCAGCGCGCGCATGGTCAACAGCATCCGCATGACGTCGGGATAGGCGATAATCGCGTCAGCTGTACCCTGCTTACGTTCGCGGGCGTAGGACAATGCCTGCTGCATCGCTCTTTCGGCAATGCCGACGCCTTGCAGGCCGACGGCAAGCCGCGCGCGGTTCATCATTGTGAACATGCACGCCATGCCTTTGTGCTCTTCGCCGACGAGAAAACCTATCGCCCCGCCGTGGTCGCCATAGACCATTGTGCAGGTCGGTGACGCATGGATGCCAAGCTTATGCTCGACCGAATGCGCGCGCACGTTGTTGTGCGTCCCATCAGGCATGATTTTCGGTACCAGAAAGAGCGATATGCCTTTGGTGCCGGCCGGCGCATCGGGAAGGCGAGCAAGCACGAAGTGGATGATGTTGTCCGTTAAATCGTGCTCGCCATAGGTGATGAAGATTTTTGATCCGGTGATGCGGTAGCTGCCGTCGGGCGCGCGTTGCGCCTTGCTGCGAAGCGCTCCTACGTCCGAGCCCGCCTGCGGTTCGGTCAGCTGCATCGTGCCCATCCACTCGCCGCTGATGAGCTTGCCGAGATATTGTTTTTTAAGAGCCTGGCTGCCGTAGGCGTGAAGTGCATCCATCGCCGCCATTGTCAGTACGGGCCCGATGCCAAACGCCATCGAGGCCGAATTCCACATCTCGATGCAGGCAGCATTCACGGCGTGCGGGAGCCCCTGTCCGCCCCAGTCAGACGGCGCGGCAAGTCCATTCCATCCCGCGCTGGCCCAGGCCGTGTAGGCCTCTTTCCAGCCGGGCGGCATGGCAATGTGGCCTTCCTTGAAAGGCGTTCCGAATTGGTCGCCGATTTTATTGAGCGGCGCGATGACGTCGCTTGCATATCGCCCGGCTTCGGCGATCACTGAGTCGATCGTTTCTTCGTCGAGGTCGCCATAAAGTCCCTCGGCCAAGGCATCTTTAAGCCCCGCCGCGTATTTGAGCGCGATGGCGATATCGGCAACAGGGGCACGGTAGGTCATCGCCGTAATCTAGCCTTGACCGGAAGCCGGTCAACGCACGCTTATGTATATAATGGGCATGGAAGTTGATTGGACGGGCCCGCGCCGCTATGGTCCCGCCGCCGCACGCGAATTCGCTTCAGCGCGGCTTTCCGGTAGCTCTTGGGGCGTAGCCAAGTGGTAAGGCAGCGGATTTTGATTCCGCCATTCCCAGGTTCGAATCCTGGCGCCCCAGCCATCCAGTCCGGTCGTTCCGTTTTGGCTGACGCAAGCGCGCAAAAAGCCCGCACGTGCGGGGAATTTTGCCCATCGATGAATCTCCGGCGGGGCCGAAATCGAATTCCCGCTTTGCGGAGCGACGAGGCGGAGACCGGTTCGATCGTAAACTGCGCGAGCGACTTAACAGTCGCGATCTAAGAAAAATTTTGCACGATGAACCGATTTGCGGATTCGCCGGTCCGTATGCAGAGCGGAGGTGCTCTGCCCCTGAACCAGTGTCTGTTAAGTGCCATCAACGGTCGCCGCCTACTCGATGATGTCTTCGGCACGCAGGCTGTCAAGCAGTCGTCCTGACTTTGAATAATTGCCACTTTTCCTCGATCCCCTTTAAGGAATGCTCACCGGCGTCATCGAACGCGATACCGGAGCCCGCGACGAGATCCTTCACGGTCCGAGAAATGACTACCTCGCCCGCGTTCGCCGTGCCCATAATACGCGCCGCGAGATGAACGGAAATGCCGAGCACATCTGTTTCGGTTCGCTCCACCTCGCCAGTATGCAAGCCAGCGCGAACTTTGATACCAAGCGGGCCCATTGCTGCGGTGATTGCCTGGGCGCAATGGATCGCCCGCGCCGGGCCGTCGAACAAAATTAAAAATCCATCGCCTAAGGATTTCACCTCGCTGCCGCGAAAGCGGGCGATTTCCCTGTGAACCGTCGCGTCGTGCGCCTGCAAAAGTTCCCGCCACGCTTTGTCGCCAATTTCGCTCGCCCGCGACGTCGAGGCGACGATATCGGTGAATACAATGGTCGCGAGCACGCTGCGCGATCCCGGCACAGCGGGCGCATCAGTGCCTGGCTGCGTGATGAAATTCACGACCAAGTCGGCAATTTGCAGGGCGTTGTCGCCGAGCCAGTAGATGTGATCGGGGCCATCCAGCTCTAGGAGTTTGGCATGCGGAATATGTGCCGCCAAAAATCGGCCGGCCTGGATGCTGACCGTCGGGTCCTCGGTTCGGTGCAGCACGAGGGTCGGAACGGGAATTGACGACAGGATATTGTCGATGTTGATCTCGCTGTTCATACGCATCAAATTGATGACTGCGGAAGGACTGCCGCCAAGTCTTTCAAAACGGCCCCACCAGCGCTGAAAATCCGCGTCATTCTTTTTTGAGGGAGCAAAACCCGCAATGCTATTGCCGGTGCCCCAAGCGGTTTCGACGTAATTCAGGAATCCATCGAATTTTTGCTTGGTCGGAAACCAGTCCGAAAATCTCGGGAAGGCGCCGTAAAGGATCAATGAGGAGCATCGCTCGGGGTGCGATGCGGCATACAACGCCGCGAGCGATCCGCCTTCGGACACGCCCATGACCGTGGCCCGCTCGATCCCAGCGGCGTCCATCACCGCCCGGGCATCATCCATTCTCTGGTCGAGATTGGGCAGCTGGCCCATGCGGTCGGAAAGGCCGGTCCCTCGCTTGTCGAATATTACAACCCGCACCCTTCTTGCCACATGATTCAGCCAGCGGGACTGATCTGGGGAATCCCAAACATGCTCGACGTGCGAAATGAAGCCGGGAATGATGACAAGGCTGTCCGGACCCTTTCCGAAAACCTGATAAGCGATATGCACATCGCCACTCTTGGCGTAACGAACGTCGGGCGCCACTAAATGACCTCCTTGCTTGCCGTAACCCTTAAGGCGGCGTGTGCCCAGAACCTAAGGGGCCAAGCTGCCCAAACATACTAGATCAGGGCGTGGCGGTGGCGGTATGGGTGGTTGAGGGTACAATGTGCGCGCCGGTCTCTGCTTCTCACCCTGCTCGTCGGCCCCGGAATACTCCCATATTCGCGAATGGCCTAGCGGAGACCGGGTTCGATTAGCCACTGAGTGCGCGGCTACTAAGTCGGGTTGCGTGGGCCGTTCTTTCGGATTATCGGCTTTTGGGGACATTTAACTTGCTAGCGCGCATTTCGAATTCGCGCGAAAGTTTTGGGTGTCGTTTCGGATTCTGACAACTTTGTCGCGCGCAAGTCTCTGACCCAAAATTCCGCCAAAATACCCGAAATTCTCGCGTGGTTTCAAAGGCGAGTTTCAAAAGAGGAATTTGGCAGTTCGAATCACGCCACGTCCTTCTTGCCGAGCTTGGCGGCGTCGATCTCTTCGACGGCAAAGGCCTTCTTTTTCAGCCCGCCGCGGTGACAAATGAATTAGCTCCGCGGTTGTTAGTGCACGTATGAATGGAGAGGGTGCCGACCCGCTTTGACCACTTGCCCGGGATGAGGAGCACCTAACGCGCGCAAAACCAAAATCCATTTTGTGCTCTTTGGTCTGTTCAACCGGCCTCCACGAATTCATCGGGGGCCACCTGCGGTCCGACGAGCGTCGCGAAGACTTGTCCACGATGCCGCGGAAAATCCCGCTGTTCGTGGGATTTTTGCGTCGGGCCGAGGTTCGCAATGTCCCGAACTCAATGATTTATCGGCTCATCGTGCCGGAAATCTGTGCCCATCTTCACCAAAATACTCGTTTTCTGGAAAACCGTGCCGGAGACGGAACTCGATCGCACGGTGTGACCGCGACCGCAATCGTCTGGCCTCCCGTTTCGTGGGCCCTCAAATTCTGGATTTCCGCCTTTGACCCGAAGCGATATTCGCTCTGTCGAGTGTATCTTTTGTATTGAAGACCAGCGCGCAAGATGAATACGTTTGCACAACTGATCGGGCGCCGGAATGGAACTGCGTCACCTGCGTTATTTTCTCGCCGTCGCCGACGCGCGGAGTTTTACGCGCGCGGCGGACCGTCTGCACGTCACGCAACCGACGCTGTCGCATCAGATCAAGCAACTTGAATCCATTATTGGCACTGTTCTGTTTGAGCGTGGCGCCAAGGACGTCGAACTCACGGCAGCCGGTCAGCTGTTCAAGCCCTATTGCGAACGCGTGCTCAAGGAGCTCGAATCCAGCACTCTCGCGATCTCCGAGCTCGAAGGCCTCATGCGAGGCGCATTGCGGATGGCGGTTTTTCATTCCTTCTCCCATTCGATGCTGCCGCCGATCCTGTCGGAATTCGCGTTGCGTTATCCCGGCGTGCACGTGACTGCGCGTCTCGTGCCGCGCGCCGCCATGGAGCGCGACCTGCTCAACGCTGACCTCGATATGGCGGTTGCCTATATCGCCGACGGCAACGAGCAAATTCTCTCGGAGCGACTGTTCGATGAAGAGTTGGTGCTTGTGGTCGGCTCCAAGCATCCGCAAGCCGGCCGCAAGACTATGCCGATGCGTGAACTTGGCAGGCTCCCGCTTGTGCTGCTGACGCCGGAGTTTGGTGCGCGTCAATTCGTCGATCGTTTTTTTTTCCGAGAGCGGTCAGGTGCCGCATGTCGTGCTTGAGATGAACGCTATCGAGCCGATCCTGGCGACCATTCGCAATTCCGGCCTCGCCAGCGTGTTGTCAGCTGGTGCCATCGTAGACGCGAATGGCCTGCGGATCGTGCGGCTGATCGATCCGGCGCCCAAGCGCAGCGTTGGCATACTCTGGCGGCGCAACGGCCACCGTTCGGCCGCAGCCCAGCGCATGGCGGAGATGATCAAGGCGGCCTATGGCGGAAAGGGCAAGGGCGCGCCGCGCGCGGCCGGTTTGTCGCGGCGCGCACCATAGATACGATCTATCTCCACTATAATCAGAATACGCTTGATCTATTCATTCGCGGGTCTACGCTTCATGTGACGCCCGCCGCCTCAATGAGCGGGCGGACGGGGAGGACGCTCTTGTCCGCGTTCGTGACGCTGGCGTCGCGCGTGCCGGTGCTGCTGGTCACCGGGTTTCTCGGCAGCGGCAAGACCACTCTCGTCAACCGCCTGCTCAAGACGCAGGCTTTTGCGCGCGCCGCCGTGGTCGTCAACGAATACGGCGAAGTGAGCATCGATCACGTCCTCGTTCAGGCGCCGTGCCGGCGCATGCGTGTCATCGACAGCGGTTGCCTGTGCGGGCACGTGCATGAAGAGGTCGCCTCGAGCCTGCTTGATCTTTACGTGCACCGAGACCGCGACCCCACGCTGGATTTCGATTTTGTGCTTATCGAGATGTCGGGGCTCGCCGACCCTGTGCCGGTGGTGCAGATCCTGCTGACTGACACCCACATCACCACGCTCTTTGAATTAAAGACGGTGATCGCGCTGGCGGACGGCGTGCATGGCGCGGAGCATCTGGCGCGCCATCAGGAATCCGTGAAGCAAGCGGCGGTGGCCGACAGCATCGTCATCAGCAAGACCGATCTCGTCAACCACGCCACGATTGATGCGATCAGCGCGCGGCTTGGCGCGATCAATCCGGGCGCCCGGCAGTTACGCGCAGCGTATGGCGACCTGCGGCCAGCTGAAATTCTCGATGCGGCCGGCTTCGATCTGGCTGGGCGCAGCGACGCCGCGCGCGGCTGGCTGAACGATGCGTGCTACGCGGCAACCGTGGCGCCGGCTTCAAGCGACCCCAACATCTCGACGTTTTCGCTTACTTATGACGGGGAAATTACACTGCCGGGCTTCGTGCTGTGGATGAACTTGCTAGCGGGCTTCCGCGGCGCCGGACTGTTGCGCGTCAAGGGCATCGTCAACGTCGAGGGCAAGCCGTATGCCGTGCAGGCGGTGCAGACGGTGGTCAGCGAGCCGGTTGCGCTGGATGCCTGGCTCGAGGGCGACGATCGCCGTTCGCGGCTGGTGTTCATCACCCGCGGCATCGATGTCGACGATATTCGCCGCACCTTCGCCGCCTTCCGCTTCGACGCCGGCCGCGCGCCGCGCAACATGACGATCAATCCCGAGACATACGGCCGTTTTGCCGAAGCGATGCAATTGTTCCGCACCTCGCCGGCGCGGGCGACAACGAGTGAACGGGAGTGGCGATGAAAGAACAGCAAAACGAACCCGCTGACGGCGCAGTAAAGTACGTCGCCGCCGCCAGCATGATTGATTGCACCGGCGCTGCCGCGAGCAAGAATCCTGTGATCGTACTCAAGGGTAAGCGTATCGAAAGGATCGGCACAAAGGACAGCATCAAGATTCCGCAGGGCGCCGACGTGCTCGACTGCGGCAACTGCACCCTGATTCCGGGTTTGATGGACATTCACCTGCACACGATGATGTTCAACTGCTTGACCTTCCACAATCATCGCGTAGCGCAATGGGAGATTACCCCTGAGCTGCAGCAGATGTATGGCGTGTTCCATGCGCAGCTCTGCTTTGACATGGGCTTCACCACGCTGCGCGATCTCGGGCTTAACTCACAGCGCGGCCTGCTGGTGGCGGAAGCCTGCGCCATCCGTGACGCCTTCGATGCCGGCATCTTGGAAGGGCCGCGCATGCTGGTTGCCGGTTTCACCACCATCACCGGGTCGCATCTGGCGTTGATCCAGCCGCGCGCCGCTGTGCGGCTCGGGTTCCAGACCGCGGATGGACCGTGGGAGTTGCGCAAGCTCGCGCGCACCAACCTGCTCGCGGGCTGCGATGTCATTAAAACCTGCGTGACTGGCGGCGGCGGCACCGACAAGGAGGAGCCGGACATCCGCAACATGACTCAGGAGGAACTTGATGCGGTCGTGGACGAGGCGCACGCCTTCCACAAAATCTGCGCGGTGCATTGTTTCACGCCTCAGGGCCAGCGTATGGCGCTGAAAGCAGGTGTCGACACCATTGAGCATATGGTGTTCTCCGACGACGAGACCATCGGCATGATCAAGGAGAAGGGCGCCTGGGTAACGCCGACGCTGGCGCACCGCACCGACCACGCCATCGAAATCCGCAAGAAAATCGGCACGTCGAAATTTGTTACCGATAAGATGAAGAAGTTGCAGCAGAACTGCTTCGATACGTTCCAGCAGATGCTCAAAGCAGGCGTCAACATCGCGATGGGCACAGATATGGGTTTCGATCCCGAAATGGGCACGAACGCCACCGAACTTGCAATTTATGTCAAGCTCGGCATGGCGCCGATGCACGCGTTGCAGACCGCAACCATCAATGCCGCGAGGGCAATCAAGCTGGACAAGGACCTCGGCAGCCTTGAAGCCGGCAAGCTCGCCGACATCGTGGCAGTGAATGGTGATCCGCTGGCCGACATCGCGTGCCTGCAAGAGAAGAAGAACATCCAGTTGGTGATGAAGGAGGGCAAGGTCTATGCCGACCGGCGCACAGGCTTGCCCCCCAAGAACGTCGTCAACGCCCAGCCGGGAAGTTGGAAAATCATCGACTATCTCTAGACCGGGAAGGGGCCGCGTATGGCGACGGCGGATGCAGCAGTGGTGACGGGTGCCAGTTCCGGCATCGGCGAAGCCATCGCGGCCACATTGCTCGACCGTGGCATCCCGGTCGTCACGCTCCAGCGCAACGCGCCGAAACTCAAACACAAGGATTTGCATTTCCGTTCGATTGACCTCACCGATCTGACGGCGGCGCGCAAAGTAGCGAACGATGTCGCCGCCGAATTCCCGGTGCGCTACCTGGTCAATAATGCAGGGCAGAACGCGCCCAATCCGCTCGAGAAGGCGACGATAGAGGAGCTCAACCAGGTCCTGACTATCACGCTCGGCGCGGCGATGGTGCTGATCCAGAGTTTCGTGCCGGGCATGCGGCGCGCCAAGTTCGGCCGCATCGTCAATATCTCCTCGCGCGCGATCCTCGGCAAATCTGAACGCGTCGTCTATGCCAGCGCCAAGGCCGGCCTCGAAGGAATGACGCGTGTGGTGGCCATCGAAACCGGCGCTGACGGCATCACTGTCAACGCCGTCATGCCGGGGCCGGTCGAGACGACGCATTTCAATCGCGGTCATCCACCGGGTTCGCTTAAGCGACAGACCGTGATCGAAAGAATTCTTGTCGGTCGGCTTGGCACGACACAGGAGATCGCCAACGCGGTGATGTTCCTGCTCGATAAAGAAAGCGGTTTCATCACCGGTCAGTCACTGTTCGTCTGCGGCGGGACCAGCGTCACCGGGACAGGAGGCGAGTGATCGTGAACCCCAAAGCGACACGCGTCGGCGCGGCCGCGCACATTGTGTGGATCATGGCCCGGCATTGCGCGCGTCTTCCTGCCGGGGCCCGCGCCATCCGCGCGGCAGCGGATGCAGTCGGGCTCGCGAAGGTGGCCCAGATCGCTGCCGATTCCCCCCATGACGGCGGCCGGCGATAAAGGTGACCACGTGACCGACCAGATCGAAGTCAAGAACGTCAGCTTCGAATACCAGGTCGACAAGGGCAGCGTGCTGGCCATCAAGGACATCAACTTTTCCGTCAAGCAGTCGGAATTTGTGTGCCTGCTCGGCCCGTCCGGCTGCGGCAAGACGACGATCCTCAATATTCTCGCCGGGCTGCTGCACCCGACCGCCGGTCAAATCCGTATCGGCGATGCGCCGCTCGACAGCAAGAAACAGAATCGCGGCGTCGTATTTCAGGATTTCGCGCAACTGTTTCCGTGGCGCACCGCCAAGCACAATGTCGAATTCGGGCTGGAGATGCGCAGGATCGACAAGTCGACGCGGCAGGAAACCGCACTTGAATTCCTGCGCCTGGTGGGTCTGGAGAAATTCGCCGATGTCTTCCCGCATCAGCTATCTGGCGGCATGCAGCAGCGTGTCGCGATCGCGCGCTCGCTTGCCTACAATCCGCAGGTGCTGCTGATGGACGAGCCTTTTGCAGCGTTAGACGCCATGACGCGCGACGACATGCAATTGTTGCTTACCGACGTCTGGCAGAAGACCAAGAAGACCATCGTCTACATCACGCACAACGTCGCCGAAGCCGTCTTTCTCGGCGATCGGGTAATCGTGCTCAACGCGCATCCGGGTAGCATCAAGGCCGAGCTCACGCTCGACTTGCCGCGCCCACGCGATCCGCTGAGCGAGCCATTCGTCGAGAGGCAACGCGAAATCATGCGCTACTTGCGTGCACACTGACCGGGAGATCGACATGCGTAAGCTCGTACTAAGCGCGATCATTTTTTGCACCGCCGCAGCGCCGGCAGCAGCCGCGGAGATTGTGGTGTTCTGCCCTGGCGCTGTGCAGTCAGTGGTGCGCCCCCTCGTGCAGGACTTTGAGAAGAGGAGCGGCAATACGGTAAAGTTCGAGTTCGCTACGGCCGGAGCCGTTGCCAAGAGAGTGGCCGATGGTGCGGAGGGCGACGTTGTCCTGGCCACCGACAAGGGCCTCGCAGGCCTCGCCATGGCTGGCAAAGTCGATGGCGACAGCATCAAGAATCTCGGCAGCATGGGCGTCGGGGTTGCGATCAAAGCCGGCGCGCCGAAACCCGATATTCACGACGTCGACTCGTTCAAGAAGTCGATGCTCGCTGCAAAATCGATCATGTATGCCAACCCGGCGAAAGGCGGCCAAAGCGGCATCCATATTGCAAAGGTGTTCGCGGAGATTGGTCTAGATAAGCCACTCGCGCCCAAAATTCAGTTGCGCGACCGCGGGCCTGACGGGCTGAAAGAAGTCGCCAACGGCGACATCGAGATCGGCCTGGGTCAGATGAGCGAAATAATCGCCAACAAGAATGTGGTGCTGGTCGGACCGTTTCCTCCCGCCATCCAGGGCGCGGTCATGTTTTCGGCCGGCGTGCACAGTACGTCAAAGAACAAAGCCGCTGCCAAGGCACTCATCGGTGTGCTGACTTCGCCCGAGGCAAAGGAGAAATTCAAAGCAGTCGGTTTCATCGTCGGTTGAAAGGAGGAAATTATGAGAATGCTCAATTTGCCGCGGCGCGATTTTCTGACGATCGCCGGGGGCGCGGCGATGGCGACGGCGGCGGGCCTGCGCGCGCGTGCCGATACGGCGCCACTCGTTTTCGGTTACCAGACAACCTCCTGGGGTACGATCGGGATGCTGGTCGAGGCCGAGGGCCTGTTCCAGAAAGCCGGCGCTAATGTCTCAATCCTCAAGTTCGACGGCGGCAAGACAACGCGTAATGCCATGGTCAGCGGCCGCGTCGATGTCGGCGTGCTCGGCTCGACGCCGTTCGTGGTCGGCGCCGCCAAAGGGGACCTGGTCGCCATCGGCATGTCGATGTACGCCGGAAAAACGGATTCGATTGTCGTCGCCAAAAACAAGGGCATGAAATCGGTTGTCGATTTGAAGGGACGCAAAGTAGCCTCGCAGATTGGTTCGGCCACCGACCACGTGTTCCAGGAGAAGATCCTGCCGAAATTCGGCCTGAGCAAAGGCGACGTTCAGGTCGTCAACATCCCTCATCAAAACCATATCGCGGCGATGGCGTCAGGCTCGGTCGACGCCTTTGCGGGCGTCGAGCCATTCCCCTCGATCGCGGAAGTCGACGGCATCGGCGACGCCATCATCGACTATTCGGATTTCGACATCCTGCCGGTGATCCTTGCGGCCAACCGGCCGGTGGTCGAACAAAAGCGCGCGGCGGTTGTTGCGCTATTGCGGGGGTGGCTCGCCGGTGTCGACCTGTTCAGATCAAATCCGGAAAAATCGCGCGAGATTGTCCATTCGTTTTTCAAAGGGCAGGGCTTCAATGTGAGCGAAGCCGTTGTCGAGCGAATGCTTTCGAAGCTCGACGTCGAGACGAATTTCAAGCCAAACTTGCGCGGATATCTCGAAGACGAAGCGAACGTCCTCATCAAGAAGAAGGCGATTGCTTCGATGCCCGACTGGGGGAGTATCCTCGACAGTGGGCTGTTGCAGGAGGCGATGAAGGGCAAAGCATGACGCCGATCAAGACGATCGCATTCGTAGGCCTCGGCAATATGGGTGTGCCTATGGCCGCGCAGCTTGCTGCGAAGGGCTTCGCGTTGACGCTTTACGACCGGCGGCCTGAGGCCGCGCGCGATTTCGTTGCGTCCCATGGCGGGCGTGCCGCCGCGACGCTCGCCGATGCGGCACGCGGCGCGGATGCCGCGATCTGCATGCTGCCCGACGACACGACGGTCCGTGATGTCGTTCTCGCCAAAAGCGGACTCCTATCCTCGCTTTCTTCAGGCGCGGTGATCATCGACATGGGCACTTCCGCCCCGAGCGCCACTGTCGCGATCGGCGGCGAAGTGGCGAAACGTGGCATCGCTTACGTCGATGCACCGGTTATGGGTGGCGTCGTCTTTGCAAAAGACGCGACTCTCGACTTGATGGTGGGTGGCAAAGACGAAGATATCGAACGTTGCATGCCGATATTCTCAGCCGTCGGCCGGCAAGTCTTTCGCTGCGGCACGCTTGGCTCGGGTCACGCGCTCAAAGCGCTGGCCAATTACGTCAATGCCGCTGCGCTGGTGAACTTGATAGAAGCCCTCGCGATCGGCCGGAAGTTCGGGCTCGACAGCACAACCATGGCGGATGCGTTGGTGCATATGTGCTCCGGCCGCCAGCATCCTCTTGAAAAGAAAGTGATTCCGCAGGTTCTCACCCATAAATTTGCGACCGGCATGGCGCTCGGCTTGATCGCAAAAGACGTATCGGTTGCCGCCGACTTCGGCCATTCGATCGGCGCAATGACGCCACTTACCGATCGCGTGTGTGAAGTTTGGAAGACCGCTGAAACCAAGATCGGCTCAAATGCCGATCACACCGAGGTGGCCCGGCTGTGGGAAGAGGGCAATGGAATCCGGTTTTAAAAAACCGATGCACATAGGGAGGATACAATGACCAAGTTCACGCTGCCACGACGGGACTTTCTGAGCTTCTCCGGTGGCGCGCTCGTTGCCGCCGCGACCGGCCTGCGCGCGCAGGCGGACGTAGCCCAGATCAACTTCGGATTCCAGAACACATCCTGGGGCACGATCGGCATGATCGCAGAATCGGAAGATCTGTTCAAAAAGGCCGGCGGCAACGTTGCCGTTCACACCTTCGACAGCGGCAAAACCACGCGCGACGCCATGATTTCGGGGCGCATCGATATCGGCGTGATCGGATCGACGCCGTTCGTGATCGGCGCGGCCAAGGGCGAGTTGGAGGCGATTGGGCTCGCGCTCTACGGCGCCAAGACACTTGCAGTCGTCGTCGGCACGAAGTCGGGTATCAAGACGATCAAGGATCTCAAGGGCAAGAAAGTCGGCTCGCAGCCAGGTTCCGCGACCGATGCCGTGTTCCTGAACAAGATCCTGCCCAAAGCCGGATTGACCAAAGACGACATTCAACTCGTCAACGTGCGGTTCCAGAATCATGTGTCGGCGCTGGCTTCCGGTTCGATCGACGCATTCGCCGGAGTCGAGCCGTTCCCTTCGGTAGCCGAAGTCGAAAAGCTCGGCACGGTGCTGACCGACTACAGCGACTATGATCTGCAGCCGATTATTTTGGCCGCCAACAAGTCGGCCGTCGACAAGAACAAGGATGGCGTCGTCGCCTTCATGCGCGGCTGGCTCGCGGGCGTGAAGATCTATCAGGAACAGCGCGCCAAAGCGACGGCGGTTGTCCTCAAGCACTTCAAGGATCAGGGCTTTTCGGTCACCGACGAAGTCATCAAGTTGATGCTGTCGAAGATCGACGTGAACCCCGACTTCGGCCCGGAGCTCAAAGCTTACCTGGCGGAGGAGTCGAAGACGCTTATGGATCAGAAGAAGATCTCCGCTATGCCGGATTGGGATGCGCGGCTCAACGGCAGCGTGCTGGCCGCCGCCCGCGCCAAAGCCTGATACGCAAACCATGAGGCGGGCACTGTCGATCGGGTTGCCGCTCGCGACCTTCGCGGTGATCGCGATCGCATGGCAAATGCTCGCAGTCTACGGTGGCTTTCCCCCGAAGCTGGTGCCCAACCTCGGCGCCATTGCCGACGCCCTGGTACGCCTGGCCGGAAACGGCGTGCTGCTGGCCGCGACCGTGGCGACGGTTTATCGGCTCGTTGCGGGCTTCGCGATTGCCGGCATCGTGGGCGTCACGCTCGGCATCGCGATGGGGCGGCGGCAGTGGGTCGAAGACACGCTGCTGCCGACCGTTAGCTTCCTCTATCCGATCCCCGGCCTCGCTTACGCGCCTTTATTCGTGCTGTGGTTCGGGCTCGGGGATTTTCCGACCATCTTGCTGGTCGGGGTCTCATCGAGTTTCACCATCATCATCAATAGCTGGCGCGGCGTAAAGTCGGTAAAACCGATCTGGCTGCGCTCCGCGGAAGTCATGGGCGCGCGCGATCGCGACATGTTTCGCCGCGTCGTGCTGCCGGGGGCGCTGCCTTACATCATGATTGGCCTGCGCCTCGGGCTGGCGCAGGCCTGGCGCATCCTCATTGCGGTCGAAATGCTGATGTCGGTTCAGCGCGGCCTCGGCTGGCTGATCTTCGGCGCGCAGACTTTCCTCAATACTGACGTGATGCTGGCCACCATCGCCGTCATTGGCGCAATCGGTATTTTACTCGAGCGGCAGGTCTTCACACGCATCGAGCGCTACACCGTGGTGCGCTGGGGGATGGTGGTGGCATGAGGAAAGGCTTCTCCATCGTCGCCTTTGCGCGCGGCACGGCCGGCGTGCTGGTGCTGCTGGCGGTGTGGCAAGCCTTTGCACGCAGCGGCATGTTCTCCACCGCCATGACGCCGCCACTCGAATCGATCGGCCGCGTCATCTGGCGCATGTTGGCCGATGGCAGTCTCATGGAGAACGCGCTGGCGACGCTCGTGCGTGTGTTTATCGGCCTTGCGATTTCGTTTGCCATCGCGGTGCCGCTCGGTGTGCTGATGGCGCGCTTTTGGGTGGCGGAGCGAGTTTTTCGACCCGTGCTGAGTGCGCTGCTGCCTATTCCGTCGCTCGCCTGGGTGCCGTTATTCATTTTGTGGTTCGGCATCGGAAACCTCGCGACGATTCTGGTCGTCATCTACGCTTCGTTATTTCCGCTGGTTTACAGCGTGTGGACCGGTGTGCGCGCGGTCAACCCGCTTTGGCTGCGCGCGGCGACGGTGATGGGCGCCGACGAGACAATGCTCTTCCGCAAGGTGATATGGCCCGGTGCCTTGCCCTACATCATTACCGGCCTGCGGCTGGCTTTCGGCCGAGCCTGGATCGGCGTGATCGGCGGCGAATTGCTAGCGAGTCCGAAACTTGGCCTGGGCGAAATTATCTTCAACGCCGCAGAATTTCTCGATGCCGGCGTTATGCTCGGCACGTTGGTCGGCATCGGAGTAATCGGCGTCGTGTTCGAGCGCTTTGTCTTTCAGGCACTGGAAGCTGCCACGGTACGCCGCTGGGGCATGGTAGCCGGGCCGGAGGGGTAGCGCGGTATGCGAGATGTGATCTACGGCTACCGCCGCTTCTTCCTTGCCGCGCGCCTTGCCGGCCTGGATGTGGTTGCTTTCGCCTTCGCCTTTTTTGACGCGGCTCTGCGCGGTGGAATGACCGGCAACAAAACGAAATTCTCCCGGCCGGCGCCGAAGTGCAAGGTCGTCCTGCCGCCGTAGATTTCCAGCGGGCGGTCGCGCGGGTCGTCATGCAGGAAGGGCCCATTGCCGGTGAATTCGTTTTTCATGTTGGAAAGTTTGCCGCCGGATCCGCCGGGGTAGACATAGTCGCGCCCTCGGATGCTCAGCGCCACGCGATAGCCCTTAGGCACAACGATGCAGGTCGGGATGATCTCGATGTCCAGCTCGTAAACATCTCCGGGCTTGAGCGCCTGCTTTTCGTCATGGGTGTGATAGGGGCGGAATGGCCGGGTCAGGGTTTTGTCGAGCTTGCGGTGTGACGCGCGCAGCCAGCCTTGCCCGATTGCAGTGTGCGGGTCGAGCGCTCCTTGAAATACCACTTCCTTCATGTCCGGTGAGAACACCCGAAGCACGACAAACAGGTCGGCATCGCTGGTCGACGATGAAACATGAAGTCTGGCGGCCACGGGTCCCGTGATCTCGGTTTGCTCCTTCATGGGCGCGGTCAGGAACGTGACGCCATCACCGGTCGCATCGAAGGTGACTTTTGCCGAGCCGCTGGGGGGCGTTGTGACGAGTTTCTGCGCGTCCGTGGCCAGATGGAATTTGGTCCATTGGGTGCTCGGGAGCGGCCAGTCATTTTCGTGCCGGATCACGAATTTTTCGCCCGGATGGCGAATATTGAGCTGCACACGTGGCTGCTTGTCCCAACCGTTGCGTTCGCCTTTCAGGAAATACCCGAAGAATTTCTTCTGCAGGCCGATTCCGTAGTCCGTGTAATAATGCGTCCAATGTTCGATGCCGTGCACTTCGAGCCACTTCTGCCGGGACGCTGCGCGATAAAAGCCCTCGAAATTGCCGCGAGGATGCAGCGGCTGTCCGCCCCAGTTCGCGGCGGAAAGCATTGGTACTTTCACCTTCGACCAATCCGGCCGCATTGCCTTGTAGAAATCGTCATCGAGAGGGTGCGCTAAATAGGTCTTTCCGAGATCATAGCGGTTCGCACCCATTTGCTCGGCGGTGAGCGTTTCCGGTCCCGATACCCAGTCGCCGTTCATGCGGCTACGGTGACCTTTCGTGCCGAGACCGTACTGCACGGTCTTCACCTGCATGTCGTACCAATTCTGCGCAAAGGTATTGTAGATCCCCCCGTTGTGGCTGAGTTCGCGATAGAAGTCGGCGAAGCCTTCCCAGACGCAGATGGCGGCGAGATGTTTCGGTTGCAGGCTCGCGACCTGCCATTGGTTGATGGCGTAGTAGGATATGCCGCTCAGGCCCACCTTGCCGTTCGACCAGGGCTGGGTTCCGGCCCACTCGATGCAGTCATGAAAGTCCTTCGTTTCGCGCGGCGACCAATGCTCGACATAACCGGGCGAGCGGCCGCATCCACGCGAATCAACGCGCACGCAGACATAGCCGCTCGGCACCCATTTCTCCGGATCGCACACCTCCCAGCTCTGATACCTGTTGGAGGAGCCGCCCATCACGTCAGGATGCTTGAGCGCCATGCGGTCCCAGGCGGTCTTGTAACCGTCCTCAAAATGCAGCCACTTGCCGTAGGGGCCATGGCTCAGGAGAACGGGATAGCGGCCGTTCTTGACGGGGCGGAATACGTCGCAGCGCAGGACAATGCCGTCGTCCATCGTGATCGGCATGTCCCAATCGATACGCATGCCGTCGCGGATTTCGCTCACCTCACGATAGCTCATGGTCGTCTTGTTCCTCTTTATTCGGTGTTTTGATCAGCGCGAATGATCGTTGATGCTCATGCCTTTGGAATGACGGGCAGCAGCACATAGGCCTGCCGGTCCGGACCCGTATGCAGCGAAACGTCGCCGCCGAACACGGAGGGCGGGCGATCGCGCGGATCGTCGTGCGTGAAGGGACCGACGCCGGTCCAGACTTTTCCGAGCGTCTCGACGCCCGCGCCCGGCTCGCCTGGAAACACGTAATCGGTTCCGCGCACGGAGAGCGCGAGGCGATATCCCTTGGGCAAAACGATACAGGTCGGCCAGACTTCGACGTCGACTTCGTATACCTGTCCAGGCGTGAGCTTCTGCTCCTCGTCGTGGGTATGATAGGGGCGGTAGGGCAGTGTGAGCCTCTGATCAAGCTTGCGGTGCGAGCAGCGCAGCCAGCCCTGCGCGATCGGCGTGTGTGCGTCGAGCGCGCCCTGGAATGTGACCTCCTTGAGGTCAGGCGTGAAGGCCCGCACCACCAGGAACAGGTCGGCATCCTCCGTCGCCGAGGATACCCAGAGTTTTGCGGCGATCGGTCCCGTAAGCTCGGTTTCCTGCTCGAGCGGCTCGGACAGGAACGTCACGCCCTCGCTCATCCCGGCATAGGTGACGGTCTCAGTCGAGGATTGCGTGTTCCGGGAGAGCGTCATGTCGCCCGCATCAATGTGAAATTTTGTCCATTGGGTCCGCGCGAGCGGCCATTCGCTCTCGTCGCGCTCGACAAATTTCTCGCCGGGATGACGGACCTGCAGCAGCACCTTCGGCTGGCCGTCCCAGCCCGTGTTCTCGCCCTTAAGAAAATGGCCGAAGAATTTTTTCTGCAGTGCAACTCCGTAGTTCGTGTAAAAATGAGTCCAGTGTTCGATGCCGTGCACCTCGAGCCATTTCCGGTCGGATGCGGATCGCACGAAACCCTCGAAGTTGCCGCGTGGATGCAAGCCTTGCCCGCCCCAATTGGCGGCCGAGAGCAACGGCGTCTTCACCTTGTTCCAGTCCGGCATGCGGGATTGCCAGTAAGGATCGGTGTCGAGCTTTCGCGCGAGACAGTCTTCGTAGAAGTCGCGGCGGTTGCGGCCGAGCTGTTCTTCCGGGAGAGTTTCTGGCCCCGACACCCAGTCGCCGTTCATGCGGCTCTTGAAGCCGCGCGTGCCGCGGCCGTTCTGGACCGAATAGACCTGTGCCTTCGACCAGTCCTGCACGAAACCACGATTGAAGATGCCACCATGGTGAGCCATATCGCGATAGAAATCGGCGGCACCCTCCCAGATGCAGATGGCCGCGAGGTGCTTCGGCTGCAGCGCAGCGGTCTGCCACTGATTCTGGCCGTAATAGGAAATTCCATTGAGGCCGACCTTGCCGTTCGACCACGGTTGCGTCCCCGCCCATTCGATACAGCAGGCGAGATCCTGCGCCTCTCGCAGGGACCAGATGTCGATTACTCCGGGCGAGCGGCCCGCGCCGCGACTGTCGACGCGGATGCAGGCATAGCCGTCAGGGACCCATTTCTCCGGATCGACAACCTCCCAGCACTGATATTTGTTGGTTGAACCCGTGGGCACATCCGGTTGATCGGCGCACATCCGCTCCCACTGTGTCTTGTAGAGATCCTCGAAATGGAGCCATTTGCCGTAAGGCCCAAGCGTCATGATCACGGGGTATTTGCCGTCGGAGACCGGTCGGTAGACATCGCAGCGGAGCACCAGCCCGTCGTCCACCCTGATCGGCATATCCCACTCGATCCGCATGCCGTCGCGGATTTCGCTCTTTTCTCGGTAGTCCATGAGTCCCCCGGTCGTAGGATTTTTCGCAATCACGATGCTCTGATGCAGCTTCCCTCGGCGTCGAACAGGTGCATGCGGCGCTCGTCAAGGGAGAGTGTCAGTCGTTCGCCAACGCCGGTGTCGGCCATGCGAAGGCCTTCAGTCACGGCAACGAAGGCGCGCTCCGTGCCGGCGTCGAAATAGAGGAGGGTGTCCTTGCCGAGCGGCTCGACAAGCCGCACAGGCAGGGCGGCGTCACTCTTGCCGCCGGCATTGATTCCCACATGTTCGGGCCGGATTCCCAAGGTACCCTTGCCGGGAGGAGCTGTCTTCAAACGATCCGGAAGAGCAACGTCGAACAAAGCCGACCGGAAACGCGCTGCCCCATTTTCACGCACAATCTCGCCGGCAATGAGATTCATTGACGGCGAGCCGAAGAAATCGGCAACGAAGTAATTGACGGGATTCGAATAGATTTCCATCGGGGAACCGACCTGCACGATCTCCCCGTCGCGCATGACGACGATACGATCGGCCAGTGTCATCGCCTCTTCCTGATCGTGCGTCACGAAGATAAAAGTTCGCTTGAGCTCCTGGTGCAGGCGGTCGCATTCGGCGCGCAGCTCGCGGCGAAGCTTCGCGTCGAGGCTCGACAGCGGCTCGTCCAAAAGGAACGTGGATGGATTTGTCACAAGCGTGCGCGCCAGGGCAACCCGTTGTGACTCGCCGCCCGAGCACTGGCCCGGCATCTTGTCCAGCAGATGCCCGATTCGAACCATGTCCGCCACCGCGCGCACGCGCTTGACGCGTTCCTCCGGCGCCACTTTCTTCATGCGCAGCCCAAACTCAATGTTCTGCGCGACATTCTTGTGCGGAAACAACGCGTGACTTTGGAATACCATGCCGAGATTGCGGTCGCGCGGTTCAAGATCGTTTACGACGCGTCCGTCGATGCGGATGTCCCCCGCGGTCGGATCCTCGAAGCCGGCAATCATGCGCAATGTGGTCGTCTTGCCGCAGCCCGACGGCCCGACGAACACGACGAACTCTCCGTCTTCGATGGTGAAGTTGAGGTTCTTCACCGCCTGAACGGCGCCGAACGACTTGTTGAGATTGCTCAGTTCGATACGTGCCACGGCTATCTCCGTACCATTCCGAAACTAAACCCTCGTGCGAGGTGTTTGCGGATGATGAGCCCGACGATCATCAGGGGAATCGTGATGCCGACGGCGAGCGCCGCCTGCCGGCCATAGACGCGGCCCTCGGTGGAGCCTTGGTATTTCGAGAGCTCGATCGGCAGCGTTGAGACCTGCGTCTTGGTGATAATGAGCGCGAGGAGATATTCGCTCCAGGTCAGGATCAGGATGAAGAGGAAGGTCGCCACCAGGCCGGAGCGGATCAAGGGAAGGACAATTTCAAAAACCGTGCGCCAGCGCGACGCGCCGAGTATCTCCGCGGCCTGCTCCACTTCGCGGGGCACCTCGTCAATGAAGCTCTTTGTCATCCACACGGCATAAGGAAGTGTGGTCAGGAAGTAGACCATGATGACGCCGATGCGGGTATCGAGCAGGCCCAGCGCCGAGTAGTAAAGAGACAGTGGCGCGACGACGACGATCGGCGGGATCATGCGCAGCATCAGGAGCTGAAACATGCGCGCTTCGGAAAGAATGCGGTAACGCGAGACGCCGTAGGCGAGAACAGAACCGAAAGCGACCGCCAGGAAGGTCGAGGTGAAGGCAATGACCGTCGAGTTCCACAGGGAAACGAGCGGCGTCTGCGAAGAAATCGCATACTGCGTCTGGTCGTATTGCTCGCTGCCGAGCCAGACGTTTATGTAGTTCTTCAGTGTCGGCGGGTCCGGGAAATAGACCGGTGGCCACGCGAACCACTGGATGTCCGGCTTGAATGAGGTCGAGATCATCCAGTAGATGGGGAAAAATGCGGTGAGCCCCCAGGTGCTGAGGATCGCGTAACGCGCGGTTGCGGAAATCAGGCGGCGGCGTGACTTTGTGACCATCGTTCAGCCCTCCGCGGCCTTCGTGCGCATCTCGTAGATCTGATCGAGCGAGCGTTTCTCGCGCCGCAGGAGATGAATGGCGATCAGCACGATGACGATCATCATGATCATGACGATGTAGGACATCGCCGCGCCTTTCGAGATCTGGAAGTACTGCCATGTCGTCATGAAGATGTAGACCGGCAGGGTTTCTGTCGCTGATCCCGGGCCACCTTGAAACAGGGCCCAGGTTTTCGGGAATTCCGCCATGGCCTCAAGGAAGCGCAGGACAAGCGCGAGCAAGATGACGGGCCGCAGTAGTGGCAGCTGCACCTCCCAGAAGATTCGCCATTTCGATGCCCCGAGTATTTCGGCGGCCTCGATCGGCTCCTTCGGGATCGCCGAGAGGCCGGCGAGCAAAATGATGAAAGAGAAGGGCGTCCAATTCCATATTTCGAGCATCGCGACGGTCGCGAGCGCGATGTGCGGATTGCTCAGCCATGCCGGCTTGAAATCGACACCGATAATCCTCGAGATGATGTCATTGAGCGGGCCGCTCTGGTAGAGGATCATCTCGGCTGTATAAGCGACGACGACGGGGACGGTGAGCATCGGCAATATGAATATGATGTAATAGAACGCCTGACCGCGAAACGGCTTGTACATGAGGTAGGCGAGCAGAAAGCCGAATACGAAACAGCCCAGCGTCGAACCGGTCGCGAAAGCGAGCGAGCGCAAAACCGCCCAGCCGAACCTGGGATCGGTCAGCACCTCACGGAACAGGTCGAGGCCGACGAATTCCGCGTCCCACCACGAACCGAGATATACGGTCCATTGATGGACGGAAAAGTAGAGTTGCAGCAACAGCACCGGCATCAGCAGGAACAGGAAGAGCGCAATCAGCGGCAGCAGCAGCGAGAGCTTGAAATGGCGCACGGCAAGCCGTCGCGACTGAATGCGGGTCTTGCTCGGGATCTGTGCTTCGCCGACTGAGAGAGTTTGGACGGCCATGTGCTGGCTCTTTGCAGGAGAGGGGGCGTGGGCGGGCCGATGCGACCCATCCACGCCCGCGCGCGTCGGATCAGGTTGGTACGGCCTTCGTCGGCATCACGGCCTTGTAGCTTGCGAGGTCCTTCTTGAGCTTGCTCCTGCCGATGCGCCCGATGATCGCGTTCCACTCGTTTTCGGTCCGCTTCAGCACTTCCTTTGCAGGCAGTTGGCCGACATAGGCTTCGGAAAGATTCTTGCCGAGCGCGTCCTGGAATTCGAGATAGCCGGTCAGGTAGATCGGAGGTGCCACCACCTGGAAATTCGTCTCGACGGCTTTGATGCCCTCGGGCGTATAGGCGTTCAGCACGGGCTGGGCCGTCATATGCTCCTTGGCCCAGGCATCATTGAACGCATTGACCGGATCCGAGACGATCGGAATGCTGTTTTTTCCAGAGCCGAGCCACAGCGCCATGTAGGCCGCCTGCGCCTTGCGCGGCGAGTACTTGTTGATGAGGATCGCCGCCAGCGGCGACGAGATCGACCGGTGGATCATCTTGCCGGTGAATTTCGAGCCCGGCACGAGGCTGAAATAAAATTGCCCTACTGTTTTCGATTGCTTCGGGTTCGCAATCGTCTTGCAAGTCCCGTCCCAGTATTGGCAACTGACCACGTGTCCCTGCGCGATGCGTGGGATCATCTGAGGCGTGCCCCAGTTGGCCGCCTCCGGATGATTCACCTTCTTGTCCTGCAGATAGAGGTCCACTGCGTATTGGCCGGCCGGCGTATCGAGCGTCGGCTTCATGTCGTCATCGAAGGGGAACCCGCCAGCGCTATAGAAGATCATGTACCACCACGTCACGCCATTCGCGCGATTACGCAGGTTGCCCGACCCGTAGAGGTCCTTCGATGGATCCATCAGGAATTCCTGCAGGCGCAGGTTATCTTCCCAGGTCTCAGGCACTTTCAGCTCCACGCCGAACTTGTCGGAGAAGCGTTTTTTGTTGTCGGGGTTGTCGATCAGGTCCTTGCGCGTGTACTGGATGTGCACGTTGCCGTCGGTCGGAATGCCGAAGGTCTGTCCATTGTACTTCATGAAGTTGCCGTAGTCGGCGACGGCATCGAGATGAAAGCCGGCCTTCTTGATATATTCGTCGAGCGGCTCCAGATATCCGGCCGAGGAGAGGGACGGGATCATGTTCGAGTCGATATGGATGAAGTCGAACTGCGGCGAATGTGACAGGGCCTCGGCCATCGCGCGCTGCGGAGCGTCAAAAATCGAGATGTCCTGCACCGCGCCGATGCCGATTCCTGTCTCCTTGGTGAATTCAGCGATGACTGGTTTCATCGGCACAAGGTAGGGCGACCAGATCATCCCGTTGACGTCGGCCTTCCCGGCCGCTTTCGCGGCCGCAATCGTTTGCTCCTCCATCGTAGCGGCATGGGCGAAGGGCGTTGTCCCCGGCACAAAATTGGCCACGGTAAGCCCGACACTGCTTTGCAGGAACGTGCGTCGCGAAAAACCCGACCTGGACATGACTTCCTCCTCGCTTGTGCTGGTCTTATGAATTGACGTGTGGAGTGGTCCGGCAGAGCGTGCTCTGCCGCATGAGAGAATGGCGCTGCGAATTCATGCAGCTGAAGTTTTCGAGTATCGACAATGGAAGGACTGTCGTTACCTGCGCTGAGCAGGGAACACGCAAACTTTCAACCCGCCGTTCGCGAGAGGAAAAATCCAAAAGGCCTCCCGTAACTATGGCCCGCCGCGTTCAGCCGGTCTACGGCCATGGCGCGTCAAGACGGCCCGGTACAATCAGCGCGTTTAGCTCCCCGGACGTCCGCGTTGATGCCGCGGGCGATATTTGAACTCATCGTATGTTGATGGATTTCAATCCGCAACATACTTCGCGGCCGGGGATGTTTCGTAGGACGAAAAGGAGCGGTCGCGCTGCGAGCGGGTAGCCCAACAATTCCGTGGCGCATACGTCAGGAAACGGTCTCGACATCCCACTTTGGCGCCCGCTCGGGCGGATCGGCGATGCGGATGTTCGTTTTTCGCAGCGCGGATATCCGTCCCATTTCTTCCGGGGTGAGCGAAAAATCGAACACATCGAGGTTTTCGACGATGTGGCGTTCCTCAAGCGCGCGGGGCACCGCGGTGACCATCGGTTGCTGGACAAGCCAGCGCAGGCAGATCTGCGCGTGCGTCTTTCCGCGGGCCTTTGCAATGTCGCCGACCACGGGATCGTCGAGAAGCCTGCCCCGTGCCACCGGGCAGTAGGCTGTCAAAATCATACCATGCTTTCTGAGAGCCGCTATCATGCGATCCTGCGGCAAATAGGCGTGATACTCGATCTGGTTAGTGACCAGCGGCTCAGGGCAGACCTGCACCGCTTCATCTAGCATCGCTAGCGTGAAATTTGACACGCCGACGTGTCGCGTCATGCCGCTGCGTTTGGCTTTGGCGAGCGCCCCGAGCGTTTCGCTGAACGGCACCTTTGGCTGCGGCCAGTGCACTAAAAGCAGATCGACGTAGTCCAGGCGAAGCGCCTTCAAACTGGTTTCAACCGAGCGCAGAAAATCCGCTTCGCGCGCGTTTTCTTCAGTGACCTTCGTGGTCACAAACAGCTCGCCGCGGCCAATGCCGCTCGCGCGGATGCCCTCGCCAACACGCTCCTCGGTGCCGTATTTGCGCGCGGTATCGATGTGCCGATATCCGGCCTCAATTGCCGCCGCGACGAGTTCGGCCGGGCGGTGGGGTAGCTCCATGGTGCCAAAACCGATTGCGGGCATTCTCGCGCCATGCGCTTCGACGACAAAGGCTTTCGGCGGCTGCATTGCAAAACTCCATTCAAAGGATTGGTCGGCAAAGCCTATTTCAAATCGCTTGCGACCGTAAGCGGGCGAATGCTTCTATTGTCCGAACCCCCGCTCAACGCGGCTCGCTCAGGGGCGCCCGTATCCGGACTATGTTATCAATGAAACGCACTTCCTATTTTGGCGTGAGGAAACAATGGACCTGATGCATCTACGTCGATACGCGCTTCCACTGGTGCTTATGGCGCTGACGTCACTTTTTCCATATCCGACCCGAGCCTCCGATTTTGCCGTGAGCCAATATGGCCGGGTAACGGCGACCCTGCCCTGGGCCGTCGCGCTTGAAAAAGGCTATTTCACCGATGCCGGAATTAAGATCGATCACATTATTTCGGGAGAAGGTGGCGGCACCACATTGCGCAATATGCTGGCGAGCGATTTGCCTTACGGCGAAGTGGCGACGTCCGCCGCGCTTGCCGCGATCCGTTCCGGAATCGACATCGTTATCGTGAACACGGCCAGTGATCACATTGGTGAAATTGCGCTCGTCGCCAACCCGAAAGGCGATATCCACAATGTCCGGGAGTTGCAGGGCAAGAAAGCCGGTTTTACGAACCCGAAATCGACCAGCGAACTCTTGCTTCGGCTTGCTCTCAAGGAGGCGGGCATGAGCGGCAAAGTAGAGATGGTCGGAACGGGCGGGTTCGGTGGCGGGCTTACTTTGCTCGACAGCGGCGGAATCGATGCAGCTCCCCTAATCGATCCGATCCTGACATTGAAACCGGATAAATACCGCGTCATTTTCCATTTTGCCGATCTCATTCCGCGCATGACCTGGCTTGTCGGCGTGACGACGCGGAAATTCGCACAAGAGCATCCGGATACGGTGCGCAAGCTAATTGAAGTGCATCGCCGTGGCGTCGACTACATCTATGCACATCATGACGACGCGATCCGTATTTATTCAAAGGTATGGCAGCAGAAGCCGGACGAGGTCGCAACCTATTTTCCGAAATACTTCGGTTACAAAGGAGAATGGTCGCAGGGTGGCTTCGACAAGGAAGCGCTCGGGAAGATGTCGGAGGGGCTCCAGCTGACCGGTGAATCGAAAGGGCCGGTTGAGTGGAAATCTGTCATCGACCAGCAATTCTTGCCTAAAGATTTGCAGAAACCGCTTTGACCGGATCGATCACATCATGGTTGCGATCGCGGATTTCGAAGGTTGGTGCCGCGCGAACCGCGCTGATCGTCCTGACGTTCGCGCTGCTGGAGTCGCTGTGCCGCATCGGAGTCCTTGATCGGGTCACGATCATTCCGCCGACCGAAATGGCGGCCTCGTTATGGGATATTCTCAAGTCCGGGCGGTTTAACGCGGACATAGCGTTTACACTCTTCAACGTTGCGGCTGCTATCGCCCTGGCGACCTCAGCCGGATTTTTCGCGGGTGCGGCATTGCATTCTGTTCCCCGACTGCGGCGAGTAAGCGAGCCCCTGCTTTCGGCCTACTATGCGATTCCCACATTCGTTTTCTATCCGCTGCTTATCGTGATGTTCGGCATCGGACGCGTCGCCCTGATCATCATGGGGGCGATGTTTGGCGTTGTGGCAATGATCGTGAACACGATGCTGGGGCTGGATCGCGTGCCGCCTGCGGTGGACAAGGTAGGTTCTATTCTGCGCCTGGACGCGCTTCGCCAGCTTGTTCTGATCAGGCTGCCCGCGGCATCACCGCACCTCGTCACCGGCGTGAGGCTGGCGGTTGCTTATTCCGTCATCGGTATTGTCGCCGGCGAATTTATCCTGGCTACCTCAGGCATGGGCAAACGGATTGCGTTTGCCTATGACAATTTCGACAATAAGACCATGTACGGCATGCTGTTGTTGTTGCTGGTCGGCGTCGTAATCGTGAACAGCGCGCTCTCCGTCTGGGAGAATCGGCTTCATCGCCGGTTTGGCCAGCGGTGAAATCGACCCGATTCGACTACCTCGTATTCGCGGGTGGCCTGCTGATGCTTTGGCAACTCACCTATTACGCGGTCGGGGCAGAAATCGTTTCTTCCCCCTTTGCGACGATCCGGCGAGCGCTGGAGCTTGTACTGACGAATGCCTTTTGGGTCCACGCCGAGGCAACTATGTCGGCCTTCGGAGCCGCCAGCTTGATCTCGATTGCCGGGGGTATCGCGATCGGTGTTTGGCTCGGCCTTCGGCGCTTTGCCGGCGATGTGGCGAGCCCGATTCTGGGATCGCTCTATTCAATCCCGAAAATTACACTTTATCCGCTGATCCTGCTGGCATTCGGGCTCGGCATCTCCGCGAAAATAGCGTTCGGTGTCATCCACGGAATCTTTCCGGTAGCAATCTTCACGATGAACGCCGTTCGCAACGTTGCTCCAGTCTACCACCGCACCGCGCACATCATGCGTCTTTCTTCGGTGACGACAGCGATGACGATTATGGCGCCGGCGGCGTTGCCCGAGATCCTCGCCGGCATCCGTATCGGCATCGCCTTGACGCTGCTCGGTACTTTGATTGGCGAGCTTTTTGCCTCGACGTCTGGCATCGGCTTTGCGCTGGTGCGCGCGATGGGGATCCATGCTGTAACTGACATTCTGGCATTGACGCTGCTGATCTTTATTTTCGCAGCATTGCTGAACGCCAGCCTTCATTTCATTGAGCGGTGGGTCCGGCATGGAGGTTAAGGCCAGCGGTCAGATCAGCCTTCGCGGAGTGACCAAGATATTTCCGGGGTACGAGGGGCATCCGGACGTGCACGCGCTCGGTCCGATCGATCTTGATATTTCCCGCGGCGAGTTTTTTACGGTGGTTGGACCATCGGGGTGCGGCAAGTCGACCCTGCTCGATGTGCTCTCCGGCATGGGCAACGCGACAGCGGGGACCGTGATGTTCGACGGGAAACGCATCTCGGGGATGGTCCCTAACGGAATTGGTGCGGTCTTTCAGCAGGATGCTAGTTTTTTCTGGTTAAATGTCTGGGACAATATTGCGTTCGGCCTGCGCCGGCGTGGGACGCCCTATGCGGAAATCGAAGACCGCGTGAACAGGGCGCTTGCCTTCATGGGGCTCAGCGGCTTTGCTAAAGCTTATCCCGCGCAATTGTCGGGCGGCATGCGCCAGCGCGTCTGCATAGCGCGCACGCTGGTGCTCGAGCCGGAAGTGCTTCTGCTTGACGAGCCTTTCGGCGCTCTCGATCAGCAGACGCGGTTGCTGATGGGCGATGAGCTGCTGCGGATTTGGCGGGAAACCGGTGCGACAATCGTTCTGATTACTCACGCGCTCGATGAGGCGGCAATGCTGTCGGACCGAGTCGGAGTCATGTCAGCGCGGCCGGGACGATTTATCGACTTCGTCACAACCGGGTGGCCGCGCACGCGGGACAGCCGGATTGTGTCTGACCAAAGTTTTGGCGCCATCACCGCTCGACTGTGGGGAAAATTGCGCGAAGAATCGATACGCTCCCTTGACGTCGCTGGTCTTGTGCCCGGCGCGCAGGATTAGGAGGGGTGGCGTGCAAGCGAGCCGGGATAGAATATTAACGACGCATGTCGGGAGCCTGCCGCGGACCGACGCCGTCGTTGCGTTGCTGGAGCAGCGTGAAAATGGCGGCAAGATCGATACGGCGAAATTCAACGGAATAATTCGTCAATCCGTCGTTGATGTCGTCAAGCGACAGGTCAATATCGGCATCGACGTCGTGAGCGACGGTGAGACAAGCAAGATCAGCTACGCGACTTATGTAAGGGACCGCTTGACCGGCTTTTCGGAAGAGGGGTCGACGGAACCAGCCAAACCGCATCTCGACCTGCGGCCTTTTCCAGACCTTCGGCGCAAAATGGCTTTGCTCTCCGGGAAACGACGCTTCAAACGGGTGGCGTGTATTGGCCCTGTTGCTTACCGCAATCGCAGCGCGCTGGAAGAGGACCTAAGCAACATGCGTCACGCAATTGCCGCCGCGGGCCCGGCCGAAGCATTCCTCAATTCGGCCTCACCTGGTGTCGTTGCCAGCTTCCTGCCAAACCAATACTACCCGTCTCACGAGAGCTACGTCGCGGCGATTGCCGATGCGATGCGCGAAGAATATGAGGCAATCGTTCAAGCGGGACTGGTTCTTCAGATTGATTGCCCCGATTTGGCGATGTCCCGCCACGCGACGTTCCAGGATCTGTCCGAGGTCGAATTTCTCAAGCGCGCGGAACTTCACGTTGAGGCCCTCAACCACGCGGTAGCCAATATTCCCATGGATATGATTCGCATTCATGTATGCTGGGGCAACTACGAGGGCCCACACACGCACGACATCGGCCTCGAAAAAATATTACGCATCGTCTTCCGCACAAATGCGAGAGGACTGTCGCTCGAAGCTGCCAACCCTCGGCACGAACATGAATGGGCCCTATGGAAGCAGATCGAACTCCCGGCTGACAAGATACTGTTGCCAGGCGTCATCGACACTTCGACGAACTATGTCGAGCATCCGGATTTAGTGATGCAGCGCATCATGCGATTTGCAAATATCGTGGGCCGCGAGAAGGTTGTGGCTAGTACCGATTGTGGGTTTGCTACTTCGGCCGGCTACGGCAAAATCGACCCGGACGTCGCCTTTCTCAAGTTGGGCTCGCTTGTCGCGGGCGCCGCGAAGGCGAGTCGCGAACTTTGGCGGTAACGGACTCGCGTTCGATCAGCGGCGCCAAAGTCTCTGGCTGGCGATACGCGCGCCCTCGACCAGGGATTTCAACTTGGCCCAGGCGACTTCAGGATGGACCTCGTCGCCCGCGCCAGAGGTGCCGAAGCCGCAATCTGTCCCTGCAATCACGCGTTCTCGGCCTATCACACCGGCAAAGCGTTCAATGCGTTGCGCCACCAGCTCCGGGTGTTCCACGAGATGGATGCAGTGCGATACCACGCCGGGCACAAGAATCTTGTCGGCCGGTAATTTGACCTCCTGCCACAGTTGCCACTCGTGCTCGTGGCGCGGATTTGCCGCTTCGATCAGGTAGGCGACCGCATGGACTTGCAGCATGAGGTCAACGAAATATTTCAGTTCGAAATCGTGCACCCGTGGCGCAATGTTGACGCTGTAGCAGGTATGGAAGCGCACGCGATCCGCAGGAATGCCGCGCAATGCGTGATTGACGGCTTCGATGCGCACAGCGATGAATTTTCGGCAATCCTCGATCGAGGCATCGATAGATCGGTTATAATGCGTCGCCATGCGCGGGTCGTCGATTTGCAGCAAGAGACCGGCGTCGACGATCGTCTTGTATTCGACGTGCATGGCGTCAGCGAGCGCGACGAGATATTCCTCGTCTGACCCGTAGAAACGGTTCTCGTAATAGAGTTCCAGATTTGACGGGGAAATCGCGGTCATGAAGCCTTCGTGAACGCCGGCTTCATTCAGCGCCTGCTTGAGATTGTCGATGTCGGTCTGCAATTCTTCCCGGCCGATATAGGCGATGGGCCCGGTACAGACCTGGGCCTTCGGGCGAACATGCCGTTTCGGCACGATTGCGCCAGAGCGGCCGGCGAGCATCACCCCCATGTCATCATAAGCGCCGGGGAATGCGAGCGAATCACGCGTGGGGCCGCGAAATCTGATCGGGCTGTCAATTTCTTCAAGTCCGCTCAGGCGGGCGCGTGCATAGGCCATCCAGTTGACCTTGCTGTGCTCGCCGTCATCAACGATATCGATTCCGGCCTCGGCTTGCTTGCGTACGATTTCGGTAACGGCGCGGCGAATACGGTGTTGATATGAAAGTTGATCGTAACCGGCGCCAAGCTCCTTGGCGTTGAGGATTGCCACCAGGTCGGCCGGACGCGGCAGACTGCCGGTATGTGTTGTCAGTATTCGATCAGAACTGGACTTCATTGGTCGCCCGTTTGGCCAACCGGATTAAATCAGAGGCTGCCGGTATTTTCGAAATACACTTGATGGGGTTTGCGGCTGTGTCAACGGGACCGCCCAGCGATTGCTAGCAACGAGGTCGGGGCAAAACAAGCCAACTCATGCGAGATCGATGTGTGCTACAAGCAAGGCTGATACTAATGGCAGAGGGCACTGAAAAATGGCATTGGGCAATTTGGCATTTGCTGCGGTGTTCGCGACGTCCATCGTCGGATGTCTTGTGGTTATACTTGTTGTGTGGTTTCGGCGCCCGAAGCAGGATGGCTGACGCAACAACGTCGCGGAAAATTCATAACTGGGCGTACGTATTGTGTAACCGTGATCGCAGGCCCGCACTCGGCGAAACTTAAAAACTTTCCTAAGAAATCGTCCATTCCTCCGCGCTGACGCCGGCGAGCGCCTGCACGCGCGCCTCATCGGTCGCGAGGGCGGGGGCGGGGCCGGAGTAGACAATGGCGCCGTCGTCGATGACGTAGGCGTCGTCGGCGATCTCCAGGCTCATGCGCGCATTCTGCTCAACCAGCAACACCGATATGCCTTCCGCGCGCATCTGTGCCACGATGCGGAAAACCTCGCGTACCACCAGCGGCGCCAGCCCTTGCGACGGCTCGTCGAGAATCAGCAGCTTGGGATTGAGCAGCAGCGCGCGCCCGATCGACAGCATCTCCTGCTCGCCGCCGGAGAGCTGACGCCCGCGATTGAGCTTGCGTTCGGCAAGCCGTGGAAAGAGCTCGTAGATCCGCTCGGCCGTCCAGGGCCCGCTGCGCTCGAGCGGGACCTTGAGATTTTCGTCAACGCTGAGGTTGGCAAAAATCCGCCGGCCTTCCGGCACATACCCGACGCCGAGCGCGGCGATCCGGAAAGTCGGCCAGCGGACAGTTTCGTTCCCGAAGATCGTGACGCGTCCCTCGCGCGGCGGGGTCAATCCCATCAGGCTGCGCAACGTCGTTGACTTGCCGGCGCCATTGCGCCCGAGCAGCGCGGTAATCTTGCCTTCGGCCACCTCAAGGCTCACGCCGTGAAGGATGTGGCTCTTACCATAATAAGTATGCAGCCCTTCGGCGGTCAGTGCTGCGGTCATGCGGCTTTGCCCAGATAGGCGGCTTGAACGGCCTCGTTACCGGCGATTTCCTGCGGGGTCCCCTCGGCCAGCACGCTGCCCTGGTCAAGCACGGTGATGCGGTCGGCAAGATGGAACACCACGCGCATGTCGTGTTCGATCAGCACGATGGTCAGCTTGCTGTCCTGATGCAGCCGGCGGATAAGCTTGGTGATCTCGTAGGTCTCCTGATCGCCCATGCCCGCGGTCGGCTCATCGAGCAGCAGCAGGCGCGGGCGCAGCGTCAGCGCCATCGCAATTTCTGCCGCGCGCTGATCGCCGTGCGCCAGCTCGCCGACCAGACGATGCGTCTTGGCCTCCAGGCCCGCCAGCTTGAGGATTTCCTGAACCCGCGCGTCGATGCCGGCCTTCTCGGCGGCGTTGATCCACGGCCGCAGGCAATAGCCCTCCGCCACCTCGGCGCCGATCCGTACGTTCTCGTACACCGTCAGCTCGGGAAATATCTCCGTGATCTGGAACGTGCGTGCGATGCCGAGGGCGACGCGCTTGTGCGCGGCCAGCTGGGTGATATCGGATCCCTCGAATTCGATCGTGCCCGTGCTCGGCGGGAAGAAGCCGCTGATCAGATTGAAAAACGTGGTCTTGCCGGCTCCGTTGGGGCCGATGACGGCGCGCAATTCGCCCCTCGAAACGCTCAACGACACGTCACGCACGGCGACCAGGCTGCCGAAGCGTTTCGTGGCGTTTTTGACTTCCAGGACCGTCATGCGTCACCCGTCATGCCGCGCTCTTGCGGCGAATAAAGCCTAGCAGTCCGCGCGGGAAGAACAGCACGACCAGCACGAACAGGAGCCCGACGAACGACATCCAGTTGATGGTGACGCTCGACAGGTAATCCTGCAACACGACGAACACCGCCGCGCCGAGCAGCGGGCCCCAGAAGGTGCGCATCCCGCCCATCACGGCCATCATCACGAAATCGCCGGATTGGCTGTAATGCAGCCCTTTCGGATCGGCGAAATTGTTGACGAGCGCGTAGAGCGCGCCTGCAAAGCCGATGAAAAAGCAAGACAGCGTGAACGCAATCCAGATGTGGCGCTCGACAGGAATGCCCAGAAAGCGGGCGCGTCGCTCGTTCTCGCGAATTGCAATCATGGCGCGGCCGAACGGCGAGCGAAGAATGACGCCCATCACGCCGACCGCAAGGGCAAAGCAGAACAGCACGAAGTAATAGAAATAGTTGGTATTCGTCAGGATATCGATCTGAAAAAATCCGAAATTGAGCGGCTGGCGCGAGAAGCCGCGCAGGCCGTCGTCGCCGCCGGTGAGCGAACTCCATTGGAACGCGATGTAATAAAACACCTGGCCAAAAGCGATCGTCACCATCGCGAAATAGACGCCGCGCCGGCGCACGATCAGCGCACCCAGAAGCCCGCCGGCGACGCCGCCCAGCAGCATCCCGAGCACGAGAGAAAGTGGGGTGCTGGTGGTCAGGAATTTAAGGGCAAGGCCGGTGCCGTAGGCGCCGAGGCCGAAATAGGCGGCGTGGCCAAACGACAGCACGCCGGTGAATCCGAGCAGGAAATTCACCGACATGGCCGCCAGGCCAAGAACAAGGACACGCGTTGCAAGCGCCGTATAGCCGCCGAGGGGCGCCATCCAATACGGCGCAAAGATCAGCGCAAGCCATATAGCCGCGAGCACGATGAGCTTGCGGGTCTGTTCGCCGCTCATGTCATCATGCCTTCTTCGCCAAGCAGGCCGCGCGGCCGGATGAGCAGCACCACCGCCATCAGCACGTACATGATCGCTTCGCTGGCGGCGGGGAAGAACACGGCAGTCAGGCCCGAGGCGACACCGATCAGCAGGCCCCCGAGCAAGGTGCCGGTGAGGCTGCCGACACCGCCGACGATGATGGCGATAAAGCTCGGCATCAGCAGGCCGGTACCCATGGTCGGCTCAAGTCCAAGCTGCCCGGCAGCCAGCACGCCGCTCAATCCTGCGAGAAAAATGCCCGCTGCGAAATTGAGCGATCGCAGCATGCGGACGTTAATGCCGAGCGCGGCGACCGTTTCGAGATCAAGGGTGCCGGCGCGAATGCGCACGCCGAGCCTGGTGTAGCGAAGGAAAATGAAGAGCAGCGCAACCGTGATTACGACGACCGTGACCATGAACAGCCGATAGCCGGTGATGAAAAAGAAATTGTAGCTTAGCGGCGTTGCCAGAAACGCCGGAACGGTGACCGGTTTACCCTGCGCCCCCCAGAAGAAGCGGGTGCCGTCCTCGATAATGAATGCAAGGCCGAAGGTCAGCAGCAGGCTGTAAAGCGGATCGCGCCCGTAGAGCGGACGGATCAGGACGCGTTCGACAATGAAGCCGATGACCGCCGTCAAGGGCGGGGCGATCAACAGCCCGCCCCAGAAGCCGACATAGGGCGTGATCGTATAGGCGATATAGCCGCCGATAACGAGAAATCCGCCATGGGCGAAATTGATGACGTTGCTCAGGTTGAGGATGAGCGACAGGCCGAGCGCCATGAGCACGTAGAACGCGCCAATGATGAGCCCATTCGTGATGTTGAAGAGCAGAAGCTGCGTCATGACACACTGGGAAATGAAGGCTCGCGCCCAGCCCGGGAAGCGTGGCGCTTCCCGGGTTAGGCGGTACGAGATGGCGTCAGATCACGCCGGCCACTTCACGGTGCAACCGGTGTCTGCAACCGGCGGCGCAGTCTTGTCGCCGGGGACAACAGAGTCGACCCTGAACAGATCTTCCGGGTCGTCCTTGCCCTTGCTGACAGCTTCACCAATGAAGGACGACGTCATCAGCTGATGATCGCCCTTGCGGTAGTACACTTTGTTGGGTTGCAGCTTGACCTCGGGCGGCAGTTCGAAGTCGCTCAGCGCCTGTGCGAGTTTCACGGCGTCGAGTGATTTCTGCTGGTTGGCGACGTGCGCGAATGTCATGACCGAGGTGTAGCCGAACCAATGGCGCGCGGTCGGGACCTTGCCGCCATTGCGCTTGCGGATATCAGCGACGAATTCCGCGACGTGCGGAACGCCCGGTTGCTTCCAGTACCACTCGAACATCCAGATGCCGATGCGTGCTTCCGGCGGCAGGCCGGCCAGCGATTCAAGTTCTTGCTGGGTGCCGGCAACATGGATCTGCTTGTCGAGCCCGAACTGCACGATCTGCTTAAGACAGTTGATCATGTCCGAACCCTGCACGAGCAGCAGCAGAACGTCGGGATTCGCCGCGCGTGCCTTGATCAGGTATGCGGAGAAATCCGTGGTGCCAAGCGGAGTGAGCTCATTGCCGGTCACCGTGCCGCCGAGCTTTTTCAGGTTCGCATTGCAGGCGTCGAAAAGCGTGTGGCCGAAGGCGTAATCTGGCGTTATGAAATGCCATTTCTTGCCGTATTTTTTGAAGAGCAAATCGGAGACCGAATTGGCTTCCATACGCGTTGTGTTGCAGACGCGATAGACATTCCAGTGACAGTCGGAGCCGGTGATCGAATCGGTATGGCCGCCCGAAACGACGTGCAGAACCTTCTTTTCCGCCGTCACTTGAGCGATCGCCGCGGCGATGCCGGAGTTCACGTCGCCGATGATAAAGTTGACATTATCGCGCTCGATCAGCTTGCGGGCCTTCTGCACGCCGGTGCCCACGTCATTGGCCGAATCCTCGACCAGCAACTCGACCTGCCGGCCCATGACTCCGCCCTTGGCGTTGATCTGATCAACGGCAAGTTTGGCGCCCATGACTTCATTGCCGGCGGGCGCGGCGTAGACGCCGGTCAGTGGGTCGACCATTCCCATCTTGATATTGTCGGCGGCGCGAACGGGAATGACGAAAGGCGAGGCGACCTGCAGTGCGCCGACCGCGGCAGCGCCTTTCAGGAGCGAGCGGCGGTCAGGCACGATGGAATCGAAAAGGTTTTTCATATGGGTTCTCCCAGGACTTGTTAGATTGTTATGGGCCGGCCGGTTCGGCTATTCGGTCCGACGAAAGTCAACGATGGCTTGCCCCCCGCGGGATTTAGGTCATAGCGAAGCAAATTTCGCAAGGTGGTTATGGTGGGGCGTCCCGTCGAGGACGCTACCCTCCGACCCATGCGTTTGAGCATCAGGCACATAATCACGGCATATATAGGGGTAACGGCGGCGGCCCGCGGTCCATGGGCGCACCCCCCAAAGTATGAAATGAAAGCTTTTGGCCGCCGGTCTAGCGCTCGTCCGGATACGGCGATTCCTCAATAAATTCGATCGGGCTCAGACGCTTGCGCGTGACCCTCAGGTCAAACACGTCGAACCGATTGTAGTAGCCGACAATGTCGTGAAACTGCTTCGGCTCTACACATAAAGCCACATCGATGTCCTGGTATAGCAGGCCCTCAGACTCGCAAAGCGTATCGCTGATGATTTCACCCGATGGTCCGAGGACCATCGACACGGCTTGCGGACTCTGCTCAAGCGTTTCGCGGGCTTCGCGGCCTATGTCGTGCAAGATTTCGAGTGTGTCGTTGTCCAAAAAGGCGGAGGACACCACGTTGAACACCTTCCCCTCGAAGGAATGGGCGCCCGCCCGGATGCGGATTGCGGCGGCAAGGTCGTAACGCCCCGACTCGTTGGAAGGCCGCGTCGGCCAAACCGGCGGATAAGATGAAAGATGCACCTGTTCGCCTTGCGCGATGAGCGAATATCGCGCGAGCGGATTTGTGTTTTCACCGCAGATCAGCATGCCGATTTTACCGATCGCGGTTTCAGAGACACGCAGGCCGTCGCCGTCGCCGCTGGCCCAGACCAGTTTTTCGTAGAAAGTCGGCACCAGCTTGCGATGATGGTTGAGCAGGGCGCCGTCTTCACCGATCAGCAGATTGGAATTCCAAAGACAACCGACCGAAACCGGCGAACGCTCGCTGATCCCGATCGAGACCGTGATGGCGTGCTCCCGCGCGGCGGCGCAAAGGGCCGACACCTCAGGGCCTGGCACTTGAATTGAGTTTGCCGCCATCCGCTTGAAGAATTCGTGGTTCTTGATGGGAGCCTGCACCGGCGCCCACAGCGGAAAGCCGGGCACAAAAGATTCAGGAAATGCGATCAGCCGCGCGCCGGCGCCGGCGGCTTCCGCGATCAGTGAGCAGGCTTTTTGGATTGTGGCCGGCGCGTCGAGGAAAATGGGAGCGACGTGGGCAGCGCAGGCCTTGAATTTGGGATAGTCGGACATGTTTCGGATGTGCCGTGGATGGTGGCGGCGATGCCATGGCACCGCCGCCACGGATCGTCACACCGGCATCTGCGACAGGTTGTGTCGCAGCGGCATATTCTTGAGAAGCTCTTCCTTCGGAATTCGCTTCTGCACTTCGAGCTTTCCGTTTTGCACGCGGCTGATGTAGCAGTCGATGATGCCGACGTGGTCTTCCTTGCGGATAATCTTGTCGCCTTGCGGATGCGCGAGCGAATTCTTCATCTGCATGCCCTCAAGCGCCTGGATCACGCCTTCGACGTCCTTGCGGCCCTTGTAGCCGGACGCCTCGATCGCCTGCTTGATTGCAAACAAATCTTCCCAGGCCTGCCAGCCATGGCTCTTGTCCATCACCCGCTGGCTGCCGATTTCGCGGGCGTTGACCTCATCCATGCCCATAAGCTTGATGAATTCCTTGTGGTAGGGATCATCCTTGGCCTTGAGCATGCGCGGGAAATTCTCGAAGAAATAAACGCCTTCCGCCGCGCCCTGGATGTCATCGGGGGCGATCGATTCGATGCTTGCCGACGAGGAGTACATCTTCATCTTCTTGTCGAGACCCATATTTTTCGCCTGCGTGTAGAAGGCCACCGACAGCGAGCCGATAAACGCCGGCAGCAGGACTTCGGAATCGCCGGGAATCTGCGACAAATAAGGCACGAAGTCCTTGGCATCGAGCGGAATTGGAATGCTGGTGAGTACCTTGCCGCCCGACTTTTCGATGTAGTGCTTGGATTCCTGGTTGGTGCTCTGGCCCCAGGCGTAGTCGGCATAAATGATCGTCCATTTCTTGCCGAAATTTTCCACGCACCAGGGAAGGCTCGCCGCGGCGATCGAGTAGGTGTCGGTGCCGGTCCGGAACGAAAAGCGCGTGCCTTTTGACCCGGTCGCCTCGGTTGCCTCGCCGGTCGAGAAGTAGATCGTCTTGAGCTCCGATGCGATAGGGATTGCGGCCAGCATTACGCCGGAATGGACCGAGCCGACGACGAATTCGGCGTTGAGCCGCTGCACAAGATTGCGCAGCTTGCGCGCTCCGCTGGCTGGATTTGACTCGGTGTCCTCGGTGGCCAGCTCGACCTTGCGACCGGCGATACCGCCGCCGTCGTTGATGATCTTGACTGCGGCCTTGGCGGCCTTGTCATGCCAGTATCCCCACGACGAAATCACGCCGGTGAGATCGCAGTGATGACCGATGACGATCGGTCCGGACGCCTGCGCGAAAGCATCCTTCATGAGCGTCAGGTTGGCCGTTCCGGCTGCTGCGCCGCCCGCCAGGGCACATTCAAGAAAACTGCGGCGGGAAAGCTTCTTTGCCATGGTATTACTCCCCTTCCTGTTGACTGTTATTGGGACAACCCGAGGTATCGATGCACGATTTCGGGTTGCGACTTCAGGTCATGTGAGGCACCGGAATAGACGATGGTGCCTTTCTCCATCAGGAACACGCGCGGACATAGCTTGAGCGCGGTTTCCACGTTCTGCTCGACCAGCAGGATCGACACGCCGGCCTGATTGATCCGGTGGATCTCGCGCCGGATCTGCGACACAAGCCGCGGCATGATTCCCTCTGTCGGTTCATCGAGGATGATCAGCTTCGGCCGCATCATCAGGCATCGCGCGATCGCCAGCATCTGCTGCTCGCCGCCGGAAAGCGTGCTCCCCGCCTGCTTGAGCCGCTCCTTGAGGCGCGGAAAGCAGGAAAACACGTATTCTTCCCGCTCGGGATCACGCTTGCCGGTCAGTCCGATGCAGAGGTTCTCCAGCACGGTCAGGGTGGGGAAAATACCGCGCCCCTGCGGTACGTAGCCGATGCCCTTGCGCGGGATCAGGTGCGGCGGCAGGCGAGAGAGATCGTCACCATCGAACGCAATGGCGCCGTGGCTGCGCGCGACCAGACCCATGATGCTGCGTAATGTCGTCGTCTTGCCGACGCCGTTGCGGCCAAGCAAGGCGGCCGATTCACCGGGCTTCACTTCGAGGCTGACACCCTGGAGGATATGCAGCTTGCCGATATGCACATGCACATCCTGGAGGCTAAGCATGCGCGGCCTCCTCGACATAGTCCTCGTCCTCCGGGCGGCCGAGATAGGCTTCGCGCACGCGTTCGTCCGCGGCGATCTCCTCGGCGTTGCCTGATGCGAGCACGGCGCCTTGCGCCATTACCGTGATGTCGTCGGCAATTTCGAATACCACCGGCATGTCGTGCTCGATGATGATGATGTCGATGTTTTTCGCCATGTCGCGGATTTTTTGGACGGCGCGGTCGGTTTCGGCCGGGCTCATGCCGCAGGTCGGCTCGTCGAGCAGGAGCAATTGCGGGTCCGAGATCAGCGCCATCCCGATTTCGAGCAGCGCCACGTCACCGTAAGACAGCGTGCCTGCCGGCCGGCGGGCGAGAGCAGTCAACCCGGTCTGTTCCAGCGTGCGTTCGACCCGCTGGCGCGCATCGCGGTCGTCGGCTGCGGCGCGGAAGGGGTGCAGCACGCGGTTGGATGCTGCCCATGTGATCCAGAGGTTGTCGGCGACGCTGAGCTGATTGAATACGCTCTTAATCTGCAGGGTCCGTTTGATGCCGAGCCGGCTGATCTCGTGCGGCTTCAGGCCGGTGATGTCCTTGCCCCGGAACAGCACGCGCCCCGCGCTTGGCGTCAGAAGCCCTGAGACCAGATTGAACAGTGTCGTCTTGCCGGCGCCGTTTGGGCCAATGATCGCGTGCAGGCGGCCGCTTGGCAGGGTCAGGCTTAGGTTATCGACCGCGGTCAGGCCACCAAAGCGCTTGGTCAGGCTTCTGGTTTCAAGGATCGGCGCGCTCATGGCTCGGTCCTCAGGGTGTTGACGGTAATTGCCTCAGCCGGGGGTTTTTCGCGATTTTCAAGCCAATCGGCCCACAGCCCGGCCAAGCCTTTCGGCGCAAGCCTCACGACCAGGATCGCCACAAAGCCGACGATGAGCGCGTGGTGCTCCCAATGCGTGGACACCAATTCGCGGATCAGGATGAAAACGCTTGTGCCGATGATCGGCCCGAACAGCATACCGGCGCCGCCGACGATCGCCCAAACCACCGCCTCGCCAGACACTTGATAGAACATGTAGGTGGCCGACGCGTAGCGGCCGAAGAATGCGAACAGCGCGCCGGCAACGCCGGCAAGGAAGCCCGCCATCACGAAGGCAACAAGCCGCAACAGGTAGACGTTGAGACCGATCAACGATGCGCGCACGTCGTTGTCGCGGATTGCGAGGAATGCCTTGCCGAGCGGACTGCGCACGACCCGGTGCATCAGGTAAAAGCACAGCGCCACGGTCGCCAGGATGAAGAAATACTGGAAGGTCTGGTCGGTGAAGCTCCAGATCGACTTGCCGAAGGTAAATGTCGGCGGCATCGAAAAATTGATGCCGTCGTCGCCGCCGGTCAGCCACTTCATGCTTACCGCCAGGAAGTAGAATATCAGCGAGAACACGACGGTGATGATGGCGAAATAGTGCCAGGTCAGGCGCACTGCCAATACGCCGGACACCAGCGCCATCGCCATGGCGGCAACAATGCCCAATCCAAAGGCGGGCCAGAACGTCAGCCCGAGCTGATCGATGCCGATTCCGACACCGTACATGCCGAAGCCGAAATAGAGCGCCTGGCCGAAGGACAGCAGGCCGACGTAGCCGAACAGTAAATTGACGCTCGCCGCGAAAAGAGACCAGATCAGGATCTCGGCGACGAGGTTGACCCAGAAACCGCTGAGCAGCGCAGGGATCGTCCACGGCACCGACAGCATGAAGGCTGCGAAGGCCGCAAAAAGCGCGCGCTCTATGTTGCGGGCGGTCACCTGACGAATCCTCTGAACAGGCCCTGCGGCCGCAGCAGCAGCACGGCGCTCATCAGCACGAGCGAGGCAATGCGCGCGACGGTCGGGTCAGCAACGCTTTGAATGACTCCTTCCATGAATGCGAGCAGGACCGCGGCGGCAGCCGTGCCCGGCAAGTTGCCGAGACCGCCGATGATCACTGCCATGAAGCAGAACGGCAGAATGTCGACCCCGCCACGAAAGTCCACGGTGGTAATCGGCGCCGCAACCACTCCCCCGAATGCGGCCAGGCCAAAGCCGATCGCGAAGGTTAGCATGTAGACGCGCTGCGCCGGAATTCCCATGGCGATTGCGGTGTCACGGTCATGACGCACGGCGCGCATCCACGTGCCGACTTTGGTGTACTGCAGGAAATAGAAGAAACCGGCGAGCGCCGCGATCGACAAGGCGGCAGCAAAGATGCGGTAGATGTCGTACTCGATGCCGAATAGCGGAATAGTGCCGGAAATTGGCGGCAGGATACGGCGCGGAGTCGGCCCGAATACGATGCGCACGCTTTCCTGGAGAATAAGCGAAAGACCGAACGTCGCGACGATCGACAGTGCGGCGGCACCGCGGATCGACTGGATCACAGTGCGCTGGATGAGCGCGCCCAGGATGAAGCCGAAGAGCGGTGCGGTGACAAAGCCGAGCCAGAAGTTTCCGGTGTATTCGAGGGTAAACCACGCAACCACGGTGCCGACCATGAAGAAATCGCCGTGGGCAATGTTGATGACGTCGAGCAGCCCGAAAATAATTGACAAGCCGAGCGCGATCAGCGCGATGATCAGCCCCCAGATCAGCCCGTTCAGGGCAAGCAGCAGCAACGTATCCATCATTACGCGGCACGATCGGCGTGTACGCCAATCGCTCCCCGTCGGTAGTGTCCGACCATCACAGGACCGAAGCAAGGCGCGATCACGTCAACCCCCGGTTGGTGTTCGCCACAAAATTTGTCACGGCGCCGGCGGGCACCATATGCCGATCGATGTTGAGTTCTTCCGGTGTGAGACCCAGCGCCAGCCCGACAAGCTGCGGCAGGTGCAATACCGGCATGTCCAGGTCCTGTTCCAGATCCTTCTCGATTTCACGCTGGAAGCCGTCGAGTACGGTATGGCAAAGCGGGCAGGGCGTGATCATGGCCTGCGCGCCGCCGGTTTTCGCCGACAGAATATGTTGCCCTGTGAGCTTGATCGCGACCTTCTCATCGTGCGCGGCGGTATGGAATCCGCAGCATTCCGTCCGCCCGCTGTATTCGATTGGCCGGCAACCGAGACTCTCCGCGAGCCTTTCCAGCGCGACATTGTTGCGGGAGTCGACGAAGCCGTATCGCGCCGGCGGCCGCGTGATGTGGCACCCGTAGAATGCCGCCACGGATAGGTCGGTCAGTGGATTGACCACCATCTCGCGTAGCCGCGTCATTCCGATGTCTTCGTGCAGCACCCATAGGAAGTGGCTAATCCGGGTTCTGCCGCTGTAGCTCAGTCCCTCATCCGCCAAGCGGCCGTTGACCGTTCTTGCGAGCTCGCCATCGCTGACGAATGCGGCATGTGCATCGAGAAGGTTGAGGGTGCACGTATTGCAGACCGTCATCAGCGGCATGGATAAGCGCTCAGCCAGCGCGAGAATGCGGATGTTCAAAGCGTAAAAGCCGGCGGGATCGATTGCGCGCAATTCGCGCGCGCCGGTACAGGTCGCGGATTCCAGTTGCAGCAGTTCCAGCCCGAGCTTTTCTGCCACCCGATGAGTGGCGACATTGAGCTCGGCGCAGGTGCTGCGCGCCGAGCATCCGGGATAGTAGGCGAATTTCATGGCGCCGCTGCCTTTCTGTTGAGCAGACGACGTGCCGACGCTGAGGCCGCCGTTCTCACGAATAGGAAAGTTTTGAGCGGATTGATCTTGCCGCGGACAAGCAGCCTTAAAATCCGCGGCAAATTGGCAAGCGCGCCCAAGCCCTGCACGCGCAGGACCAGTGCACCCGGGTCGACCCTTCCGCGCGACTCGACGATGGCCCGGAATGAACGCGCATGGCCGGCCATCGCCGGCACGAGTTCGGCAGCCTTTGCTTTTAGCGGTTCGATAATCTGGCTGACGATCGGAATCGCGGCAGGGCACACCTCTTCGCATTTGTAGCAAGAGACGCAATTGAAAATGCCGGTGAGTGCGAGCGACCGCCGGACCTTGTTCGGGCTGTTGCGCGGGTCGAGCGCGGATTGACCAAGCTGCACCAGCGGAGCGGGGCCGGCGAAATTGGTGAGATCGCCAAGCCCGATTACGGGGCAGGCCGAGTAACAGCACATGCATCCGATGCAATCGAGCGCCTTCGATGCATTTTTCATCTGCTTGTGTGAAAGTGGCTCTGGAAATCCGCTATAAGCCGTATCGCGTTCGATCCACGGCTCAAGGGCGGCGACTTTGTCCTCGAAGGGTGTGCGATCAATGACAAGATCCCGGATGACCGGCAGGTTGCGCAGCGGTTCGATCGTCATGGCCGGCTCGACCGCTTCCCAGCATGCAAGGACCTCGCGCCCGTTCATCCGAAGCGCGCAGCTGCCGCACATCTTCGATCCGCAGATCCATCGGAAGGCAAGATCGGTCGCTTCGTTTTCCGCGATCCAGTTGAGCGCATCCAGGACGCGCATGTGCTTTCGGTAGGGCACCTTGAACGACTGGTAGCGCACGCCTGCATCGTCGTGGCGTCGGACACGCACCTCGATGATATCGCCAGGTCCGAGCCGCGTATTGCGCAGCGCGAGCGTGTCGCGGTTTTCGGCCTGGCCAAGCCGGCTGGCGCCTGAAGCGGGTGCGGGCGCAGGCATCACCAGGCGACCTCCAGATTGTCCTTGGTGTCGAAATCAGGCCGGAAAAACGGAAGCGCGTAAGGGCGTTGATCGAAGCGCAGGCCGTTGCCGGATTTGCTGACGACGTTGGCAACAAGCCAGTTAATGTTGTCGGTTGCCGGAAAATCCCGCCGGAAGAACGGTCCCCGGCTTTCCTTGCGCTGCAGCGAGGATCGGGCAATCAGTTCGCAGGCATCGACCATGTTCACGACATCGATGGCGTCGAGCCATTCGAAATTGGCCGTCGGTGTCCGGTTGGCGATCGCCATGTCGGGCAACAGATCAAGCCGGATCTGCTCGATGTCCTCGATCGCCGACTGCAGTCCGGCAGCATCCTTTTCAACGCCAACCTTGTTCCACATTATGCCGCGCAACATTTCCTTGAGCTTGATGGGGGTTATGCGCCTACCGGAAGAATTTCGCAGGCGTTCGAGCCGTCGCCGTTCAGCGTCCAATTCGGTTGCGGAAAATGGGCCGCTTGAAAGACTGTCGAAGTCTCCGGCGATACCGTCGGCGACTACCTTGCCGTCATAGGTTGCAAGCCCGATCAACCCGTTGCTGTGTCCACCGACTCCACCTGCAACGTACAGCCCCGGAACCGAGGAGCGCATCGAGGCGGTATCGACGTCGACGCCACCCTGCCGGTAGTGCGAGGTCACGGCAGTCTCGACCAATTGCTGCGGAAATTGCAGCCCGAGCTGGCGGTAGGCTTTTCCGTAGGTTGTGTAGTTATCGACTTCAGCCGCATCGCAATGATCGAAGCCGGCATAATAGCCGCCATCATAGCGCGCCTTGCCTGCGTGTACTTGCTTGGCGAGCGCCTTGAGCTGAACGGTGTAGGGACCAAAGGCAAGCGGATCGTCCTGCTGCTGGTTGAAGAATTCCTCGCCAAGCGAGTTGACCATTCGCGCCGACTTCTCCGATCCGAGCATCGGGTTCGGATAAACCTGCATCCGCTGCCAGCAAGGAGGGTCGGCAATGTCGTTGGTGTGCCACCACTGCATCTCCATGTTCACCAGCGTGGCGCCGGCGCGCCAAGCCATCGCAATGCCATCTGCCGACATTTCACGCGTACCGGTGGACCTTTGATGGAGGCGGTCGGAATAGCCTGTCGCGAGCACAACCGCGCGTGCCTGCACTGCAATGTATTCGCCCGTCATGTAATTGAGGCAGAATACGCCGCCGATGGCGCCGTCAGCATTGCGCAACAGCGCGGTAGCGACAGTTTCCTCAAGTTTCGGGATGCCCGCTCGCAGGATCTGCTTGCGTCGCAGGTCCATGAAGGGCACGCCGGAATTACCCTGCACATTTGCCGCGATGCTTCGTATCGCGCCCGGGCTGGTCACGACGTTGCCGTCGTCGTCGCGCCGGAAATAAAGACCGAGCTCCTCGAGTTCCGGATAATAGACCTGCTCGATCCATGCCCCGCATCGCCGCGCCCACTCTTGGTCGATCAGGAACTGATTGTGATACTTGATCAGGAATTCAGCGGTGTTGCGGGCGTTTGCTTCACTGTTGCCGAGCGCCCGGCCGGAAATCACCAGGTTGCCGGCGAACAGCGAGGCGCCACTCTTGCCGACAAGGCCTTTGCAAATGATGAGAGGCTTGATGCCGCGCTTGCGCAGATCAAGGGCTGCGTAACAGCCGGCGGCACCGCCGCCTATGATGGCTACATCGGTTGACAGTATTTGCATGCACGGGCTCTGAAATCCCGCCTAGGTAAACATGCAAATCAGCCAACCCCATTGTGTAATTTTGCACCACCCAGTGCTCAAATGTTGTAGGGTTTCGGTGGGGAGCTGCCCATGCAGATCAGATCGACGCAAATGGCGTCCAATGCGGCCCGATGGGACGACTTGAAGATATTCCTGGAAGTCGCGCGCCAAGGCAGCGTGCATGCGGCCGCCAAACGTCTCAAGCTCGATCATTCCACCGTCTGTCGAAAGATCGGGCGTCTTGAATCGCTGCTTGCCGTGAAACTGTTCGATCGCAGCCGCAAGGGCATTGTGGTCCGTCACGAGGCGAAGAGCCTGCTCAAGCACGTCGAACAGATGGACCGCCACGCGGGGTCGCTGGAAGACGCGCTGGCGCGCGGTGGTACCGACACCCAGGTAGTGCGGATCGCCACCATGGAAGGAATAGCAAGCGGTTATCTCGCCCGGTGCCTGCCGGCATTGTCGCAGTTCGGAGAGAATCTGACTATTGAGCTCGTGAGCATTCCGCAGGCTGTCGACCTCAATCGGAAGGAAGCCGATATTTTCCTCAGCTTCTTCAACCCGGATGCGCGAGGGCTCAAAAGTTCGCTGTTCGGCAGGTTCACGTTGTTCCTCTATTGTTCGAAGGACTATCTCCGGCAACACGGCATGCCGAAGAACCGGAATGATCTCGATCACCACGTTTTTGTCGGCTACATCGAAGACCTGCTTGCCATTCATGCCGTTCGATGGCTCGACGAAGTCGTGAGCGGACCGACGATGAGCTTTCGCAGCAACAGCGTCATTGCGCAATGCAATGCGGCCGTTTGCGGCCTGGGCATTACCCTATTGCCGACTTTTGTCGGCACGGGCGTTCCAGGTCTGCAGCGCATATTGGCCGACAAGGTCTCCGTCCAACGGGATGTCTGGGTTTCGGTTCGAACGGAACAGAGCCACCTATCGAGGATCAAATCCGTCACGCAATTCCTCAAGTTCATCTTCGCCCGGGATGAGGATTTTTTGTCGGGCAAAACCGAAAAGCTTGCCGGCTGGAAATCTTAGCGGTTGATGTGGAAACAGCGTGGTTTGTATTGGAACAATGCAATTGCCGCATGTCGCCTCGGTTGCTAGCGTCGGCGTTCGACCTGGGGCAACCGACGGGCAATCAACCGGAGTGGAGGGCCAACATGCGTAAATGGGGACGTCTCGGCTTATGTATCGTCGCCGCGGTTCTGGCGTTTGTGGTAGCCGACCAGGCCGGCGCCCAGCAACCCATTCGCATCGGTGTCCTGCTGCCGCTAACCGGGCCATTCGCAAAAAACGGCATCGAAAACTGGGAAGCGATGCAGATCGCGCGCGACATGATCAATGAGCGCGGCGGGGTGAACGGGCGCAAAATCGAATATGTGAATGGCGACGCGACCAGCCCGGCGGCGGCAATCAGCGAGACCGAGCGGCTGATTACGAAGGAAGGGATCAAGATCACCACGGGCTCATTTGCGTCCCCGCTCGCGATCGCGGTCAGCCAGGCTGCCGAGCGCCAGGGCGTATTTCACTGGGAAACGACGGGCGCGGCCGAAATCATCACGCGTCGCGGCTTCAAGCACACATTTCAGGTTGGCGCTCCGGCGCGACGCTACGGCCAGGTTGCCGTGGATTTCATTATTGAAGACCTGTCCAAGCGTCTGAATAAACCGGTTGGAGACCTGCGGATCGCGCTGCTCTGGGAAAACCGGGCGTTCGGCAAATCCGTCGGCGACGGGATTCGCGCCTACACGGGGCAGAAAAACATCAAGCTCGTCTATGATGAAGGCTATGACCAGTTTTCGACGGACATGACGCCGATCGTGCAGAAGCTCAAGGACGTGAAACCGGACATCGTCATCGCGATTTCCTTCCCCAATGACGCCATCCTTTTCCAGCGCAAGGCGAAAGAGCTGGATTTCAATGTCGCCGCCTTCATCGGTGTCAGCGCCGGCTATTCGTCGCCCGACCTCCGCAACTCCATCGGCAGCATGGTTGACGGTATTTTCGTCGCGGACTTCCCGCCGAAGGTCAACCCGAGCGTGCTCAAGCCCGATATTCGCAAGATCGCCGACGAGTTTTACAAGCGTTACGAGGCCAAAATGAAACGCCCTCCTGCCGGTCACGCGGCCGCGGGGTTCTCGGCGATCTGGGCTCTCTTCACGGAAGTCCTTCCCAAGGCGAAGACATTTGAGCCCGACGAATTGCGCGACATCGCGCTCAAGCTGGATTTGCCGGAAGGCTCACTGGTGAACGGCAGCGGAATAAAATTCACCAACTTTGACTGGGCGGATGATCCGAAGGATGCCGGCCAGAATTTGAGGGCTTCGATCGGGGTCTGGCAGTGGACTGCAAACGGCAACGAAGAGGTGTTTCCTCCCAAGCTCGCCACGCATGCGCCGGTCATGGTGCCGCTGCCTGCATGGAGCAAGCGCTGACCGTTTAGGGCCGCGGGCAGGGCGCCCGCGGGCCTTCATTGGCAGTTCCGCACGCTCATGGCGACCCTCGGTCAGCTTGTCCTGTCGGGCATTTTCATCGGCGGCATTTATGCCCTGATGAGCATGGGATTGACGCTGATCTTCGGCGTGTTGCGCGTCGTCAATTTTGCGCATGGCGAGTTTCTCATGCTCGCGATGTACGGCGCCTGGGCCATGACGAGGCTGCTTGGTCTGAACCCCTACCTGGCGGCAATTGCCATCGGGCCGGCAATGTTCCTGTTCGGTGCGATCGTGCACCAGTTGATCGTGCGGCGCGCGCTCGACAAGCCGCATCTTGTGGTGGTTTTCGCGACCATGGGACTCTCGATCTTCATGCAGAACGTCGCGCTCATGGTCATGACGGCCGATCTTTGGGATGTGCCGCCGATTTTCAGCCGGTCGGTGGAAGTCGGCCCCTTTTACTTCAAGGCCGAGTTGCTGGTTGGTTTTGCGGTGACGATTGCCTGCACCGCGATCCTGCAGTGGCTTATACGCACGACCTATCTCGGCAAGGCGATCCGGGCGACCGTGCAGGATGGTGAGGCCGCGATGCTCATGGGCATTCCGGTCCCCCGGATATTCCTCCTCACTTTCGCCGGCGGTTCCGCGCTTGTCGGCCTGGCGGCTTGCATCATGATGCCGCTCTTCTCCGTATTTCCGACGGTGGGTCTCAATTTCGTGCTGATCGCCTTTGTGATCGTCGTGCTCGGCGGCATGGGCAGCATCGAAGGGGCATTGCTCGGCGGAATCTGCATCGGGGTCGTGCAGTCGCTGAGCAGCTACTATGTCGCTCCCGCCTACGGTCAGATGTTTTACTTTATTTTGTTTCTGCTCGTGATGGTCTTTCGACCGAACGGGTTGCTCGGGCAGAAAGGTTCCGCGACCATCGGTATCAACGATTGAGCCCTGGAATGTCATTGGCCCCCGCGGACCGGTCAAGAGGCACGCAACCGCCGCTGCTTTTACCGCGGCGTGGTGCGCGGCTTTCAATTTTTGAAATCGTTCTATTGCTGATTTGCGTTGTGCTGGCGTTGGTCGGCATTCCGCAAAACCTTCAGGATATCGCCGTCCTTGCTTTCCTGTGGGCCGGATTGGCGCTGGCCTGGAACATCGCCGGCGGATATGCCGGGTTGATTTCGTTCGGCCATGCCGCGTTTTTCGGGGTGGGTGCTTATACGTCCACCATCTTATTCGTCGGCTTCGGGATCACTCCATGGCTTGGAATCTGGTGCAGCGGCCTTTTGAGCGCGGCGCTTGGCACAGTGCTGGCGCTGATTTGCGCCCGTCTACGCGGTCCATTCTTTATTCTCTCGACGCTCGCTGCGGCAGAGGTCGTGCGCATCGCGGCGCTGAACTGGGCGACGCTGACCGGAGGGCCCGAAGGGCTTTCGATTCCGCCGGTTGCCGGTCTTGCCAACATGGTTTTCGCGTCGAAGGGAACTTATGTCGCGTTGATGCTCGCTTTTTTAGTGGCCGTCTATGCGATTACGAAATGGCTGGAAGGATCGCGGTACGGTTACTACCTCAATTCGGTTCGCGATGATGCGGATGCTGCCAGTGCGGCCGGGGTCAATCCGCTGCTGGTGCGCACTGTCGCCATGGCTCTCAGTGCCGGATTGACCGGCATCGGCGGCTCGCTTTTCGCACAGTACTTTCTCTATCTCGACCCGACTTTTATTATTTCGCCGGAAGTTTCGTTTCAGTTTGCGCTTCTTGCCGCGGTCGGCGGTCTTGGTACCGCGGTCGGGCCGGTGCTGGGATCCTTTCTGATTACACCGATGTCGGAGTTGCTGCGCTCCTATCTCGGAAACCAGGCCGCCGGCCTGCACCTCGTCATCTACAGCGCGCTCTTGATCATCGTCATGCTGTACTTCCCTGGCGGAATTGCCGGCGCTCTTGCACGTCTTTCCCGGCGGGGAGGCGGATCGTGACGGCGCTGCTCACGCTCGACATGGTCGGCCGCAAATTCGGCTCGCTCTGGGCAGTGCGTGATGTGAGTTTTTCGGTTGAGCGCGGAGAGCTGCTCGGTCTCATCGGGCCAAACGGCGCGGGAAAAAGCACACTTTATAACCTCATTGCCGGCGCCTTGAGCCCCACCAAGGGCGAGATCTCCTTCGACGGCCAAAGCGTAACGGGCTGGAAGTCGCATCAGGTCGCGCGCGTTGGCATTGCGCGCACATTCCAGATTCCGAAACCGTATCGGCAACTTTCGGTCGTTGAAAACGTCATGCTGACGGCTTTCCAGCATGAGCACTCGGTACGGCGCGCCCATGCGCTTGCGATGGATACTCTCACGGATGTGGGACTGGGTGAGTGCGCCGATGTTCCGGTCTCTACGCTCACGGTCGGTTTGCTCAAGCGCCTCGAGGTGGCGCGGGCACTCGCCATGCGGCCCAAGCTCGTGCTGTTCGACGAGATCATGGCGGGCCTAACGCCCACGGAAGTCGGGACCATGACACGATTTGTCAGCAGCCTCCCGTCACGCGGAATCACGGTCATCTGGGTCGAGCACGTGCTCTATGCCATCATGAAAACGGCTACCCGTATCATGGTGCTCAACCGCGGCGAGTTGATTGCGAATGGCGAGCCGGCGTCGGTCGCGCGCGATCCAGCCGTCGTCAAGGCCTATCTCGGAGAGGAGATGAGCCTTGCTTGAAATCAGGAATCTCGATGCCTCTTATGGGCCGATCCAGGTTCGGCACGGCATTAGCCTCTCGCTCGAGGTCGGCGAAATCGTCGGCCTTGTCGGCGCGAACGCTGCTGGCAAGAGCACGTTGATGTTCACGCTCGCCGGCCTGCGGACGAACTGCACCGGTCAGATTGTTTTCGATGGCAAGGAGATTCAGGATTTGCCTGCTTATGATCGCGTGCCTCTTGGCCTCGTGCTCGTGCCGGAACGTCGCCGCCTGTTTCCCTTCATGACAGTGTTGGAAAACCTGCAAATCGGAGCCTATTCCGGTGCAGCGCGGGCCGCCGCCGATGCAACGCTCAAGGAGGTGTTCGACCTCCTCCCGGTACTCGCCGAACGGAGAAAACAGGCGGCCGGCACGCTCAGCGGCGGCGAACAGCAAATGTTGGCGATCGGTCGGGCATTGATGGCTGTGCCACGGGTTCTGCTGCTTGATGAGCCCACCGAAGGGCTCGCGCCCATCTA
>DASSIT010000005.1:0-18687 GCA_035691545.1 Pseudolabrys sp. | reverse complement strand
TCCGAGATCAGCCCGATTCCGCTCATGCGTAAGCTCGCGGATGCCGGTGCGCGTCTGGCGCTGCCGGTCATTGCTGGGCGCGGCAAGCCTCTAATCATGCGTGCGTGGACATTTGGTGATGCCCTCAGACCCGGTCAGTGGGGCATACGCGAACCGATGCCCGACGCGCCGGAGGTTGCACCCGACATTCTCATCGTGCCGCTCGCCGCGTTCGATCGCCGAGGCCATCGCATCGGTTTTGGCGCAGGCTACTACGACATGACCATAAATGCTCTGCGCAGCAAAAAATCTGTCACCGCTGTCGGTATTGCTTTTGCCGCGCAGGAGATTCGGCTTGTTCCTGCCACCGAGCGCGACGCGCGTCTGGATCTCGTGCTAACTGAGCACGAGGTGATCGATTTCCGCGAAAAGTAATTGCATGCGCATTATTTTCATTGGAGACGTTGTCGGCCGTTCGGGACGCACCATCGTTGTCGAACGGCTTCCGCGACTGATATCCGAATGGAAGCTCGACCTCGTCGTCGTCAACGGCGAGAATGCCGCTGGCGGATTCGGAATTACGGAAGCTATCTACAACGAATTACTTGACGCCGGTGCGGATGCGGTCACGCTCGGCAACCATGCCTGGGACCAGCGTGAGGCACTCGTATTCATCGAGCGCGCGCCGCGCCTCATTCGTCCACTCAACTATCCGAAAGGCACGCCAGGGCGCGGCGCCGCATTGCTTGATGCAAAAAACGGCAAGCGGGCGCTGGTGATCAATGCCATGGGCCGGATTTTCATGGACCCGCTTGACGATCCTTTTGCGGCCATCGAGCGCGAGCTTGCTGCCTGTGCGCTCGGATCCGGCGCCGATGCGATCATTATCGATTTTCATTGTGAAGCGACGAGCGAGAAGCAGGCGATGGGCTATTTTGCCGACGGGCGCGTAAGTCTCGTCGTCGGAACGCACACCCATGCGCCTACCGCCGACGATCGCATCCTGCCAGCCGGGACAGCTTTCGTATCGGACGTCGGCATGACTGCCGATTACGATTCCATCATTGGCATGAACAAGGACGAGCCGCTAAATCGTTTTCTGCGCAAGCTTCCGGGTGCGAAATTCGAGGCGTCGAGCGGGCCGGCGACACTGTGCGGCCTCGCAGTTGAAACGGACGATAAAAGCGGACTCGCCCTCAAAGTCGCACCCGTGAGGCTGGGAGGCGTTCTCGAGGAGACGCGGCCGGCATTCTGGGGCTGAATTTTTTCAAATTGCGCGATTGACCTCGAATCGTGGCGGTGATTCGGTAGGCGATATTGATTCGCCGGCATGTGCTGGGTCCGGCATTGCGACCTCGGCACGGAGCCTATGAATCTACAGGTCAACACCAATCTTGCGCTGGAGTTGCCGTCGGACCATGAGTCCCGACAGGCGCCGGCCAGGGCGAAAGTTGATCCGCGCGCCACTCTCGCCGCCCAGTTCATCCCATACGGCGCAAACATTCTTGACCTGGGCGCAAGTCAGTCTCTGCAGCGCCTGTTGCCGAGCGGTTGTCACTATCGCGCGATCGGGAAATCCGGCAGGAAGCGCGGAGGGAATGCCGGCGATATGGCGGCGGGTGATTTTCCCACCAGCGCGGCGTTACAAAGCGACATTATTGTGATGCTTGGCGTGTTGGAGCGTTTCGTCGACCTCGAAACCCTCTTCACCCATCTTCGTTTTTGCAAGCGCGACATCATCCTCAGCTATTCGCCTACGAACCTGACAGGGGATGCCGACCGCGCGACACAGGGGTTTGTCAACCATCTGAGCTTCTATGAATTGGCGCGCCTGTTCGATCGTTTCGGCTTCCGAATCGAGTGCACGACGCCCGTTGACGAGACGCAGGTCCTGATGCGGATAACCCCGACGGAGCGACTTGCGCCGATTGCGCCATGCAGCGTTGCCGTAATCTCCGGCAATGACATTGGTGATTTTGGCACTCGGCTTGGCCGCAACATGATCAATGCGCTGTTGCCGGGCGAAGCGGAAGTACACCATATGACATGCGACACGCTTCAGGCGGCGCGCGAAAGCTATGACCTGATCATCCTTGGCACTGGGGGCGGCCTCTTCCCGCCGTTGCTGGGCGAAGGGGTATTCGATTTGCTGTCCCGCGCGAAGGCGACGATCGGTATCTTCGGCATCCAGGGTCGCGAGCTTATCGCGCGTCCCGTATTTGATCGTTTGGTTGATCGGCTCGATACCTGGTTTGCACGCTATGAAGATGATGTGCTGGCATTCGGACGCGGGCGCAATAATGTCGTGCAAATCGGTGATTGGCTGATCGATCAGTTCCCGCTTGCGAGACCGATTCGCGAGGAGCCGCTTGTCATCAACGGCGATCTGGGGCAGGAATTCGCGCTCGATCGCGCGATCGCGACCATTCAACAACACAAGCAGGTCTATTCGACCGTCCCGGCGGCGTTGCTGTGCGCGCTCACCTCCGCCGAGCTTGCGGCGTTTGCCGAAATTTCAACTCAACAGCCCGATCTCGCCGCCGGCCAGTTTCGCAGCATGTTGATCGACGTGTTCGGCCGCGCCTATCCGCAGCAGAAGTTTTTTCTCGTCGACCGCGATGCGGTCGCTCGCTACAAGGCGCGCGTGCACCAGAATGTCGCGAACGTCGGCGCGCGCATTGGGACAATCCTGCGCAACGTTGCGGTACCGGCATAGTCTTTTGAACGTGCATCGGGGTCCCGCGCCCCGCGCTTCCCGAATGACTGAGCTGTTTATTTTCCGGCGCAGGCGGCCTATATAGCCGCCGGCATCAACAGGCATCGTATTTTTCATATGGCTGGTCATTCACAATTCAAGAACATCATGCACCGCAAGGGGCGCCAGGATAAGGCGCGCTCCAAGCTGTTCGGTAAACTCGCGCGTGAAATCACCGTGTCGGCCAAGCTGGGTCTGCCTGACCCCGCATTCAATCCTCGCCTGCGGGCGGCGATCCTGGCGGCCCGCGCCGAAAACATGCCGAAAGACAATATCGAGCGGGCGATCAAGAAATCGCAAGGGGCGGAGTCGGAAACCTACGATGAGATTCGCTACGAAGGCTACGGCCCCGGCGGCGTTGCGATTATCGTCGAAGCACTGACGGACAACCGGAACCGAACCGCCGGCGAAGTGCGTGCGATCTTTGCAAAGAACGGCGGTAACCTGGCTGAGACCGGCGCGGTGTCGTTTATATTCAGCCACGTCGGCGTGGTTGAATACGACGCAAAGGCGGCGAGCGCCGACGCGATGCTCGAAGCGGCAATTGAGGCTGGCGCGGAGGATGTGACGTCAAACGCGGACGGCCATCAGGTCATCACGACTCCGGACTCGTTAAATGACGTTGCCAAGGCGCTAGAAGCAAAGTTCGGCGAACCACGCAAGTCATCAATGCTTTGGAAACCGCAAAATACCGTGACGCTTGATGATGAAGCCGGCGAAAAGATCCTCAAGTTGATCGAGTCGCTCGATGACAGCGACGACGTACAGAGCGTCTACGCCAATTTCGAAGTCTCCGACGCGCTGGTGCAGAAATTGAGTGCCTAGCGCTTCTTTCACTCGTGGCTCAGCCGCTGAATTCCACTATGTAAAGGCCGGCATTGTAATCGGTTGCGTAGATCAGGCCGCCGGCATCAACAAATACATCTGCCGATTGGATAACGCGCGCACGGTTCGGTCGTGTGTCTGCGAGCGTCTTCGGCTGCGGCGGAACGAGGGCGCCGATTTCCTTCGGCGCGAAAGCATTTGAGATATCGAACGCGCGAATGCCCGCATTTTGGTACGTCGCAAAAATCAGTTGCGAGCTGACATAGCTGCCGGGTCTATTCTCGTGAATATTGTGCGGCCCAAAATGACCGCCTTTGGTCGTGTAGTTGCCATCCGACGGTGTGGGAAACGTGGAAATGCTGACCGGATTTTCGCGCCTGCGATTATCGAAGATCCAGATAAGCTTGAGTCCATCTTCCTGATGGTCGAGGACGGCTTCGTCCAATACGACAAGGATGTCGCGATCAGGCAGCGGCAGGCAATTGTGCGTGCCACCACCGAATGGCGGCGACCAGTTTTTGTGCACGATTAGTTTTGGTTTGGTGCGGTCGGCGATATCGAGCACAACCATGCCGGCATCTCGCCACGCGGCGTAAGCCGTATCGCCGTCGATGATGGCGTGGTGTAGACCGAAGCGCCGCGCACCCTGCCAGGAAGGCGTTTCCCCGGCCGTAAGGTTCATGCCCGGTATCCACCAACGACCGGCCTCGCGCGGCTGCGACGGTTCACTCATGTCCACCGTCATGAAGATGTAATCGGTAAAGCCATCGAGCAGCACGGAGACATAGGCCCAACGTCCGCCAGTGTACCAAGCACGGTGAATGCCACCGCCTTCGACCGGCATGAAACCGATACGCCGGGGGGCTTCAGGTTTGGAAACATCGTAGACCGCAAGCCCCGCGCTCCAGTCGCGTTTGCGTTTTGCTTCGGCGGTGCCCACGGTCTTGCCAAGTGCTCCCCTGTAGTAGGCGCGCTCATCTGCGAATTCCGCGGCAGCAAACATGTCCTTGGCATGAATCACCAGCAGCAGATTGTCATGCGCCTGGAGATGGATGTTCCATGTGTTTGGCGGCGCGGCGACGTAATCTATGGCGCGTGGATTTTTCGCATCGCGCACGTCAATGACTGAAAATCCCTTTGAGAACATATGGCCGATATATGCGAAGCCGCGGTGCACCATGACTTGAACGCCGTCCGGGCGGCCGCCCTGGTCGGTGTGACCGACGATGCGCATGTTCCGTGCATAATCAGGCTTCGGCAGGCCGGCCATTCGTCACATCCGCTTGGAACTCATTTATATGCATCCATGAAATGTGGCACGGCAATCCAGTCGAGCATGGCCCCGTCGCTTTGCAGCAATGCGTGCATGCGCCGGTCCTCCTCGGTTTTCAGATTGACACCGAGGTGGGTGCCGAGCTTGCGGCCGTGCATGACAATAATGTTGCCGATGGGCTGACGCTCGGCATTGTAGGCCGCCAACGCATCGTCGACATTGTCGTGCCGGTCCAGGTGCTTTGCCAAAGCCATTGCGTCGGTCCCGGCCTTGGCCATGCCGAATCCCATGTGCGGCCGCGCATTCGCCGCCGCATCGCCAACCATGGTAACTCGGCCGAAAGTGATCGAGGGCGTCGTGAAATCGTAGATGGGCGTGACGAAAGGCTGTTTGATCTTCATCAGCGGATCGAGCAACGCGGGCGGCAAAGTCTCGCGCGCGTCCTTGTACATGTCCGCGATCAGGTCCTTGCGGATCAACGGCGGCGGCACCGAGAATTCATGCTGGACGCCGTTTTCGTCTACGTTCATCTCGCGCAGTTTCGCCGCATCGGCAACGCGGTACCAGATGAAATTGAAACGGCGCTTGCCTGGAGTGAGATCGTCGTTGAGACCGGCAATCGGGTACTTAATCACCTGCTGCTGCTTGGGCAGATAGAAAGTGAATAGCGGATAGATGCTGTTCAGCGTTTCCGGCGCGAGATCGGCCTCGTTCGGCGCGCCGCGCCAGATGTAGTATCCGGCGTAGATGGGTTGCACTTCAGGCGCCATTTGCGCGCGCACGCTTGAGCGCACTCCGTCTCCGCCGACGAGAATATCGGCGTGCTCGATGCGCCCGCCGGAAAACTGCACGCGCACCCCGCGCTCGTCCTGGTCGACGCGCTCGAAATTCCAGCCGAGATGATAGTGGGACTGATCGATGGTCGCGCGCAGGAGTCGCTGCAGACGATCCCATGAAGTGAGTACCTGCCGCAGCGGCCGCTCGTCCGTAATGCGGCCGTTGCGGTCAATGGCGATGCGTTTGGGCACCTCGATGCCTAGCATGTCGGTGCCGGCTCCGCTCGCTTCCAAAGCCTCCAGCAATTCAGGGTGGCCGGTAATGCCGGCGCCGCGGCCAACCAGCTCGACGTTGGAGCGTTCGTAGACGTCCACGTCCCAGCCGACCTGGCGCAGGAACGCCGCGGAAAACAAACCGGACATCGAGCCGCCTATGATTACAGCCCGTCGGTTGCGACGACGCGTTAACAGGGGACCCGACATGGCGTTGAACCATAGACGCTCACACCAAGCTGTCCATTGTAACTATCTGGAATGGCCGGGATAACCGGGCCGACTGTGGCGCAAAACCCGCTAGGCGTGGGCCGGAGGCGGGGCTATCAACGGGAGCATGGTCCGGCATCCGATTCGCATTCTCGGTATCGATCCGGGGCTCCGCCGTACCGGCTGGGGCCTGATCGAGGCTGACGGCAACCGGTTAATCCACGTCGGCTGCGGTTCGGTTGAAACGAGCAACCATGCCGAGCTGGGCGTTCGTTTGCTTGCCATACACGACGGCCTGCTCGCTGTAATTGAACAGTTTCACCCGCACGAGGCGGCGGTGGAGGCGACCTTCGTCAACACGAACGCGGCAGCAACACTTAAGCTGGGGCAGGCGCGTGGAATCGCGATGCTGGTACCCGCAAAGGCCGGATTGGCGGTCGCGGAATACGCGCCTAACCTGGTGAAGAAGACCATCGTCGGAGCCGGTCATGGCGAGAAGGCTCAAATTCGCATGATGATCGGTGTTTTGCTGCCGAAGGCCGATCCTCAATCCGAAGACGCTGCCGACGCGCTGGCTATTGCAGTCTGCCACGCGCATCATCGGGCAAGCGCGGTGCTCAGGGTGGCGGCGTCATGATCGGCAAACTCAAGGGCATCGTCGATAGCTATGGTGAGGATTACATAGTCCTCGACGTCGGCGGCGTCGGCTATGAGGTGCATTGTTCGGTGCGCACCTTACAGGCCCTGCCGTCGCCCGGCGAACCTGCCATGCTGTCGATCGAGACTTATGTGCGCGAAGACCAGATCAAACTGTTTGGTTTTGCAACCGACATCGAGCGCGAGTGGTTCCGTTTGCTGCGCACCGTCCAGGGCGTTGGTGCCAAGGTCGCGATGTCGGTGCTCGGGACGCTGAAGCCGTCCGAACTCGCGTCCGCCATAGCCATGCGTGACAAGGCAATGGTGGCACGCGCGCCCGGCGTCGGCCAAAAGGTGGCCGAGCGCATTGTTACCGAACTGAAGGATAGGGCGCCGGCCTTTGCGAATATCGATCCGGCGGTGGTGCATCTCGCGGGAGCGCTGGACGAGAAGCGCGCGCCGCGTCCCATGGCCGACGCCGTCTCCGCGCTGATCAATCTTGGTTATGGCCATCCGCAGGCCGCCGCCGCAATTGCCGCCGCTGCCCGAAATGCGGGTGAGGGCGCGGACGCCGCGACATTGATCAGGCAGGGACTGAAGGAATTGGCGAAATGAGCAGCGCGCCACGTCTTGTCACTCCCGAAACACGCGACGACGATGCGGATGCGAGCCTGCGTCCGCAGCGGCTTGCCGACTTCATCGGGCAGGAGAAGGCGCGCGCCAATCTGAAGGTGTTTATCGAGGCTGCGGCCGCGCGCAAGGAAGCGCTGGATCACGTGCTCTTCGTCGGACCTCCCGGCTTGGGCAAGACCACCTTGGCGCAAATTCTCGCGCGCGAACTGGGTGTCAATTTTCGCGCGACGTCGGGTCCGGTAATTGCAAAGGCTGGCGACCTTGCGGCGCTGCTGACGAACCTTGAGCCACGCGATGTGTTGTTCATCGACGAGATCCACCGGCTCAATCCGGCGGTCGAAGAAATTCTCTATCCCGCCATGGAGGACTTTCAGCTTGATCTCATTATCGGAGAAGGGCCGGCGGCGCGATCCGTGAAGATCGATCTGTCACCCTTCACCTTGATCGGGGCGACGACGCGCGCGGGGCTGCTGACCAATCCGCTGCGCGACAGGTTCGGCATTCCGGTGCGCCTGAATTTCTATTCGGAAAAAGAACTTGAGGAGATCGTCAATCGAGGCGCGCGGGTGCTTGGCATTGGCATGACCGAGGACGGTGCCAATGAGATCGCGTGCCGCGCGCGCGGCACTCCGCGCATCGCCGGACGCCTGCTTCGGCGGGTGCGGGATTTTGCGCATGCCGAAAAAGCCGAACGTATCGACCGCAAGGTCGCTGACCGGGCTCTTCGCCAACTCGAGGTCGACAATGTCGGCCTTGACGCAATGGACCATCGCTACCTCAAGACCATCGCGGAAAATTATGGCGGCGGGCCGGTAGGTGTCGACACGCTGGCGGCGGCACTCTCCGAGCCGCGTGATGCGATCGAGGACATCATCGAGCCGTTCCTGATCCAAAAGGGTTTCCTGCAGCGTACGCCGCGCGGCCGTTTGCTCACCGGGCTGGCATTCCAACACCTCGGCTTGCCCGAGCCCGCGCGCGATCCGAGCCAGTTCGGCCTGTTTGGAGACGACGACTAAATGCCGGCGACCCATGAGGGCGGTTGCCATTGCGGCCGCGTACGTTTCCGCGTGACCGATGACCTCGATCGCGTCACATATTGCAACTGCTCGATATGCACGAAAAAAGGTTTCCTGCACCTTATCGTTCCGCCTGAGCATTTCGAACTCGTGAGCGGTGCGGACGAACTGGCCACCTACACTTTCAACACGGGTGTAGCCAAACATACCTTCTGCAAGCACTGCGGCATCCACGCCTTCTATGTGCCCCGCTCGGACCCGGATAAAATCGACGTGAATGTACGGTGTCTCGATGACGTCAATCTGGCCCAGCTCTCGGTGCGCTCCTTCGACGGCCGGCATTGGGAAGAGGCCATGCAGCGGGACGTGCCGTGGCGATGAGCAATGCACTCGATGGTGAAATCCGGGATGGCCGGCATTACCAGGCTGTGCGTGTGTACTACGAAGACACGGATTTTTCGGGCATCGTATATCACGCCAGCTACCTGCGCTTCATGGAGCGTGGCCGCACAAACTATCTGAGGCTGATCGGCGCGGATCATCGCGCGTTGTTCGAGCAGGCGGAGAAGGAAGCGCCGGGTTTTGCCTTTGTGGTTCGTCACATGAGCATTGATTTCAGAAAAGCCGCACATATGGATGATGTGCTTTGCGTTGTAACGGCGCCGGAAGAAGTCAAAGGCGCGTCGGTGACGCTCAACCAAAAAGTCATGCGTGGCGACGATCTCCTGGTGGAGGCGCATGTTCAAGTCGCCTTCGTTTCCGGCGGCCGCGCAAAGCCGATCCCGAAGCCGCTGCGTATTGCCATGAAGGCCGACCAGGAAACGGGCGGCGGCGCCTGACTGCGCGTGGTAGAGTTGTGTCGTAATGCGCGACCTTGCTTTTGCATTATTTGAGACTGCCATCGGGCACTGCGCCATCGTTTGGAGCGCGCGCGGGGTAACCGGCGTTCAGTTGCCCGAGTCGGACGCGCGCGCGACGCGAGCGCGTGTCGCCAAACGATTTCCCGCTGCACGGGAACAGCCGCCCCCGCCTGAAATGAGACGTGCGATCGACGACATCGTTGCGCTGTTACGCGGAAAACCAATCAACTTGAGCAGTGTGACAATCGACGACGAGGGCACGCCGGAATTCAATGCCCGCGTCTATGCCATCACCCGGACGATTCCGCCGGGCCAGACTTTGACCTATGGCGAAATCGCCGAACGGCTCGGCGATCGCATGCTGGCGCGCGAGGTCGGAACGGCGTTAGGGCAAAATCCCTGTCCGATCATCATGCCGTGCCATCGAGTGCTCGCTGCCGGAGGTAGGACCGGTGGGTTTTCTGCCAGCGGTGGCGTGGTTACCAAGCTCCGGTTGTTGACCATCGAAGGCGCCCAACCGAATGGCCCGACGTTGTTTGATCATTTGCCTTTGGCTGTGAAGCGCCGACGACGCCCATTGTAGACCGCCACATCGACGCGGCTTGGGTCTTAATGTAAAAGTGATTCACATGAGATGGGGCAAGCGTGGCCACGCGGCGCGCGGCTATCACCACGGCAATCTGAAAGAAGCCCTGGTGCGTGCCGCGCTCGAGCTGATTGCGGAGAAAGGCCCGGCGGGCTTTACCTTTGCCGATGCCGCTCGCTGGGCGGGGGTGAGCCCGGCCGCACCCTACCGGCATTACCGTGATCGGGGTGCGTTGCTCGCCGATGTTGCGCGCCGCGGCTTCGAGCTTTTCGCGGTCGCGTTGGCGAAGGGTTGGGATGAAGGCAAGCCAGATGTGATGACGGCCTTCGACCGTCTTGGAAAGATCTATCTCGATTTTGCCAAGCGCGAGCCTGCCTATTACTCGGCAATGTTCGAGGCTGGCGTACCGCTTGATGCGGACCGCGAACTCCGTGAGGCAAGTGAGAACGCGTTCGCGGTGCTGCGCGCCGCGGCCGAAAAGCTTGTCATGCTGATGCCGCCGCAAGGCCGGCCGCCGCCTTTGATGGTCGCGCTCCATATCTGGTCGATGACCCATGGAGTAGCGTCCCTGTTTGGCCGTGGCGATGCCGCCCGCCGTACGCTGCCGATGTCGCCTGAAGAATTGCTGGAAGCGGCTGTGCTGATTTATCTGCGTGGGCTCGGCCTCACTGCGGCGCCGGGCCGGCACTGAAACTACGGCTACCCGGCGCTGGGCAAGGGCATTGAGATTTCCCTGGCTCATTTTCCGCTACCAGCAATGAGCAGATGTGACGACGTCGAGCCAAGTCCCGCAAATTCGATCGTCCTCGGACTAGCGCGTGCGCTGTTGCTCCCTAATTTAATTTTCGCGCTTCTTGACAGGCGCGTTGCATGGGCTTAGCTATGTAAATGTTATTTACATTCACGCGAGGCCGACAATGCCTATCACAGCGAAACTCGACTCTTTCGGTAAACCCGCATGGATCGCGCTGATTGTTCTGGGCTTTATGGCCTGGTGGCCACTGGGCCTTGTCGTCCTCGCCTTCACGATCGGGAGCGGACGAATGGGATGCGGATATCACGGCGGCCATTACGGCCATTGGCAAAATAAAATGGAGCGAATGCAACGCAAGATGGATTGGATGCGGTCCAGAATGGGCGCCGGCCCGTGGAATTACGGGACGTCGAGTGGCAATCGGGCTTTCGATGACTATCGCGCCGATACCTTGCGCCGGCTGGAGGAAGAGCAGCGCGAGTTCCGCGAGTTTCTCGATCGTCTTCGGTTTGCCAAGGACAAAACGGAGTTTGACCAGTTCATGGCCGAGCGGCGCAACCGGCCGGTAGCCGAGTCGGGCCCGCAGCCCAATTGAAAGCGGTGACCTGAAAGCGACATCTATACGGATGGGCCGCCCGTTAGGGCGGCCTTTCGATTCCGGGGCAGACCACCCTGCGAAAGTAACGACTCCTTAACCATAATCAGCGCTGTTTAGTGAGTGAAAGCCCGCTTCCGCGCCCAAGTTTGGCCAAGTTTCGCGGGAATTTCGTAGGTTGCCGGTGGACGGGACATACGGATTTCGCGGGACCCTTGGCCTTCAGCTTGGCGTGCAGGCGGCATCGTCGCGCGCGCTCGTTAATTTCGGAAATTGCGCCGCGCCGGTTCGACCGACGGAACCGGATCAAGCGGAAAGGACGTGCCCATGAATCCTGCCGACGTGGCACAGTCGGTGCTCCCGCTGACTTCATCAGATCTCTCGCTGCTCACATTATTTTGGCACGCGCACTGGATCGTCAAAACGGTGATGATCGGACTATTGGTCTGCTCGGTTTGGGTGTGGGCGATCGCAATCGATAAGACCGTCCTGTACACCCGGACCCGCCGCGCCATGGACCGTTTCGAACAGGCCTTTTGGTCTGGCCAATCGCTCGATGAACTCTATCGGACGCTGTCTACGCGACCCGCGAGCTCGATGGCCGCTTTGTTTGTCGCAGCCATGCGCGAATGGAAACGCAGTTTCGAAGGCAGCACGCGCGCCATTGGCGGCCTCCAAATGCGCATCGAAAAAGTGATGGAAGTGACCATCGCTCGCGAGGTCGAGCGGCTTGAAAGACGGCTGCTGGTTCTCGCCACGGTCGGCTCGGCAGGGCCATTTGTAGGCTTGTTTGGCACGGTCTGGGGTATCATGACGAGCTTTCAATCGATCGCAGCTTCGAAGAACACATCCTTGGCCGTTGTAGCGCCCGGCATCGCGGAAGCGCTTTTTGCGACCGCACTCGGCCTTGTCGCCGCCATACCGGCGACCATTTTTTATAACAAGTTTGCCGCCGAGGTGAACAAGCAGGCCCAGCGGTTGGAGGGGTTCGCCGATGAATTTTCTGCCATCCTGTCGCGGCAGATCGACGAGCGCGGCTAGCGCATGAGCCCGAAAAGCGGCGGCAGGTTTTTGGGCAAGACCATGTACCAGCGAAAGGCGCATTAATGGCTGCCAATGCCGGCACACCGGTGATCGGGAGGCGCAAGCACCATCGCCAGCGGGTGATGAGTGAGATCAACGTTACGCCGATGGTCGACGTAATGCTGGTGCTCCTGATCATCTTCATGGTGTCGGCGCCCTTGCTCACCGTGGGCGTGCCGATCGACCTGCCGCAAAGCCAGGCGAAAAGTCTCGAGCAGGACAAGGAACCGCTCACGATCTCGGTCAACGACAAAGGGCAGGTTTTCCTGCAGAATAGCGAGATCGCCATAGACGATCTGGTTCCGAAGATGCAGGCGGTCTCCGAGGCCAGGGGCGGCACCGACGCTCGCGTTTATTTGCGGGGCGACAAGAAAGTGGACTATGGGACCATGATGAAAGTCATGGGTCGACTGTCTTCGGCCGGTTTTCATCGTGTGGCCTTGGTCACGGAATTCGAGCAGGGCGCGAAAGCGCAGTGATGAGAAAGGCTACAGCGATCTCGGCTGGCCTGCATGCGGCTGTGCTGCTGTGGGCGACGCTGTCGTTTTCCGGCAAGACATTTGATGTCACGCCGGCGGAATCCCTGCCCGTTGACCTGGTGAGTGATAAGGACTTCTCCGAGATCACCAAAGGCGTGAAGGACGCCAAGAAAGTCGAGACGCCGAAGCCGCTGGTAGAGAAAAAGGCGGAGGAGCCGCCGAAGCCGATTGAAGATTCCAAGGCAAAGATCACCGAGAAAAAAGAAATCCAGGCCGCCAAGGAAGAGGCGCCGCCGCCCGAGCCGCAGCCACCCAAGCCCGACCCGATTGCTGAAAAAATCAAGCAGCAGGACGAGCCTAAGCCGCAAACGAAGGTCGAGCCGCAACCCCTGCCGCCGAAGAAACCACCGCAGAAGCAGCAACCGAAATTCGATGCCGACAAGATTGCGGCGTTGCTCGACAAGCGCGACCCACAACGCAATGCCGCGACGGGCCATGAAGCGAACGCTACGCCATCACTCGGCGCAGCCAGCGGCACGGCTGCCCAGCTGTCGCAATCCGAAATCGATGCATTGCGCGCGCGCCTGATGGCGTTGTGGAATCCGCCCGTCGGCATGCAGGACGCCGATCAGACGCAAGTCACCATCCGGATCAGGTTCAGGCGTGACGGTACGCTGGCAGTCGGCCCCCAGGTGCTTACAGCCGGGACCGGTGCCCAGTTCAACGCCATGCGCGACAGTGCCGTGCGCGCAGTGTTTGTAGGGCAGCCGTACACGATGCTGCGTCCCGACCACTACGACCAATGGAAAGAAATCGACTTCACTTTCGACACCAAACAAATGTTTCATGATCTTCCGGCAAGGTAGTGCAATCTCGTGACTGAAAATGCCCAATCCAGACTGAGCCGTCGCAGCCTGCTGATCGGTACCGGCGCGCTGGCAGCGATCGGTGCGCGCCCCGCCCGTGCGGTGCTCAATATCGACATCAATCAAGGCAATGTGCGGCCGATGCCGATCGCGCTGCCTGACTTCCTGACGGGCGGACCGTCGGAGGGCGATACCGGCCGCAATGTCACTGCGGTCATCAGCAACAATCTCCAGCGAAGCGGCCTTTTTGCACCGATCAATCCCGCTGCATTCATTGAAAGAATAGTCAATACCGACAGCGTGCCGCGCTTTCCGGACTGGCGCGCAATCAACGCGCAAGCTCTTGTTACGGGCCGCATAACGCGGCAGGGCGATGGGCGATTGAAGGCCGAGTTCAGGCTTTGGGATGTGTTCGCCGGCCAGCAGCTCGACGGCAAGCAGTATTTCACCACGCCTGACAACTGGCGGCGTATTGCGCACATTATTTCGGACGCGATCTATGAGCGCCTGACGGGCGAAAAAGGCTACTTTGACAGCCGCATTGTGTTCGTCGATGAAACGGGGCCGAAGGAGCGCCGCGTGAAGCGCCTGGCGATCATGGATCAGGACGGCGCAGGCGTGCGTTACCTCACGCGCGGCGATGATTTGGTGCTCACGCCGCGATTTAACCCATCGACTCAAGAGATTACCTACATGTCGTACGGCCAAGGTGATCCGCGCGTCTATCTGCTTAACATCGAGACCGGCCAGCGTGAGATTGTCGGCAACTTTCCGGGAATGACTTTCGCGCCGCGATTTTCACCCGACGGTCAACGGGTGATCATGAGTCTGCAGCAGGGCGGCAACGCCAACTTGTTCGTGATGGACCTGCGCTCGAAACAGACGACGCGCCTGACAGATACGCCGGCCATCGACACGGCGCCATGTTATTCGCCCGATGGGAGCCGTATCTGTTTCGAGAGCGACCGCGGCGGCACGCAGCAAATCTATGTCATGTCGGCAACCGGGGGAGCGGCCCAGCGCATCAGTTTTGGCGAGGGGCACCACTCGACTCCGGTCTGGTCTCCACGAGGTGATTACATCGCCTTCACCGGTCAGGCGCGGGGTAATTTCTCGATCGGCATCCTCAAGCCTGATGGTTCCGGCGAACGCGTGCTGACTGAAGGTTTTCACAACGAAGGGCCGACCTTCGCGCCGAATGGGCGAGTGCTGATGTTCTTCCGTGACATCGGGCAGGGACCCTCTCTCTACACGATCGACATTACCGGACGTAACGAACTGAAGGTTCCAACGCCCAGTTACGCATCGGATCCGGCTTGGTCTCCGCTATTATCCTAGCCGTCTCAAACCGGCCTCATTTTCACCGTGTCTTAACCATCAGAAACGGTTTAAGGGGTTCGGGCAGATTTAATCGACCCGAGCAAGGTTCCATCAAGGTTGATGGAACGTTCGCTTAACGAACGGCCTGCTAGACCCACACGCAAGCTCCGGTCAGGACGCGTGAAATGGAGGCACCGGAAATGATCGATATGAGAAAAATGCTGCACGTCGCTCGTCTTGCTGCTGTATTGGCGGCGGCTCTAGCTATCTCAGCCTGCGCCAACAAGTCAGCTGAGGACGCGCAGGCCAATGCTGCAGGCCAGGCAACGCCCGGCAGTCAGCAGGACTTTGTCGTCAATGTCGGCGACCGCGTGTTCTTCGACACCGACTCTTCCGAGCTCACGGCGCAGTCGCGCGCGACGCTCGACAAGCAGTCGCAATGGCTCAACACTTACAGCCAGTATGGCCAGTTCACCATTGAGGGGCATGCCGACGAGCGCGGAACGCGCGAATACAATATCGCGCTCGGCGCGCGTCGCGCACAGGCGGTTCGCGACTACTTGATCTCCCGCGGTATCCAGGCGCAACGCATGCGCACGATCTCGTACGGGAAGGAAAGACCAGTGGCCGTCTGCAACGACATCTCCTGTTGGTCGCAGAACCGCCGCGCGGTCACCGTACTCGGCGCCAGCTCTTAAGGCGCGCGGCGCTTAAGGTGGCGGGCGGCAGATCTACGCGGCCGCCCGTCTGATAGCCACCGGTGTGCTTTCGGCCGCGCGGCGCGAGGTGGAAAGCCTCTACGCCAAGGGCATTTTTGACCTTGCCAGCCACATTCTGGTCGAACTCGCCGTGCTATGCTACGCAGCCGCTGCTATCACCGACACCAGCGCGCATTCCGAAACGCGGGGACCTGTTTTCGGAAAAAAGCATGCGCAAAGATACGCCGACTTGGCTCAACATTCGCCGATGACACGCACACGGCCCTGGCCGACTCTCATTTTGATGCTTCTTGTCGCGGCGGTGCCGTGCCTTGCGGGCACCGCATTGGCACAAGACCAACGCTCGTCCGGCAATTTTCTGGACAATCTTTTCGGCCGCGGCGAACCCGCGGCGCAGTCGCGCCAGGCACCTCAAGTGCCTCAGGCATCCCAAGCACAACAGACCCCATCGGGCCGAGTTGCGCAGGCCGACTCCGGCGACCCTTCCGTTCGCCTCGACCGAATCGAAAATGCGCTGCGCCAGCTGACCGGCACAATCGAGCAACTTCAGTATCGCAATCAGCAGCTCGAGATGCAGCTCAAGCGGATGCAGGACGATACTGAATACCGGTTCCAGCAGCTTGGCGCGAAAGGCGGCGGTATGCCGGCGCAGTCCGCTCCGGTCGCGCCAGGGAATGTTCCCGGCGGGCCTGCCGGCCGTCGTTCTGATGTTTTCGATCCGACGCAGCATCCGAACGCGCCCGGCGTTCCGCGCGTGCTCGGCAACCAGACCGAGATCGCCGCCCCAGAGCCTGGGCGCGATATTGCTGGGTCCGTTGGCGCTCCCGGCGGCCGAGCCGCCGGCGCGCCGCTTGATCTTTCGACCTTAGCCGGGAACGAGGCGCCGCGTCCGCCGGCCACTTCGCCAGCGGCGGTTGCTTCAACAAATCCCACACCGGTGCCTACATCGCAGATGCCACAACGGTTGCCGCCTCCCCAGGTCCGCGAGGCCGCTCCGGCCGGCCCGCAGCTCGCGACGCTTCCGCCGTCAGCATCGCCGCAGGACGAATACGACCTGGCATACGGCTACGTGCTGCATAAGGACTACTCCCTCGCAGAGCAGGCCTTTCGAGATTTCCTGAAAAAATATCCGAACGAACATCTCGTACCTGATGCGCAATATTGGATGGGCGAGAGCTTATTCCAGCAACAGCGCTACCGCGACGCGGCGGAATCATTCTTGGCGGTCTCGACCAAATTCGAGCATTCGGGCAAGGCTCCCGACTCATTGCTGCGTCTTGGGCAATCGCTAGCCGCCATGAACCAAAAGGAAGCGGCCTGTGCGACACTTGCCGAGGTCGGGCGAAAATATCCTCGCGCTTCCGCCGGGGTGAAGCGCGGGGTGGCCCAGGAACAGAAGCGTGCGCACTGCTGAGCCGACGGGCGTCTCGGCGTCGGAAGCCAAAGCTCTCTTTGCCGAACTGCAGAATTTTCCCGCGCTTGTGCTCGCCGTTTCCGGCGGACCTGATTCGACAGCGCTGATGATGCTGGCCGCGGATTGGCGTCGCGCACTGAAAGTGAAACCTAAACTCGTCGCAGTGACAGTCGATCACCGATTGAGGAAAGAATCCAAACGCGAGGCCGACGACGTTGCTCGAATCGCGCACAGGCTTGGCGTACCCCATCGCACACTCCGTTGGACTGGCCACAAACCGGCGGCCGGCTTGCAGGAAGCCGCGCGCGCGGTCCGGTATCGTATGCTCGGTGAGGCCGCACGTGAGGCAGGGGCCTCGCATATTCTGACGGCGCACACCCTCGACGATCAAGCCGAGACAGTCCTCATTCGTATGAGCCGCGGCAGCGGCCTCACCGGATTGGGAGCGATGTCTCGATTGGCACCGCTTCCTGCGACGGGGTTTGACGAGATCACGCTGGTTCGCCCACTGCTCGACATCCCAAAGAATCGCCTCGTTGCGACATTGCGTGCCGCAAAAATATCGTATGCCGATGACCCGTCAAATCTCGACCCGCGCTTTGCTCGCGTGCGGATGCGTAGCCTCATGGCTGCGCTGGCCGCTGAAGGTCTCGACGCTACCCGATTGGCCCGGCTCGCGCGCCGGTTCAAACGAGCGGATGCAGCTATCGAGTCGGTCGTCGACAATGCAGCTGCGGAGTTGGTGGCTGATATGTCTTCAGGGAGTTCAATGACAATCGAGACTGGCCGTTTTATTGAATTGCCCTCCGAAGTCGCATTGCGGTTGCTTGGTCGCGCCATCGCCGAAAAAGGCGACGAGGGGCCGGTCGAGCTTGGAAAGCTCGAATCCTTCAAATCCGGCCTCGACGAGGCCCAAAAAGCCAGGAATCCGCGGTTTCGCCGGACTTTGGCTGGGGCCATTGTGACGCTCGCAGGGAGTCGGATTGTTGTCGAACGGGCTCCGCCGCGACGTCGCAAGGCCTTAACCAAGCGCCGACCGAGGGGGTCCGGCCGCCCGAAAACACGCTAGAATATTAAGACTTCAGGCCTTTTCTTGGGGGCTGACGCTGCCTACATTGGTTGGCGAGTCCGAAGCGAAGTTGCCACAAAGGAATGCAGGGAATACAGCCGCGATGCGCGCGCGGCGGGGTCAGGACGGCTGATGAACGCTAATCTACGGAATTTCGCTCTCTGGGTGATCATCGTCCTGCTTTTGTTGGCGCTGTTCACGCTATTCCAGAACCCGGGCCAGCGCACGACTGCGCAGGACATTTCATTCTCGCAGCTTCTGTCTGAAGTTGATCAAGGCCGGGTGCGCGATGTTGTGATTCAGGGCCCCGACATCCATGGCACGTTTGCCAACGGCACAAGCTTCCAGACTTATGCGCCCAACGATCCTGGCCTGGTGCAGAAACTATACTCCAAGGGAGTCTCTATCACCGCACGGCCGCCGTCGGACAACGTTCCGTGGTTTGTCTCGCTGCTGGTGTCTTGGTTGCCATTCATTGCACTGATCGGCGCCTGGATCTTCCTGTCGCGGCAGATGCAAGGCGCGGGAGGCAAGGCCCTCGGTTTCGGCAAGTCGCGCGCGAAATT
>DASSIT010000004.1:0-6639 GCA_035691545.1 Pseudolabrys sp. | reverse complement strand
TGTGGCAGGGTCGTCACGGTCTGGTCTCCTTGATCACTATAATACGTGCAATCATGCCGTGGTTCACCCAAACCGTATTGATCTGGATCAGCCCGCCGTTTTTGACCCTTGCCAGGATGGTAAGGATCGAAGGCACCGCACAATGATGGCAGAAGCCTCGCAACAGCGGGTAATCGCTTTCCTGAGCGACCCCGCCAATCACGCCGGCCAACCTGTCAAGCGCATCGATACCCACGCCGCCATGGTCTTTCTTGCCGGGCTAAGAGCCTTGAAGATCAAACGCGCGGTCCGCTTTCCTTTCCTTGACTTTTCCACCCTTGAGAGGCGCAAGACGGCATGCGAGGCCGAGATTGCAGTTAATCGCGCCTTTGCCCCGGCCATTTACCGAGGAGTCATAGCGATCACGCGCGAGCGTGACGGCCAGCTCGCAATTGGCGGAAAGGGTCAACCGGTTGAATGGGCCGTCGAGATGAAACGCTTCGACGAAAACCAGACACTCGACCACTTGGCCGAGGCTGGCCGCTTCGATGCACCGCTGGCCGACTTGCTCGCGCGCGCGGTCGCATCCGCGCACCGCGTGGCGCCGACAGTCGCAAATTCAAATTTCATCGAAAGCCTCGAGGAGATCACCTCACAGAATGAGGCGGAGCTAGCGGCGGAGCCCGACTTGATTCCCCTCCAGGAGTTACGCGCCTTTTCTGCCTCAACCCGCAACACACTCGCGCGCGTGAAGCCGTTGCTGCTGGCGCGCGAGCGCGCGGGGCTTGTACGGCGCTGCCACGGCGATTTGCACCTGGGCAACATTGTACTTCTTTCCGGCCGTCCGGTTTTATTCGATGCGATCGAATTCAATGAAAAAATTGCCACTTGCGACGTGTTCTATGACCTTGCCTTTCTTTTGATGGATCTGATCGAGCGTCGTCATCAGCCGGCGGCAAACATCGTCCTCAACCGCTATTTAACTGAAACGGGGCGCATCCATGATTTCGATGCGCTCTCCGCGCTCCCGTTGTTCATGTCGATCCGCGCCGCCATCCGCGCAAAGGTCATAGCGGCACAACGCAGGCAGGACACCAACGGCACGGACCTCACCTGCAAGGCGCACGGCTACATTGCTTTGGCGAAAAAACTCCTGGCGCCTGTCGGACCGCAGCTGGTTGCCATTGGTGGCCTCTCGGGGACCGGGAAATCGATGCTCGCACGCGCGTTGGCATCTGGGATTCAACCGTTGCCGGGCGCAGTTGTTTTGCGGAGCGACATCGAGCGCAAGGCACTGTTCCGCGCCGGCGAGACCGAGCGGCTGGCTCAATCCGCTTATACTCCGGAGGTCACAGCCAAGGTCTATGCCGCGCTTGCGGAAAAAGCCCTGCGCGCCATTGCCGCCGGCCATTCAGTCATCGTTGACGCAGTGTTTGCACAATCCGCCGAACGCGCGGAAATTGCGAAGGCCGCCGGAAGCGCCACCTTTACGGGACTCTTTCTAACCGCCGACCTGAAGACACGCATCGCCCGCCTCGACGCGAGAAGGGGCGATGCCTCGGATGCTGATGCAAACGTTGCGCAAATGCAGGAACAACTTGAGCTCGGCCGCGTCAACTGGACAAAAGTTGACGCTTCAGGAACGGCCGAGGAAACACTGATCCGCGCGCGAGCGATGCTCAAGCTGGAATGACCGGGCTAGAAGATCCAGCTATGCATTGGCCGACGCGCTGTTCCGCCCCTTCACCCGGTGGTGTTCATTGCGGAACCGATGCATAGGTTTCCATTACGATAGCCTCCTGAAAGCCAATTCCCCGCGATGAAAGCCGCCAAAGCCCGAACATTTTCCGCGCGCCACCTCGCGGTTGGGCTTGCGGGTTATTGTGCATTCGTCAATCTCTATTCGCCGCAGTCGATCCTGCCCCTGCTTTCTCAGGAATTTCACGCCACCGCCGCGGAAATATCCACGATCATTACAGTCAGCACGCTAGCAGTCGCGCTGACGGCGCCATTCACCGGCACGGTAGCCGACGTGCTCGGCAGGAAGCGTGTCATCGTAGCTGCAATGTTTGTGCTCGTCATACCGACATTGATGGTCGGACTGGCGACAACCCTTTCGCAGCTCATTTTCTGGCGCGCGATGCAGGGCCTGGTGCTGCCGCCGATTTTCGCGGTCGCGGTCGCGTATATCGGCGATGAGTGGAGCACCAAGGAAGCAACCACCGCCGCTGGCATTTATTCTTCTGGCTCGAGTCTCGGCGGCTTCAGCGGGCGGCTGGTGACCGGTTTGCTGGCCGATTATATCGGTTGGCGCGCCGGTTTTGCCGCGCTCGCCGCCATAGCCTTCGCCGGCGCCATCGCAGTGGCATTCCTGCTGCCGTATGAGCGCAGATTTGTACGCTCTGACGGACTGCTTGCCTCTGGCCGGCAGATGCTGGCTCATTTCCGCAATCGTCAATTGCTTGCTACTTATGCCGTCGGTTTCGGCGTGTTGTTCAATTTCATCTGCACCTTCACGTTCATCAGCTTTCATCTGGCGGCCGCGCCTTACAATCTCTCGGCCAGCTGGCTCGGCGCGATATTCGTGGTGTATCTCGTCGGCTCGGTACTGACGCCATGGACCGGCTGGGCTGTCGGGCGGTTCGGGCGCCGGGCGTTCATGGTGGGGGTGATCGCGTTGTGGATCGCCGGCATTGCCTTGACGCTCGCACCATCGCTGCCGCTGATCGTCGCCGGCCTTGCGCTTGGCGCCGGCTGTGGATTGATCTGCCAGGCGGTGTCGACCGGCTATGTCACGACGACCGCCAAGGCCGGACGCTCTTCGGCAGTCGGTCTTTATGTCACGTCGTTCTATACCGGCGGCAGTTTCGGCGCGGCGGCCGGGGGCATCGCCTGGACAATCGGCGGCTGGCCGGCCTGCGTCGCCATCGTCGCGGCCATGCTCACTGTGATGGCGATGATTGTCACTTTCGCATGGAGCCAAACCGGCAAATCCGGCCCGCCCAGCGCAATCGAACCGGCGTGATCTAGCATCCCGCTCCGGCCCAGGCCGGTTTACGTGCGGCGAGCAACGGACCATACACCAGCACGAATATTGTAAAGCCAACAGTCCAGGTAAAACCGGCGAATTCGAGAAGCTCGATCGAGCCGGTGAAGGCCGCGGCAATCCGTGCCAAGGCTGAGATCAGAACCGCCAAATAGATGGATTGAGTAGCGTATCCCGCTTGCAGCGGCTGACCGGTGTGGCCGAGGCTTGCCCGTGTCATAATCGCAAGTGTCATCAAACCAATGGCGCCTGCCGTCCATGCGTGGACGCCAGCAGTCGGCGGGACGGCTGGAGTCAATGTCGACAGGCCGATCAAAAGGAAGCCGAGCGGCACGAAGGCATACCCGATATGCAGCACGAGCACGAGCCGGTCGGAGAACGTCCGGTCGCCTGCCCAGCGCGTCAGCCGCGCTGATTGCAGGCCACCCGCCAACACGAGTAGCGCACCCGAAACAAAATGTGTCGGGCTTGCGATCCACGCGATGAGCGCGAGCGCAGTCGCCACGACAGTAGCCACGTCGAAACGCGAAAATGGCACCGGCAGGCGGCCCGGATTGTTGCGCGTGAGCCAATTGTTGGTGAAGCTCGGCACGACGCGGCCGCCGATGATTGATATGAGAAGGATAACGGCGGCGATGCCGATGCGAATACCGTAATTGGCGGCCCCAGCCAGCAAGACCTCAGAGTGAAACACCACATTGCCGAGAATAAGCAAGCCTAGAATGACCAGTACGCGAAGATTGCGCCAGTTTTTACCGGCGACGATCTCTCGCGCCGCGACAGCGGCGAGTGTGATCATGAAGCTTACGTCGACCAGCGCGGCGGACAGTCCGCCTATTTCCGCCGAACACAGCAGCGCGACGCGGCCCGCAAGCCAAAGCACCGCAAGGGCCGCGAGCGGCCATCCGCTCACCGGCAGACGTCCGGTCCAATTCGGAATCGCCGTAAGCAGGAATCCGGCAACGGTCGCCGCGACATACCCGTAAAGCATCTCATGGATATGCCAATCGAGTGCGCTGAAATGGGTTGGGATGGTGATTGCGCCCATGTATTGCGGCAGCCAGAGAAGGATTACCGCAACCGCCCATACTCCAGCAGCCAAAAAGAATGGTCGAAAGCCATAGGAGAACAAGGCGGGACCCGCATAGTCGCGGCGGCGCTGCAAGGCGGCTGGGATCGACATCGATAGGCCTTCGTTTGGTGCGTTTTTTGCACGATCCGCATATCCGCAGTTTGACATGGATCATGAGCCAACGCGGCACATCGCCGCGCAAATCAATATCCTGCGCTGGGATGCCAGAGCGGCACGTAGCCGCGCGCGAGCACGGAAAGGATCGAGGGTGGCGTCAGCACTTCGACCACCGTGCCGGACGCCGGCGGGAGCGCCGACGAATACCCCGCGGGAGTCCACTGAAGCGCGCCGTTTCCCTTAATCGCAAAGGCCGTCCCCTCCACCAAAATCATCGCGCCATCGGGAAGCGAGGCGAATTTGCGAAAACAAGTGCGTTTTGCTTTGCCGATCAATCGCTCGGCATGAAGCGTTTCATCCATTGCCGCGGCCGATGGGCGCGGCTTTTTGCCGGAGAACAGTTCAGCAAACCGCTCAGCATCCTTTCGCCGGCACTCAAAGCATGGTCGATGGCCGGCGGCAAAGGCGGTCACTTCGTCGAGGAAAAACAATTCAGTGTAGTAGCGGCCCCAGACATTGCGGTGTCTTCCGTGAAATTCGAGAACGCAACAGATCCACTGGCGTGAGACCCAGCGACGGCTCGTCAGCGTCCTTTCGTCCGTGTGAAACTTCCCGCCGCGGTTGCCCATGAGTGTGCCCCGCGCAGTTGTCGCAAATAGTTCGCCGAACGGAGAAACACGGTTCGAAAGCGACATACAGTCACCCGTCATCGCCGCACTCGTCGCCAACAGCCGTCGCACAATTCAAAAGACGTTGATGCCCGACACCAGGCCGGGCACCAGCAGGACGTAGCTGAGAGACGTCAGGCCTGCGGTTGCGGCGCGACCTCGCCGGAGGGCGGCTCGGGCCGCGGACGCGGCTTGCCCGCCGGTGGCACGGCGGAAGAGCGCGGCGTGCTCGGCTCGATCACCGACTCGCGAACGGGTCGCTTGCCCGCCAGCAGATCAGTGATTTCTTCGCCGGTCAGCGTCTCGAATTCGAGCAAGCCCTTGGCGAGAACTTCGAGATCAGCCCGTTTATCAGTCAAAATCTGCGTCGCCTCGGCGTAGCCGGCCTCGACGAGGCGACGAATCTCGCCGTCAATCTTGCGCGACGTCTCCTCGGAAATATTCTGCTGACGCGATACCTGATAACCGAGGAATACCTCGTCCTGGTTCTCGCCGTAGGCAACAGTCCCCAGTTCGTCGGACAGCCCCCAACGCGTTACCATCATGCGGGCAAGCTTGGTCGCCTGTTCGATATCGGAGGCAGCGCCTGACGTAACCTTTTCCTGGCCGAATACCATTTCCTCGGCCACGCGGCCGCCCATCATGATTGCGAGGCGGGAGGTCATCTGCTCACGGCTCATCGACAGCTTGTCACGTTCCGGCAACTGCATGACCATGCCGAGCGCACGACCGCGCGGAATGATCGTTGCCTTGTGCACCGGATCAGTCGCCTTGACGTTAATGGCGACAATGGCGTGGCCGCCCTCGTGGTACGCAGTGAGAAGCTTCTCCTCCTCGGTCATCACAAGCGACTTGCGCTCGGCGCCCATCATCACCTTGTCCTTGGCGTCCTCGAATTCGGCCTGCGTGACCATGCGCTTGTTACGCCGCGCCGCCATCAGTGCGGCTTCATTCACCAGATTCATGAGGTCGGCGCCGGAGAACCCGGGCGTGCCGCGCGCAATGGTCTTGAGATTCACGTCGGGCGCGAGCGGCACCTTGCGAACGTGGACCTTCAGGATGTTTTCGCGACCGACCACGTCGGGGTTCGGCACCACAACCTGGCGATCGAAACGGCCGGGACGAAGCAGCGCGGGATCGAGCACGTCCGGACGGTTGGTGGCAGCTATGAGAATGATTCCCTCATTGGCCTCGAAACCATCCATCTCGACGAGCAGCTGATTGAGGGTCTGCTCGCGCTCGTCATTGCCGCCGCCAAGTCCTGCGCCGCGATGGCGGCCGACCGCGTCAATTTCGTCAATGAAGATAATGCAAGGCGCATTCTTCTTCGCCTGCTCGAACATGTCGCGCACACGCGAAGCGCCAACGCCGACAAACATCTCAACGAAGTCAGAACCCGAAATCGTGAAGAACGGCACGTTGGCCTCGCCGGCAACGGCGCGTGCGATCAACGTCTTGCCCGTGCCCGGGGGGCCGACCAGCAAGACACCGCGCGGAATACGCCCACCCAGGCGCTGGAATTTTCCGGGATCACGCAGGAACTCCACGATCTCCTGCAGGTCCTGTTTGGCCTCATCGACACCGGCGACGTCGTCAAACGTGACGCGACCGTGCGCTTCGGCGAGCAGCTTCGCACGCGATTTGCCGAAGCCGAGCGCCTTGCCTCCGGCACCTTGCATCTGGCGTGACAGGAATATCCAGACGCCGATCAGTGCAATGAACGGCAACCAAGACACCAGCAGCGAGACAAACCACGG
>DASSIT010000003.1:0-22362 GCA_035691545.1 Pseudolabrys sp. | reverse complement strand
AATGGATACGTGCATCGTATTGCGCACCGCTTTGATCCAGAACGGCAAAATGTATGTCCAGGCCGGTGCGGGTATCGTCGCCGACAGCAATCCGGATTTTGAACAGCAGGAATGCATCAATAAAGCCAAAGCGCTGTTTCGGGCGGCCGAGGAAGCGCGCCGCTTCGCGAGCGCAGCCAAACGCGGTCAGTAACCACCGCGAAGCCTGGCTCCTTGACCCCCTTCCGGGCCCACCGTAAACCCTTGGCAAAGCGGTGAAACATGGTCGTCCTGATCGACAACTACGACAGCTTTACCTTCAACCTCTTCCATTATCTGGCAGGGCTGGGAGCCGACGTCGTGGTGCACCGGAACGACAAGATCACAGCCGCCGAAATCATGGCATCCGAACCGGATGCGATCGTGCTTTCGCCCGGCCCTTGCACGCCGAATGAGGCTGGCATTTGCCTCGATCTCATTGCCAAGGCCGCACCCACTGTACCGATCCTTGGCGTTTGCCTGGGGCACCAGGCCATCGGCCAGGCTTTCGGTGGCAAGGTGGTCCGCGCGGCGCCCATTCACGGCAAGGTGTCCGACATCGCTCACGCGGGTAGTGGTATCTTTCTTGGTATCAATGGGCCGCTGAAGGCGACGCGCTATCATTCTCTCGTGGTCGATCGCACGACTATGCCGCGTGACCTCCTGGTCAACGCAGAGACCGACGATCGCTTGGTGATGGGCCTGATGCACGCGAAATTGCCTGTGCACGGTGTGCAATTTCATCCCGAAAGCATTGCGTCCGAGCACGGGCATCTGATGCTGAAGAATTTTCTCGAAATTGCTGCGGCGTGGAATGCCAAACGTGGGCGCCGTGTGACGGCTCCGCGCAAGCCGGCATCGCTGCATGCGGGGACTTGAGACGCGCGTCATGGCCGCCGATTTCAAAGCGCTCATCGCCAAGGTCGCGACCGGTGCGACCCTCACACGTGAGGAGGCTGCCGGCGCATTCGATCGCATGATGTCAGGTGAAGCCACGCCTTCGCAGATGGGTGGCTTGCTGATGGCATTGCGCGTGCGTGGTGAAACGGTGGACGAAATTACCGGCGCGGTTACCACGATGCGCGCCAAAATGCTCGGCGTGAAGGCGCCGGCCGACGCAGTGGATGTTGTTGGCACCGGTGGTGATGCGTCGGGTTCTTTCAACATCTCCACCTGCGCGGCGTTCATCGTGGCGGGCGCCGGTGTTCCGGTCGCAAAGCACGGCAATCGCGCACTGTCGTCGAAGTCGGGTGCGGCCGACGTCTTGCAGGCACTCGGAGTTAAAATCGAGCTGGATGCTGATCGGGTCGGAACGTGTATTCGCACTGCCGGGATCGGCTACATGTTCGCGCCGGCGCATCACCCGGCAATGAAAAACGTCGGCCCGACGCGCGTCGAACTCGGCACCCGAACGATTTTCAATCTGCTCGGCCCACTGTCGAACCCGGCAGGCGTCCGGCGGCAAATGATCGGCACTTTTTCGAAACACTGGGTCGAACCGATGGCGCAGGTATTGAAAAACCTGGGCTCGGAAAGCATCTGGGTGGTCCATGGCTCCGATGGTCTCGACGAAATCACCACGGCCGGACCGACCAGCGTGGCGGCTCTGCAAAACGGCGTCATACGCACCTTCGACATCACTCCCGAAGATGCCGGACTGAAACGGTCAAAACCGGACGATTTGCGCGGTGGAGACGCCGAGCATAACGCGAAGGCCTTGCTCGACGTACTCAAGGGCAAACAGGGGCCCTTTCGCGACGTATCTGTCATCAATGCCGCCGCAGCGCTCATCGTTGCGGGCAAGGCGAAGGACCTCAAGCAAGGTGCTACATTGGCGACAAAGTCGATCGACAGCGGCGAAGCCGAAGGCCGGCTCGACCGATTGATCGCGGTGTCCAACGCCGTGGAGGCGTGAGAACGCATGGCGGACATTCTTGCCAGGATCGAAGCCTATAAACGCGAGGAAGTCGCGGCAGCAAAGCGTGCACGCCCACTCGCAAATCTCGAGCGTGATGCGAAGGCGGCACCCCCCACGCGCGGATTCCTGCGCGCGATCGAAAAGCGGATCGCCGCGAGAGACTACGCCTTGATCGCAGAAATCAAGAAAGCAAGCCCGTCGAAAGGGTTGATCCGCAGTGATTTTGACCCGCCGGCGCTCGCGAAAGCCTACGAAGCGGGCGGTGCCGCTTGCCTTTCGATCCTCACCGACACCCCCTCATTCCAGGGCAAACCCGAATTCTTGACCGCCGCTCGGGCCGCCACGAATCTGCCGGCCCTGCGCAAGGATTTCATTTACGAGCCCTATCAGGTCGTGGAATCGCGCGCGCTCGGAGCTGATTGCATCCTCATTATCATTGCTGCCGTCGATGACGGTGCCGCCAGGGAGATAGAAGACGCCGCGTCCAGCTATGACATGGATGTGTTGATTGAAGTTCACGATGAAGATGAACTGGCCCGTGCCCTCAAGCTGAAATCACGCCTGATTGGCATCAACAATCGCAATCTGCGCAGCTTTGAGACGTCCCTTTCCGTCAGCGAACGCCTTGCGCCCAGGATTCCGCGCGAACGAATCGTCGTCGCCGAAAGTGGGCTCAACGCGCCTGCCGATCTGGCGCGCCTCGAGCGTATTGGCGTTTCGACATTTCTGATCGGCGAAAGCCTCATGCGGCAGCCCGATGTCACGGCGGCAACACGTGCCTTGCTCAAGCGCGAGCCGCGCCGGGCTGCTGCGGAGTAGAAACAAATGTCGCGGCGAAAGACATCGGTTCCCCGCCGCAGCAAAAAAGCCGGCAGCGCACGTTTAAAAGTGAAAGTTCGACTTGGTTCGAATTCGAATGCCGATTCAAAATCGGAACGCAGCGCGATGCCAGAAGCCGCCGCCCAGAAACCCCCCGCAGCCGCCCTCACCCATATCGATCAACGCGGCGAAGCTCGCATGGTGGACGTTTCCGAAAAAGGCGTCACCGAGCGGATTGCCATTGCCGAAGGGCGCGTGCTCATGCGCAAGGAAACCCTCGACCTCGTTCTCGCAGGCAATGCGATGAAGGGCGACGTTCTTGGCGCCGCGCGCCTTGCGGGCATCATGGCTGCCAAGCGCACGCATGGACTGATCCCGCTCTGCCATCCGCTTCCGCTGACCAAGGTTGAAATCGACATCAATCCGGAACACGCACTGCCCGGGTTTCTCGTGCAGGCAACGGTCAAGGTCACGGCTAAAACCGGCGTTGAGATGGAAGCGCTGACTGCCGTGTCGATCGCCTGCCTGACAATTTACGACATGGTCAAGGCGGTAGAGCGAGGGATGCACATCGAGGGCATCCGCTTGCTGCACAAGGGCGGAGGCAAATCGGGCGAGTGGCGCGCGGAGTCCTAGCAATGGCCCTCATGCCAGTTGCCGACGCATTGCAACGGGTCCTGGCCAAGGCGCTGCCCCTGGCGGATGAAATGGCGCCGCTCAACGATGCCTTTGGTCGCGTCCTTACAGCGGATGTCGCCGCTCTCCGCACACAGCCCCCCGCCGCACTTTCTGCAATGGATGGATTTGCGGTGCGCGCAGCCGATATCGCAAAAGTGCCCGCGACACTTAAAGTGATCGGTGAAGTAGCCGCGGGCCATCCCTTCCCTGGAAAAGTCGGGCCAAATCAGGCAGCGCGGATTTTTACCGGCGGCGTCATGCCGGCCGGCAGCGATACGGTTGTGATCCAGGAACTTACGACAGTTAGTGACGACTCGGTCGTTGTCCACAAACCTGCTGCCCGGGGCAGAAACGTTCGCAATAAGGGGATCGACTTTGTGCAGGGCCAGATTCTTCTGCGCAAGGGACGGCGGCTCACCGATCGCGATCTCATGCTGGCCGCGGCCATGAATCATCCGCGATTGCGGGTGCATCGGCGGCCAAAGGTGGCGGTACTGGGCACTGGCGATGAGTTGGTTTCGCCCGGGCAGAGTCCGGAGCCCGGCGAGATCGTCTATTCCAACGGGTTCGCCCTGACCGCGCTTGCGCACAATGAAGGCACTGAGGTTTGTGATCTTGGGATCGCGCGAGATCGAATTGAGGAGATTGCTGCGGCGGTGCGCCGGGCGCGTGAATGGCAGGCCGATGTCCTTGTCACGACCGGCGGCGCTTCCGTAGGAGAACATGATCTCGTCCAGCGAGCACTTGCCGCCGAGGGGCTGGATTTATCGTTTTGGCGCGTCGCGCTTCGCCCCGGCCGGCCGATGATGCATGGGCGGCTGGGCGGCATGCAGGTACTGGGTGTGCCCGGAAACCCTGTCTCCTCGTACGTATGCGCGTTTCTTTTCCTCGTTCCGCTGCTCAGGCGGCTTGCAGGTCGGACTGATATCGAGCCCGAACCCGGCACGGCGCGCTTGGGTTGCGATCTCCCGGCCAATGACGAACGCGCAGACTATTTGCGGGCGACCATTGCCGAGGGGCCGGACGGCCTTGTGGCCACTCCCGTGCCCTCGCAGGACAGTTCCCTGATGGCTCCCCTGGCCCGAGCCGATTGCCTGCTGATTCGGCCACCCAATGCCCCGGCCGCCGCCGCGGGTTCAGACTGTGTCATCCTTAAGCTAGGCCTTTAACCGCCTTTCGAGTTTTTCACTCCAAATTAAACAGTTGCGGAACACATATCGAACAGATAGTGTCCGTTCATGATTTGTTTCTGGCTTGGTCCACCTTTTTTGGGGCCTGCCCGACGGGGAGAGACAGATGCTGACCCGCAAGCAGTTTGAACTCCTGCGTTTCATCCACGAGCGCCTGACCGAGGCCGGCATACCGCCATCCTTCGACGAAATGAAGGACGCCCTCGACCTCCGGTCGAAATCCGGCATTCACCGGCTCATTACGGCGCTGGAGGAGCGAGGCTTCATTCGCCGGCTGCCCAACCGGGCGCGCGCCATCGAGGTGATTAAACTTCCGGATTCGGTCGGCCATGGGCTCGGCTCCGTGCGTTCGCGCGGATTTACGCCCAGTGTAATCGAGGGTGACCTTGGCCGCGTCCGCGCCAACTCCGAGGATGACGGGGGCCGTCCGGTGGCCGTCCCTGTGATGGGCCGCATCGCGGCCGGCACCCCGATCGAAGCGATCCAGACGCGCAGCCATGTCATCAATATGCCGCCCGATCTTCTGTCAGCCGGCGAGCATTTCGCACTGGAAGTGCGCGGCGACAGCATGATCGAAGCAGGAATACTCGACGGCGATATCGCGCTTATCCGCAAATCCGAAGCAGCCGACACGGGCGACATCGTGGTTGCGCTGATCGACGATGAAGAGGCAACGCTCAAACGTTTCCGGCGCCGCGGCGCATCGATAGCGCTCGAGCCAGCAAACACAGCCTATGAGGTGCGGATCTTGCCACCTAATCGTGTCCGCATCCAAGGCAAGCTCGTCGGACTGTTCAGGCGATACTAGTCACCCGCGTCAAGGTCTTCTGCGCGCGGTGTCGCTTCAGGTGCCTCTTCTCGCCCGGATGTTCGAGCGAGTGCCGGATTCCCTGAGAGTTTGCCTGCCGACTTGTCCGCTACGTGATGCGTCCATGGCCGGTCGTAACCGGGTGCCGCAGTCTCGGCGCGTTCGAATGTGCCGCCGGTCCGGCGCAAGGCGACTGCGCCGTAGGTTTGCCACGCGCTGCGGTCAACGACGAGCGAACTGCATGACGGCGGCGCCTCACGCTGGGTGACAACGATGGTCGCACGCGCGCAGTCCTCCGCGAAGGCTTCGCCCGACAGGACCATCGAGATCAGCCTTCCGTCAGCGAGCTTGCCGACGCAACCGATTGCGTCGCATGTCACGTTGTTGCTCAGGCTCGGATCTTTTGGCGTGCGCGGGTCGGCGTCGGCGGCAAGCCATTCCTTGATGGCAAAGGTGTCGCGTCCACTGTGGAGCACGGACAGTCGCCCGTCATTGGTTCGAAATGCGCTCGACTGCCCATCACTCGCAATCAATACATCGGGGCGCGGTGTGAGGGCCGCCCATAGTATTGCGGCCGCGGCCGCAAATGCGCCGGACCACCTCAGCGGCGTGCGCAACAAACAGATTGTGAGCAGACCTGCCGTTCCAAGCAGCAGCGGGCCGGTGCCGAAAGCCTGGATACGGCCCAAGGCACCCGGCAGGCTCGTGACCCACAACGCGACCAAGTTCATCCAATCGATGCCATAGCCCATCAGGCGCCAGAATACCGCATCGAATCCGAATGGCATGGCCAGTACGCCCAAGATGCCCATGGGCATGACCACCGCCGAGACAACGGGCATTGCGAGCAGATTGGCTAAAACACCATAGGGTGCCAGCCGATGAAAGTGGTAGGCGGCATATGGCGTCGTTGCGAGACCGGCAACTAAAGACGCAAGAAACAGGCTTCCAATTTCACTCAACCCCCAGAGCGCGATGCGCGTGCCAAGCGAACTGTCCCGGTCAACGTGCCAGGGTAAGCCATGCTGGTAGGCAGCAATAAGCGCCAAAGTCGCCGCAAAAGACATCTGAAAGCTCGGATGCACAAGGGCCTGCGGAGCGAGCAGCAAGACGGCGATCGCGGCGACGGCAATTGTGCGGAAGGTCAAGGTTGGCCGATCGAATATTACGCCAACGAGCACGATCGCAATCATGATATAGGAGCGTTGCGTCGCCACCTCGGAACCCGAAAGCAAGAGATAAAACGTCGCTGCGAGAAAGGCCATTGCTGCGGCCCACTTCTTGATCGGGTAGCGGTTTGCGATCGCCGGGATCAGCGCAAGTACGGCGCGGACAACAAAGAATACGATGCCGGCTATGACCGCCATGTGATAGCCGGATATCGACAAGACATGCGCAAGGCTCGACACATACATGGCGTCGTTGACCGGTGTCGATATCGCATCGCGCTTGCCGGTGATAAGCGCCGACGCGATCGATCCGTCATCGCCGGGAATTACCGATCGGATACGTTTGTCGATCGTCTCGCGCATATCATCGAGCGCCGCTGCGTATCGCAACCACAATCCCGACGACACGCGCGGTGGTGTAATCTTAATGGCACCGAGCGCATAACCTGAAGCGCCGATCTGCTGGAAATACATGTCGCGCGCAAAATCATAGCCGCCCGGGCGAAGCGGCTGCATCGGCGGCGACAAATGGGCCTTGAGTTCGACAAAGCTTCCGACTGCAGGTGCGGTCCCTTTGCGCACCGCCACGCGCACGCGCGCCGGTGCCGGCGATGCTTGGGGCGCCTCAAGCCTCTCGACGCGAATGACGATCCGGTCGCTGCGCTCCCTTTCCTCCCGGGTTTCAACAAACCCCGCAAGCAAAACGGTCGACAAGGATGACTGCAATACCGGATGCGCAATGCGCGCCGTCTGGAGGGTTGCAGTGGCAAACCCGGCGCTGATTGCCGCTGCGGCAAGAGCCAGCGGAAATCCGATCGGATGCCGTCTCGCCCCGATCGCGATCGCAATCCCGCCGAAACAGAATATCGCAGCAGCCCACCAAGCGGGTTCGCGATCGGCGGTGAAATAAGCCACGATACCGAGGCCGAAAGCGACCGGCAGCCAAGGCATCAGCCGCCCAGGGGCGACCTCGGACAATATCCATCGCGACAGCAGACCGCGGAGCTGATCTGCAGCACCGGCAAGGCCCTCGGGCAGCAGCAGGCCAGCGGGCGGCCTGGTGGCGTCGATACCCGGGGCCCAGCCTGGGCTCCAAGCTCTAGCCCCCGCCTTGGCGCGGGCACCGTTACTTCCATTCTGGGTACTCTGGCGGGCCAAGGCGCGGTGCGCCTCCCGACGCCACCTTTACAACCTGAGAGATACTAACTCATCCCCAGGTTGTGGCTACAGGGTTCGTATTACCCTGTGACTTTCTCCTTGGCCCCGAGTTCCTTGGCCCAGGTGTCGCGCAAGCCGACCGTCCGAATGAAGACGGGCTTTTCTGGCGTGCCGTCACGGTCGCGGCAGAAATACCCCTGCCGCTCGAACTGGACCGGCTGCCCAGGTTTTGCATCGGCGAGAGCGGGCTCAAGCCGTGCCTGCCTGAGCATTTCCAGCGAATTCGGATTAAGATCGGCCGCGAAATTCTCTCCACCACTCGGCTCGGGTTTTGTGAACAGGGGATTATAGAGACGCACCTCCGCCGGGACGGCATGCGCCGCCGACACCCAATGAATGGTCGCCTTCACCTTGCGGCCGTCCGGCGCGCTGCCGCCTCGCGTCGCCGCATCGTAGGTGCAGCGCAGCTCGGTCACTTCGCCTTTGGCATTTTTCACAACTTCGCGGCAGGTGATGAAGTAGGCATAGCGCAGCCGCACCTCGGTGCCAGGCGAAAGCCGGAAGAACTTCTTCGGCGGGTTCTCCATGAAGTCTTCCTGCTCAATATAGAGCTCGCCGCTGAATTTAATTCTGCGGCTTCCTGCAGCGGGATTGTCCGGATGATTGACGGCCTCCAGTTCTTCAACCTGTCCCTTCGGATAGTTCTCAATCACTACCTTCAGCGGCCGCAGCACCGCCATGTGGCGCAACGCTTTTTTGTTGAGCACCTCACGCACAGAAAAATCGAACATTCCCATGTCGACGACGCTGTTCGCCTTCGCGACGCCAATGCGTTTTATGAAATCGCGGATCGCTTCCGGCGGAACGCCGCGGCGCCGCAACCCCGCGAGCGTCGGCATGCGCGGATCGTCCCACCCACTCACATGACCGTCGCGCACAAGCATCGTAAGCACGCGCTTCGACAATACTGTGTAAGTCAGGTTCAGCCGGGCGAACTCGTATTGGCGCGGCTGCGAAGGCACCTTCAGGTTGGCAATGAACCAGTCGTAGAGCGGCCGATGATCCTCGAATTCGAGCGTGCAGATCGAGTGGGTGACGTGCTCGATCGCGTCTGATTGCCCATGCGCATAATCGTAACTTGGATAGATTTTCCACTGCGCGCCCGTGCGCGGATGATTGGCATGTAGAATCCGGTACATCACCGGGTCGCGCAGGTTGATGTTACCGGACGACATGTCGATCTTGGCGCGCAGGACCCGTGCGCCATTTGGGAACTCGCCGGCGCGCATGCGGCGAAACAGGTCGAGATTCTCTTCAACACTGCGGTCGCGAAACGGGCTATTTTTGCCGGGTTCAGTCAGAGTGCCGCGGTTCACCCGCATTTGTTCGGGATTCTGGTCGTCGACATATGCCTTTCCGGCGCGGATCAGGTCCTCGGCCCAGGCGTATAGCTGCTCGAAATAGTCGGACGCATGATAGAGATGCTTGCCCCAGTCGAAACCGAGCCAGCGAACATCACGTTCAATGGCATCAATATATTCCTGCTCTTCCCTGGCAGGGTTGGTATCGTCAAAGCGCAGGTGGCAGCGCCCGCCGAATTCCCCCGCGATGCCGAAATTCAGGCAGATCGACTTGGCGTGCCCAATATGGAGATATCCGTTCGGCTCAGGCGGAAACCGCGTAACCACGGCTTTGGCACGCCCGGCATCGAGATCGGCCTTGACAATGTCCCGAATGAAATCGTGGCCAACCTCCGCAACTAACGCCTCGCCCGATGTCATGCCGTACGGCCTTTTCTGATTGCGCATTTGCCTAAACGGCATGTCGCGTGCGGCCTATGTGCCAAATTCGGGCTGGCGGCTCAAGCCGCGTCTCTTTTGCGTCAGTTCACCCCCAACGGTTAAGCAAAAAGCCCGGCGCGAACCGGGCTTTCATCGCTGGCAATTTCGGCCTCAATGATTGTGCGCCGAAAATGGGAGGTGGCGCGATTCGTGTGGCTACCTTTCGCTATTTTGCCGAAGTGCCACCATGGCTGCCACCGCTGCCACCCGCACTGCGACCGATCGAGCCACCCATGCCTCCCCCAACTGTCGCTCTACCGCTCATGATGTCGTTGTAGTTGACATGGGCGGTACCCGCGAACTCCGCAGCGGAATCCGAATAGTGGGGCGGATACACGGTGACCGTCCCTGGCGATCCTCTACCCGGGCTTCCCGGCGATGCTTTACCTTCGCTCGCATGCTGGTTCGCGTATCCGTCGCGAGCTTTTTCGTTGTAATGCACGCAGCGCGAGTTAGTAATCGTGCGCATATTTGAACAATTGCTGCCGCCACCTTCGGGAGTGGCATCGTCAGCGAAAGAAGCAAGCGGCATCGCGGCGCCCATAGCTACAACACCGAACGCGACGAGTGCCAACTTAATGGACGTTTTCATTGAATCTTCCTTCGAATCATGGGCCTCGCCTTGCGGTCAATCGGCCACCAATGAGCACTTCGCCCCCGCGACGACGAGCGCATGCGAAATTAAGCTGGCCGCCTGAACCTGATGTGAATGACGCGCGCAGAATTCTCCGAATTTTGTCGGTTGCGGCCAAATGCGTTGTCACATTAAGCGGGGCACAGTGACGCTTCGCGAAACTGCGAATGAGGTGCTCAAAGTCGACAACGGAAAATAAAAAAGCCCAACCCGACTCGGGCTTTTGTGAATACGTTGACGGGATTATCCCGCTTGCTTTCGTGGCACAGCGGCATCGCCCATTCAGCCGATTAACGTGACGAATGCGCGCCGCCGCTGCCGCCCGCACCGGCGCGGGAGCCGGGGATGTGGGGGCCACTGCCGAACGAACCTCCCCAATTTACATAGTCGCCATTGTTAGCTGCGCTTGCCGCCCGCTTAAGTGCGTCTAATGGAGGTAGATCGGTCGGATAAGGCTTCGGTATATAGGCGTTCTTCCCTTGCGACCCCGCGCCTGTTCCTGATTTTTGTGCCTGCTGATTGGCCCATCCATCGTGAGCTTTCTCGTTGTAATGGACGCAGCGCGAGTTAGTTAAAGTACGAATGTTTGAACAATTGCTGCCGCCACCTTCGGGAGTGGCATCATCAGCGAAAGAAGCAAGCGGCATCGCGGCAGCTATGGCTGCGGCACCGAATACGGCGAGTGCCAACTTAATCGGCGTCTTCATCGAATCTTCCTTCCAAGTTCGTGGACCTCGCCTTTCGGTCTGTCGGCCACGATAAGCACCTCGCCCCCGCGACGACGAGCACAGCAAAATTAAGCCATCAGCATGAACCCGGCATGAATGCCGCACTCAGCAGCATTTGATTTATTCCGCTGATTAAATTTTGGCGCTGCAAACCAGATGCAATGTCGCCTTGCATCGCATACCGTGACGCTCGCTATGAAGCTGTGATACAGAGCTAGCGATATCAGTCCGAAACTTGGCCAATTCTTTCCCGCCCATGACCTCGACAGTCGTCACCCGATTTGCCCCCTCGCCGACCGGCTTTCTCCATATTGGTGGCGGCCGAACCGCACTGTTCAATTGGCTATATGCGCGCCGGCACGGCGGCAAAATGCTGTTGCGGATCGAGGACACCGACCGCGAGCGCTCGACGGCTGCTGCCATCAACGCGATCATTGATGGGTTGACATGGCTCGGCATCGCCTGGGACGGCGAGATCGTGTTCCAGTTCTCAAGAGCGGCGCGGCATCGCCAGATTGCCGAACAGCTTTTAGCGTCCGGCCACGCCTATCATTGCTATTGCAGCCCTAATGAACTCACAGCCATGCGCGAAAAGGCCCGCGCCGAAGGCCGAACGCGCCTTTACGACGGCCGCTGCCGAGAGCGCGAGCCGAAGGGCGCGCCCGCGGGCGCCAAACCGGTTATTCGGCTGAAGGCTCCGCTGACAGGGGAAACTATTGTCGAGGATCAGGTCCAGGGGCGCGTGGTCTGGCAGAACGAAAACCTTGATGACTTTGTGCTGCTCCGCTCCGACGGCACGCCAACCTATATGCTGGCGGTGGTGGTTGACGACCACGACATGGGCATCACCCATATTATCCGAGGCGATGACCACCTCAACAACGGCGCTCGGCAGACCCAAATTTATCAGGCACTCGGATGGAACGTGCCGATCATGGCGCACATTCCGCTTATCCATGGACCGGACGGCTCCAAACTGTCGAAACGACACGGCGCGCTTGGCATAGATGCCTATCGAGCCATGGGATATCTGCCGGCGGCGATGCGAAACTATCTCGTGCGGCTTGGCTGGGCGCACGGCGATCAGGAGATCTTCACGACCGAAGAAATGATCGCCGCATTCGACCTGCCACAGATCGGACGCTCACCGGCACGCTTCGACTTCACCAAGCTCGAAAGCCTCAATGGCCACTACATCCGCACCAGCGACGACGGCGACTTGATCGGCGCTATCGAACAGCTGTTGCCGCACATTGCCGGGGGTCAGGAACTCGCCAGCAAAATGACGCCTGCGCTCCGCGCCAAGTTTCTGGCTGCCATGCCGGGATTAAAGGAACGAGCGAAAACTCTGGTCGAATTATTCGAGGCATCCCGATTCCTGTGGGCAAGTCGCCCGCTCGACATCAACGAGCAGGCCATGGCGGTACTCACCAACGAAGCAAGAACGTTGATTGCCGCGTTGTTGCCCGAATTGGAGGCGGTTCCCGAATGGAATGCGGGCTCCGCAGAGGCCGTGGTAAGACCGTATGCAGAGCGTGCCGGCCTCAAGTTAGGCGCAGTGGCGCAGCCTTTGCGGGCGGCGCTGACCGGCCGCACGACCTCCCCGCCGATCTTCGATGTGCTGGCCGTTCTGGGCCGCGACGAGAGCCTGGCACGCCTGCGGGACCAGGCCGCGGCATAGGCCTTTCACCTCAGGTAAAAAGCCCGCCGGACACCTATATTCCGCATAGTTGGTTCGCCATGCGCTATCTTGCAGCGCACACTTGAATGGGATACGCACGAAGCGGCTGGCATCCATTAACGCCTGACCGGCCACACCGTTTCCACGCGCACCGCTCGCGGCCAATTCGAGGGCTCGACCATGGACGCCAAGACCAGCGCCAAGAACAAGACCGGCACCCTGACAGTCGGCAACAACAATTGGGACATGCCGATCTATCCCGGCACGATAGGTCCCGACGTCCTCGACATCTCGAAGCTCTACAGCGCGAGTGGGATGTTTACCTACGACCCGGGATTTACCTCGACCGCGAGCTGTGAATCCAAGATCACCTATATCGATGGCGACGAGGGTATCCTGCTTTATCGCGGCTACCCGATCGACCAACTCGCCGAGCACGGCGATTTTCTGGAAGCCTGCTATCTGCTGCTTTATGGCGAATTGCCGACCGGCGCCCAGAAGGCCGACTTCGACTATCGGGTGAGCCGTCACACGATGGTTCACGAGCAGATGAGCCGCTTCTTCCAAGGTTTCCGTCGTGACGCCCACCCGATGGCCGTAATGACAGGTTGCGTCGGCGCTCTTTCGGCTTTTTATCACGACTCTACCGACATCTCCGATCCGCATCAGCGGATGATTGCCTCAATCCGGATGATCGCGAAAGTGCCGACGCTCGCGGCGATGGCGTACAAATATTCGGTGGGCCAGCCCTTCGTCTATCCGAAAAATGACCTCGACTATGCCTCGAATTTCCTGCGCATGTGTTTTGCGGTGCCCACCGAAGATTACCAAGCCAATCCTGTGTTGGCGCGGGCGATGGACCGGATTTTCATTCTGCACGCCGATCATGAGCAGAATGCGTCGACCTCGACTGTTCGTCTCGCAGGATCATCCGGCGCCAATCCTTTCGCCTGTATCGCGGCCGGATGTGCATGCCTTTGGGGTCCTGCTCATGGCGGCGCCAATGAAGCCGCACTCAACATGCTGCGCGAAATCGGCTCGGTCGACCGGATCCCCGAATTCATAAAGCGCGCGAAGGACAAGAATGACTCCTACCGCCTGATGGGTTTCGGCCATCGCGTCTACAAGAATTACGATCCGCGGGCCAAGATCATGCAGAAGACCTGCCACGAGGTCTTGACCGAGCTCGGGATCAAGGATGATCCGCTCCTCGACGTCGCAATGGAGCTCGAGAAGATCGCGCTGCACGACGACTATTTCATCGAGAAGAAGCTTTACCCCAACATCGATTTCTATTCGGGCATCACACTCAAGGCGATGGGATTCCCAACTACGATGTTCACGGTGCTCTTTGCCGTCGCCCGCACCGTCGGCTGGATCGCGCAGTGGAAGGAAATGATCGAAGATCCGCATCAGAAGATTGGCCGGCCGCGCCAGCTGTACACCGGCGCCACGCGCAGGGATTACGCACCGATTTCGCGGCGCAAATAATGCGCTAACTGTTCCTGCCGTTTGATTTGCCGTTGCTTTTGCCGTTGAGACCTGACGCTGTGGCCCCGTCATAGCCCCATTGCACGTAAATTCCTGCCCACGTAAATCCGCCTCCAAATGCCGCAAGCACCATTCGGTCCCCGCGTTTCAATTTCGGCTCGTAGTCCCAAAGGCAAAGCGGAATGGTGGCGTTCGTGGTGTTACCGAACTTCTGAATTGTGACCATAACCTTTTCCATCGGCAGGCCCATTCGTTCGGCGGTCGATTCGATGATGCGCTTGTTGGCCTGGTGGGGCACCAGCCAGTCGATCATGTCTGCGCGCAAATTATTTCGCGACATGATTTCGCCGGCCACCTCGGCCATCTTTGCGATGGCAAACTTGTAAACCGCCGCCCCTTCCTGATGCACGTAATGCAGCCGTTTTGCCACAGTTTCTGCGGTGGGCGGCATCCTGCTGCCGCCCGCCTTCTGATGGAGGTGGATCATTCCGGATCCGTCGGAACGAATAAGGGCGTCCATGATGCCGAAACCATTTTCGGCCGGCTCCAGAAGTACCGCGCCTGCCGCGTCGCCAAAAAGGACGCAGGTCGCGCGGTCGGTGTAATCGATGATAGAGGACATCTTGTCCGCCCCAACCACCACGACCTTGCGCGCCGTGCCGTTGGCGATGAACTGCGATGCGATCGTAAGGGAGTAAAGAAAACCGGAGCAGGCGGCTTGCACATCGAAGCTGCCGATGTTGCGCATCCCCACCATGTCGCAAATCATGTTCGCAGTGGACGGAAATTGCATGTCCGGAGTGGTCGTGGCGCAGATGAGCAGATCGACGTCTTCCGGCCGGGTCCCGGTCTTTTGCAGCAATCCGCGGACGGCCTCCGCGGCCATGTGCGAGGTGCCAAGGCCCTCGCCTTTCAGAATGTGCCGTTCTTTAATGCCTGTGCGCTCAGTGATCCACGCGTCACTTGTGTCCACCATGCGTGCCAGCTCCGCATTTGTGAGCAAATCGGGCGGCAGATAGCCATGGACAGCAGTAATCGTGGCACGTGGGGACAGGGTCAAAGGGTGGAATCCCGTTTCTTACAATGACATACGCCTATCGGACCGGTGCGGGCAAGCTAGGCTAGCGGCAGTTCGCGCCTGACTGAGATCGCGTGTGGTGGTCCGCTCCGTCCTTCGGCATGGGCGAGAACGATCGCGGCAGCCCTTTCACTGGGCTTCGATTTTCCGACCTCCATGATGGCATCGAGGCGGGCAAAAGCGTCAATTTGCCGTTGCCGCGACGGCGATTCATTCATAAGCGGCAATAGTGCTGTGACCAGGTTCCGAGCGGTGCAGTCGCGTTGGAGGAATTCGGGCACGATCGTCTCCTTGAGTATTAAATTCGCGAGAATTACCGACGGCACATGGACGAATAGCCGCGCGGCCAATTCCTCGATCAGCGCCACTTTGTAACCGGCAACCATTGGTACGCTCGCAAGTGCCAATTCCAGCGTCGACGTGCCCGACTTCGTCAGCGCAACCCGTGCGGTCCGAAATGCTTCTTGCTTTTCCTCAATATCGGTTACCACGCGGCCAGGAACGGCCCATGATCGGATTTCCGCACGAACATTGTCCGCAAGCCGAGGCACCGCCGGTATCACTGCTTCAATGGCACCATACTGCTCGGCTAGGCGCGCAATCGCTGACCCAAAAACGGGTGCCATCCGTCGTATCTCGCCCGCGCGACTTCCGGGCAAGACCAGCACAAGCGGAGGGTTCGCTTGCCGCAATCGGCTTTCGAGTCCGTTTGGCCGCAACTTTCCAACTCGCTCCGCGAGCGGATGGCCGACAAAGCTGCACGGCGGCCCTCCGAGTTTCTCCATGGCATCCGGCTCAAACGGCAATAGCGCCATGACGTGGTCCACGTAGGCACGCATTTTGACGGCCCGGCCTGGACGCCAAGCCCAGACCGACGGGCAGACGTAGTCGACGATCGGGATTTGAGGTGCGCGCTTGCGTACGCGTCGGGCCACGCGATGCGTAAACTCTGGACTGTCGATGATGACGAGAGCATCCGGGCTCGCCGCGATAATCGCATCGGCGGTTTCGCGAATACGGCGCAGGATCCTGGGAAGGCTTGCAGGAATTGTCGCAAAACCCATAAGTGCAAGGTCGCCAAGCGGATAAAGACTTGGAACACCTTCATCCGCCATCGCGGACCCGCCGACACAGGAAAATTGCGCGCGCCCTTCGGTTCCCTGCCTGATTGCGGCAATCAGCGCCGCACCGAGCCGATCACCCGATTCTTCGCCCGCCACCAGAAACACATGCGGCGTCATTGTTCGGTTCCGGATCGAACGCCAACGATAAAGATGCCGGCGCGATCGGCCTCATTCACCGCGCGTTCCGCATCTGCAATAACCGTCTTTCCGCCGAAAACCGCAATGCCCGCCAGCTTCGCCTGCGCGACCGCGATCACGGTATTGGGCCCGATCGACGGCAAATCAAACCGGTGGTCTTGTTGCGGCTTCGGCGCCTTCACGAGCACGCCGATTCCCCCCGGCATGCCAATGCGGCCACTTGCGCGCAGTTCCGCAACACGCAACAGCATCTGATCCGTGCCTTCGGCCGCTTCGACCGCCAGCACGCGGTTTCCGGCAACGACAACGGCCTGACCCACGTCAAATGCGCCCGTGGCGCGTAGATAATCAAAGCCGAACGCAATGTCTCGTCGATCGCTCTCCGAAGCCTCGACACGGCCAAGACGTCCTTCTGGAACGAGAATTTCGGGGGCCACCTCATGCGCGCCGAGCAAACGGAAGCCCTGATCCTCGACAATCCGGCTGACGCCCGACAGAAGGTGATTATCCCCGCCGCGATAGGCATGAATAATGCGCGGCAACAGCATGAGCGCTCTCAGGTCGGGCCGAAGTGCCCACAAACTTGGCCGCACCAGCGATCCGATGAACACAATATCGCGACAACCAGCCGCATGTGCGAGCCTCGTGAAAGCACCAAGCTGGCCGATACGAAGCCAATGATGCCGGTAATGCGAGACAAGTTTCGGGTCGGCGTGGCCGCGAAGCGCGAACAGCACGACGCTTCGCCCGCGTTTCGAAACGGAATCAGCCACCGCCAGAGGCAATGTGCCGCCGCCGCAAATAAGCGCGAGTGGGCCGTCCCTACTAACGGCTGCGGCCTGACTCATGCGTCCTCGTCAGCCTCGCTGCGTTTAACCGCCATCGTCAACGGGCGTTTTCCGGCGCGGATGAACTCGATGATTTTGCCGACATGCTGGTCGCCTGCATAGTTCGCCGCGACGCAATCAATTCGTGCGCGAAACTCGCCGGCGCCGAAAAACAGCTCCTGGTATGCCAGGCGCACACGATGAATGTCGGCCTTCGCAAGGCCGCGACGTCGCATCCCGATCACGTTGAGACCGATAAGATCAGCCAAAGGTCCGTGAGCCATTCCAAAGGGAATTATGTCCGCCCGCACGCCGCTCAAGCCGACGATCATCGCTCCTTCACCGATTCGAACGAATTGCCTAACGGCCACGCCACCTCCAAACACGACGTGATCACCAATCGTCACGTGACCGGCCAGGGCGGTGTTGTTTGCAAAGACAACATGACTTCCCACCTGGCAATCGTGCCCCACGTGGGATCCGACCATGAAGAAACACCTGCCGCCCACTTCGGTGACACCGCCGCCGTCTTCAGTGCCTGTATTCATCGTCACGTATTCGCGAATATCGCACTCGGGGCCAACCACAAGTCGCGTCGGCCCGTCCCGATAACTGAAAGACTGCGGGGGAGACCCAAGCGATGCGAAGGGATGGATCACCGTCCGCGAACCAATAGTCGTATGACCCGTGAGATTGACGTGTGCGATCAATCGGCAGCCCTCGCCGATCCGTACGTTCGCGCCGATCGTGCAATACGGGCCGATCAGGACGTCTTTTCCGATGTCCGCCCCCGCCGCGATCCGGGCCGAGGGATCGATCATATTGGCGCTCATGTGTCGGAAAGCATGGCGCCAACTTGCGCCTCGGCCACAATCTGACCTGAAACTTTTGCTTCACCGCGGTACCACCACATCGACTTGCGCCGCGTAATTCTATTCATGTGGTACTCGATAGTATCTCCCGGCCGCACCGGCTTGCGGAACTTTGCCTTGTCGATTGTGAGAAAAAATACCGAGCTTGGCTGCGCGCCAGTCGCCGCAATGCAGAGCACTCCGGCCGTTTGAGCCATGCCCTCGATCATAAGCACCCCGGGAAACACCGGGTTGCCGGGAAAGTGGCCCTGAAACTGTGGTTCGTTGATTGTCACATTCTTGATGCCGATACCGTGCTCGTCGCCGCGAATATCGATGATGCGATCGACCATCAGGAACGGATAGCGATGTGGCAGCATTTCGAGGACCTGGGCAATGTCGGCCGCCTCAAGGCTCGTCACGATCTTGTTCATGACAGATGCCTCACTCCTCGACCACCGGTCCAGACCTGCCTTTGGGCTCTTTTCGCGCGAGCCTTGCGAGCGCGGACATCTCACGAAACCATAGTTTGATTGGCTTGGCTGGCGTTCCGCCCCATCGTGCGCCTGGAGGGACATCGCTGTTGACGGCGCTGAGAGCGGCGATCTGCGCGCCCTCGCCGACCGTAACGTTGTTGTTCAGGCCAACACGCGCGCCCAGCACGACAAAATCCTCGAGGGTAGAACTGCCTGAAATTCCCGTCTGTGCAACGATAATACAATGCCTGCCAATGCTGACATTGTGACCTACCTGAACCAGGTTGTCGATCTTCGTTCCCTCGCCAATGACGGTATCCTTGATAGCACCGCGGTCTATGGTCGTTCCTGCGCCGATCTCGACGTCGTCTTGTACGATCACGCGGCCCACTTGTGGCACTTTGAGGTGGCCATTTCCTCCCATCACAAATCCAAACCCATCCTGACCAATCTTGCAGCCGGGATGAATAATGACACGATCGCCTATCAGCGTATTGGAGACCGACGTATTCGCACCGATCGCACAATCTCGGCCGATCCTTACGTCGGTGCCGATGACTGAATTCGCACCAATCACCGTCCCGCTGCCAATTTCCGCGCCTGCACCGACCACAGCGCCAGGTTCAACGGTTACATCTTCTTCCATCCGCGCATTTGCGTCGATATGCGCGCCGGAGCGTTCGCCAGGTGCCGCAAGCGACGATGGCCGCAATGCATTGGGAAACAGCGCGCGCGCCACGGTCACGAATGCCTTATAGGGCTCACGCACGACCAGCACCGCGACACCGCTCGGCAATTCTTTCGCGAGTGCGGCGGTGGACACGCACGCACCGGCATGCGTTGCCGCGGCTGCGGATGAGAAGCTCCGGCTGTCAAAGAATGTAAGATCGCCAGGCCCCGCGCGATCAAGCGGAGCGATATTGCTGATGCGCGTCGGCTTGGTAATGGCAGACGGCAGGGTCGCGCCCGTCAGAACAACGACCTCATCAAGCGTGAGCCCCGGGGATTTCCGCAGGAAAATCGGCTCGCTCATACTGGTGGAGCCTGTGTGGTGCCACGAAGTGCCGCCAAGGTCAGAACTTGGTGCCGCCGCTGAACCGGAAAAACTGCGTGTGGTCGCAGACCTCGCCGCCGCCGCCGGTTAGCGTCGCGCAGTATTTGGTCAGCGGATAGGCGAGATCAAAGCGCAACGGTCCAAGCGGCGAATCCCATAGCAGACCGACGCCGACCGACGTCCGTATCATGGACGGGCTGTCGAGGCCGACCTGCAGCGTTTCGCCGGTCACGCTCCAGCTTGTCGGACCTTTGTAGCTCCACAAGGAGCCGGCATCTGCGAACGCTGCGACTTTGATGCCGATATCCTTCGGCAGGAAATACAGAGGCGTCTGCGCTTCGAGGCTCGCGCCCCAATAGAGCGAACCGCCGAGAGCGTCGTTGGTCGTTCCGGGAGTCAAATCACGCGGTCCGATACCGGCCGGCGCAAAACCGCGCACAAGGTTCGGTCCCATCTGGAAATGGTCAAGCATCCTCAGATCTTTATCGCCCCAGCCACTGACGTTGCCCGCCTGCAACTTGATGACGCTGACGACATCCGAGATCACTTCATAATATTTACGCGCCTCGACCTGCGTCCGGATGAAATTCACGTCGCCGCCGACGCCCGCCAAGTCCTGCTTGATCTCTGCGTACAGGCCGCTGGTCGGCAGCTTGTTGTTGTCAAGGGTATTGTACGACAGCGTATAACCGACCAGCGAAACGTTCACCGGCCCTGCCGCGAGCTCCTTACGGACCGCCAAAGAGGCTTCGCCGTCGGCATAGCAGTTGCCGCCATCATTTAGGCCGCCACCGCCCGCTTGACGAATTGCCTCATTGGCAGGACTGACACCCGGGCCTCCGTTGATTGTCGCATAGGGGGAGAATTGGCAGTTGTTGAACTGCGTCGGCAGCGTGATCTTCTGCTGGTAGAATGAATAGCGCGGCTGGAAAGCTATTTCCTCGGTCAGCGCAAAGCCCAGACGCAGATTGGTGCCGATCGTCTGGGAATCGTAGGAGACGTAATTGTTTGCGAGATTTTGCCGCGCAAACAGGTCAATGCCGCCGGCCATGCGATAGCCAAACAGGAAAGGTTCGACCAACGAGAGGTCGAAGCCTTTGACATACTGGCCATAAGTAAATCCGGCCTTCGCATATATTCCGCGGCCCATCAGGTTACGGTCAGCAATACTGACTTCGCCTATCAGGCCATCCGCGGTCGAATAGCCGCCCGAAATCGAGAACTCGCCAGTTGGCTGCTCTTCGACATCGACGTTGACGACCACGCGATCAGGAGCAGATCCTGGTTCATTGGTGATTTTAACGGTCTTGAAGTAGTTCAAATTCTTCAATCGACGTTCGGCGCGGTCGATCAGTGCCCGATTGTAGGCGTCGCCTTCGCCGAGATCGAATTCCCTGCGGATCACATAGTCGCGCGTACGCGTGTTGCCGCGAATATTGATGCGCTCGATATAAGCTCGCGCGCCCTCCTCGACGACAAACGCCAAGTTGATGGTTTTGGTCTCAAAGTTGCGATCACCGCGCGGCCGCACATTAGCGAAGGCATAGCCTTGCCTCGCCGCCTGAATCGTCATTGCCTCGACGCTCTTCTCGACGAGATCGGCATTGTAGACACTTCCAGCGCTGAGCTTGATCTGGCCGCGAAGCACCCCCGGATCGATGGCGCGGACGTTCGAAATTACATCGACGGTACCGACGCGATATTGGCTGCCCTCGTCGATCGTGAAGGTGACTATAAAGCCTTTCTTTGCGGGATCATATTCGCCCACCGCCGAAACGATGCGCACATCGGCATAACCGTGCTTGAGATAGAACCTGCGCAAAAGATCGCGGTCGGCCTCGACACGGTCGGGATCATAGATATCGGTGGTCTGGAGAAAGCTGAGGAAATTGCTTTCCGATGTCTTGATCACATCCCGGAGGCGACCCTGCGAATATGCATGGGCGCCGATAAATCGGATGTCCTTGATACCGGTTTTTTCGCCTTCCTTGATTTCAAAAACCAGATCGACCCGATTGTTGGGCAGTTCGATGATCTTCGGATCAACCGAAACGTCGAAGCGGCCGCTGCGATGATAGATCTCGATGATGCGCTGCACGTCGGCCTGAACGGTGGGCCGGGATAGCGTGCCGCGCGGCTTGGACTGCGTTTCGGCCTGGAGTTGCTCGTCCTTGGCCTTTTTGTTGCCTTCGAAAGCGACCCGATTGATCACCGGGTTTTCCACCACCGTGACCACGATACGGCCGCCGGAATGGTTGATGCGCACGTCGGCGAAAAGGCCGGTGGCGACAAGGGCCTTAAGCGCCTCATCTTCCTGCTCGGGGCCCAGTCGGCCGCCCGGGCCAGGCTTGAAATATGAACGGATCGTGTCGGCCTCGACCCGGCGGCTGCCTTCAACGACGATAGAATTGACCGTTTGCGCGGCCGCAACGCCCGAGGACGCAATGGTCGCGCAGCCAGCACCGATAAGGATGCCGCCGAGGATTAGGCAGCTAGCAGCCAATCCCCGAACTACCCGCACACAAATTCCCATGCGCTACGCGCCCTTATGATCCATGCGGCCGCCCCCACTGCGGATTCGACAGACGGTCCGGGCTGGCATAGGCAGACTTTTTACAGCGTTTTTTATGCGCTGCAAACAAACTCCCACCCGAACTTTCCCTTTTCCCTCAAAAAGTTGC
>DASSIT010000002.1:0-3771 GCA_035691545.1 Pseudolabrys sp. | reverse complement strand
TTGCCTTCGCGGCGCCATTTCAGTTTCTCGAGCGTGCCGATGGGATGCACGGTATCGAGATGGCCCGCGATCAGAATGCCGGGTTCTCCCTGTTTGGGGTGCGGAAATTTCGCTCGCACACAGCCGGCAAAACCCTGACGGCCCGCGATTCGCTCGATCGACGCACCCATGATCGCCATCTCGCGTGCGGCGAGGTCAAGCATGCGATCGACCGCGGCCGCATCGAAGGTCGGGCTTTCGCATTCGACCCAGCTTCGCAAACCGCGCAGCATGGCCTCGGCGTCAAAAGGAAGATTGGCAGGGTTCATGGGCAATGCTCGCAAAAATTGGAACTCGATTACGAGAAAGACCGGCGGTCGATTTGTAAAGTGAAAGATACGCGAGAGCTTTTCGCGCATGCATCGCTTAAAACCCACGATTTGACGCGCGAATTGCGCTTTGCGTCGCAAAATATCAGTGGAGTTGCAGGGGTTTATCGCGCCGACTGATGAAGCCGCATGGATTTGCCTCTGACCGGGGCGTCATCGATCCCGGTTGTGCTATCCGCGATCGCGGCCACATGCTTCAGGCACGCTGGAGAGGGAGTGTGCTGGAACATGTCCTGGTCGGGGTGTTAATCGGCGTCTTTGTGGCGGGGGACGCCTTAATCTTGGCGCCAGACATTGGTCAATTCGGCTATCCTCGCGGAGTAAAGCCGCGGGCAGGGACGTGGGCTTGGGGTTCCGCCAGAGGGGGTTATCAAAATGCTTCTCGCCAGCCGGCTCGCCGCCGCCGTAACAGCTGCGTTCATTTTCGTAAGTATGAACTTGCCGGCGATAGCGGCATCTGGTCCCTGCGGCGAAGCAGCCGAAATCCAGGTCTTGCCCTCGCCGGCCACTCCGTGGAAGGGCGCGCCGCTTCGCGTGATGATTATTGCGGAAAGGCCGCTTGAGGGTGCGATGTCGCTGATCGGACCCGATGGAAGTGTTGCGGCCAAATCGTCCGACCGGCATGGCGGTGCGCCTTATTTTTGGTTCGCCGAAGTCACAGCGCCCGCCGCAGGGACGTGGCAGGCTGTGCTGGCGCTCGACCGCCTGCCGGCGGAATGCAGCACGATCAAACGCGAAATTTCCGTGAGCGCGCGCAAGCCGGATCCCGTGCCCATCCCCTCCGGCGCCTTTTGGAAGGTCAGCAACAGCTGGAATCACGCGACGGAAACCTTGTTCTCGGCGTGGATTGCCAAACTATTCGACGCGCCGCCGGATCAGGACCTGAACTGGAAAGCCTGGCATGAAGTCCTGCGCGACCAATCGCGCAATTTCCTGTTCAATTATCTCGGTCGCGGAGAGGATAACGTGAAGTCGGGCCTTCGCCCCGACTGCGCCGATTTCGGCTACTTTCTGCGGGCCTATTTTGCGTACAAGATGGGCCTGCCTTTCGGCTATTCGAATTGCTCGCGCGGCATCGGCGGCACTGCGCCGAAGTGCTACCAGTGGTTCGACATGGAGCACCCGGACCAGACGCGCCCGCCGCCGCCTCCGGAACAGGTACTCGCCTCCGCGACACTTGACGTCGCGCCGCCGCCTGCGCAAACGCCGGCGATTCTGAACCTGTTTGGCAGGGCTCAATCGGCAGATGCGGCAGCACCGGCGCCGGATATGATGGCACCCGCAAAGCCGAGGCCGAAGCGGCCGACGAATTTCAGCGAGTATCTGAAGGACGTCGGCGACGTCGTGCATACCGGCGCGGTGCGCGTCTCGGCAGGCGATGACAATACCGATTTCTATACCGTGGCGCTGACGCAGGAATCGCTGCGCCCCGGCACGATCTATGCCGATCCCTATGGCCACGTGCTGATGCTCGTGCATCGCGTGCCCGAGGTGGACGGCAAGCCGGGCGTCTTTCTCGCCGTCGATGCCGAGCCCGACGGCTCGATCACCCGAAAGCGCTTCTGGCGCGGCAATTTTCTGTTCGTGCATGACCCGGCGCTCGGCAGCCCCGGCTTCAAGCACTTCCGCCCCATCGTGCGCCAGAACGGCTCATTGCGGCGCTTGACCAATGCCGAAATCGCGAGCAACGCACAATATGGCGATTTTTCGCCCGATCAGGCGAAGATCAATGCCGAGGAGTTTTACGACCGTATGGATGACGTGATGTCGCCCGAGCCGGTCGATCCGGTCAAAGCGATGACCGATGCGATTGCCAGCCTGCACGAGCAGGTGAAGACGCGCGTCACCTCGGTCGAGAACGGCCGAAAGTATCAGGAGAAGCAGCCCGCTGAGATCGGCATGCCCAATGGTGCCTCGATTTTCGAGACGTCCGGACCCTGGGAGGATTACTCTACGCCAGCGCGCGATTTCCGCCTGTTGATCGCAATCGACGTTGTGCGCGGATATCCAGATCGCGTCGTGCGGCGTGCGGCGCATTACGCCATGCCGAACGGCAAGAGCGTCGAGCAAGTGAAAAGCGAGTTACAGGGCGTGCTTGCCTCAGAGCTCTCCTCGCGGAAAATAACCTACACACGAAGCGATGGCTCGCCATGGACACTGTCGCTGAAGGAGGTGCTCGATCGCGCGGTGGAGTACGAAATGGCGTACAATCCGAACGACTGCGTCGAGGTGAGGTGGGCGGCGCCGGAAGGCAGCCAGGAGGCATCGACCTGCAGGCGGCGTGCGCCGCCAGGCCAGCGCGCGAAAATGGCGTCGGATTATCGCAACTGGTTCCGCGAGCGGCACTGGCCGACGAAGAGCTAGGGCCTGAAAAGATCGGGTGGAAATTGATTGGCACAAAAGGTGTGTCACCTCTCCCCTTACGAAGGAAAGAAGTCAGCCTCTCAGCGGCAGCGGTTGGTCGGCAAGCATTGATTTGACGACCACCTCGCGCGCCTTGTCGCGGTCGAGGGCGTGCTGCGCAATTAGCTCGCCGCATTCGGAAATGATCTGATCGGCATCCTGCAAAATCTTGAGTTCTTTGTAACGATCGTGGCGTTTGAGCCCCATGCTGCGGCCTATCAGTTCGAGCAGGTTGAGAATCTGGAATGGCCGCTCGCGCTCATGCGCGCAGAGTTCGCGATGATCGGAATGATAGACCGTCACGAGCGCGTCAACGCCAGCTTCGCTCGCGGCTTCCAATTCCTTCAGCTGCAGCTCGCGTTTGAATTTGGGCAACACGCCGACACTGACGCTCTGCAGTCCTACGACCGGTTGGTCGAGATCGATCAGTGTGATACCGGGAATGCTTTGCAAGATTTTGGCGGCTGCTTCCATGATGCCGGCGACGCCACCGTGGCGGTGCAGGGCGACGCGCATCGCGACCGGATTGCGCAGAAGAGGGATCAGCTTGTCGAGCCGTCCGTCGAGAAAGCGCAGGAACGGCGTCATTTCGAACGGCCGGGTGCCGCGCTGGCGCTCGATCGCCGGCAGCGTCGTTTCCGTGAACTGCACGTAGCAGCTCGGACACCACGAGATCACCTGGCCGGATTTCGAATGCGCGAGTTTGTCGGCACTGCTTGTGCCCATGCGGCCGGACATCTCGACATCGCCCGGGCGAAGCTGCAACACGCCGCAGCAATGGCTCGGTCCTCCCATCACCTGATAGGAGACTTCAAGCGCATCCATGATGTCGAGCGCGAGCAGGGCAATGTGCGGCGTCTTCAACACGTTGCAGCCCGTGTAGAACACGAAGTCGGGCGGCTCGATCGGCATTGCCACCGAAGCCGATTTCTGGCCGAGCCGCTCCAAGAGCTTCTGATCAAGCTGCAGGTTCGACAGCACGGTCACGTCGCGGCCGAGG
>DASSIT010000001.1:0-26891 GCA_035691545.1 Pseudolabrys sp. | reverse complement strand
GACGGCGAGGAAGCTGCCGCGGTTTTCGCGGGCGAGCACGCAGCGCGCCTCGAGCGTCTCCCGGCTCCAGCCATCAAAGCCGAAGATCCGATTGGCCTGTGAGACCGCGTACCAGCCTTCGATATAGGACAGTTCGCGGCCGTTGCTGATGCGGCTGCGGATAAACCGATGATCAAGATTACGCCGCAGAATACGCAGCTGTTTTGCTGAAAAGCCCATTATCGTGTCCTCACACTCAACACCGGTTCCGGATCAGACAGGGCAACGCCATCAATGGCGGCGCCCTGCTTGAGCTCGGTGAGGAGCTCGGAGCGCTTGAGCTTGGGATCGACCGGCTGCCAGTAGATGCTGGGCACCACGTTTTCATCGAGCACCTGCAGCGCCGGCATCCCCGGTCGGATCGAGACGGTAAAGTCCGGCGCGGTGAGCTTCTTCAGCTCAAGCTCGAGCATCACCTCCTTGACGATCTGCCGGCGCTTGGCGGCACAATTCCTGAGACGCTCGAGGCGCTCGTTCATCTCGGCGATGCGGCCCTTAAGTCCGTTGGCCAGTGCTTCATCGGCCAGCGCCGCCCGCACAATGGCTGCCAGGATTTCATGCACATTGGTGAGGCCCTCAACGGTGTCGGCGAGAGTCTGTTCGTCGATCTGGGGGTCTTCCGCCCGGATCCGGTCACGGATCGTGCGGTAGCTAACAGCAGCGAATTCTAAGGACATCGGCTTGCTCCAAATTGTTAAAGTAGATCGGCTCATGGACCATCCCGACGTCGATCATGGGTCCAGGTCGCCGGGGTGGCGGTACCGACGCTATCGCTGCGGAGTGCTGTGAGAATTTTGGTATAGCGGGCCGCCTTTTGCGGCCCACTCGATGACGACAAGCGAGAACGCTCCGCCCACCGCGACAAGAACTGACGCTGTCGCGCTATGTACGCAGAGGAGAACCGCCGTAAGCTTTCGATTTCAGCAACCCGCTAAGCCATAAGGGCGGGAAGTACCCGGGCGCACAATTTGCGCACCCACCGCACGGTCAGGTCCACCCTTCCACATTCGGCGCGGAATACGTGCGACGAACCTTGGGCTGCAGCGGCCGACACCAATCTTCCAGGTGCGGATGCTGTGCCGCCCAGATGACGATGGCGCATGAGATCGCAAGGTCATCGTGCCGTCCCGAAGCACAGCCGTAAATGACCCCGCTCTGCCGATAGTCCATCTCAAGCATCATCAGCTGCTCATAGGCGCGCCAGCTCGCCGCTCCCTCGAGGAAGGCAACTTCGTTGTTGCCCAAGTCCCGGAGCAGAAGATCGAACAAATAACTGCGGCCGATCGTGTAGACGCGCAGCGGCTGGTTCTTAATCCGCCGCAGCTCGTATGACATGCCATCGCCGGAACTGGTGATTTGCAGACCAATGATGCGCTCGGGCCCAAACCGCTCGAGCAGGATTTCGCCGTAGGTTGGGTCATAGCTCAGATCAGCGAAGATGAGCGTTTTGCCACCGTAGCGTTGATCGACTTGCGCCAGCGTCTCGGCCCGGGCGCTGCCATAAAGACCAAGCGGCAACTCTTCGAACTCTTTAAGCAAGGTTATGTCTGGTGCGAGAACGGTCCTACCGCCAACCACGGCCGTCGAGCGATCCTTCCTGCAACCGACGTCGTGCGCGATAATCGTCGGCTTGAAGAATTTCCAAGCATCATAACGCACAGGCGCTTCAATCGCGCGGCTGTATAAGTCTAGGTTAAATGGACTGGCCTCGCCGCCCACCGGGACCCCGAGGAATTCGCGCGCGAAGCGCTCGTCCCCGAGCGCCGTTCGTTCCTGTTCGAGATACTCCTTGCTGTATAAGGTTGGATCGATATCCACTGTGACCTTAATGCGCATCCATGACTCGCCAGCAGTTTCCCAGGCCGACCAGAAGGGATCGGTCCGCGTGTTTGCCGTCGAGAGCATGACAAAGCGGGCATCGGGGCGTTGCGCGCGCATTGGCCGTAAAGCAGCAATTGTTTCATGGGGAAGATAGGCCGCCTCATCGACCATAATCCAGCCATCCACCGTCAGGCCGCGGATTGACTCCTCGCTGCTAGGAAGCGCCAGCACCCGCGAGCCATTGGCAAGTTCGACACCATATTTATTGTCCGTGGTCAGCGTTGCACCGGCCTTAAGCAGCATGTCCTTGACCTTGCGGATCGGCTCAGCGCTTTGCCGTTGGGCCGGACAGGCAACCACCGAGAGCGATCCCGGTTCAAACATCGCGGTGTGCGCCATTGCGATCGCGGCGGCGGTCGTTTTGCCCACCTGTCGCGCGGTCAAGACCGCAATCGATTTGCCGCGCGGTGCGCGCAGAAATTCCTCCTGCCATTTCTTGGGTTGCATCTCCAGAACCTCGCGCGCCCACACCACGGGATCGAGCCTGTAAGCAATCTCATGTTCGGTCTTCATGTTCATCCTCCAATAATGCCTGCGCGATGCGCGCCTTGAGTTCGGGTTCTTGATCGAATTTGCGAATGAGCCGTTCGGCAATCTGCACCGCGTTGATGTTGACGGTGTTCTGAACGGCGACATTCACCTGCGTACCGGCGGGTTGGAGGTGGCCCGCCAGTCGCGCAAGACTGTCTATGGTTTGACGAATGGAATTAAGGCCGCAGATGGCAACGTTGAGTGATCCTTCCACTTGCGCCTGAGTGACGATCTCATCAATGCGCTTACAGAGCGCTTCGTAATATCCGCTGAGCGTTTCTTTCGAGGGCAACAGAGCAACTGCAGCGGTGCCACGCGCAACCTCCTTCATGATTTGATTGGATGATGGCAGCCTTAGGCAGTTGCGTTTGTGGCGATGCAGACTCGAGGCGTTAAGCTCATAGTCGCGCGCGACCTGTGCCGCCGGCTCACCGGCGGCGAGCCGTCGGTCGACCTCGGAACGCTTCAAATGCTGACAGGTGCTACAACTTCTCATGCCCTCTATAGGCGTAGGTCCGGGTAACAAAATAGTTAACGGATCGTGAACCCACGTTGCTGGTGAGGGTTGTGGCAACTGGGGGTTGGGACGCTCTTGGGGTCTAACAGCGCTGTTCGAAAAATTTCGTTATTCGCCTTCGTGCCGGATGTCCATTCGATTGGTCGCTTATTTCCAGGCGTCAGGCAAAAATGGCTTCTCAAAGCTTTGCACCGCCAATTTCGAATCTCAAACGGTAGGCGAAAAATTTCGTTTCGAACTGGGGGAAACCGCTCAAAGTTGGTTCGAGCCGTTGTCCCTTTGCAGCCGTCCACGTAAGACCATCCCTCCCGCAACGCCGACCCCGACCACATAGGTCCAGCCCTGCAAAAAATCAAACAGGTGCGAATTGAAGAGCGAACCAACAATGTTTTGCACCACGACAACGAGGCCTATCCATTCAGTCAAAGTATTGCCACGGAACAGCAGAATATGGGCGATCCACATGGCCCAAAGAACGGCGATGCCGAGCGCACCGAGCTGTATTCCCACGGCAAGCGTCTGATTGTGCGGATTGGCCGATGCTTCGCCCGCCGCGCCGCTTTGACCGGCGGCCGATTTTTCGAACATGGCGCGGATCGACCCGGTTCCATGGCCGATCAAGGGCGCCTGGCGGATGAATTTGATCGATTTCGTCCAGAATACGAGGCGTTCACCGGACGACGTGACGGTTTCCGCTTCCTGATAGCTCTGGAGATCCTGGAAAACGTCGTTGGTCCGGCTACGCAGGTAGGGTGACGAGTACCACGCAACGGCTCCGACCACGGCTGCGGCGGAAAAAAGAATGCCGATCGTTTTGGCGTTGAGCTTCCTGGCCGCGAACAGAACGAGCAATACGGGAATAGTGGCCAACGCGGTTCTGCCGGTCGCCACGTAAAGCATATTGGCGAGCATCGCGAGCACGATCATCGCAAATACAAATAGCCGCGGCCAAATCCTGCGCTCCGCCGCATCGCCGGCCAGAAACAGCAGCCCAAAGATGCAGGTAACGAATTCGCCGCTTTGCGTGGCCGCATTTTTCACCAGGACCTCGTTGGGCGGCGGATGCAACGTCAGGGAAAAGGGATGAAAAGCCTGGATGAGGGTGGAAACAAACAAAAGGACGACACAGGACGCCAGATATCCGCCGAAGACATCTACTCCACGGCCGGAGCGGCGGAACTGCGTGAGCAACAGCGGCAGCGCCAGCAGCTTCAAAAACGAGTCTATGCCGTTCCACCGTTCGGTGAGGCTCACATCACCCCACAACATGCCGGCGGCGCCAAGCGCAGCCAGCAGAACCGGCAGCCCGCCGGCCGGCGTCGCAAACACGCGGCGCAATTCATCCCACTCCAGTGATGGGACAAGCGCGACCAGCCACAGAACAACGAGGATCGACGTCGCCGAGGTTGACCATGGCAACGACACCGCGATCGCAATAGCGAGAAAGTCGGCAAGGCGCGACAGCCGATCGTCATGTGTGCCGGGCGCGGTCGAAATATCAGCCATCAATCAACTCATGAATCGAATCATGGCACGCTCGAAGCCGGCGTGGTCGCGCCCCGGATGCAGGACAGGCCGCGCTGCGCGCGAATGTGGTCGCCGGCGACGATATCCATGAGCTTGCGTTCATTCTCGGCCAGTCGCGTCCGGTCCGCCTCGGCGTGCCACAAATGGATTACACCCGTTGCAAACGTGCCGTCCTTGCGGCGCACGCCCGTACGCAGCAAGCGTACGATGATATCTGAATCTTCCTTGCCCCAGCCACTATAGTCCGCATCAAAACCGTCCACGCGATCAAGGTCGGAACGCCAGACCGCAAGATTGCACGAGCGCGCGCCTTGCCAGGCTCGCGCGCGGATCCGGCGCAGAGGACCGAGCGGCAAGTCGAAAAGCGCCGACAGGCGATTGACGCCCCCGCGCAATCGTTCGGCCAGCCAACGCGCCGGTCCCCACTGCTCCGGCGCAAGCCCTTCGCGCAACACCTCGGCCGTCAATTCCCGCGAAAGCAGAACGCGATTTCCGGTCACGAACGCACCCGGTTCGGCGAGCCGTCGATGCGTCGCGACAAAGCCGGGGCGCACGATGCAGTCGCCGTCCAAAAAAATGCAGTACACGCCCTGCGCGGCAAGGATCGCACGATTGCGGATTTCCGCGGCGCGGAAGCCGCGATCAGCATGCCAGACACGCTCGAGGCGGCGCCCGGCTTTGTTCTTCCAGTCATTGACCAGCTTTGCCGTGCCAGGGCCAGAACCGTCGTCGGCCACAATGATCTCGAAATCAGCATCGCCTTGCCGTGCAAGCGACCGCAAGACCGCATCGAGCGCATCTTCGCGGTTATAAGTCGTGACGATGACGGAGATCAGCTCGGCCACGGACGCCCTCTCCTCCCGCCTTTAACCGATGTTGTCCCCGCCGACAAACCCCTAGGGCCCGCGCAGCCCGCAATGTTAACTTGCCGCCAGTCCCTGAGCCTCAACAGGCATTTTCCCGTCATGCAAAAGATATCAGCCTATATTCTCACTTATAACGAGGCGGAAAAGATCGAAGCAGCCCTATCCAGCGTGCTGTGGGCCGATGAAGTGGTCGTCGTCGACTCATTCAGCGTCGACCGGACCGCCCAGATCGCGCGCACGCTTGGTGCCCGCGTCGTTGACGTGCCCTTCCACGGGTTCGGCGATCTGCGCAACCGCGCGGTCGAGGCCTGCAATTTTGACTGGATATTCAGCCTGGACGCCGATGAACGGTGCACCGAAGCGGTCCGCGATGAAATTCTGGCCCTGCTCGAAAGCTCGCCGCCGCACGACATTTATATGGTGCCGCGACGCAGCTACATGATGGGCCGCTGGATCAGGGGCTCGGGTTGGTATCCGAATTTTCGCCAGCCGCAGCTCTTCCGCAAGGGCAGCATCCGCTACACGCTCGAGCCGGTGCACGAAGGATTTGAAGTGCTCGGCAAGCGATCAGTCGGCCAATTGAGCAATGCCGTTTGGCAGGTTCCCTTCCGCAACCTGGAAGAAGTCATCGGCAAGATGAACCGCTATTCGACGCTCGGCGCGCCGAAACTCTCGGGCAAGCGCGTATCGATGGCGAGCGCGCTCGGCCATGGAATCTGGTCATTCCTCAAGCACTACGTATTCAAGCTGGGTTTCATCGACGGCTGGGCCGGCTTCATCATTGCCTTCGGTAATTTCGAAGGCACGTTCTACCGATACGCCAAACGTTACGAGCAGACCGAAAATTGGCAGCTGCCGCCAGGTCACCCGGTCCGGCGCGAGTCTAAGACCTGACGGGCTTGCGCAGGCGGCGGGAGAGATTGCGCAGGATCCGAAACGGCAGCGCAAGATAATATTTGCGCAGAATTTCCCAGCGATCGGACCACTGGCAGGCAACCGCGGAATCGCGCGGCACGTACCAGCCATTGTTCTCATAACGCCGAATGATCCGATAACCGGCCGAACTCAGGTACCGGTGTTTCGACAGGTCGGCCACATGGTCTTCGATCAAGATCAGCTGCGGTTGCCAGCGCGCGATGTTGAACCCGCGCAGCACCTCGATTTCATGACCCTCGACGTCGATCGACAGGAACTCGAATGCAATGGGTGTGCCCGCCTCGTCGAGAATGCTGTCGAGCGTCCGGATCGGGACATTGATGACCTTCTCCGGCACCGCACCCGGCGCCATCTGCCGGCGATCGAGCGAGGACAAAGGGCCCGCGACATGGAAGGGCATTTGACGACCGGAATTGCCGGGCGACGAACAGGCAACCGCAAATACCCTGGCTTTTCGTGCCGCGCGAAGCCTGGCGGCGAGATCCGGCTGCGGCTCGATGAGGACGCCGGTCCAGCCGGCCAGTTCCAGATGCCAGGTTTGCGAGCGCTCATGGGGGTCGTTGGCGCCGACCTCGACAAAATAACCTTCGTTGCCGCGAAAAAAGGCGGCGACGAGCCGCATCTCGAAATCGGATGGCGCTTGCGGCAAGTGCAATGCCTTCAACCGGACGAGCGCGTTTTGGGGGCGCGCGTGCGTTCCACCATCGAGCTGGTTGAGTGGCCGGGCACGAGGTCGACCAGGATGATTTCGCCGCCGAGGGCCTCCACGATCTCACGGCCGACAACCTGTTCACGGGTGTAATCGGCGCCCTTCACCAGAACGGTCGGCTTTACGTGCGCGATGAGCTTCTCGGGCGTGTCCTCCTCGAATACCGCGACAAGATCGACGGCCTCAAGCGCGGCCAGTACTTCGGCCCGCGCCTGGACAGGCTGCACCGGACGGCCGGCGCCTTTAAGCCGCGCGACCGAAGCATCGCTGTTGAGACCGACGACAAGGCGGTCGCAGGCCGCGCGCGCCGATGCCAGCAGTTTGACGTGACCGGGATGCAACAGGTCGAAACAGCCGTTGGTGAATCCGATCCGCAGGCCCTGCCTGCGCCATTCGGCGAGATGGTCGTCCAGAACAACCCAGTCAAAAAGGACCTTTTCTTCCGACGCCAATGTCGCGGCAGGCAGAATTCGCGAACGTAATTCGGCGGCCGACGCCGTGGCGGTGCCACGCTTTCCGACGACCACGGCGGCGGCGGCATTGGCCGCACGCATGGCCGATTCGAAGTCCGCGTTCAGCGCCAGCATGGCCGACAGCACGGCAACAACTGTGTCGCCGGCACCGGAAACGTCGCGCACGCGCACCGGGTACGCCGGGACATGCACCGCAGCGTCGCCGCTCACCAGCGTCATGCCTGCCTCGCTGCGAGTCACCAGCACGGCGCGAACGCCAAGGGCATCGCATAATTCGAGCGCCGCGGCGGCAATTTCATCGTCGGTCTGGGCAGGCTTGAGGGTTGCGTCGGCGAGTTCCTGCCGGTTGGGCGTGATCAGCGTGGCGCCGCGATAGATACCGTAGTCGCGGCCCTTCGGATCGACCACGACCGGCTTGCCGCGCTCATTTGCGGCATCGATGACGGCGCGGATCACGCGCGACGTCAGCGTCCCCTTGGCGTAGTCGGAGAGAACGACGGCGCCAACCCGCGGCAATGCCTTGATGACGTGACCGATCAGGGCGTCCTCGCTGCCGGCGTCGACGGCGGAAGAAGTTTCCCAGTCGGCGCGCAGCATGTGTGTCGAATGATGCTCGGACACGAAGCGAACCTTGCGCGTCGTCTGCCGCGTTCCGTCGATCACCAGATGAAATTCGATGAGCGGATGAGTGCCGAGGGCCTTTGTCAGCGAACTGCCGACGCTGTCGTCACCAACGACACCGACGAATATGCAGCGGGCACCAAGTGCGACAAGATTGCGGGCGACATTGCCGGCGCCCCCTATCATCGACTCCGTGCGCTTGACCGCAATCACCGGCGTGGGCGCTTCGGGCGAGATGCGTGAAACGTCGCCGTAGATGAACTCATCCTGCATAAGATCGCCAATGCAGAGAATTGTCTGATGCGTCAGCGCCGCCAGATGCTTGTCGAAATCGTACATTTTTTTACCGGTAGCGGTCTTCGCGATCGAGATAGCCAGTCACGTATTGACCGACCGCGTTCGCGAGCGGAGTGAAGCCGGCGTTATAGCCTGCGCGGCGCAGCCGTTCCACGCGCGCCTCGGTGAAGTATTGATACTGCCCGCGGATGGCCGGCGGCATGTCGATGTATTCGATATTTTCCGGCTGCCGAAGCGCCTTGAACATGGCGCCGATCATGTCGCGGAAGCTCTCCGCCTTGCCGGTGCCGACATTGAATATGCCGTTCACCCCGGTTGATTCCAATAGCCAGCGCAGGACGGAAATGGCGTCGTCGACATAGATGAAATCGCGCCGCTGATCGCCGTCGGCAATGCCGTCGCGGTGCGACTTGAACAGTCGGACGGGCTCGCCGGACTTCGCGAGGTCGAATACTTTTGCCAGCACGCTCGCCATATGGCCTTTGTGATACTCGTTCGGCCCGTAGACGTTGAAGAATTTCAGGCCGACCCAATGCGGCGGCATCTTTTCTTTCTTCAGGTAGCGGTCGACTACGGCAAGATCGAAGAGGTGCTTGCTCCAGCCGTACAAATTCATCGGCTTGAGCTTGCGAAGCGCATCGAGCGACCACTCATCGTCGAAACCGTTTGCGCCGTCGCCGTAGGTCGCTGCCGATGAAGCATAGATGAACGGCACTCGCGCCTGCGTGCACCAATCGAGAAGCCGCAGCGAAAGCCGAAAATTGTTTTCCATGACGAGATCGCCGTCGGTCGCGGTCGTGTCGGAGATCGCGCCCATGTGGATGACGGCATCGAGCTTGCGATTCTCGAGCCAGCGCGCGAGCTCGGCCGGCGGCACCAGATCGGTGACCTGATGCTTGGCGAGGTTACGCCACTTGGCGTCATCGTGGCCCAGAAGGTCGCTCACGACGACGTCGGTCGAACCGGCCTCGTTGAGGCTGGCGACAATATTCGATCCGATGAATCCGGCTCCGCCGGTGACCAAGAACATCCTGCCCCGCCATGAAGCAATTTCAGCAGCAAACCTTTGCCTCAGTCAGCCGCCTGGCGCAATCTTACGCGCTTTGGCGCCGTAAATGGCCCGGAACAGGGTAAAAATCGCGGCTGGACAGGCGGCCGCGGCGCAGGCTAACCGGCTGCATGCTGGCCCAGATCGGGGCACAGCGGGGAGCACGGCGCCAGTCCATGAGCCACGATTTCAAGCCCGCCACCGCGCCGGTGGTGATCGTGCCGTTTGTCTGGATCGGCGATTTTGTCCGATGCCATTCGGTCGTGAAGCTCCTGCGTGAACAGATGCTCGAACGACCGGTCGATATGGTGAGCAGCACACTGTGTGCGCCGCTGGCCGACTACATGCCGGGCGTCCGGCAGGTCATCATTGCCGATTTGCCGCGGCGACGCCTCGGCATCCCGATGCAGCGGCAACTCGCCAAGCGGCTGCGCGAGGGCCGCTATGGACAAGCCCTCATCATGTCGCGCAAGTGGAAAGCGGCGCTGGCGCCATGGCTCGCGGCAATCCCGCTGCGCACCGGCTTTTCCGGCGAGTTTCGTTTCGGCCTGCTCAACGATGTGCGTTTCGGCGAACGCGCGCTGCCGCGGATGATCGACCAGATGGGGGCGCTGGCGCTCCCCAAAGGCGCGGCACTTCCTCGCGATTGGCCGCTGCCGGAACTCAAAGTGCCGGCGGATGACTTGCAAGCATGGCTCGCGCGGCGCGGCCTCGCAGATGTCGATCGGCCCATCGTGGCACTGTCGCCCGGCGCGGTCGGCGCCGGAAAGGCATGGCCCGTCGGTCACTACGCGGAACTGGCGACGGCGCTTGCGAAAGATGGCGCGTCCATATGGATCCTGGGTGGGCCGGGCGAAACGCCACTGGCGCGAAAAATTACGGCCGCTGCCGGCGGCCGCGCCCGTGACCTCACCGGAGCCGATCTTCGCAACGCCATCATGGCGCTGGCCGCTGCCGATATTTCGGTCACCAATGACTCTGGATTGATGCACGTGTCGGCGGCGGTCGGCACGCCGACGGTGGCGATCTTCGGGCCGACCAGCCCCTGGCACTGGAAACCCCTCAATCCGCTAGCCGCTATCCTCGAGCCGTCGGGGGACGAGGCGGCGCGGGCACGGGCGCGGACGGAAGGCAACGATGCAGTGCGTCACCGCCGCACGGACGACGTCACCGTCGAAACCGTTCTAGCTGCGGTTCGAAAACTGCTCGCGAAGTAAACCTGCACGAAAATCGCGGCCCGTCCCGATACCCATTAACGAATTGAGCGCGGCCAGCCTGACGCAAGCAACTTTCCGTGCTATGAAAATCTCATGGCCAATCCCAAGCCCGCCCCGGTGAGCAACGAGCGCGCGCAAGCCGCTATCGCGTCGGCACTGCGGACGCTCGAGGCCGAAGGCAGCGGCGTGGATGCGCTGGCCGCCGCCTTGCGCGACGGGCTTGGCAGCGCTTTCGCGGCGGCAGTCGAGTTGATCCGCGCTGCGCAGGGCCGCGTCATCGTCACAGGAATGGGCAAGTCGGGACACGTCGCGCGCAAGATCGCCTCGACGCTGGCATCAACCGGCACCCCGGGTTTCTTCGTCCATCCCGGCGAGGCCAGCCACGGCGATCTTGGAATGATCGCCAGTTCCGACGTGATCATGGCGTTGTCGTGGTCCGGCGAAACCGCCGAGCTGAAAAACATTACCGACTATTCGCGGCGCCACGGCATCAAGCTGATAGCGGTGACCGCCTTTCCCGACAGCGCCCTGGCCAAGGTCGCCGATGTGGTGCTGGCGCTCCCGCAGGCGCGCGAGGCATGCCCGCATAACCTGGCGCCGACGACTTCATCGCTGATGCAACTGGCGCTCGGCGATGCCCTGGCCATCGCTCTTCTGGAGAGTCACGGGTTCACTGCGGTTGATTTCGGACTCCTGCATCCGGGCGGCAAACTCGGCACGCTGCTCAAGACCGTGAATGACATTATGCATACCGGTTCGGCGGTGCCGCTGATGCCACTCGGCTCCCGCACGTCCGACGCAATTCTGGAAATGACCGCCAAGGGTTTCGGCTGTGTCGGCATTACCGATGGGCGGGGAATGCTGGTCGGCATCATCACCGATGGCGACCTCAGACGGCACATGCGGGGCGACTTACTCGACACCCGCGTTGACGACGTGATGACGCGTGCGCCGAAGACGGTGCGGCCCAATCAGCTTTTGAGCGAAACGCTCGATATCCTGAATTCAATGAAGGTGACGGCGCTATATGCGGTCGAAGCCGGAAAGCCAGTCGGCATTATTCACGTGCACGACCTCCTTCGCGTAGGGGCGGCGTAGCGCGCGAACTAGCGGGTGACTTCGGCGACCGCGTCAATCACCGCATCGACCGATGGCGCCATTCCGTTGCTGCCGAGAATGGCGATCGGTCCGTTCCCGACAGGACCCGTGAGACTCGGTTGACTGCCGGTGAAGATCGCCACCAGCGGAACGCCGAGCGCGGCCGCAAGATGCAACAGGCCCGTGTCGATGCCGACAACGTACTGAGCTCCGGCAATCAACTTCGCAACCTGATCCAGCGGCATGCGCTCGATAACGCGCGCGCCGGCAACCTCAGCGGAAATGCGTTCACTGCGGCTCCGCTCGATTTCCGTACCCCACGGCAAATAAAGTTCAAGGCCACGTCCCAGCGCCTTGCCGAACGCAATCCAATTGGTCTCGGCCCAGAGCTTCTCCGCCCGCGCGGTCGCGTGCAACAGTACCGCATATCGCGTGCCTGCGCCGGTGAATTTCGCGCGATCCAGTCCATAATCCGGCGCGCCCTGCGGAGCATAACCGAGCGCAAGGCCGCTCAGGATCCGGTTCCGTTCGACTGCGTGCAGATTCCGTCCGACCCGGTAGCGCACGTCATAGAATATCGAAGCGAGCGGCTCTCGGATGCTTGCGGAGTCGTAACCGTGACGCCGGCCGTGCGCCGTTCGGGCAAGCATCGCAGACCGCAAGAGACCCTGGGTGTCGACGATGTCGTCATAGTTTCGGGAACGGACGGCGCGTAGACTTGCCGCAATCTCCTGCATGGTCTTTGGCGCGTAGAGGGATTTTCGCCAACGCCGCCAGGCTACAGGAATGACTTCGCCGACCGCCGGGTGGAGGCGCACAAGCGGCGCGAATGCTTCCTCGACCAGCCAGGCGAAGATCGCGTCTCCCCGAGCCTTGCGGGCGTCGACCAAGGCGGGCATGTGATGGATCACATCACCCAGGGAAGATGTCTTGATGAAAAGAATGCGGGCCATGGAGCGTTTGCGGCACTCATATACCGGGCATTAAGCATCGCCGCCATAACCATGCCACCGAACGGCCCGATCAAGGTGCGGATTTTACGGTTGCCCGGCACACTGGCCGGCCTACAAAAGGCTTCAGCATGACGGTTCTGGTCACAGGAGGCGCCGGATACATCGGCAGCCATATGGTCCACGAGCTCGCCGATGCAGGCGAGCCCGTCGTCGTGCTCGACAATCTTTCGACCGGTTTCCGCTTTTTGATCCCGCCCTCGGTGCCTTTTATCGCCGGCAGCACCGGCGATCGCCCACTAGTGGCGGAAATCATTACTCGTCATCGCGTCACCGCGATTATCCACTTCGCGGCATCGATCGTCGTGCCGGAATCGGTCTCCGATCCGCTCGGATATTACAGCAACAATACGATGAACACCTGCGCCCTGCTTGATGTCGCCATCAAGGCGGGGGTCCGGGAGTTCATCTTCTCTTCGACCGCAGCGGTGTACGGGAACGCGCGTGACGTTCCCGTGCGGGAAGACGCGCCGACTGCACCGATATCGCCGTACGGAACGTCCAAACTGATGTCGGAGATCATGTTGCACGACGCCGGGACGGCGCACGGGCTTCGGTTCGTGATACTGCGCTACTTCAATGTTGCGGGCGCTGATCCACGCCTGCGCACCGGACAGGCAACGCCGGCCGCCACCCATCTCATAAAAGTCGCGTGCGAAACTGCAATCGGCAAACGTCCCAAGATGACCGTATTCGGAACCGACTACCCTACTCCCGACGGAACCTGCATCCGAGACTACATTCATGTCAGCGATCTTGCGCAGGCGCATTCGGCGGCGCTCGGCTATTTGCGGAGCGGCGGCGCAAGCGCGACGTTCAATTGTGGATATGGGCGCGGAGCATCGGTTCTGGAGGTGATTGGCGCCGTGCGTCGCGCGAGCGGCTACGACTTTCCCGTCGAAGTCTCCGCCCGCCGGCAGGGTGATCCGCCTGCGCTCGTGGCAAATGTCGAACGAATACACGCGGCGTTGCCGTGGCGTCCGCGATTCCAGAATCTTGATACGATCGTCTCCCACGCGCTCGCATGGGAAAAACAGCTCGCCAACCGCCGCAAAAGCGCCGTGGCTTGAGCCGAGCCCGGAATCGGCGCATTTCGCTGCCATTTTAAACCTGCTTTTGGCTTGATAAATTCTCCGCCGACAGGCAAGGAGACCGCCATTCCTGCCCCGACGTGCCCGATCCACAGCCCGACAGAGGGCGGATGAACGACCACAGTCAGCTACCGGCCGATAAAGAACGTTACAGCGCCCTTACCCTGATCCGGCGATTACTCTCCGAACAGGGTCTGACGCATTGGCGCAAATACGTTGCCGCGTTCATTCTGATGGCGGTGGCCGCCGGCTGCACTGCATTCAGCGCCTATTTGATCGGTGACGTCATCAATCAGGCATACGTCAATCGAAACCTGCCGGGCATCATCATTCTTGGCGGCATCACAGTTCTCTTGTTCTCGGTAAAAGGCCTCGCGACTTACGGCCATAGCGTGATGCTTTCGAAGATCGGAAACCGTATCGTTGCCGACAACCAGCGCGCGGTTTTTTCAAAATTGCTGAGCGAAGGTCTCGGCTTTTTTTCGGATAGGCATTCGACCGAGTTTATTGCCCGCCTTTCGACCGGTGCCGCATCAGCGACGCAAGTCATCAACCTGCTGATCACTTCGGTTGGTCGCGACCTGCTGTCATTGATAGGCCTGGTCACGGTGATGGTCGTTCAGGATCCACTGATGTCGTTTTTCAGCTTCGTGGTCGTACCACCGGCTTTTTTCATCCTCCGCAAGCTCATTCGCCGCATCTACTCGATCGCGCGCACCCAATTCGACGGAGGTACTCGCATTATCGAGACGTTGCAGGAAACTTTACAGGGCATCCGCATCGTAAAGGCCTTCACGCTTGAAGATGTCATGCGCGAGCGTTTCGATCGGAATGTTGCCGCGGTCGAGCACGAGGCGAACAAGATGGCGCGCGTGTCCAATCGCGCCAGCCCGCTGATGGAAACACTGGGCGGGTGCGCGATTGCGATTGCGATCACCTATGGCGGCTATCGCGTCATCGAAACGGGCGCCACGCCGGGTCAATTTTTCTCCTTTATTACCGCATTTTTGCTGGCCTACGAGCCCGCAAAGCGGCTCGCGCGGCTCAATATCGAGCTAAACAGTGCATTGGTCGGCGTGCGGATCCTGTTCGAGGTGATCGACAGCCCGCCAAGCGAGACGCCCGACGGCGGCAAGCCTGATTTGGAAATCAAGACGGCGCGGCTTGATTTCGATGACGTGCAGTTCGCCTATCGGGGCGACGAACCGGTCCTGCAAGGCATGTCCTTCGTCGCCGAACCGGGCAAGTTGACGGCGCTGGTCGGGCCCTCGGGCGGGGGAAAATCAACGGTATTCAATCTGCTCCTGAGATTTTACGAGAACCACCAGGGCGTCATCGCAATTGACGGACAGAACATCGCAACGGTTGCCCGCCGGTCGTTGCGCCAGCATATTGCCTATGTCGGTCAGGAGGTCTTTCTCTTCCGCGGGACAATTCGCGAGAATATCGAATTCGGCAAGCCGGGTGCCAGTGAAGACGAGATCATCGCCGCAGCTAAAGCCGCCTATGCGCACGATTTCATCATGTCTTTTCCGCGCGCTTATGAAACGCAAGTCGGCGAACACGGCCTGCAGCTTTCAGGGGGCCAGCGCCAGAGAATCGCCATTGCGCGCGCGCTCATAAAGAATGCGCCGATCATTCTGCTCGACGAGGCGACCGCGGCACTCGATTCGGAGTCCGAGCTTCAGGTGCGCGAGGCAATGGAACGCCTTTGCCGAGGCCGAACCACCCTCGCGATTGCGCATCGCCTCCATACCGTAGCGCATGCCGACCGGATCTTTGTCGTCGAAAATGGCCGCACGGTCGAATCGGGACGACACGACGAACTCCTGCACAAGGGCGGCCGCTACGCGTCGTTCTACCGGCTCCAGCTCAAGCAGCAGGAGTCTCGCGAACCCGCAGCGATAGCGGCGACCTCATGAGCCGGTGCGGTTGACGGCAGCGCACCACACCTGATACGGACAGCCATCCTTCGTCCGGTTGCCTTCCTGCGCGGCCGGGGAATCCACCATAACAGCGATATTGAACGGCCGATTATCATGACCGACAGCCGCTACGTCATTACGCCGCCGCCACAAGCAACCATTGCCGTCGCGGGGACGGATAAAGTATTTCCCGTTCGTCGCATCTGGTGCGTCGGCCGCAATTACATCGAGCACATTCGCGAAATGGGCCAGGACGAGCGGGCACCGCCGTTTTTCTTTGCCAAACCCGCCGACGCAATCGTCCCCGATGGTGGCACGGTCCCCTACCCTTCGCTCACGAAGGACATGCACCACGAAGTCGAACTGGTTGTCGCGCTCAAGACCGGCGGACGCAATATTCCGGTCGCAAAAGCCAATGACTGTATCTACGGCTATGCAGTCGGCATCGATCTGACACGCCGCGATCTTCAAATCGCCTCGCGCGACGTGAAGCGTCCCTGGGAAGTTGGAAAGGCATTCGATTCGTCGGCTCCCTGTGGCCCAATAATGCCAGCGAGCAAAATCGGCCATCCGGCCAAGGGCAAGATTGTCCTCAAGGTCAACGGCCAGGTTCGTCAGGACGGTGACTTGAACCAGATGATCTGGAATGTGCCGGAGACCATTTCAAAACTCTCCGAAATGGTGGCGCTCGACGCCGGTGATATCATCATGACCGGCACGCCGTCCGGCGTCGCCGCAACGGTTGCCGGTGACAAAATCGAGTGCGAGGTCGAAGGCGTCGGCAAGCTCACCGTTACCATTGGCCCGCCGCTCAAATAGCGCGTCTAAAGCCCGAGATAGGCCTGCCGCACACGATCATCGCGCAATAGCTGGTCGCCCGAGCCCGCGAGCGTGATTCGGCCATTCTCCAGCACGTAGGCGCGGCCGGCGAGCCTGAGCGATACCGCGACGTTCTGTTCGACCAGCACGCACGTCAGGCCTTCGCGATTTAGATCGCGCACGCGCTGCAGCATGCTTTGCACAATCGAAGGTGCCAGCCCGAGCGATGGTTCATCGAACAGCACAAGTTCGGGCGCACCCATCAGGCACCGGCCTATTGCGACCATCTGCTGCTCGCCGCCGGATAGCGTGCCGGCCGGCTGGTGACGGCGTTCGGCCAATGCCGGAAACAGCGCATAGACACGTTCAAGATTTTGCACGCGCGAGCTTCGTGCCCGTGGGAGCATGGCGCCCATCGACAGATTTTCCGCGACGCTGAGCGTCGGAAAGACCTGCCGGCCTTCGGCAACCTGACCAATTCCGAGATCACAGACCTTGTGGCTCGGCCAGCCCGCAATATTCACGCCACGAAAGAGGATGCGTCCCCGCACAGGTCGATGCATTCCTGCGATAGTGCGGATCAAGGAGGTTTTGCCGGCGCCGTTGGAACCTACGACAGCCGCAATGGTGCCCTCCTCGATTTCAAGACAGACGTCTTCCAAAGCCTGCGCGTCACCGTAAAACACATCGAGGTTTTCGACTGTGAGCATTACGCGACAGCCTCCGCTCCGAGATAGCTGTCGATCACCGCGCGGTCGTGCACGACCTCGTTAGGAACGCCATTCGCAATGACGGCGCCGTGGTGCATCACCAGGACATGCGTCGCGAGCGCCATTACGGCCCGCATCACGTGCTCGATCAGCAGGATCGTGAGGCCGCTTTCGCGATTGAGGTCCTTGAGAACCGCGACCAGTCGGTCGGTTTCGGTCGGCCGCAAGCCTGCCATTACTTCGTCGAGCAACAGCAATTTCGGATCGGTAGCAAGCGCACGCGCAACTTCAAGCCGCTTGCGATCAGGCAGCGTGAGAGTCGCAGCGCGCAGGTCGCGCTTGTCATAGAGTTCAAGGCGGCGGAGCACATTGTGAGCGTGTTCACGTGCTTGTCGCACATCGCGTCTGTGCAACAACGCCCCAATGATCACATTTTCGGCAACGGTAAGCGCAGGAAATGGGCGCACGATCTGGAAGGTCCGCCCGATGCCACGCCGGCATATCTGGTCGGACGTGAGCCCGTCGATCCGTTCGCCGGCAAATGTGATTGTGCCGCTGTCGGGCGTAAACATTCCCGCAATCATGTTGAACAGAGTTGTCTTGCCGGCGCCGTTTGGCCCGATTACGGCAACGATCCTGCCTTGCTCCACCTGGAAACCAAGCCGGTCAACCGCGACGAGGCCACGAAAACGTTTGCTTACTTGCTCTATCGATAAAATGGCGGTCATCGCTTCCGCTCCGACAAGCCACTGCGATGCCAGAGCCAAGGCCACACGCCCTCCGGCAAGGCGACGACGACCAGCAGCAGGACCGCGCCAAAAAACAGCTGGTTCGTCCCCGGCAAATCAACACCGAATGCTGCCAGAATGATGCGCATGCCCTCGGCGATTGTTTCCAGCAAAACCGCGCCGAGAATCGGGCCGAACAAGGTTCCCACGCCTCCCACGAACGGACCGAGTATGATCAATATCGATTCCGAAATGTTAAAGACCTGTTCGGGGAACAGATTGTTGTAATAGAAGGCATAGATCACGCCGGCAAAAGACGTCATCCCGGCAGAGATCACGATAGCCAACATCTTGTAGTGGAAAGTATCGATGCCGACAGCGCGTGCCGCGTCCTCGTCTTCGCGGATGGCCACCCAGAAATACCCGATGCGGCTCTGCAGCAATGCGCGTGAGCCGACGAAGGCCAGCACAGTGGCGGCGAGCAGTATGTAATAGAACATCACCGGATGGCCGCGCAGATTCCACACATCGTTGCGGGCAAATTGCGCGACCGGCAGGAAAAGGCCGGCTGACGCTCCGGTCCAGCCAAGATGGTCTAACCCGACGCGCGCAAATTCCGCAAATGCAATGGTCAGGATCGCAAAATAGACACCGCCAACGCGAAACCGAAAGGCGAGAAAGCCAATGAACGCGCCGGCCGCCGCGGCAATGGGAATTGCGGCGGCCAGGCCCAGCCAGGGACCAATGCCGAAGTGAACAAGTAGCGCCGCGGACGTGTAGGCGCCCAGGCCGACATAGAGCGCATGTCCGAGCGACAGGTGGCCGGTAAACCCCGTCATGATATTCAAGGCCTGCCCGGCATAGGCGAGATAGAGAGCCAAGATGATGACTGTGAGCAGATAGTCGCCCACAAAAAGCGGGGCCGCGGCAGACACGCATAACAGCGTAGCCAAAGCGACCAAGGCGCGCCGCGGAACTCCCTCCAAGAGGCGCGCGATCATGCGGACCTCCTGCCGACAATGCCTTGCGGGCGGAACAGCAGGACGAGCGCGAGGATGGCGAAGGCAAACATGCTTTTGGCCGACGGAGAAAAAAGCAGGCCCGCTATCGCTTCGGTAAGACCAATGAGCACACCGCCGAGAAGTGCACCGGGCATCGAGCCGAGGCCACCCGTAATAACAATGACAAAAGCGAGCAGCGTATAAGCTGGGCCGACTGCCGGCGTGACGTCGAAGATCAACAGCATTATGCAGCCGGCCGCTCCCACGCAGGCAGCACCAATACCGAACGTGAGGGCATAGAATTTATTGACGTCCAAACCTACGACCAGCGCGCCCGTGTAGTTGTCGGCGCAGGCTCGGATCGCCGTTCCCAGCAGCGAGTAGCGAAAGAAGACGAACAGCCCGCCGGCGACGATAACCGCCGCGAGCCCTGCGTAGAGTTTAGTGGCATCAACGATAAGCGGCCCAATTTGAAAGCTCTTATACGCGTAGGCCGTCTGCACGTTTTGCGAGTCCGGGCCAAAAATGATCAGGAGCAGATTGGTGATGATAATGGCAATCGCAATCAGCAGGAGGAACTGGCTGTGCTCCGGCCGGGTAATGAAAAGATTGATAAGGCCAGCCTGCAGCGCATAACCGAATACAAACAGTACGGCAGCGATTGGAACCATCATCACCAATGGATCGAGGTGAAAGGCGGAAAAGAGCGCCACCGCCAGATACATGGCGACCGTCATCATCTCGCCATGGGCGAAATTGACCACACGCACGACCCCGAAAATAACCGACAGGCCAAGCGCCATGAGACCGTAGACGAGACCGGTCAATAGGCCGCCAATCGCAACGTTAAGGAGAATGTCCGCCGGCACTAGCATCCCTCTGCGCTATCATGAGCGCGCCAGCCGTTTGCTTGTTTTCAAGTCATAAAATCAACCGGATGCTCCCCACGCAACCGGCCGACAATGAATTTTGTCACCCTCTTTTATCGTAGGGCTTGAGCGGCCATTCCACTTTGGCATTCGCCGCCACTTTCGGGGCGACCGTGACGAGTTTGCCGCCGCGGTTCTGGATTGCTGAATTCTTGAGCTTGTCGTTCTGGCCTTTTTCGTTGAACAGGATACCCGCGCCGGGACTGACGTTGTTCGTAATGTTGCATTTGCGGATTGCGTCGGCCAAAGCTTTCGGATCGCTGGAGCCGGCGCGCTTGTAGGCGTCGGCCGCAACGAGCAATGCCTCAAAAGTGTAGACGTGATTGGTATTGAGGTTCACGCCGGGAAACGCTTTCCCCAACGCCACATCGAGCTTCTTGCTCAGTGGCTTGTTCGGGTCATACCACGGCACAAAGCTCAGTGGACCATCGGAGAGCTTGCCGAGCGTTTTAAGATATTGGTCTTCGTACCAACCCGGGCCCATGCTGAGAATTGCCATCGGTGACCAACGCTGCTTGACCAACTCGCGCGTGAGCAGGATGGCGTCATTGAGCCTGCTGACCAACAATAAGGCCTCGGCACCTGTCCCCTTCGCCTTTGCAATTTCGACGGAGAGATCTCGCGCAGCCGGATCATACGCAATCGTCTCGACAAGTTTGTAGGGCATGTCGAACTTCGGCATCACCGCGCCAATGCCGCCCTTCATTGCGGCGCCGAACGTGTCGTTGACGTGCATGAACACCGCAGTCTTGGGCGCCGATCCCGCGGCTGCGAAGATTTCTTTTTGATTGGCGAAAGCATCGGCCAATATCATGCCAGCTGTGGGGAAGTTCCGAAAAACGAACTTATAGCCCTGCTCCGTGATCTGGGGCGCGGCGGCGATATTGATGACGTAGGGGATGCCCTTCTGTTCCGCGACCTGCGCAATCGCGGTGCTCTGACCGGAGTCGAAGGCGCCGACCAGAATCTGTGCGCCATCGCTGATAAGCTTCTCGGCCCGTGAACGGGCAACTTCCACCTTCGTTTCGGTATCGGCGCCCATGATCTGCAGCGGTGGCAGGCCTAGCTCCTTCAATATGGCCGGCGCGATATCGACGCCGCGCTGACAATCTTGCCCGATTCCTGCCTGGAAGCCGGATCGAGGTAGCAGGACTCCCACCTTCAAGGCCGCGCCCTGGGCTCGCACGATACTGAAAGGAGCCACACCCGCCGCAGCAGCAGCCGCGAGGCCAGCGGTCAATGTGCGGCGCGTAACGGATCCCGCACCCTTATGCGGTTTGCGTGTCATGGTTGAGCCCTCCCCTGGATTCCACTGCTTACCCGCATGATGCCGGAAATTCCCTCCATTGAACAAGCCTCGAGTGTTATGCAGAAAACAGCCGCTCCAGCGCCGCCGCAATGCGAAACAACCGCCGGTCGAGGCCGTTGCGGGCGACCAGCATCATGCCGGTCGGCAGGCCGCTCTCGCAGGGCATCGGCAGGGAAATGGCGCAAAGGTCAAAAAAGTTCGCAATAACCGTATTTCGGAGCACCATGGCGTTCTTGCGAGCGAAGTCTTCAGGCATTGCCACTTCAGCCATGGTCGGGGCGACGATAGGCGTCGTCGGCAAGGCCAGGACGTCGAGGTCGGCGAGCCGCGCATCCATCCGTTCAATCAGTCGGGCGCGGGCGCGCACCATATCGATATAGTCGGCGGCGGTGACATTCCGCGCGCGCTCAAGGCGGGCACGGATATTCGGATCGATGGCGTCGGCGCGGCGTAATAACAGATCTCGGTGAATCGAAAATGCTTCCGCCGGCTGAACACCGCCTTTGCTATTGACTCGTACCATATCGTCGAGGAGCGGTAGTTTTTCTTCGGATGTAGAGGCACGAGCTTTTTCCAGCAGCGAGAGCGCACCGGAAAAGTTCTTCGTCACGGTCGCGTCGAGAGATTCAAGCGGCGCTCCCTGTACGATACCGACACGAAGCCCGGCGAGCGAGACGGGTTCGAGGGTTCCGTAGTCTTCGCCGGACATGACCGCGTCGGCCTTGGCGCAGGCTTCAACCGAACGCGCGATCGGGCCAATTGAATCGATGCTGTATGACAGCGGAAACGCACCGGCGGTCGGAACACGCTGGCGGCTCGGCTTGTAGCCGACGATACCGCAAAGGGCTGCTGGTATGCGGCATGATCCACCCGTATCAGTCCCGATTGCGATTTCGCACATGCCGTCCGCTGCGGCTACAACGGCGCCCGAAGACGATCCGCCCGGGACGCGATTTCGGTCAGCCGGATTGCCCGGCGTTCCGAAGTGCGGGTTGGCGCCGATCCCGGAATAGGCGAATTCGGACATGTTGGTCTTTGCAGCAATGATCGCGCCGGCCGCCCGCAACCTCCGCACGACGGGAGCGTCGGCTGCAGCCGGTATTCCCTCCTCCGCCAGAACCTTGGAGCCTGCGCGCGTGACTTCACCGGTAACGTCAAAAAGATCCTTGATGGTCACAATGGCACCATCGAGTGGCCCGATGGAAATGCCGGATTTAGCGCGCGCATCGGCAGCATCGGCTGCGGCTTTGGATTGCTCACGATAAACGGTGAGGCAAGCGCGGCTGCCCTCGCCTTTTGGATCATCAATACGTGCTAGCGCCGCCTCAAGCCGCTCGCGCGCCGAATTCCGTGCCATCTCAAAATGCCTCGATCTGGGTACCGCCTGGCGGGGACTCTCAGGCTATTTTTCGGCGACGTCCAGCCCGCGCCCCCTGTTCAGGGCCTCCAAGTTCATGCAATCAATGGGAGCAATAGAGAATGAGGCCGGCATGACCACTGCGACCCGAGGCAAACATTCACCGCCTGGCCAAGGCAATATTTACGCGAAGGCGAACGAGGTGATTGTCAAGATCACCGGCGCCGACACCGCGCAAACATTCGAAGTCGTGGAAGAGAATTGCAAGCCTGGATTTCAATCGCGGGCGCACTATCACATCAAGGCCTTCGAAACGTTCTACATATTCGAAGGCAGCGCGGATTTTCAGGTCGGTGAAGATTTATTCCGTGCCCAAAAAGGATCCTGCGTTCACATTCCACCCGGCGTAACGCATCAGGTGACTTCGAAGGAAGGCGTGCGAATGCTGATGATCTACAGCCCCGCGGGGACCGAGGGAATGTTCGCGGCCATGCACGCGCTCAGCCAGGAGGAGCTGATGAATGCCGAGCTCACCAAACAACTCGCGCTCAAACATGACACGGTCATGATCGAGCAGAGCAAGGACGGCCGCGGCAAAGGTACAATCCTGGGTTAGCGGGTCGGCACAAAGCGCCACAATTCATCCTCGGAATTATCAACAGCGATTTTACGGTCTTGCGTTGGCGGACGGCGGCGTTACCCTTTCCGCCAGGTCATCCATCTTCGGCTCTGCCGGACACGGATGGTCGCCATGACCGGACTGGGCATGGGACGTGGGTGCTGCTTGCAGTATTCGTGGCTCATGACTGCTGGTCCTGGCTCTCAGTAGCTGGTACCTCCGCGGCAGGTTTCGACCTGTGCGACAGGAATGGATCCGAGAGCTTGTGACGGGTGGACGACGGTCCGCCCGTTATGGCTTTTGGCGAGGCTGTTTTTCCCAGTGTGACCTTACTGATCGCCTACAAGCTGGCGCCGTCGAATTTCTTGACCTCGAATTGCTCTACATCGACTCCGTCAAGGCAGCGCACGTTCAGCATCACCATGTCCCTGCCGCCAGGACCTTTGCCGAATGCGTATGATTGGATGCCGCAAGTCCTGCAGAATGGATGATGGATCGTTCGATTGTTAAACTGATAATCCGTCATTTCGTTTTCACCCGAAAGTAATTTGAAATCGGACAGTGCGACCGCGGATAATAACGGTCCAAGTTTGCGGCACCGGGAGCAATTGCACGAGATGACGGCGCCAATCTCGGCATTCGCTTCGTAGCGTACTTTTCCGCATTGGCACCCCCCCAGTGTAGGTTTTCTTCATAGCTGGCTCGCTCCATTACTAAGCGGCACGTTGCGGAGGGCTTACCGTCAGCGGAGTCCGCCGAAATTTAGCCCGTGAATTTTCTATGTTGAAACGCCCTCACGTCAGTCGTTTCGGCCGATGCTTGACCGCGTGGCATCCAACCTAGTTTAACAGCCGCGTAAGGAAAAGGAGCTCAGCAATGGCGGATGGTAAGACCGGACTTGTCGTCACCGCACACCCTGGCGATTTCGTATGGCGCGCAGGGGGCGCGATAGCTCTCCACGCCAAACGCGGCTACCGCGTCAAGATCGTGTGCCTGTCCTTCGGCGAGCGCGGCGAGAGTCAATTCGCATGGAAAGAGCCCGGCGCGACGCTGGAAAAGGTCAAGGCGGGCCGAAAGGACGAAGCCGAACGGGCCGCAAAATTGCTGGGAGCCGAAATCGAGTTCTTCGATTGTGGCGACTACCCGCTCAGGCTCGGTGAGGCTCATTTCGACCGCATGGTCGACATCTACCGCGAACTGAACCCATCATTCGTGCTCACGCACGCGCTCGAAGATCCCTACAATTTCGATCATCCCAATGCTGCCCATTTCGCCCAGGAGACGCGCGTCGTAGCTCAGGCGATGGGCCACAAACCCGATGCCAAATATAAATATTCTGCGCCGCCGGTGTTCCTTTTCGAGCCGCATCAACCTGAAATGTGCAACTTCAAGCCCAATCTCATATTGAAGATCGACGAGGTCTGGGATCAGAAGTACAAAACATTTCAGATCCTCGCTGCGCAAAAGCATTTGTGGGCATACTACGAGCGAGTGGCGCTCAATCGCGGCATTCAAGGAAGCCGCAATACCGGGGTGCCAATGACTTATGGGGAATCATATCAACGGCTGTTCCCGACCGTGGAGGAGATATTGAAATGAAACCTGTCGTCGTCCGCAATATCAAACGTGCCGACAGCAACGCGATCGGAACACTCGCTGCGGCCGGCGTCTCGACTGCGCACGAGGCTCTTGGTCGCTCGGGCCTGATGAAACCTTATATGCGCCCTGTTTGGGCGGGCGCACAAATTGCGGGACCGGCCGTCACCGTGCTGGCACAACCGGGTGACAACTGGATGATCCACGTTGCAGTCGAGCAATGCCAGAAGGGCGACGTGGTCGTGGTCGGCTGCACGTCCGACAATACGGACGGCATGTTCGGCGAATTGCTCGCGACTGCACTTCGTGCGCGCGGCGTTATCGGGCTCATTATCGATGCTGGTTGCCGCGACGTTCGTCCCATTTCCGAAATGGGATTCCCGGTCTGGTCGAAAGCAATCTCCGCTAAAGGCACGGTGAAGTCGACACTCGGCTCGGTCAACGTTCCGGTGGTGTGCGCGGGCGTAAACGTCGAACCGGGCGATGTCATAGTTGCGGATGACGATGGCGTCGTTGTGATCCCTAGGAAGCTTGCCGTTGAGACGGCACAAAAGGCGCAAAAGCGCAAAGACGATGAAGACGGCAAGCGCAAACAACTTGAGGCCGGCACGCTCAGCCTCGATATGTATAAGATGCGCGAGCCGCTCGCGAAGGCCGGGCTGACTTATCTCGATCATGCAGATGAAAATTAATCATCCAAACGGATGAGGCAGAGTTTACGCTCGAGCAATTCAGGCAGCGCGTGTTTTCATTGAGCAGCTCGTGTCGCGCGACACTCATTGCCGTGAACGGCTCTGCCGCAGCACTGCGGGGCTCGATTGGTGAGCACGTCTGCTTCCACACGGCGGCGCTGAAAATTGTGAACGCGCCTGCGACGACACGATCGTCCTAAAGCGGTCCGGATTTTTTGAAATTTCTCAGCCGCCGCCGAAGCCGCTCTTAAGTGAGAAAATCTATTCCGGTTGCACTTCCGACCATAAGCAAATCTATTCCGGGCGTGGATAGGCCATGAACAAATCTATCCAGGCTACAGGTCCAGCCAAAAGGAGTGTGCCGATGTCTGCGCTTTCTGCCTTTCTGAGAAACGAATCCGGTGCCACCGCAGTTGAGTACGGCCTCATGGCCGCGGGAATTTCTGCTGTCGTGCTGGCGGCAGTCGGCACGGCAAGCACAAACCTCAAGACGGCGCTTGATGGCATCGCGATCAAATTTGGTCCGCCGTAACACCGGCGCAATGCGTGGACGAAAATGCGTGGTCGAAAATACAAAGAAAAAAATAGGCGAAGCAGCTGGTTACGGTGGCCGCCGAGCTGACGGGACGATCGCCTTTCTGGTATCAGGCAACGCGGTACTGGGCGCGAGTGCGGTATGGGCAGGACGCGCCGGCCGATGTGCCCGGCATGGTGAGCAAAAGGTTACAGCGACAGTTTCGGCTGCGGTTGCCTCGAATGGAAGGAGCAAAGTTCCAGCAATTCAAACTTACAACTCTTAATCCCTTGGCTAACGGCTCGTTAATGCACTTGTCGCTGTGCCAAAGGGCGGTTTTTTCCGGCACTGGCAATTCAAATGGGTCGATGCAAATTCGGCCGTAAAAATCGGCATCCATGGCCGCTGACAGACGCAGATACCGCCGTCACGGGCCGCAATGGCTAAATTTTCCTAACAATTAAAGCAAATCCATCGGCAGCGCCGAAGCTTCTTCTTAACGGGCGGCGGGTACGTTGGTGCCATCATCTTACTGGATGATACCTGACGTCTAGAGTTTCAGCCACATGGAGATGCGTAATGTCTAAGGTTTTTGCGTTCCTGAAGGACGAGTCTGGCGCGACCGCCATTGAATATGGCCTGATTGCCGCTGGCATTTCGGTCGTGATCATCGCGGCGGTGCAGACCGTCGGTACCAACCTCAATGCGACGTTCACCGCGATTGGTACGGCGCTTAAGTAATCGACCACACATCAGCTGATGTGACAGAAGCCGCCGGTAACGGCGGCTTCTTGCTTTTCAAGTCAGGCGGCTCTCCGGCCCCGGGTGGAA